>CBCOZL010000008.1:0-119409 GCA_965114645.1 uncultured Lachnospiraceae bacterium | reverse complement strand
GCGGTTTTACAGCAGTCGTTCCGTTTTGCGGTATTCCCAAAACAACTGATTACGTTCAATCCAATGCAGTACATCAAGCTGAAACGAAAGGCAGAGGAAGTGGATTTGTTTTCAGAGGAAGATATGGGACAGGCAGGCACGCAGCCTATTTCTCATGATGACTATGAGAAACTTATCGCTTATCTTAAAAAGAAAAATGTTTCAGCGGTTCTGCCGATACAGATAGCTTACTATGCAGGTCTTAGGATTGGCGAGGTATGCGGGCTGACCTGGCAGGACATCAACCTTGAAGAACAGTATCTTACGGTAAAACGGAGCGTCCGCTATGACGGTGCAAAGCACAAAACGATTATCGGGCCGACAAAACGTAAGAAAGTGCGGACGGTTGATTTTGGAGACACGCTTACCGCCATACTGAAAAAAGCAAGGAAAGAACAGCTTAAAAATCAGATGCAGTACGGGGAACTGTACCACCGCAACTACTACAAGGAAGTGCAGGACAAAAACAGGGTTTACTATGAGTATTACAGCTTGGAGAACACGCAGGACATTCCGGCGGATTACAACGAAATCTCATTTGTATGTTTAAGACCGGACGGCTGCCTTGAAACGCCGAGTACATTGAGTATCGTCTGCCGGACACTCGCAAAGAAACTGGACGGATTTGAAGGGTTTCATTTCCACCAGCTCCGCCATACTTATACAAGCAATTTGCTGTCAAACGGCGCAGCGCCGAAGGACGTGCAGGAACTCTTAGGACACTCTGACGTGAGTACCACAATGAATGTGTATGCCCATGCCACAAGGGAAGCAAAACGGACTTCCGCAAGGCTCTTGGACAAAGTGGCAGGCAACGATTAGATACATTCAGAAAAACTTTCCCTTGTAAACTGCCCATAAGGGCAAAAACAAGGGAAAATAGAAATCATTTCACTATGTAAGGCTCTAAAAGCCTTGAAAAATAAGGAAAGTTCAAGAAAATCATCTGCAAATTCCGATTTGTTAAATTGTTCAATGTCATTATCTTACCACAAACGCATACACAATTCCATTAAATTTTCTTTAATTTCCCTTTGCCTTGTTATTTGCAATCATCATCTGCCTTGCCCGTTCCCTCTGCTCTGTACTGAACGCCCTCGGCTTGCGGTAGCAGACGTATGACTTTGGAAAAGAATAGGTCTTAGATACCTCGTCCTGCCCTGTCAGCTTGTATGTGTCGGGGAAGTCGGCAACAAGCGTGTCAAGTTTCCGCATAACCGCTTTATCCCTTGTATAGAGGGTGGCGGTCTTTTCTCCTGCATTATAATTGACAATCGTTTCCTGTTCGTATCGGGAAAGTTTCATAGTGCCATATCCCCCTTTCCTTTGCTGTGGGTTCTGTGCTTTTTTCCCTCGGCAACTGTCGGCTGTTTTGCCTGTTCCTTTGCTTTGGCTAACCTTGTCTTTATGGAATGGTCACGCTCGGTCATTTTCCGTCTTTTGGTGGTGGCGGTTAATTCTGCACACGTTTCCTCTGACAGGGCATTTAATTTTTTTAAGGTGGTGCTTACAATCTGCTTGGTGTCACTGTCCTTTATCTGTGGCAGGATTGCGGAATACTGTTGTTGGGTATTTCTCCACTTGTGGGAATATGGGTTCATTTCATACAGTAATTACCGCATGAAAAAAAGCTATAACCGTTACTGTCATAGCCTTTTAAGGATTGAGGAAGTCCCTTTCTTATTTGTATTTGTTTTGTCACCCCTCCGCACTATCCAACATCCGTAGCAACAATCGCATCTTTGAACATTTCATTGATAGATTGAATGATCATTTGCGGTGTCAGCCCGGCTTTCCCCATAGCAATCGAATATTCCTTTTTCCAACGGCTGATTTTATCTGTCCACGCTGAAATATGCAGCGGCTTTGCCTTTTCAAGCAAAGCGCATATCGCCTTTTTCGCATCGGCGACGATAGGAATATCCACATCAATATTCCGGGAAATAGACGCCGCATCCACATCAATATGGACAATCTTTGCATGGACCGCAAATTTATCTGTTTTTCCATGATCGTCGTAATGACAGGCACTCCTGTCAGCTCTGCAAGCTGTGTCATTTCCTTATTTGCACGGGCAATATTCACCCCGCCGCCTATCAGGAAAACCAGCTTTTCCGCATGATTCAGGAGTTCCAGCGCCTTATTTAACTGCCCCTTATGCACGGATGTGTTCGGCTTATAACCTCTGACCATAATTTCTTTTAAAATGCCTTTTTGATTGTTTCTGCCAGATCTTCCCTGTTTCGTACCATCACGGCATAAAAGCCTGCGGCACTTTCATGATGAGCCGCCTGGTCTCCTCATAGAGCTGTGGCGCCCTCAGACAGATTGACAAAATCCGGCGTCATCCTGTCAATATATGCTCTCATGAACATTTCCAGATCTGCCTGCAGATCCCACTCTGCCTTTTCAAAAATCTCTGGTGTGACATTCGCCCGCCATCCTGCCTGGTTTGCCCCCTGTAAAACGATATCCTTTTTGCTCTCAAACTTGCGGAACAGGGTACACTCATTTACACCGCCTTACAAAACTGTAAGTTACGGCGCGCAAACTGTAAGTCAAATCCATGGATACCGTTTCTCTTATCTGTTATCCTTATTTCAGAAAACAAAACACCTCACAATACAACAGGGAAAAGGAGATCTCAAATTATGAAAAAGGCATTTATCGCAGCAGCTTCTATCGCAGGAATTATCGCAGCACGTATGATACTGTCTGTCACACTCAGCGAACAGGTCGCAGATGTGTTTGCGAAAACAGCAACCAGCTTTTTGTTCTTCTATTATGTCTTCACGTTAACAAAAAAACGGACGTCATGACGTCTTTACCTTTTGGCTCTACTTGATTTTTGCCTGCTTTTTTCGTAAAATGTTAGTTGAATTAACACATAATCAGAAAAAAGCACGATTTCGGAAAGGTAAACTTCAATGAATATGGATTCCATCAAAGTACAAAACAAAGCGCACGGAATTATGTACCATCATTTTCACGATAGTCAAAAGCATATTGTTGGACAGGGCTCAATTTCAGCCGAGACGTTCAACGATATGCTTGATTTCTATGGAAAAGATCACAACATCATCGGTGCCGGGGAATTTTTACAAAAATCGGAAGCTGGCACACTCTCGCCTGCCGATGTCTGTCTCACATTCGATGACGGGCTGCTTTGTCAATACGATGTAGCCTATCCTGTAATGAAAGATCGGGGATTAACCGCTTTTTGGTTTATATATACATCCCCGCTTGATGGTATCATTGAAAAAATAGAACTTTATCGGCATTTTCGGTTCTCAAAGTTTTCTGATATCGAAGATTTTTACTCGGCCTTCTTCGATATTGTCGCTGCAAATGATCCCGAAGCCACGGCCGCAATGCGCTCTTTTGACCCGGATCAATACTTAAAGGAATTTCCCTTTTATACGCCAAACGACAAACGTTTCAGATATATGCGGGACAGGGTGCTGGGTGTAAGCAAATATAATATGACTATGGATAAAATGCTTGAGACATACCAGTATGACATTGAAAGAAATTCACAAATCTTATGGCTAAATGCTGACCATATAAAAAATCTACGAAAACAGGGACACATCATCGGTCTGCATTCATACTCGCACCCGACCGTTATGTCAGACAAAAATTATCTGGAGCAGAGCAGGGAATATACGACTAACAAAAGGCAGCTCGAAAATGTACTCAATGAGGAAATCACAGCGGTATCCTATCCTTGCAACTCTTATAATTCTGATACCTTAAAATGTATGAGGGAGCTGGGGATACGGATCGGATTCCGGGCAAATATGGTGGATGTGCAATTAGAAGATATACGCTATGAATATCCCAGACAAGATCATGCAAATATTATGAAAGCAATGGAGGCAGCAAAATGAATATAACCGTATTTACAAGTAATCAGCCACGCCATATCAGCCTTATCAATTCTCTGTCCCAAATTTCAGACCGGGTGTATGCCATTCAGGAATGCAACACTGTGTTTCCGGGAGAAGTCAAGGATTTCTTTGACAATTCAGATGTCATGAATACCTATTTCCAGCATGTCAGAGACGCGGAAAGAGAAGTGTTTGGCGGTATTAGTTTTCTGTCTGGAAATGTAGATCATCTGGCGTTAAAGAGCGGAGACTTGAACAGAATATCGCAGGAAATATTATCACCCGCATTACAATCAGATGTGTTTGTCGTTTTCGGCGCAAGCTATATCAAAGGATGGCTTATAGATTATCTGATTGATCATAAGGCAATCAATATTCACATGGGGGTAAGCCCCTATTACAGAGGAAGCTCATGTAACTTTTGGGCTGCATACGACGGCCATCCCGATCTTGTTGGCGCGACGATACACCTTTTGGGAAAGGGACTGGATTCTGGTAACATGCTTTATCATGCCCTGCCCAGAGCGGAGGCCGTTGATCCATTTGTTTTGGGAATGAAATCTGTCAAAGTCGCGCATGAATCCCTGGTAGAGCGAATTGCCAGCAGAGAAATCTTTACCTATGAATCAGTGATACAGGATAAGAGCAAAGAATATCGGTATACGCGAAACGCGGATTTTACAGATGATGTTGCCAAGAGCTATCTGGACTCACTGCTTTTACCCGAACAGGTGAAGGTGAAATTGGAGCAGCGCGACATGTCACTTCTGGAGAAACCATTTATTGCGTAATACTGCTTTTGCGCGGCGCAAGGGATAACCTTTTCCTGCGCCGCATTGCTATTTCCGCTCTTTCATTCTTATGTGAATCAGGTATTGTTCACCCTGCCGCACGACAGGCGAAAGGCCCAGCATTTCCCGCAAGTCGTTATAATCGGTGATTCCCTGTCCTTTCCATGACGAATGCCTCCCTTGTCTGCTCTATTTGCGAAATACGATACTGCTGTGAATGATAGCGCCCGGATCCTATGCCCCGCCCTGCAGGGAATCGCCCCGAAGCAGTACTGCATAAGACCAGTAGACACCCGCGCAGAAAACCATGACAAAGACGCAGACGCCCACCATCACCATATAAAGCACATCATCCCACCCCACATTTACACTGTCCAGAAGATACATTGTCTCCCAGTTTCCACTGATCCAGCAGGCAAACTGCAGCTCGTTTATTCCTACAATCAACAGACAGACGACGATGCCCGAAAGCAGCGCTTTTTTCATTTTTGAAAACTCCTGCTGCAGTTCGCTTCTGACTTCATCCGAGAAAATCAGTTCTTTTCTTCTGAAATTTCTGTACGGATTCTGCTTCAAAATAATGTAAAATACGATAGAGAACATGACCAGCACAGACAGGGTCGTAAGAACAGGTTCAACCGCCAGTTCATAAAAGCCCGGCTCAGTCGAAGAAAAGGATGCGCTGTTACAGCCCGCTATCAGTCCACTGGCCGCTCCGATCAGCAGGAATTTCTTTTTATAATAGAGCAGAAACCCGTTTGCTGCCTCTCGGTTTACATAATATCCATTCCCATTGTTGCCTTCATACTCCCGGCTGTTTTCGGTATTTCCGTCTGTACTGCCGGACTCCTGAAAAAGCTCCCGCTCATCCATCAGCAGCTCATCCAGACTTACCTGAAAAAGCTTTGCAATCAGAATGATTTTTTCTGTTTCGGGATAGCCGTTATTGTTTTCCCATCTGCTGACCGCCTGTCTGCTCGTATTCAGTTTCTCCGCCAGCGCCTCCTGAGAGAGGCCGTGCGCCTTTCTCATCTGATACAGTTTTTCTCCAAACGTCATTTCTGTCTCTTCTCCCTTCTCTCCGATGATTATTTTTCCCTGCGGTTCCTGTTTATCATAGCATAGCGCACTTGTATATCCAGCATTTTTCTGTGTCAATTCCGCAATTTCAGCTTGCACTTACTTCCCGGAAATCCAAAAAGGACTATCGGAGTCCTTTCCGATAGTCCATACATCTAAATCTGCGCTTATCCCTGTTTATACCACAATCTGATTCCTGCCGCTGTTTTTTCCCTGATACAGCTTCTCATCCGCAGCCCGGATAATGTGTTCGATTTTCTCATCGTTTCCCTCTGTCAGTCCAAAGGTCATCGTAATATTGATCTGGATATCCCCATATACAACCGGCTTCGTGCGGATCGCTTCCAGCAGTTCCTGCATATAGGCGGCTGCTCTGTCCAGATGCACACCACCATACACCAGCAGCATCTCCTCTCCGCCCCATCTGGCGACAAACCCGCGCCCCTGCATATGCTCTTTCATCCGCGCGGAAAGTTCTGTGAGCGCCACATCCCCGCATTCATGCCCATATGTATCATTGACGCATTTAAAGTGATCCACGTCACCGATGGCAACACAGAAAGGCGTTTTGTCCTTCACGTATTTCTCACAGACATGTTTCAGGAGCTTTTCTCCGCTCCTGCGGTTGTACAGGCCAGTCAGAAGATCCTGCTCCACCAGCTTCTGCAAAGACTGCTGCATCTTAATCAGATAGCGGCTCATCTCCCCAAGCTCATCCCTGCGCTCCATAACTTCCCGGTCAAATTCCTCATGGAGATCACCCCGCTCAATGGCAACGAGAAACAGTTCCATTTTCCGAATGGCATCCACCAGTCTCCCGGAAAAGCGGATGGTCACAAAACATGCAATCAGCATTGTGAGCAGGCCAAAAAGAATGATCGGACTGAGCGAACTTCTCACCAGTCCCTCCACTTCCGCCGAAGGTTTCCCGAGAAAAAGCATGCCGATGCATGCCCCCTTCGCATCGTAAAGCGGTTCATAGTAGGAAAAATATCGTACACCCTCTACCAACGTGCTGGAATAAAACTGCGAATGACCACCATATAACACGTCATCAACAACCGTTTCATTGGCTGTGGTCCCGATTACCCGCTCTCCGCTGCCGGTTCGGATCGTGGTAGAGATACGGGTATCCCTGGAAAAAATAGTGATATCAATGCCCGTCCTTTCGTTGATGGCATCGGGAATCCCGAAATCACCGTTCAGCAAATGTTCACCCTTCCACAGTAAAACCTCGCCGTCTTTCTCCACCGCATGATAGTCTCCTTCATATACCTCGTCATACAGCGTGGCAACCGTATGACTCAGATCCACAAGACCATTTTTCGTCTCTATCCTCATGGAAGCCGCAAACCGCATGGCGCTGAACGTAGTTATCACAATCGTAAGCAGTATAATCGGCAGTACATTCATCTTAAACAGGACACGAAAAAAACCGCTCCCCTTTAACTGTTTCATCTTAGTCTCCATTCCTCTCCAATCCAAAGCAGGTATGTCGCAAACATACGAAATCATCATAACACAAATTATTCTCTAAAACCACCCGCATTCACATCTTTGCCTATTTATGGTATAGATTGTACCATGTCTTACTCGGTCGATTGCAAACCGAGGTTCCCGTCTTGTAAACGAGTTCCACGTTTTGAAAACGCGGTCACAATTCACACAAAAAGAACGCGCAAAAACAGCGGCGCCGTTACCTGGACACCGCTGTTTTCCTGTCATCATAAATTTATGCGTGATATTTAAATCTGTCAACCAGTTCTTTCAGCAGATCCGCCTGTGACGACAGCTCCTGCGATGCCGCCGCGCTCTCCTCTGAGGTAGCAGAGTTGGACTCCACAACCTGGGCAATCTGGTTGACGCCCTCCGTGATCTGCGCCGTGGCATCCGCCTGCTCTTCGGACGCCAACGCAATCTTGTCAATCGCCTCGCCCACCGTCTTCGCATTGTCAACCACAACCAGAAGCGACTCCGCCGTAGAGTTTGCCAGCCTGGTTCCGTCCTCCACTGCCTGGATGGCATTCTGGATCAGCTGCTTTGTATTTTTTGCCGCCTCGCTGCTCTGCTCTGACAGGATGCCGACCTGTGTGGCAACCACTGCAAATCCTTTTCCGGCCTCTCCCGCTCTCGCAGCCTCAATGGACGCGTTCAGCGCAAGAAGATTTGTCTGTGACGCGATTTCCTCAATGCTACTGATAATTTCTGCTATCTTATCAGAAGCCTCCCTGATTCTCTCCATCGCCTCCGTGCTCTGTTTCATCTGGGCATTGCTCTCGCTCACCTGATCGTTCATATCGGTCACAACTTTTCTGGCTTTCGCTGCATACTCGGCATTGATACTTATTTTTTCCGATATATCTGTCATTGTCGCTGTCAGTTCCTCGATCGCGCTTGCCTGATCCGTCGCGCCCTCAGCCAGAAGCTGGGATGCCCCCGCCAGATCCGTTGCACCCTTTCTGACACTTTCCGCATTGGTATCAATCTCCCCGAGCGCGGCGCTGAGTGAGCCCACAATATCACGGAAGGATTCGCTGATCTGGGCAAAGTCGCCTTTATAGCTCTCTTCCACATCAATCAAAAAGTTGCCGTCCGCCAGCTCTGCCAGATCGCTGCTGATACCTGTAATGATGGTATTCAAGTCGCGAATCGTCTCCGCCAGACAATCCAGCAGAATTTTCGTTTCGTCGTTTTCTGTCGGCTCAGGTACCTCCGAATGGATATCTCCCTCCGCCAGAAGCTTCAGTCTGTCTACCGTTCTGCCGAGAGGTGCGGCAACCGCTTTACCCATTTTCACACCGACTTTAATACCATACACGGTAAATGCCACTACCAATATAATCGTGATCACGAGCGAAATATAAAACATCTTTAAGAATTCATTTCGCACCGCCGCTACGCCAATACTCCAGCCGTCCGTCTCGGGAACGGGAGAGTAGGCAACCACCTTCGTCTTGCCATTATAGCTGTATGTACCCGTGCCGTTTGCTCCCGCGATCATCTTTTTACAGATGGCGCTGTATTTCTTCAGTTTGGGATTCGTATCTCCAAGCGCAACGCTGTCCTCCACGCCCACCAACTCAGAATTTACGTCCGCGATTGTAATGCCGTTCTTGTCCAGCATAAAAGCGGTTCCGCCCTTCCCAACCTGTATGGAACGCATAATATCATTCAGAAATTCGCCGTTTGGCACATAGGCAACTACGCCGACCGGCGTTGTTCCGGGCACACCGCCCTCCCACAGGGGCGCCGCTACCACATAGGATACCTTGCCCGTCACCTCACTGTATGCCGGCGTTGAAACATAGGTATTTCCCTTTATGCCTTCCTTAAAATAGATTCTGTCCGAAAGATTCGCTCCCGTAATTATGTCGATACCGTTTCCGTCAAGCAGATACGCGCCGTCCATATCGTGGTCTTTCACCCTCTGGTTTAAAATAGCCGCTTTTTCCTCCGGCGTTTTCTCAGGATCTGCAAGCCGCGCAATGCTTCCTGTCTCATAGGCGATCGCAATAAACTCGTTCAGCGAAGCGGAAACATAATCCCCCGCCACATCGGACGTGTTATTGATCGTCTCTGATACCGCACTGATGGAAGATATATAACTCAAAATTGATGTCATCGTTCCCAATACAATACAGCTGATCATTATAACCCGCCCAAAGCGCATGGAAATCTTTTTCCCGATGCCGATAAACTGTCCCTCATTTTGGCTGTTTCCCTTTCGCGAAGCCTTCTTCGCACTGCCTTCTTTCCCTTTTTGCATGAAGTTCTCCCCCGTTCACATGTTGGATTAATAAGATAGATAAACAGACCAGAATCAAATAGATAAAAAGTTTAAGAGATTAGCAGAAAACGATTTGGCAATGAAGCTGATTATATTCATCTAAGTTATTAAAAATCACTGGTTACTTTTTTATTATACCACATTATTCGTCACTTTTAATAATTTTTTTATATTTTTTTTACATACTCTTTATGATTGCTGTAGTACGTTTTTAACCGAGATTGCTGTGCCTTTTGTTCGCACTCCCCCTCATATACTCTCCCAGATTTGTCAGACACAGCAGCGTTCCCGTCAGAAACGTGCCTGGAATCACTATCATCCACCAGGCGCGGGAAAAGAGCGCCTGCTCTGCCAGTGAGAACATACTGCCCCAGGAAACCACTTCCACCGGAAGACCAAGTCCCATAAAGCTCAGCGCAGCTTCCGCCACGATGGCATTTCTCACATGCATAACTGCCATGAACAGAACGGACGGGAACAGGTTGGGCGCCAGATGCCGGAACAACACATGAAAAAAACGGCCGCCCAGACATTTTGCCGCCAGCACATAATCCGTATTTCCAAGCTGCACAACTTCTGTCCGCACCACCTTCGCCATGCCCATCCAGCCTGTCAGACCGATTACAACAGACAGACTGTACACATCCGCCCTGTCAAAAACAGCCTGCAGGGAAACCGTCAGCAAAAGACCCGGCACACTCAGAATCAGCTCAGTCAGCCGCATCAGGACGCCGTCAATCCGGGCGGAGGCACAGCCGCTCACACTTCCCACAAGAACTGCCAGCGTCGTGGATATCAAGGTTGCAAGAAACCCGATAGTGAGAGAAATTCTGCCGCCGTACCAGATCATGGAAAAGATATCTCGGCCCATTTCGTCCGTGCCAAAGAGAAATTCTTTTCCTGGCGCCTCATTACAGTGCGCCAGATCCATGTAAAGCGGGTCCTTCGTCATCATCAGGCCGCAGGCCAGACACAAAATGACTATAATAGTCAATATTAGCAGGGAAATCACCGGGAACTTCTTTTTCACAGTCTCCTCACCTCCCCGCCTGCCGATGCGCTCCGCACGCCCATCCGGGGATCAATCCGCTCGTTGACAAGCCGGGCAGTCAGATTACACAAAATAACCAGTGTCCCTGTAAGCAGGCTCACTACCATCAGCAGATTATAATCCTGATATCTGGCGCTCTCGTAGGCAAGCTTACCGATTCCCGGATAGGAAAACACGGTTTCCACCACATAAGTGCCTCCCAGGATATGGGGCAGGGCAATGGCCATCATGCTCAGATAGGATGGCAGCGCCCCCCGCAGGCAGTGTCTGTATAATACCTGTCTGCCTCCCAGCCCCTTCATTCTGGCCAGCAGCACATAGTCCGCCCGCACCTCCTCCAGCAGTCTGTTGCGGACTTGAAACGCATAATACCACAAATGTCCAAGCACCACTACGGAAAGGGGCAGTATGAGGTGCACCGCCCTGTCCGGCAGACTCCCGCCGCCGGCGGCGTACGCCCCGGAGCTTGGAAGCCAGTCGAGCCACACCGAAAATATCAGAAGCAGGAGCAGAGAAAGCCAAAACTCAGGAATACAGCTTGTAACCGTACCGATTCTGCATACAATCCGATCTGCCAGCCGGTCTTCCCGCCACGCGCAGAAAAGCCCGAGAAAAAGCGCCAGCGCAAAGATCAGGACAAAACCCAGCCCGCCCAGCAGAAGAGTGTTGCCGATCCCCGCCGCTATCACTTCCTTCACGTCCGTCTTATACTGATAAGAAATGCCGAAGTCGCCGTGAACCGCCCTCTGCAGCCAGCGCACATACTGTGTAAAAAGCGGCGCCTGCAGACCAAGCCTTTCCCTTGCCTGATCCTGCTCCTCCACACTCATTTTCTCCACCCGCTCCCCATAATAGGCGTACAGGGGATCGCCCGGCGCAAGTCTGGAAAGGGTAAATACGAGAACAGACAAAACAAGAACGCTGATCAAAAATTTTCCTATATTATTTACCATTTTAATTAGGTGTCGATTTCTCAAAAATTTCCTCCACATCCCCGATCCTGTAAAGTTCCCCGTCCCTCATCAGTGCCACGCGGTCAGCCGTCCGTGCCGCCACACCGGGGTTATGCGTGACAAGGACAATGGACATGCCCGTCCTTTCCCGCAGTTTTAAAAGCAGTTCCAAAATCTGCGCCTGCACCGTCACATCCAGAGCCGTGGTCGCCTCATCTGCAAACAAAACTGCCGGTTCCGCCGCCAGAGCTATGGCAATCACACACCTTTGCGCCATGCCTCCCGAAAGCTGAAAGGGGTACTGTCCTGCCCGCTCTCCCGCGTGATCCAGACCAACAAGCTCCATCAGCTCCACCACCCGCTTCTTCCTCTCCCTCCCGGAAAGCTCCGGGTGCCGCAGACGCACCATTTCCCCGATCTGTTCTCCCACGGACATGCACGGATTTAAGGCCGTCATGGGGTTCTGGAATACCATAGAAAAAAATCGGCCGCGCAGTCCCTGCATCTGTTTTTCCGAATACCCGGTGATCTCCTCTCCCCGGATATAAATATGTCCTGTCTTAATTTTTGCAATATCCGGCAAAAGCTTTAATATGCTTTTGCACAGGACGCTTTTTCCGCAGCCGGTCTTCCCCATGACAGCCAGAATTTCCCCTTCCCGCAAGGTGAAACTGACATTTTTCAGAGCCTCAATCTCGCCCTCCGGCCTGAAAAAACTGACCGACAGGTTTTTTACGGTAAGCACATCCATTCCAACATTCCTCCGCCAGCATGCAGAGAATGCCGCTTTTCAGCCATTCCCTTACTTTGTCCATTCCGCAATGTTCCAGAAGATGCCCACGCCGTGATGTCCCATCACCGTATCGGCAGTAATTCCACGAATCGACGCATCCGCCACATAATTGGCGTCGATGTAGCAGATGAAAGCATAAGCCGGGTCTTTCGCCAGCTCCTCCTGAAATCTGGCGTAGTTTTCCGCCCGCACTTTCGGATCGTCAGAACCGCGCGCCTGCGTCAGATACCGATCCACCGCCGCATTGGAATAGCCGCTGTAATTTGCACCTTTCCCCGTGCCAAACACTTTATAGGTATGGTCGTCCGCATCAAAGGGACTGCCCCAGCCGATCAGATAAGTCATTTGACTATTCCAGTCAACCTTTGTCGGAATCTCCACCGAGCAGTCTATCCCAACCGCCTTGATCTGCTGCGCCGCCGCCTGAGCCATATCCACACGCACCTGATCGCCCGCGCCAACGCTGATCACGAAAGAAAGCGCCTCCCCGCCTCTCCTGTAGATGCCGTCTTCCCCTCTGACGCATCCCGCGGCCTCCAGAATCTCCGCCGCTTTTTCCGGGTTGTACTCATAACGCTCCACGTCTTCATTGTTATAAATATTGCGCTGCAGCGGCCCATAGGCAGGTGTGCCCTGTCCAAGCAGCACCGCGTCTATGATGGCCTGCCTGTCAATTGCATGGCAGACCGCCGGAATGATATCCCGGTTCTCCTGCCAGAACGGATTGTTAAAGTTAAAGAGTATTCCCCGGTAATCGGCCGTCTTCATATCATAGCAGACATACCCTTCCCGGTTCGCAAAGCTCTGCGCCGCTTTCGGCGGAAGGAGCGCCAGATCCAGTTCGCCCGCCGCCATCTGGAGCGTCTTTGCGTTGTCATCGCTGACAATCTTAAATATCACCTGATCGATGTGAGGCGTCCCCTTGAAATAGTCCTCATTTTTTGTCAGGACGATGGCCTGCCCCATATCCCAGCTTTCCAGCTTATACGGCCCGGTTCCCACAGGTGCCCGGAAAAAATCGGAAGTCTGCATATCCTCCCCCGCAAGCAGATGCGCGGGAAGAACCGCCATTGTCATGTAGTCCAGAAAGGCCACATTCGGCGCAGACAGCCGAAAGGAAACCGTGTGCTCATCCGTCACCGTGATCTCCTCCACATCCTCAAAGTTGGGTGCGTTCTCGGAAGCGTTTTCCGGGTCCATCACCGCCTCTATGGTAAACTTCACATCCTCCGCCGTAAACGGCTCACCGTCATGCCAGACAACGTCCTCTTCCAGATGAAAGGTGTAAGTGCAGGCCGCCTCGTCAAACTCCCAGCTCTTCGCCAGGCCGGGCGTCACCTCGTTTTTTCCGTTGTGGGAAGTCAGCCCGTCAAACAACAGCAGGTTGATCTCCCCGTGCTCATCCAGCGCCGGATTGATGCGTGTGTAGTCCCCGCTGCCGTAGACTAAAGTGACAGGTTCCGCCTGTTCTCCATCTGCCAGGCCGGCCGTCTGTTCCACATCTGTCCGCCCCTTTTCCATCTGTACGGCACCCTGCCCTCCACAGGCCGTCAAAACACATAAACCTGCCAGAAAAACCGCAGACAGTCTGCCTTTTCCCGTCATTTTCTTTGTTAATATAACGTTTCTATTTAACTGTTTTTGCATACATTTCATTCCACTTTGCTCATTTTATATTTCTGTCAGTCTTCCACTCTATATTCCCCGCAGGGAGTCCACTGCTTCCCTAAGGGATATCCCCCGCTCCCTTGCAATCCGTGCCAGATCCTCATACTCATATTTTTCTCTCATCACGCCATATCCCTCGGAGATCTTTTTCCGAACCTCCCCGCAAGGCGTCTGAACCCTCTGTATGGAGCGGGCCAGGGTATACCTTCTGGAAATATTTTCCCGGATGCCGATGGTTGTCGTATGCCTGAAGATCATTTCCACCATTTTATCCTTCATGGATTCCGTACACATCACATGCAGTACGGTGCCCGGCCGGGACTTCTTCATTCCTGCGGCCACCGTGTAGACCTCCAGCGCACCTGCCTCCAGAAACGTTTCCCCGGCAAACCCGATGGCTTCCGCCGTCATATCATCCACATTACAGCAAAGCTCAACCACTGTGTCCCCGGCTCCCTCCGTCTCGCCAAGCAGCGCGCGCACACAGTTTGCCGCCGGGAAATCCTTCTTTCCCATGCCATAGCCTACTGCTGCCGTGCGCATAACAGGCATCGCCCCGAAACGGCTTGCAAAGTACTTTAGCAGAGCCGCCCCTGTGGGCGTGCAGAGTTCTCCTCGGATCTCCCCGCCATAAATCGGTATGTCCTTCAAAATATACGCTGTGGCAGGCGCAGGCACCGGCAGAATCCCGTGGGCGCATTTCACCTGCCCGCTGCCCACATGTACAGGCGACACAATCACCTGATCCGGCGCCAGTCTGTCCATCAACACACAGACTGCTGTGATATCCGCCACCGCATCCATCGTTCCCACCTCGTGGAAATGAATCTCGGTGACAGGCACACCGTGCACATGGCTTTCCGCCTCCGCAATCATTCCAAACACTGCCATAATGTCCCTGCGGATCCGCTCAGATACCGCCAGCCCGTTCACAATGTGCTCTATCTCATGCATGCCGCTGTGATGATGACTCCCGTGGCTGTGGGCATGTGCTGCACTGTGCGCATGCCCGTGCTCGTGTTCATGTTCTGCACTGTGCGCATGCCTGTGTTCTGCATCATGCATATGCCCATGTTCATGTTCTGCACTGTGTTCATGGCCGTGCATCTCCTCCGACTCCTCTTCCCCGTGAACCCGCACGGAAACGTGGGTGCCCCCGATGCCGCACTTCTGTGCCTTCTCACACACCATCTCCACCCCGGGAATGCCCAGGGCGTTCAGTCCCTCCAGCACCTTCTCCTGATCCGGCAGGAGCTCCAGAAGTGCTGCGGTCAGCATGTCTCCCGCCGCCCCCATACCGCAGTCTAAATATAATGTCTTCATAAATTTTTCCTCCCAGTTTTTCAGATAATGCCTGCTTTTGGCATTCTTCAGTGTGAAACTTAGCACTTCCTGGCGTCTCGTCCTATAACGAGACGTCACTAGAAGTTCTTTTCACATGATTGATCATATTCGCCAGATAACCCGCTCCAAATCCATTGTCAATGTTCACCACAGACACACCGCTGGCACAGGAATTGAGCATGGACAAAAGGGCCGATACTCCGTGCATGGATGCGCCATACCCTACGCTGGTCGGCACTGCAATCACCGGGCAGTCCGCAAGCCCCCCTATCACACTGGCGAGTGCGCCTTCCATGCCGGCGATGGCGATAATCACCGATGCGCCCATGATCTCATCCAGGTGAGACAGCAGCCTGTGCAGTCCCGCCACACCAACATCGTAAAGCCGAACCACCTCATTGCCGTGAACCTCCGCAGTCAGCGCCGCTTCCTCCGCCACGGAAATATCGGAAGTCCCCCCTGTGGCAACCACAATCTTTCCGATCCCGGACGGTTCCGGCATCTTGCCGACAATGCCGATCCGCGCCTGCTTATGGTAGGTCATCTCGTGACATTTGGCCACCTTCTTTGCCTTCTTCGGAGATAGTCTTGTGATCAGAATGGTCTTCTGCCCGTTTTTCTTCATGCTGTCGACAATGCCCACAATCTGCGAGGCCTCTTTTCCCGCTCCGAAAATCACTTCCGGCGCGCCCTGCCTGACGCCCCTGTGATGATCCACCTTCGCGTACCCGATATCCTCAAAAGGCTTTTTTTTGATCAGCAGAAGCGCCTCCTCCACGGAAAGTGCGCCGTCCCTCACATGCTCCAGTATTTCCCGGTACTCGCTCATATTCTCGCCTCCATATCCAGCAAAACCGCCTGATAATATTGTTTCAGTTCCTTAACGATCTCCTCTCTCTCTGCAAATGCCCGCGCAAGCTGGGAGGCCGGAAACTGCAGTCTGGCCGCCCCGCCGAAACGCCTTACCCGAAAATCCGTAAACCCACGCGAAAAGAGAAAATCCTCCGCCGCCTCTGTCGCTTTCAATTTTTCCGCCGTGATTTCCTCCCCTGTGGGAATCCGCGTAGCCAGGCAGGCGTATGCCGGTTTTTCCCAGGTAAAAAGTCCGGCCGCCTTAGACAGTCTGCGGATCTCTTTTTTTGTAAGGCCGCATTCCCGCAAAGGGGAACGTACAGCCATTTCCTGCAGCGCGCGCATCCCCGGTCGGTCTCCCTCCTCATCGGATGCGTTCGTGCCGTCCAACAGCAGCTCATATCCGTCCGCTGCCGCCGCTTTCTGTATTGTTGTAAAAATCAATTTCTTACAATGATAGCATCGGTCGGCCGGATTTTCCCGGACGGTCCGATCCGCCAGCACGTCCGATTTCAGAATCGTGAAACCGGTTTCCAGCTCCCCGCACATCCGCTTCGCATCTTCCAGTTCAAATAGCGGCTGAAAATCGCTCTTCACATAGTATGCCCGCACATCCGCTCCCGCCGCCTTCGCCGCGTACAGCAGATACGCTGAATCCACACCGCCCGAAAAAGCCAGCGCGGCTTTCGGGTTCTCTTCAAAAAATTCGGATAAATTCATTTTTGCTCCTTCTGACTCTGCTGCTTTCTGCGCATAAGCAGACTCGTAATGCTCCGCATTCCGAGTTCGCGTTGCTCGTCAGAAGCCCCGATAAGCTCCCATTCATGCAAGCATGATGTCCGCTTATCGTGACTTCTGACTCTGCTTATGCGCGCAAAAAAAGGTACACCACTCCCTTGGGGAATCGTATACCTTCCTGTGTATACATTTTGCCGGCTTCGTGCCAGCTTTTGCCTATTTTATCTTAAGTGCGGTGAAAAAGTCAATCCCTTATCCTGTCTTTTTGCGAAATTGCCGTTTGGATCGCATTGAGCACACGCTTCTTATCTGCACTCCACAGCGGCGCCACAAGTGTGCGTTTGTCTCCGTCACCTGTCATGCGATGGATGACCATATTTTTCGGAAGCAGAGCGATGCAGTCTGCAACCAGCTCCACATAGGTTTCAAAAGCAAGCGTTTCAAACCTGCCTTCCAGATAATCCTTTTCAAGGTCTGTGCCCCTTATCACATGCAAAAGCTGCAGTTTTATGCCGTCCGCATGGCTCTTCCCCACATAGGACACTGTGTCAAGCATATCCTGCCTTGTCTCTCCCGGCAGTCCAAGCATCACATGCACGATCACTTCCATCCCTGACGCTTTCAGCCGGTTTACAGCGTTGTCATACACGGACAGGGGATAGCCCCTGCGAATGTATTTCGCTGTCCCGGGGTGTATGGTCTGGAGCCCTAGCTCTACCCAGATCGGTTTTATCTTATTGCACTCACACAGCAAGTCCAACACCTCGTCCGAAAGGCAGTCCGGGCGCGTTGCAATGGACACCACCGCTATATCCTGGTGATTTATCGCCTCCATATAAAGGGAACGCAGCTTTTCGACAGGTGCATAAGTATTGGTAAATGCCTGAAAGTACGCAATGTACCTGCCATCCTTTATCTTTCCCGCCACTCTGTCCTTACCCTTTTCAATCTGCCGGGTAATGCTCATCGCGCGGTCCCCGGCAAATTCTCCCGAGCCCGCCCCGGAGCAGAAAATACATCCGCGGGTGTCTATCCTGCCATCCCGGTTCGGGCAGGTAAACCCACCGTCCAAAGCTATTTTGTACAATTTTTGACCGTACTTATCATGTACATATTGATTTAACGTGTATATTTTCATAGGAATCAGCGTCCGTCCATTCAATCCTGTACCGCTTACACAATCCGCCTCACCGTAATAATGCTGCGGTAAGTCGCCGACGTAATCTTAATCCCCGTCCGCTCGGTGCTGGCGTGAACGATCTGTCCGTTGCCTATATAGATTCCCACATGGCCTCCGTAATAAATCACATCTCCCGGCCTGGCATCAGAGTAGGACACCCCTTTGCCCACGGTCGACTGCGAGTAGGAGCTTCTTGGCAGATTAATGCCGAAATTTTTGTAGACCGACATCACAAAGCCGGAACAGTCCGCCCCGTTGGTCAGGCTGGTGCCGCCCGCCACATAAGGGTTGCCGATAAACTTACAGGCATAATTCGCAATATCCTGTCCCTTTCCGCCGCCGGAAGATGTGGGTTTGGGCGCCTCCTCCTTTTTGGGTTTCTCTTCCTCATCGGAACTGCCGCCCTCCTGTGCCAGCAGAGCTTCCTGCTCTTTCCTGCGCCGTTCTTCCTCTTCCCTTTTCTTTCGCTCCTCTTCCTCCCGGCGTTTTCGCTCTTCCTCTTCCAGCTTTCTGATCTGCGCCGTCTCCTGCTTGATCCGTGCCGTGTAGGTGGCCGCTTCCTGCTTCGCCTTGGTGAGCATCACACCGTAATTCTCGTACTCCGTCCGCTTCTGGGCAAGCAGCTCCTCCATGTAGGCCTGTCCTTCCTGCAGCTCGGTCTTGGAAGTCACAAGCTCCGACTTGTCCTCCTCCAGCGTGTCCCAGAGCTCCTGCACGCGCTTTACCGTATCCTCGTATTCCGCGAGCAGCTTTCTGTCGTAATCGTAAAGCTCTTCCACATACTTCGCCTTATTTACCATGTCTCCCATGTTTCCCGCGCCGAAAAACATGTGCAGATAAGAGGAGTCGCCCTTTTCATACATAAACTGGATGCGAATTTTCATGGAGGCGTACTGCTCCTCCTTCTCCGCTACCGCCGCGTCATATTCCACCTGTGTCTCGGCGATCTCTTCCTCCTTCTCCGCAATGGCCTCCTCGATAAGATTGATGTCTGTAATCAGATTCACCAGTTCCGCGTCAATCTCCTGGATTTCCTCCTCCACGCCCTCCTGCGCTTCCTGCGCTTCATCCGCCTGCTTCTGGGCGTCCTTCAACTGGGACTGATCCTTTTTCACTTTATCGCGGAGTTCAGAAATAGTGGTAGCCGATATCGGATCTACCACTGACAGACACAATATGAAAGATAAAATGACGTACAGCCATCTCTTGTACTTTTTCATCGCTCCGCCCTATTTCTGTCGTTTCGCAAATCAGTGCGGAGAATGCCGCCTTTTGGGCATTCTCTCGTGCGAGACTTAGCACTTCTTAGTTAGGCTGCTTTTGCTGCCAAGCTTTAGAAGTACTTCTCGCACTGTTATAGTTCACAGTTATTGACCGTTCTCGGGAACGGGATCACGTCCCGGATATTGCTCATGCCGGTCAGATACATGACACAGCGCTCAAAGCCAAGCCCGAAGCCCGCATGTCTGGCCGAACCGTACTTACGAAGATCCAGATAGAACTGGTAATCATCCTTATTCAGTCCAAGTTCGTCCATTCTGCTCTCCAGAAGGGCTAAGTCGTCCTCTCTCTGGCTGCCCCCTATGATCTCACCGATGCCCGGCACAAGACAGTCCATAGCCGCCACTGTCTTTCCGTCCTCGTTCAGTTTCATATAAAAAGCCTTGATTTCCTTCGGATAATCCGTCACAAACACGGGACGTTTGAACTCCTGCTCCGTCAGGAACCGCTCATGCTCGGTCTGCAAATCGCAGCCCCACTCTACCTTGTACTCGAAGCTGTCATTGTGCTTTTTCAGAATGTCGATGGCTTCCGTGTAGGTCACATGGGCAAAATCGGAGTTTAACACATGGTTCAGCCGGTCAATCAGCCCCTTGTCCACAAACTGGTTAAAGAAATTCATCTCCTCCGGCGCGTTCTCCAATACATAGCGGATCACATGTTTCAACATCGCCTCCGCCACCATCATGTCGTCCGTCAGATCCGCAAAGGCCATCTCCGGCTCAATCATCCAGAACTCCGCCGCATGTCTGGTGGTGTTGGAGTTCTCCGCCCGGAAAGTGGGCCCGAATGTGTAAACGTTTTTAAAGGCAAAAGCATACGTTTCGACATTCAGCTGCCCGCTCACGGTCAGATTGGTCGGCTTTCCGAAGAAATCCGGGCTGTAATCCACATCCCCGCCCTCCGTCATGGAAAGGTTCTTCAAGTCCATAGTCGTCACCTGGAACATCTCGCCCGCACCCTCACAGTCACTGCCCGTAATGATCGGCGTGTGCACATAGACAAAGCCTCTCTCCTGGAAAAAGGTGTGGATCGCATAGGCGATCAGCGAGCGCACGCGGAATACTGCCTGAAAGGTATTGGTTCTCGGGCGCAGATGGGAAATGGTGCGCAGATACTCAAAGCTGTGTCTCTTTTTCTGCAGCGGATAGTCTGCCGTGGACATGCCCTCCACCATAATCTCCTCCGCCTGCATCTCAAATTTCTGCTTCGCCTGGGGCGTAGCCACGATCTTTCCCCTGGCCACAATTGCGGAGCCCACATTCAATTTGGAAATCGCCTCAAAATTTTCCAGACGATCTGCATATACAATCTGCAACGGCTCAAAAAAGGTGCCGTCGTTCGCCACAATAAAGCCAAATGTTTTGGAATCCCGGATGCTTCTGACCCAGCCGCCTACCGTTACTTCCTTATCAATATACGCCTCACTGTTGCGGTACAAATCTCTGATTTCTGTCAAATCCATCTCCCTATTACCCCCTTGTTCTTATCTTCTCTCATTCAGCGGCTGCCGCCGTCTCCTGAATCTTTCCGTTTTCTTTCAAAAAGGCAACCACCTTTTTCCGCATCAGATCCTCTTTCACGGATTCCATATCCACACTCTTTTCCAGTTCCTCCTTGGAAGCGTAGCCGTAAAGCGTCATCAGCGCGGAAATCTCTTCGGTAACCTCTTCCTCTGTCGGCGCAAGCCCCTCTTTGTCGGCAATCGCCTGATACATGATATACTGTTTTGCCATCCGCACGCCTTCTTCGTCAAAAAGCTCCCGATACCCCGCCTCGTCAAGCCCCTGGTAAAGCTGCATATACTGCGCGAGAGACATACCGATTGAGGCCGCTCTGACACTCATATTATTCTCAATGCTTGTGATATAACGCTCCACCAGCTCCTCCGGCAGCTCCTGAAAGGTACTGTTTTCCATGATGGTGGACGCCAGGGCTGTCTCTACCTCATTGTCGTAGGTACTCTGCACGGACTGGTCATAGAGATCGTATACCCAGTCATTCAGCTCCTGCACGGTCTGCGCGCCGCCGGTGTTATAACCTTCCTCTCCGAGCTGTTTTACAAACTCGTCCGTAAGCTCCGGCGCCCTGCTCTCGCTGATGCTGTTCACCGTCACCTCAAACACCACGTCCTCCCCCGCAAGATCGGGATTCGTGTAAGGATCGGGAAAGGTCAGATTCAAACTGCGCTTTTCTCCCACAGCCGCACCGATCAGCCCCTCCTCGAAGCCCTCTATAAACTGCCCGGCGCCGATGGTCAGATCATAATCCGCCCCCGTACCGCCGTCAAAAGCCGTGCCGTCATGGTATCCGACAAAATCAATGTTCGCCACATCGCCTTCCTGCACCGCCCGATCCGTCACCGGCACCTTTTCCGCTTTCGGCTCGAGATAATTGTCGTAAATATAGCTGTCCACCACGCCCTCTGGCACTTCCAGCTTACTCACTACAGCCTCGATGCCCGTATATTCGCCGAGCGTCACATATTTCTCCGCCTTAATATCTTTCAGATACTCCTTACTGCCGCAGGCAGTCAGAAACAGCGATGAGGCAAACACCGCTGCAATTACACCTATTTTTCTTTTCATAATCTCCTCGTTTCCCAAATCATAAATTTGTAACCTGTTCTTGCGGTCCCGGCAGCAAATGCGCCAGCCTGCGCAGAATCGTTACCATACAATTATCCTTTATCTTACCACAGCCGTCCTTCATTTGTCTATATCCCGCCATCTCTATTTCCCGGGAGCAAAAACCGACCCACTTGGTCAATTTCCAACTTCTTCTTGCGCAACACGCAGATCAATGTTAAAATATTTTTTACATAACACTGAAACGAAAACGGAGGCATTCCCATGAGTACGATTACAATTGTCCTACTGGTGATCCTGGCGGTTCTGCTGATCGCTGTGGTGGTTTTATACTTCTTAGGAAAGAAGGCCCAGAAAAAGCAGGCCGAACAGCAGGAACAGATCAATGCGATGAAGCAGACCATGTCCATGCTCATCATTGACAAGAAACGGATGAAACTGAAGGATGCGGGACTGCCCCAGATTGTGATAGACCAGACGCCGAAGCTTTTGCGCGGTTCCAAGCTCCCTGTAGTGAAGGCCAAAGTTGGCCCGCAGATTATGACGCTTATCTGCGATGATAAAATTTTTGATGCCGTTCCCGTAAAGAAGGAAGTGAAAGCCGTTGTCAGCGGCATCTACATCACCGATGTGAAAGGCCTGCACGGCAAGGCGCCGGTTGTGGAGCAGAAGAAAAAAAGTAAATTCAAGCAGCTGGTAGAAAAAGCGCAGGAAAAGGCTGGCGCAAAGCCGGTGAAATAACAGAGTACGCACCCGGTTTAGGGGCGCCTTTATCGGACGAACCACACAGCAGTTTTACGACAGGAGCGTAAAGCTGCTGTTTTCTTTGGAGCGGATGTCTATTTTGATGTGGCAGTCCGAGAGGAATTCATAGTTGATGTCCAGCGCGTAATCCACATCCACCACAATAGTATCTTCCTTTTCGTCAATCGTTATCCGCTTCGTGTCGATTCCCACCAGAATCTGCCCGAAAGGTGTATTGTAGTTTGACAGGTTCTTTCTGTTCTCTTGAAAAACCATATGTACATTCACAAGACCGTTGCGGGTCAGCTCCACCATCTGTTCGCTGAATTTCAGCCGGTTCTTCGTGGGGCGTTCAAACCCTTCCGTCACTTCCTCGTAAATGACGTAGTGTCTGTCATTCTTCTTATAATAATCCCCCACAGTGACCATCTCGATCTTATCGGCATTTTCCTCCCGCTGATCGAACTGTAATCCCTGCAGAGTCAGCAAAACTTCTTTCGTCATATTTTCCTCCATCCCGAAACATCCTCCGCAGCGTCTGCCGTCTGGCACACCCCGGAAAACTGCGGGCAGAATTTAAAATTCATCAATCCGGATCATCTTTGCGGACAAAATGCCGTAAGACAGAATGGAATTGGCAAACCGCTGGAACTTATCAGCCGCATCGCTGACAAAAAAGCGGTACAACTCCGTTCCAAGCCCCGGTCTGTGTTCACTCTCCAGACCGTGCTCCGCCAAAAGTGTTTTTAATGCCCTCGCTGTCTCATAGGCGGGATTGACTAAGGTCACGCCCTCCCCCATGATCTTTCCTACCGTGGAGCGAAGCATCGGATAGTGCGTGCAGCCCAGTATCAGCGTGTCGATGCCGCTGTCAACCAGCTCCGTCAGATAGCGGCGGGCAATTTCGTCCGTCACCGGGTCTTCCCAAAGCCCTTCCTCCACCAGCGGCACGAAGAGCGGACATGCCTTTCCGATAACGCTGATGCTCTTGTCATGTTCTTCTATGTAGCGGCTGTAGATGCCGCTGTTTATGGTAGCTTCCGTCGCCACAACGCCGATTTTTCCGTTTGTGGTGGCCGCAAGGGCCGCTCTGGCTCCCGGCTTTACCACGCCGATCATCGGAATATCCACCTCTTTTTCCAGTTCCTCCAACGCGTAAGCACTGGCCGTATTGCAGGCTGCCACAATCGCCTTCACCTGCTGCGTCTCCAGAAAATGTACAATCTGTCTGGAATATCTTGTCACCGTCTCTTTCGACTTACTTCCATAGGGCACCCGCGCCGTGTCGCCAAAATATACGATCCGCTCATTGGGCAGCTGCCGCATAATCTCACGGGCCACGGTCAGCCCTCCCACCCCCGAGTCAAACACCCCGATGGGGCTGTTATTCCATTCTTCCTGTCCGCTCATGGTTTCTAATCCTTCCCCACAGCCAGTTTTTCCTCACACCACTCCAAAAATCTGCTGCTTATCACAATCTCATCGCCGGAGGCATCCCAGATCTCTGCCGCCCCGATCTGCCCGGACATATCCTCTGTCTGCGTCTCAGCCGTCACCACCGCCTCGCACGTCTCCTCCGTAAAGCATAATTCCGGGTAAAATATGCCCCACCAGACTGCCGCAAAGAGACAGGCCGCCAGCGTCTTTCCTTTTTTCTTCATCCTGCATACTCCTATCCGCCGTTCATACCGGCATCTGGAGTATTCCCGCTATTGGTCCTTGTCATACATGAAGTGCAAACGTTCAGCCGGAAGAACCTTTTCCCCTGGGGTCAATGCGCAGCTGTCTGATAATGGACTGCTCCTGGTTGTCAATGTGGAGCCTTGCCGCCGCTGCCGCTTTCTCCCTGTCACCGTTCATAATGCTCTCATATATCATCCTATGCTCATTCACCAGATTCTCATGCCCGCTCTCATCCTTGATATACTCAAAACGGTAGCGGTACATCTGCTCGGACAGGTTATTGATCAGCTGGATCAGCCGCTGGTTTCCCGTCGCCTGCACAATGATATCGTGCATCGCCACATCCGCCTCCGCAATGGTCACCACATCTCCCGTCCTCGTGGCCTCCTCAAAGCTGTCGCAGGCTTTTTTCAACGCAGCCTTTCCCTCCGCCGTGATCCTGTCACAGGCAAGCTCCGCGCAGAGCGCATCCAGCGCGCGCCTCACCTCCAGCACATCCTGCAGGCTTTTCTCCGTGATCTGCGCCACCTCCGCGCCACGCCTGGGAATCATGGTCACCAGACCTTCCAGTTCCAGCTTTCGTATGGCCTCCCGGATCGGCGTGCGGCTCACCCCCAGACGGTTCGCCAGATGGATCTCCATCAGCCGCTCCCCCGGTTTCAGTTCGCCCGTCAAAATAGCGCGGCGCAGCGTGTTAAACACCACATCCCGCAGAGGAAGAAATTCGTCCATATTGACAGTGAAATCATGTTCCATACGTTTCCCCCTTGTCAGAGCAGTTTACTGCCGCAAAACGCCGTCACAAAGACAGCTGCCCCCGGTTCCTCTTTCCTGACAGCGTGAGCGATCGTCTCCGCCGTTTCCTTTTCTTTGCAGATGCCAAACACAGTAGGGCCGCTGCCGCTCATCAGCGCATTCTCCGCGCCCAGGCCGCACATCGTCCGTTTCAGCCTGTCAATCACAGGGTACTCTTTTGCGGTAACCGTCTCCAGCACGTTTCCCATTCTGTCCGTTATGCCTTTCAGGTCTCCGGCCGCAAGCGCTGCAGCCATCCCGTCAATATCCGGGTGGAAGGACAGTCTGTCCGCCTGTAAATGTCCGTAGACAAAGGCCGTGGACACGTCAATGTCGGGCTTTGCTATCACGATATGACAGGCAGGCGGAGCAGGCAGCGGCGTCAGTATTTCTCCGATCCCCTCCGAAAGCATCGTTCCGCCCTGAATACAGTAAGGAATGTCCGCCCCCAGCGCCACGCCAAGCTCTTTCAGTTCCTCCGCAGAATATCCCATCCCGAAAAGCGCATTCAGCCCCCGCAGAGCCGCCGCCGCATCCGCACTGCCGCCCGCCATGCCAGCCGCAATGGGAATCCTTTTCTTCAATATAATGGAGACACCTTCCCGGATATGCCCCTTCTCCATCAGAAGCGCCGCCGCCCGGCAGACCAGATTGTTCTTGTCCGCTGGCAGATCCGCCCCCTCTATCCGAAGCCCGATCCCAGGCTCCTCTCTCCTCTCAAACGTCAGGTCATCACAGATATCCACGGTCTGCATAATCATCTTTACCTCGTGGTATCCGTCCGGCCTGCGCCGAAGCACATCCAGTCCCAGATTTATTTTTGCGTAAGCTTTCTGTTCTATCATAAGCTGCTCCCAGTTTACCGCTGACTGCACGGTCTGTCTTCCGTTTTTCTCTTCCCATCACGTTCCCTGCAGGAACTTATGTACTTTGTATACAAGGATTGTACTTAATTCTGTACAAAATGTCAAGCGCAGCCTCCCCTCGTATCGGTTATGCTGCATCGGAGCGGCGCTCTATGGAATTTTTTTACTTTCTGTGCTTTTTCTTCTAATTTAATTAGGAAAATGGTACGATATAAATATTAGAAAAGAGAGATTGCCCATGCGGCAGTCTTTTCGTAACCACAAATATGCATAAATTATTTCCAAGGAGGGATACCCATGGGCGTAAATGGAATTGCAGGAGTAGGCAAGAATGCTTACGAAACTCTTACAACCACGCAGGCGGAGACCAAGCCTGTTGAAGAGACAAAAGACAATGCTTCCGATAAGGGAGAAAACGGTGTGGTTTATGAGCCTTCAAAGGACAGTGTCAACGTACCTGTGAAAAAATATGTACAGAACACCGAGCTTGTGAATAAAATGAAGGCTGACGCTGATGCGCACACAAAGCAGTTACAGAACATTGTGCAGCAGCTGATGACCAAGCAGAGTCAGGCTTCCGGCATTGCCAACGGTGACATGTGGAAGTTCCTTGCCAGCGGCAAGTTTGAAGTAGACGAGGCTACCAAGCTGCAGGCGCAGAAAGACGTTTCCGAGGACGGCTACTGGGGTGTAAAGCAGACTTCCGGCAGAATCCTTGATTTCGCAACAGCTCTGACAGGCGGCGATCCGAGCAAGATCGAAGATATGCGCGAAGCTTTCAAGAAGGGCTACGAGCAGGCTGAGAAAACCTGGGGCGGCGAGCTTCCCGAGATTTCCAAGAAGACTTACGATGCTGTGATGGCAGGCTTTGACAAGATGGCTGAGGATGCGGCAGCACAGAACAATGCCACACAGGATATTCTGAATCAGGCCGGCGCTGGTCAGATTGCTTCCAACTAAACAGGAACGATGAAAAAACAGAAGGAATCGGGCACACGCCCGGTTCCTTTTCTTGAGGAGAAATCAATGATAGCATATGAAAAAATCAAAAAAATCCCCTACGGCGGGGACTATAACCCGGAACAGTGGCCGGAGGAGACGTGGGAGGAGGATATGCGGCTTTTGAAGCTGGCGCACATCGACATCGTCACCCTGAATGTCTTTAGCTGGGCCAGCTTACAGTCCGATGATGACGTCTATCATTTTGAAAAGCTGGACAAGATTATGGCACTGGTGAAAAAGCACGGCATAAAGGTCTGTCTGGCCACTTCCACAGGCGCGCACCCTGCATGGATGGCAAGAAAGCATCCCGACATCCTGCGCGTGGAGGCAAGCGGCATGAAGCGAAAGTTCGGCAGCCGCCACAACTCCTGCCCAAACAGCCCCACCTACCAGAAATACGCTGCAGCGCTGGCTTCCAGACTGGCTGACCGCTACAAAGACTATGACAATATTGTGGCATGGCATATCTCCAACGAGTACGGCGGAGAGTGCTACTGTGAAAACTGTGAGAAAAAATTCCGGGAATGGCTGAAAGAAAAATACAAGACAATCGAGGAAGTGAACCGGGTATGGGACACCGCATTCTGGGGCCACACGTTCTATGATTTTGAGGATATCGTTGCACCCAACCACCTTTCCGAGCATTGGAGCAGCGATCAGAGTACGTTCCAGGGCATCTCTTTGGACTACCGCCGTTTCAACTCGGAGAGCATTTTAAACGCGTACCGTCTGGAGTATGACGCGGTCCACCGCATTACTCCCGACATCCCCATCACCACGAACCTGATGGGCACCTACCAGCCTCTGGATTATCAAATGTGGGCGAAATACATGGATTTTGTGTCGTGGGACAATTATCCCGCCAACGATACGCCCGTTTCCGGCACCGCCATGCGCCATGACTTGATGCGCGGCTTAAAGCAGGGGAAACCTTTCGCCCTGATGGAGCAGACCCCCTCCGTCACCAACTGGCTGCCTTACAACATGCTAAAGCGGCCCGGCGTGATGCGGCTTTGGAGCTACCAGGCAGTCGCCCACGGAGCAGATACGGTCATGTTTTTCCAGATGAAGCGCAGTATCGGCGCCTGCGAAAAGTACCACGGCGCGGTGATCGACCACGCGGGGCACGAAAACACCCGGGTATTTCGCGAAGTTGCCGCGCTTGGCGCGGAGCTTGAGCGGCTGGGCAGCCAGACCCTCGGCGCAAGAAGCGACGCCAGGGCCGCCATCGTCTTTGACTGGGACAACTGGTGGGGCATTTCCTACTCTGCCGGGCCTTCCATCTATCTGGATTACTGCAAAGAGGTGGAACGCTATTACAAGGCGCTGTTCGATCTGCATATTCCTGTGGACATGATCGGCGTGGAGGACGACCTGTCGGCATACGATCTGGTGATCGCTCCGGTGCTCTATATGGTGAAAACAGGCTACGACGAAAAGCTGCGCGCCTACGTGAAAAACGGCGGCCGTTTCCTGACCACCTTTTTCAGCGGTTATGTGGACGAGCACGACCTCGTGACCGTAGGCGGCTATCCCGGAAAACTGCGGGATATTCTTGGCATCTGGGTGGAGGAAGAGGACGCCCTGCCCGAGAATATGCACAACGCCTTCCATTATAAAGGCAAAACTCATCCCGCTTCCATGCTCTGTGACCTGCTGCACACAGAAGGCGCCGAGACCCTCGCCTTCTATGAGAAAGATTTCTATGCGGGGATGCCTGTGCTCACAAAAAACGCCTTCGGAAAAGGCTTCGGCTATTATGTGGCAACGCAGTCTGACGATGCCTTTTACAGGGAATATCTCGGCGAAATATGCCGGGAAGCCGGAATCGAGCCGGTTATGGACGCGCCGGACGGCATAGAGGTGACTAGAAGAGTCAATAGCAATGGCACATTTGTATTCCTGCTAAATCATGGGGAAGAGGCGCAAGTGATGGCAATGCCCTTTGCGGGGACGAACCTGCTGAGCGAAAAGGCTTATAAAGAGGGAGATGCTCTCACGATTGCCGCAAAGGATGTGGCGATCGTCAGACTATCGACCTGACACCCGAGAGAACGGGCTGCTTCCATTTCCACATAGCGATGCATTTCGCAGAAGCAAACAGGATGCGCTGTTTTATTAGGGAACCGTAAATCAGCCAAATATGCAACATTACAGCGCATCGATTACACCCCAGATCCCCTGCTCCTCATAAATATTTTTGTAGTAAGCGACTTCGTTTCTGATCAGCTCGTCAATGACACGCATGCCGAGAAGCTCCACAGGCGCCTTGTCATCCGTCATTATACGGTTCCCCGCTTCATAGGGAAGGAGATTTTCAGAAACCGTCTGCATCATTGCAAGGAGACTTTCGTCCGCGACAGTCTCCTTGTGTTTTTTCAGATTCTCAATCATCAGCGGGTTGTCGGAGGCAAAAAGCTCCCGGTTGGTGGAACCCTTCACGTCCACCGTGTAAACCTCGCCGAAAACGCTGCCGATGGTATCGGAGAGATACGCGTTGATGCTGTCCTCCCCGCTGCCCCGCATGTTCATGTTGACCACCATCACGCCGTCCTCTGTGAGGTGCTCCTTCACCAGCGAAAAGAACTCCGTAGATGACATCTGGAAAGGAATCGTGATATCCTGATAGGCGTCCACCATAATTACATCATACTTCCCGTCAATGGCATTCAGATAAGCCCTGCCGTCGTAGGTGGTCACCGGCACATCCTCCGGCAGTTCAAAATAAGTCCGCGCCAGATCCGTGATCTTTTCGTCAATCTCCACGCCCTCCACCGGCATGTCCCCAAAGAAAGCCCGGCACTGGTGCGCATATGTGCCCGTCCCCATGCCGAGAATCAGCGTATTGCAGTCCGCCGGATTTTCCTTTCCCGTCATCAGCGGCGCCGCCATGGCATAGTCGTAATACATGCCAGTCAGCCCCTCGTCCTTGATCAGAATGGACTGCACCCCGAAAAGCACATTTGTGGACAATATGACATTCCTGTCGTTTTCTTTCACCTGCAGATAATTGTAAATGGACTCCCCTTCGTATGCCAGATTGCTCTCCCAGAAAGCAAAACTGTTCGACGCCCCGAAAATACAGCACAGAAGAAAGAGAACCGCTGATGCCGCGCTCTTTTTATACCCGCTCTTTTTGCTGACAAAATAGACGATGCCAAGCCCCAGAAGAATCGCCGCAAAAATCAGAAACGTCACCGATGTGCCCACCGCCGGAATCGAGACAAAAGTCGGCACAAACGTACCGATAATGCTGCCGATCGTGTTAAACGCACCGAGCGTCCCCACGATGCTGCCGCTGTCCGAAAGGCTCTGTACCGTGTATTTCGCAAGGGACGGCGTCACCGTTCCCAGCAGGAAAAGCGGAAACACAAAGATCACCATACACGCCGCAAATGCCGCCCAGATCAGAAAATTCGTATTTACCGCAAAAATAAGCAGCGCGGAAATGCCTATAATAATATACTTTCCCACCGCCGGAATCAGCGCAATCCATACTCCTGCAATCAGAATCCGTGTATAGAGCTTGTCCGGGTTCGGATCCTTGTCCGCACTCTTCCCGCCGTAAATATTACCGAGCGCCATGGCGATCATAATGGTGCCGATAATGATCGTCCACACAATCTGGGAGGAACTGAAATAAGGAGCGAGCAGCCTGCTCGCCCCCAGCTCCACCGCCATCACGGACATGCCGGCGAAAAATTCCGTCAGATACAGAAATATTTTATTCTTTAATATGGATGATGTGTTCATAATAAATTTGTCCTTTTTTTGTATTTCAACCCTGCCAGACTCCCAAAGCCTATCTCATAGTATATACGATAACCCTTCATTTTACAATTCGGATTTCGCGGTTCCCGCCTGCACATCCCGTTTAAGACACTAAATCCCGCCCTTTACCACCAGTATTTTATCTCCCGCACAGATCTCCTCCGTCGGCAGCTCGTTGACTTCCCTAAGCTGCGCCACAGGCACATAATATTTCTTGCCGATATCCCACAGCGTCTCCCCGGGTCCGGCAATACAGATCACCATGCCCGGCAGCTCACTGAGCTTATTTAAGTCAAGCGGCTCCACTCTGATGTCCGTCACCAGATCGCGGTTCTGCACGGAAAATACGATCACCTTAAACTGCAGCGCCGCCTTGACGTCAAGCTCATCGCTGTCAAGCATCGTCACCGTCAGCTGCTCGATGCTGCTTCTCAGCCTGTAGACACAGGTGGGAAGTATGTTCTCCGCCTCGATCACATACTGGAACGGCAGCTCGTTGACAGTGGAGTAGATAGACTTTGCGCCGCCCGCACTCAGATAGAGCGTTGTCACCAGGAGCGTTCCCGTGACGGCAATGCCGTTCTCCACAATGGCCTGCTCGTCAATCCGAATTTCCCCATCGGAGTGAATGAGCTGGTACATCGGCATCTCCGGGTTCTGAATGCGCACATGCTCCGCGATCTTACATTTGCCGCTGCCTGCCAGCAGAAGGCTCTTTACGGGCATCTGCGTGGCCAGCGCTTCAATCTCCTTATCCACGCCGTAAACATCGGAAATAACCTCCAGATTTTCCTCCTCATAGAGATGAATGTCCAGATCCAGTACTGGCTCCACGCAGAACACTCTCTCCTCGCCGTCGAAATCCTGCCGCACTTCCACATTGCACTGTCCCAGATGATACTGGATATCGGGAATCATATTCTCCCGGCACCCGTGGCACTCGATAATGCCGCTGAAAGGCACCGTATTTTCATACCACTGTGTTTTATCGTTATCCCCTTCGCCTTCATATAAGAAAAAAGCCCGCATCTCCCCCTGAATCGAAAGCTTCTCCTCCAACGCCTTAAACTCCACATGATCAAAGCAGATGTGATGCCATATGGTCTGGAACACGTTGGGCAGATTGCCCGTCAGCTCCATCTCCTCCTTGAGGCGGAAAATATCTTTCTTGTGTAGCACAAGCTCTATCACCGGGTAGACGCACTTGCGGTACTCCACAGGCTCCTCATGGTAAAGGTCAACCGCCGTCTCACACTCCATCTGCTCCTCCCGCTCCAGTGTAAAGGAAACCACCGCCTGCACACTGAATTTCCGGGAATTGATCAGCCCCACCGTCAAATCTTCGATACAGCTTTCCGCCAGAATCGTGTCGCCATTATTTATCCCTTCCATATTGACCTTTTCCTCAAAGGGAATCACCGCCTCCATGCTGGCGCACATTCCCTCCATGTCCGTCAGATACAGTATGGACACCACAAGTTTGCCCTTCAGGCCAACCACGTTTTCACCGGGGCGGATCTCCTCCAACATGATCTCGCCTTTACTGCTTAACAGATAGTTTGCATCCAGTTTATTATCTGAAATGTTAACGTCCTCTTCCAATACCATCTGCGTGCCGGCTCTGCCGTTTATTCGATCCATATGTATCTTTTTCTTCACCAATTCCACAAAAAAACCCTCCCTGCGTATAGTTACTATAAATCTATGCGCAGGGAGGGGAAGATATGTCAATCCAGTTCAGCCAGACCACAGTTGACTGGCAAATCGGGCTCGCACGAATTTGACGGACAACTGATGGTCTGAGGGAGCGCCCGTACATAAGCAAAAGAAGTTGCGAAGCAACGAAGAGCGCCGAAGGTGCGTTTTGCGAATGGGCGTGGACTGAACGATTACCTCTGTCACATTACGCCTCCGATCAGCTCCGTCACATTCTCAATTCCATACCGCCTCATATAAGCCTCAATCCCTTCCACCACTTCCACCGTAGTGTAGGGGTTCACAAAGTTCATTGCACCCACGGCCACAGCGCTCGCCCCGGCAAGCAGGAACTCGATCGCATCCTCCGCATTGCCGATGCCGCCCATGCCGATAATCGGTATCTTCACCGCCTGCGCCGTCTGGTAAACCATGCGCACGGCCACAGGCTTGATCGCAGGGCCGGACATGCCGCCCGTCTTGTTGGCAAGCACAAACTTTTTTTTGTGAATGTCAATCTTCATCCCCGTGATCGTGTTAATCATGGAAAGCGCATCGGCTCCCGCCGCCTCCGCCGCTTTAGCCATCTCCGTAATGTCCGTCACATTCGGGCTCAGCTTCATAATCACCGGCTGTTTCGCCTTTTTCTTAATCTGCGACGTAATGTCGTAGAGGGAATCCGCCTTTTGCCCGAAAGCGATCGCCCCCTCTTTCACATTGGGGCAGGACACATTGATTTCCAGCATGGAAACGGACGTGTCCGAAAGACGCTCCACCACTTCCAGATAGTCCTCCACGGTTTTGCCGCACACATTTACAATGACATTAGTGTCATAATTTTTCAAAAATTCCAGGTCTCGCTCCATAAAAACGTCGATCCCCGGGTTCTGCAGGCCGATGGCGTTTAACATGCCGCCGTACACTTCCGCCACACGGGGCGTTGGATTGCCTTCCCAGGGCACATTCGCTACGCCCTTGGTCACCACCGCGCCAAGTCTGTTCAAATCCACAAAATCACTGTACTCCATCCCGGAACCGAAAGTGCCGGACGCTGTCATAACAGGATTTTTAAAGGTGACCCCCGCAATTTTTACCTCTGTATTCATAGATCCACCTCCCCTGCCTCAAAAACCGGCCCTTCCGTACAGATACGGGCATTGTGTACATGGGAATGCGCGTCCACTTCCGTTGTCCGGCATACACAGCCAAGACAGGCGCCCACGCCGCATGCCATGCGCTCCTCCAGAGAAATATAGGCTTCGATTCCGTTCTGCTCCGCATACTGTTTGACCGCCCGGAGCATCGGCATAGGTCCGCAGGCCATAATCACCTCCGCGTGGAGCGCGTAGGCTTTGATGATATCCATCACATTGCCTCTGGTTCCCACACTGCCGTCCTCCGTTGCCACATAAACGTCACCGTACTCTGCCAGATCCTCCTCCAGAAAAAGGTCTTTATTCCGATAGCCGAGCAGAATCTGTTTCTTCTCATCCATCGCTTTAGCCAGCTCCAGAATAGGCGGAATGCCGATCCCGCCGCCCATCAGAAAGGCCCGCTTTCCCTTCGCCTTGTCGACAGGAAATCCATTTCCAAGCACACCGAGCACTTCCAGCCTGTCGCCCGCTTTGCAGGTTGAAAACTCCGCCGTCCCCTTTCCTGCCACACGGTACACAAGCCGCAGCCTGTTTTTCTCCTTGTCCGCCTCGCAGATGCTGATGGGGCGGGGCAGGAGCATACTCTCACCGTGTGGATAAACCGCCACAAACTGACCCGGCTGGGCGTTTTTCGCAAGCTTTGTCTCCAGCCAGAGGTCATAGATCTGTTCGCCTATCTGTTTTTGTGATATTACTGTCGCCGTAACTTTTCTCTTTTGCGCCATATGCGGTTCCTTTCTGATTGTTTTTTTAATAGTATACCACAATCCCCGCTGCTTGTCTTTCCATTGCCAGAAGCCATTCCTTCTTTTCGAGACCGCCCGCGTACCCTGTCAGGCTCCCGTCTGATCCGACGACCCTGTGGCATGGGATAATGAGCGAGATGGGATTGCGCCCGATGGCACTGCCTGTCGCCTGCGCCGACATGGATACAAGTCCGCGCCGTTTTGCAATTCCTTCGGCAATCTTCGCATAGGTCGTTGTCCGGCCAAAGGGAATCGCCAGCAGTTCCTCCCACACCTCTTTCTGGAAAGGCGTGCCTTTCAGTTTCATCGGCGGCGTAAAGGCAGGCTTTTTCCCACTAAAATACAGAGCAAGCCATTCTTCCGTCTGTGCAAAAACAGGCAGATCTTTCTCCTCGTGGTCCTGATCCAGTTTTGCCGCAAAATACTTCTGCCCCTCAAACCATAAGCCCGTCAGTGCATGCCCGTCAGACGCGAGCATAATCTTTCCGAGAGGGGAAGCATATTCGTTCGTATATTCCATTTGAAACCTCCTTGGGACGACACTTATGACCGCCTGTTATACCTATGCCTTTCCAAGCGGAATCCGCTTTACAAATGAACCATTCTCTGTACCGATTCGTCAAGCGTTTCCATTTGAATGGGAACATTGCTTATCTGAATATCCGTAAGCCTCTTGAGTCCGCTTACGTCTGGAAGTGTTCTGATATGCTTCAAGTCCTGCAGTTTTATCGTTTCAAGGTTTACAAGCGAGCTGATGAAATCCAGATTATCCAGCTTCATTATTCGCCAAAGCTCCAGCTTTCGCAGACTGATCAGTTCCCCCAATGTGGCAAGATTGCTGCTGCCGCACCACAGAAGCGCAAACGATTCCAGATCAAGTCCCTTCAAAAAAGAAAAATCTTCCACCTTTATTCCACTTAACGACAGAGATTTTAAACTGTCGATCCGGCGGATACTCTCGATGTTTTTCTTTGCCTTCTTTCCCAGAAACAGCGTGTGCAGTTTCTTAAATCCCGAAAGCCAGTCACAGTCAAATTGTACGTTTTTTCCCATCGTGTCCGCATAGAGTATCAATTCTTCCAAGTCAGGCGCTAGGTCTTTGACAAAACGATAATCCAGCCGGTCAAACAATGTCAGATGTAATCCCTTTATGTTTAGAAGTCCGCACAAATATTCGGGCTTGATGGCTTCCTTATTTTCTGTCAGATGCCCGTCAAGCCGAATCTTTGTCAAATGCGGCATCTGTCTGAGCACAGACAAATCAAACGTCTCATTTCCATATGCGCCAATTCCAAAAATCCGAAAATACAAATCCGGGCGTCTTTCCAGAATCCGATCGATCTCACGGTAAGCCCGGTCTGGAAGGTTCTCGTCAATCTGCACCCACTTGATCCGGCTACTATTTGCAATCTCTTCTATCAGTTCCGACGTAATCTCTTCGTACCCGACATACTTTAAAACGCCGTTTTTTGAAGTCTGTTTCGCGATATGGACGTGGTTTGTAAAATTAATCCGTGCACCCATGTCATCCTCCGTATTTTTATGACCGCCTCGTGTATTCCCACTATGCAAAAGCGGACACACTATATGCATTTCCCAATCCGGCATGGAACCCACAAAACAGGCTCGCCATATCCCTGTATTTTATTGGAAAATGCCACCGTCTCTTCAAAAGTATGTTCCAAAAGCCCATAATGGTTAAACCTTACACCGGGCAGTATTTCATGCAGACTGTTACATAAAAAGCTATGAAAACTACAAATATCCCATCCCAAAATGTCAAAGCCAAGCATCTCATTTTTGTCTGGAACGCCCGGCAAAAGGCTGTCTGTACCCGAACCCGTAGGCATCATTTCCTTCTGTAACATCTCAAAATACTCTTCTGTAGTAGACAGACCGGCAAGTGTACATTGCCCTTTTAAAAAATAAGTGTCATAAAAATAATACGCGTCCTCTATCTTCGAAAAACGGCCGTCCTCTGCAAGTCCTTTCCCAATGAGTGCCCCTATGTCTGAAGCAAGTCTCCCGGCTCCTGCCTCACTAAGTCCCCAACGAGTCCTATAGTCTTCCCTCTCCTCTGGCGCTATATAATCGTTTTGGAAAAAACAAGTATCCAGTCTTGGATGAATCCCGCCAAAGCAGCCACTGACGGACAGCATCATCCCGCTCCGATGAAGCCATCCGGGTATTGGGATCCGCTCGCAGATATAATATCCGACAATCTTATACATTTAGTCCTCCATACAATCATAGCACCATAACCAGCGTCCCCGCCCCGATCAGCACACAGCCTATAAACGACCTCGCGGTAAACTCCTCGTGAAGAAAAACAAACGCCAGTATGAGAGTGATCACCACACTCAGCTTGTCGATCGGCACCACCTTGGACGCCTCCCCCATCTGCAGGGCATGGTAATAGCACAGCCACGATGCGCCGGTTGCAAGCCCGGAAAGAATCAGAAAAATCCAGCTTTTTCTACTGATTTCCGCGATTCCGCCCTGTGCATTCGTCAAAAACACCATGCCCCACGACATGATGACAACCACAACCGTCCGTATCGCCGTGGCGAGATTGGAATTAACGCCCTCTATACCGATTTTTGCAAGGATTGAAGTCAATGCCGCAAACACTGCGGACAGAATTGCAAACAGAAACCACATACGCCGCCACCTCCACTTTATTTATAACTATTTTTCCCCATAAAATCAAGTTTACAACCAAACAAGAAGCGGCAAATTTTCACATATTAAACAATTCTATCTCCTTTCCTGCCACATTATAATTAAGTTTGTAAACATAAGAACTGCTAAACAAGGAGAAACCTAAATGGAACTTTTCAACACTTTGAAAAAAATAGCACAGACCGCTTCTAAAGCCGGAAACATCAGTGAAAGCATCCTTGAAAGCATCGGGGAAAACATCGCTGAACGTGTCGGTGGAGACGTCTGTCAAAGCAGTGGAAAAAGCAGAATGGAAGAGCTTTCTCTTTCCTCATCCTCCCGCATTGTGGAAGACACGTCCTATTGGGAAGATACTGTTTACCACATATCTTTTCAAGTAAATGATTCCTTTAAAGAGACGGCATCCCATGCCGGGGAGATAGAAATGCTCTACACCTATGCGCCCAACTCCGAATACGGACAGGAAGGAGAACTCCCTTATCTGGCGATACAGTCGGACGATACGGTATACCTGGCGGTGGAAGCATTTAAAGAAAAGGGTACATTTGCAGGCGCCGTGGAACTGATGCCCCTTTTCGGGAAATTTTATTTCCGGGCAAAAACTGCCTATTATGACAACATCATGTACTTTTATGGCATGGATCTTTGCGGGGGTTCGCGAAAAAACCTTGGGCTCTGTATGGTTTATCCCAAATCATATGCGGGTACGGAGAGCGAGAGAAGGCTGATGCAGGTACTCGATGAAGCAGCTGAGAGTCTGTCATGTTCTTAATACATCCCCAGATATCATACCGATAGACCCACAATCAGTACCACAGTCCTCTATAGATCGGGGAACGCGATTACCGGCTCGGGGGCCGTCCGATGCGCCCCGATTCTTTTCTCCATCCAGACCATGTCATACCATCTGCCGAATTTATAGCCACACTGATGGAATTTTCCGACCATCGAATATCCCAGACGGCTGTGAAATGCCACACTGCCGTTGGTCAGGTATTCGTCTTCCACATCGCAGCAGGCGATGCAGGCATTCAAGTTTAAAATATGCTGCGCCCGGGAGATTTCCTCCAGCGCAGTATAGAGCCTGCGGCCGATGCCAAGCCCTCTCTTATCTTCCTTCACATAGACAGAAACCTCCGCCGCCCAGTCGTAGGCCGCCCTGTTTTTAAAAACACCCGTGTAGGCATACCCGGAAATCTCCCCATCCGTTTCCGCCACAATATAAGGGTAATTTTTCAGTGTATTTTCTATTCGTTTCCGAAAGTCACTCCGTTCGGGCGTCTCATACTCAAAGGTAATTGCCGTATGTTCGACGTAGGGCGCATAAATTTCCAAAAGCGCCTGCGCATCACCGCCGCAGGCTGTTCTGATTCTGATATCTTTCGTTCCCATACTTCCTGCTAAATCCTCCTGCCGGCAGTCCTTTATTTGTCTGCCGCTGTCTTTTTCCTGAGCTTCAGTTCTATCCCCTGCCGCCCGGCAGCTTCCCGAAACAGACCTGCCGCATATGCACTTTTTTCTTTCTGTACCATATTGCTGACCGCTTCGTCAACAGCAATCTGATCCATTACTGCACTGATCTCAGACATCGGGAGCAAATTCACTGCAAGGCAGAAGAAATTCTTTTTCCGGCCGTCATTGTAATCGGCAAGCAGTCTATGTAAAATCTCCGCTTTCTCCTTCTGTTCGGCATTGTAATTTTCTATGCCGATCTCCGCCGCCCTCTGCAAATCGGCTTTCTGCCTTTTATGCGTGATGAACGAATCAAATGCATCGATGCCCTCATATTTTTCACACGGGTACTTCCCGCACTCATGGCAATACGCAATCTTTCCGTGCTCCAGACTGCATTTTGCAATCCTGCACGACTGGTTCCCACTACCCCCGCCACAGCCCGGGCAGTGCCCGCCCAGACGCATGGTGCAAAGCCCACAGTTCAGTCCGCAAAGCGACAGCCATTGATTTTCCCTTATAAAATCCTTCATATGATTATTTTTCCTCCGCTAACAGTCCTGGCGCCTCCTCCAGGGGCGCAAACTCCCCATATTGCAAACTCATCCTCCCGAAACACCCGCACAATTTAAGGTACTTTTTACATGTATCGTCCTAAATTTAACATAGCGCCGAAAAAAACAAATCTTCCCTCCGAAATCCACTTACTATTTCCCAGAATTAATCAAACATTAATTTATTGCCCAATATTTTCCATATTTTATGCTGTACGTTTACTTTACTTTTTTCTACATTAAAATGCGATACAGTAAAAATATCATAAAACCTTTTTAGTAACACAATGGCTTGCAGACGCTTTGTATGGTCTGCTTTACTTTCAGAAAAAAACCGAAGCGCCTTTGCTTTGGTATGGAGAAAACAATGGAATTTGGTGAATTTCTGGCTAAACTGCGAAAAGAAAAGGGGTATCTGCAAAAAGAAATTGCTGCCTACTTGAACGTGACTGTGGCAACGGTTTCCAACTATGAAAAGGGTGTACATACACCCGACCTCAATACGCTGATTAAACTTGCGGATTTTTATGACGTATCCACGGATTTCCTTTTACAACGAACAGGCTACCGTGCAAGCATCAGCACGTTAAATAAACGTCTTTCCGCCGATTACACGGTCAGCGACCTTATGAACACGACACTGGAACTGGATCACCACAACACCGCCGCTCTTCTGGATTACTATGAGCTGCTGACACTCAGAAATTCTGTCAATCGGGCAACTTAGACAGGTCTGACAACGCAGGATGGAAACCCTTGTCATTCTGTTCTCGCGATATGCGGCCGGATCAATCCTTTCTCAAGATCTTGACCGCCTTTTTTGCGTCCTCAAATTTCAGACCTACACCCTTGTCTTTCTCTGTCTGATGCGCTTTCATACAGACATCATACCGCTCCAGACCGTCCAGTACGCCCAGACCTTCTACTCCTTTCGCATCACGGCATGGCTGAGTATATAAAAGGTCTCCTGTCCCGGCTGCCATTCCTTCTTCATCGGCTCAAACTGTCTGTCAAATTCTGCTGCATCGGCACTATCGTACTGATAGGCCGGACTTTCCTGATAAACCCATTTCCCGCCGGACAAAACTCCCTCTCGCAGCTCCTTTACAAGCATGGCCGCCGGATATGTTCCATCCGGGGTTGTGACACAAAACCTTTGGCAGCTCCGAAATCCTCTGCCTACATAGTTGCCGGGATCACCAAAAATCACGACCGCGCCATATCCCAGCATCTTTGCCTTTTGAAAGCTGTGCTCCAGCAGGCGCTTTCCGATTCCCCTGTGCTGGTAATCGGGATGAACGCTGAGCGGCCCGAAAGTGAGAATCGGCATCTCCTTTCCCGCCTCGTTGATGAGTTTCGCCTTTGTATACATCACATTTCCCACGATATTGCCATCTGCAGTTTTGGCTACAAAGTCGAGCTCTGAAATAAAATCCTCATGTCCCCGCAAAATGTGGGCGAGGTAATGTTCCTCACATCCGGGCACATAGACATTCCAGAAAGCTTTCCGCGTCAGCGCCTCCACCTCCTCGAAATCCCCCTGCGTTTCGTTCACAATGCTGATATCGCCGTACTTTTCTTTGTCATCCACGCTTCCTTCATCTCCCTTCTGCATCCTCGCCTTCTCCCACACCCATTGAGGATATCTGCTGTTTCGCCTTCTCGTATTCCTCCACAGAAATTTCAAGCCCCTCACAGGCCTCCTGTAAACTCACATGAAAATTTTTCACACTTAATTCTACGCTCCTAACCAATGTCTGCAGATTACCTCGCACGATTCCCTGCTCTATTCCCTGCTCCACTCCAATCTCAAAAATGTTCATCTCCACCACCTCCCACTCTTCCGATTGCTTCACTTCATTGACGATTCTGTCCAAATGCAGAATCCTCTCATCTTTCACAACGACATTATGATTATCCAGTGTGGTGCATTTCATGTACTGTAACAGACTGATCAGCTCAGGTCTGCCCTTCTTACTTGCCATATTTAAAAAAATCTTACTTGTACCATCCCCAAGCAATAAATCAGGCACTTCTTCACACCGCTCTGTGAATGTGTACATAGCCAGATCTTTTCCAAAAATATCCTCCTGTGTAATAAAGATGATCACTGTTGACGGCAGATTTTTATACCTGGTCTTCTTCCCTGATTTCAAAATCGGCGTATCAATCATACTCTGGTAGAATCTTGACCTCCTGCGGACGTCATCTCCGCCTGTATCATTCTGCATCTCCATATCAAACTGTCTATCCCGCACATCCTGCGCCCAGGCGTCCAGACGGATCGCCCGCTTACCCGATTGGTTTAAGATCACCTGTTCTACTTTGATCTCTTTTAGCTTCAAGTCTGATTCATCTAAAATAATACTTAGTACATCTTCGTATGCCTCTTTCACTTTCATAACAGACAAAAACAGCGCAAAATCGCTTAGATTAATTTGATAATCTCCGGGGAATACCGGCTTCTTCTTCATTTTCTTCCCTCTCTTTCCTTTATCGGGCAGAGAGGTTTACTACTGTTCCACGCTCCCTGCGGTTATTTAGTTGTAAGCAAGGAGTTTACGCAGAGAGAACTCTGCATCGATACGGATTTCAAAAAATCCGTTAAGATACGTTAGAATCTTAGATGTATTCTTTGCTTAAAAACGATTGTAACACATTCTTTTTTTCATTACAAGATAAACTTTCATACGTTCAAACTATATTTTTCGGCCGAAAAGAACAAATGGGAGAAACCGTTTTGGGAAAGATTTTACGAATTTCACAGAAAGGGAGATTCCCCTGTCCTAGCGCAGAATTTTTTCCATCGCCCTGCCCTTCGCCAGCTCATCGACCAGCTTGTCCAGATATCGGATCTTCTGCATCAGCGGATCCGTAATCTCCTCCACCCGGATGCCGCAGACCGCTCCTTTGATGAGTGTACACCGGGGATTGATGCAGGGCGCCTGCTCAAAAAAGGTCTGGTAATTCACGTCCGCCTTAAGCTGTGCCGCCAGCCCGTCCGCATCATACCCTGTAAGCCAGCAGATCACTTCGTCAACTTCCTGTTTCGTCCGCCCTTTTTTCTCCGCTTTCTGTATAAGCAGCGGATATATCTTTGAAAATTTCATCGCAAACACTCTGCTGTTTTCCATATAAATTTCTCCCTGTCTTTTGAAACAGTGAGTAAAGCCATCCCTTTCCTCACCTTACCGAACCTTCTCTTCCCTGTATACAATCTTTCCCCCGCATATCGTATAGCTGACCACCCCAGGCATGGTTTCCCCCACAAAGGGCGAGTTTGCAGATTTGGACGCAAAATCCTGCACCACCCACTCTCTCTTCGGATCAAAGACTACCAGATCCGCCGGGCCGCCCTCCTTCAGGTATCCCGCGTCAAGATGATACAGTTTCGCAGGAGCCAGACTCATCTTCCCGATCAGCTCCATCATGGAAAGATACTCCTTTTCCACCAGCTCCCGAATCCCAAGGGACAGGGCCGTCTCCAGGCCAATAATGCCGCTGGGCGCTTCCGTCAGCGGTTTGGCCTTCTCCTCCGCGCTGTGAGGCGCATGATCCGTGGCAATCATGTCAATGGTCCCGTCACGCAGCCCTTCTATGACTGCCAGGCGGTCTTCCTCCCGCCGCAGGGGCGGATTCATCTTTGCCAGCGTCCCATACCTGATCACCGCATCTTCCGTCAATGTAAAATGATGAGGCGCCGCCTCCGCATAGATATGACTGCTCTTCTTTTTCGCCTGCCGCACCAGTTCCACAGCCTCCTTCGTGCTGATATGCTGGATGGAAAGGTCGGCATCCTCCTCCACCGCGATCCGCAGGTCCCGTTCTACCATCGAGATCTCCGCCTCTCTGGGAGAACCGCCTATCCCATAATATGCTGCGGCTTTTTCCGCATTCACACCATTGTTTTTTATAAGAGACGGATTTTCCTCGTGGAGACTGACCGGTTTCCCGCACTTCGACGCCCTCTGCAGAGCCTCCCGGAGAAGCCGCTCATCCATCAGCGGTATGCCGTCGTCGGTAAAGCCTGCTGCCCCCTGCGCGCTCAATGTCTCCATATCAGTCAGCTCTTTTCCAAGAAGCCCTTTCGTCACATTGGCGCAGGTATAAACATGAATCCCCGTCTCTTTTCCCTTATTCCGCACATAGGCAAGGGTCTCTACATTGTCTGCCGCCGGCTTCGTGTTCGCCATCAGCACCACAGAAGTAAATCCTCCTTTCGCAGCCGCAGCCGCCCCGGTATGAATATCCTCCTTATGGGTAAACCCCGGATCCCGGAAATGCACATGCACATCCACCAGACCCGGAGCAACAATTTGACCATTTAAGTCAATTTCTTCGGCTGAGTCGTTGCAAGCAGCGCTCTTTCTTTCCTCTGCAAGCGCACCCTGGGGCACGATCCTCACAATTTTTCCGCTGTCCGTATCAATCAGAATGTCCCGGTATCCTTCTATCCCTGATGCGGGATCTGTCATATATCCGTTTTTCAATATAAGCATCTTATCTTCCTCGTCCTTCCTGTTCTGCCTGTCTGTCAACTCATTTCTCTGAAGCATCCTCAGTCAAACACCACCGGCTTCTGCGAAAATTCCGTCTTCACCACCACATAAGGGTAGCTTGCCACCGGCTTGCTCTTCTCCTCCGGCGACGGCCCGATCAGATTGGTGTCGATATAGACCGCATTGGCCGTCTCATACAGATCATTCACCGCAATGCTGTAGCCGCCTGTCTGCTGCGTCCCATACCCCACACAGATGTAAAGAAATCCCTGATCCTCAAAGGTCAGTTTGAAAGTGTCCTCCTTGCGCTCCTCGATCTTTGCAAGAAGCTCCTCCGGCATGTTGTCCTCCGCTATCACCGTGTATTCCAAATCCTTGATTTTTTCCATAGGATCCCGTTTCTGCCCGCAGGAATACACCCCAAAGCACAGCAGACAAAGAAACCCTATGCTTACCAATCTCCTCTGATACCCGCTCAATCCGTCCATCGTTTCCTCCGCATATCCTCTTACTAACTAATTTATTATGCGAAGGCATTGTCTATTCCTATAGAATAATGCTATACTTATACCATTAATTTAGAAAAAGCAGAAAGGTTTTCCATCATGATACGTCTGATCCTAGTTGCCACTTTCGTTATTCTGTTCTTGATTTTGAGCATTCCACTTTTAATCTTTGAATACTTCCTCGGGAAATGGGCTCCGGCCGCCAAAGACAAAAGTTCGCTGGCCATCGTAAACTGGGCTTTCCGCGGCGTTCTCTTTCTGTCCGGCGTCTCCGTCACGGCAATTGGCGAAGAGAACGTACCGAAAGATATCCCCGTGCTGTATATCGGCAACCACAGAAGCTACTTCGACATTGTTATGACCTATGTGCGTGTCCCCAGACCCACCGGATATATCGCCAAGTACGGCATGTTAAAGGTACCGCTTCTCGCAAGCTGGATGAAAAACCTGCACTGTCTCTTCCTTGACCGAAAGGACATCAGACAGGGCATGAAAACCATCCTCACGGCGGTGGAAAAGATAAAATCCGGCGTCTCTATCTGCATCTTCCCCGAAGGAAGCCGCAGCACCGAGCCGGACACGTTTCTTCCTTTCCACGGCGGCAGTTTTAAGATCGCCGAGAAATCCGGCTGCCCCATTATCCCTATGAGCATCAACAATGCCGACCAGGTATGGGAAGCCCATCTGCCGAAGATCAAAAAGACCCATGTCGTCATCGAGTACGGGAAGCCCATCTACATAAAAGACCTCGACAAAGACCAGAAACGCCGCATCGACGACACGGTGCTGTCCATTATTAAAGAAATGTATTTCAAAAACAAACCCCTCGTATAAGTTTATCATTCACGCGGAGAATACCGTCCTTTGGTATTCTCTCACGCGAAACATAGAACTTCCAAGTCAGCTATGCTGACTTTGCGAAGCCGCCTCTGCTGCTGAGTTTCAGAAGTTCTTTTCGCGTTGCTATTCTTCCCCTACCACCAGCTCATCATCCATAATAGCAGCAAACAGTAACAGCAATTCCGCATTCTGGTTCACCTGGTTCATAATCCCCAGACTCACATCCACATCGCGGTAATTGCGCCCGCCCACACCGTCCAGATAGGATATGGACTGCAGATTTCTTCCCAACATATAGTGGGCATGATTTTCCAGTACCGTCGCATACTCATGGTTCGTGATAATGTGATCCACCACTGCAAGTCTCGACATGTCCCGCAAAAGCCCGGCATTGCCTCCCTGCTTTTCATCCGTATTCACCAGAAGCTTGGAATCTTTGGATGCAAAGGAAATGGTTTCTCCCTTGCGCATCAGATTCTGGGTCACCGTTTCGCACAGATCCACATCCACTTTCTGTTTCGTGGAAAGATAGGTCACACATCCCCAGAAGGTAAAATCATTTTCCATGTCCGCCTCCGGGTTCTGGGTCAGATAGGACTTGACCACACTGTGGTACTGATATCCCCCCGTTGCGCGGTAAAGCTCTGCCGCCGCGAAAAAATACTGCTCCTGCGATACATCCGCCAGATAATTCTCCACATAACGGTAAGCCCTGTCAGATGCCTGCAGGCATAATGTTGCAAATTCCCGGTCGTAACCCTGATACAGATAGCTGAACTTAGCCATGGTCGCCGCAAAGTGAATGGTCGCCTCCATGGTAATACCGTCTATATAGAGAATATAGCCCACATTCTTATTGTCTACGGAACTGACAGAAGCGTACACCGCCCCGCTTTTTGCATCCTGCATTTTGAGAAGCCAGTCAATCTCGTACTTTACCTCGTCGAGCACGTCAGGAATGCCGTTTCCGCTCTCCGGTATTCCCATATCATCATCCATGTCGTCAGGATAAAGCTCATAGGCGAGCAGCAGCGTATTTACCGCCTGACAGCCTCTTTCCACATCCCGGCTCCCGATCTCGTCCACATGCCAGCCGCCCGAAACGTCGCACTTAATCATCGCTTCATCCTTCATCTGCGCCTCCCTGGAATGACAGGCATTGTGTGCCGCCTCCCCGGCAAGTTCGGCAGAAAGCGTCAGGCCGCATCTGTTAAAATAGTACTGCTTAAACACCTTGGTCAGAATGTCTTTGTAAGGCTCCTCCAATATCTCAAAGGCATAGGAACGCCCAATGGACGCCGCCTGTATGTAGTATGACCCCACCGTATTATAATCCGTGAAATCTGCGTAGCTGATATAGGCGTTTACGGAAGGATCATACCCTTTACTTTCCACCTTGCCTGTATAAACTTCCCTGCCTGTCTCCGCATCCAGAAGGGAAAAGGTTTCCGGCGGCGTCTCTCCGTTTATCATAGCCACCTTCTTGCTGCCGGTGGCATAGCCTACCTGATCCACCAAAATGTTCGGCAGGCTCTCCGGCACTTCATAATCAAACTCCGGCAAAAGCCCAAGGCTGGTAAACTCGTCCGTCTCCTCTTTCCCTGTCCGCGACTCTGACTGAAAATCCTGCAGATTACTGCAGCCTGCGGTTCCCGTACAAAGGAGGATGAAAACGAGAAGCCAGCCTGTTATTCTTTTAGTATTTGCACTCTTACGCATAATTGATTCCCTGATGATCTGTTTTATCTATTACCAATCCAGTTTAACATATTTTGCGCCACAGTAACAGATAGCATTTTCCTTTATAACTCATTCGCCCCATATCATGGCTCTGCATCCGCCTCACTATCCGCCGAAAACACAATTTTACCGTCAATCAGCGTATACCGGGCTGGGGTAAACACTTCCATCGGATTCCCGTCAAAGACCGCAATATCGGCATCCTTTCCCGGTGCAAGACTGCCCACTCTGTCATCCACGCCGCAGATTTTCGCAGCATTGATCGTGATGGAACGAAGCCCCTCCTCCAAAGACATGCCGGCTTTCACTGCCAGACCCGCACAGATCGGCAAAAATTGGATTTTTGAGACAGGATGGTCTGTGGTAATGGCGGTCAGAATCCCATGTCCCGCCAGAAGCCCCGCCGTCTTAAACGCCATATTCTGCACCTCGATCTTATTCCGGCTCGCCATATCGGGTCCCACAATCGCTGGGAAACCCGCTGTCTTCAATTCCTCCATAATCAGATGTCCCTCGCTGCAGTGATCCAGTGTCATCCGCAGGTGGAACTCTCTGGCAATCCGCACAGCCGTCAAAATATCGTCGGCACGATGTACATGTGCCTTCAGGGGAATTTCTCCGCGAAGGACAGGGAGCCAGCACTCATAACGAAAATCCGTCTCTTCATCCTCATTCTTTTCCCGTTTCTTGCGATACGTCAACGCCTTTGTCAGCTCCTCTCTGAGAAGAGCCGCGATTGCCATGCGGGTGGAGGGGGATGTTCCCTGCCCCGAGTAATTCACCTTCGGATTTTCCCCGAATGCCACCTTCATGGCCGCCGGCGCTTTCACAATCATATCGTCTATACATCTGCCGTGTGTCTTTACAAAGGCAAACTGCCCGCCAACCACGTTTGCACTGCCAGGTCCGATCATCGCGGAGGTAATGCCCGCCTGCAAGGCATCTTTGAAGGCCGCGTCCATGGGATTGATGGCGTCTATGGCACGCAGATAAGGCGTAACGGGATTCACATTCTCATTGCAGTCATCCCCCTCCATGCCCTTTTTCTCCTCCGTGATGCCCATATGACAGTGCGCTTCAATGATTCCCGGCATCACCAGACTGCCCTGCACGTCAAGAACCTGTCCTTCCGTTTTGGGGCAGTCCTTCATCTCTCCGAGCGCGGCGATCTTTCCGTCCCGGATTTCCACATAACCGTCCCCGAAATCACGCCCTTCCATGGTTTTGATATTTCCGTGTATGATAAACATTTTGTCCCTCCGGCACAGCACGCTTTCCAATTCATTCACAGAATACCGTTTCGCAGGCATTCTTTTCACATTGTTGCCCTGCTACTGTAATCTGCTCATGGGATTTACCGGCTCTCCATCTTTCGTCAGCTTGAAATACACGTTCGTGCCCTCCAGGCTGTAATATTTCGTAGGCGCCGCCACTGTGCCGATTCCGTCTCCCACATGCACAAAGCTGCCCTCAGATACGGTAATATTCTCCAGCTGTCCATAAGTCAGTTCATAACCGTTTCCCAGCTCCATCACCACCGTGTTACCGGTATCGGAGTCATAGCTGACAGAGGTTACACGCCCATCGGCAGCCGCCGAAATATTCTCCCCCTGCGTGGCGGAAATAACGATGGCAGGGTTGTATTTATACTGATCCAGCGTCGGGAAATAAATGGTCTGATCCATACTGTAGTTAATCAGTACATCCCCAACGATAGGCCATACCAGGCCGTCCTCCTCGCTGAAATCAAGCTCCGGCTGTACCGTGGTGGAAATGGCCTCCGCCTGTACCTCGTCACTCAAAACCGTGTCCACCGACTCGTCAAACATGCCGGCTTCCTCTTCCTCCTTACCCTGGTCCGCACCGTCCGTCTTCTTCCCGGCGGCAGATTTTTCTACGGGATCGTCCTTTTCTGGTTTGTCCGGCTCGCTCTTCTCATCTTTCTCATCCTTCTTTGTCTGGTCAGACTCTGTCTCTTTCTTCTTTTCCAGATCTTCCTCTTTTTTCTTTTCCTCTATACCCTCTTCAATGGTTTTCTTCTTTCCTGTTTTTACGCCATCTTCGATATTTTCCACATGCAGGGAATTTGCCTCCTGAAAGCTGGGATCATAGTCCAGATCGTCCGTCCCGACCCCCGCAAAAAGCGTGTCAAGCTCCTCCCCGGACATCATATTTTCCGCCAGCTCCGTGCTGCCCTGTTCCAGCGCTTCGAAGTCCACCACATAATCTTCCTTCTCCGCACGGTTGTTGTTTCTTACATAAACACCGGTCACCGTCAGCGCCGCCAGAACGAACACCGAGGACGCCAGCATGATGATTCTTTCTTTTCTGATACTGCTTCTGTTTCTTCTTGCCATGAAACTCGCCTCCTGTTTTTCTTCCGATGCCGCGCAGACCGCCCGTCTGAATACAAACAGCCCCTGCACCGGGTTTCTCTGATAGTTTTACCCAAATTTTCCGGCTTATTCAAAATTTGCTAATTCTGTCTGAAAAAAGAAGGCGGCAAGAATCTCCTTATAATTTTCCCCGTTTTCTGCCCTGCACTCAGCCGCATACTGGCTCATGCCATAGCCATGTCCTACTCCCGTCACATGAAAAACCACCTGCTCCTCCCTGTCCATCTCAAACGAGGCGGAAGGCAGGCTGAAAAGATGCCGAAAAGTCTCTCCGCTGATCTTCTCCATCTCCCCTTTTTTGTCAAGATATGTCACATTTACCATATATCCGGCCTCATCAAAAGAAAACTTTCCCTCCTCCCAGAGCGTCTCCTCCTCAAAATCCCCCTCCAGGACACCCTGCAGTTTTTCCAGGTAAGGTTCCCTCTCCACCCTGACAACACTGCGGTAATCCGGCGCTTCCTGATCCTGCTCGCAGGAAACGGCAGAAAGATACGGACAGTCCTCATCCCCCGCGTCTCTGGTAGAACCGTTACTCACCTTGAAATAGGATGCACGGATCGGTTCTCCCTTATAGGTCAGAATTTTCCCCTCTGTCTCCTTCACCGCCTGTCTGCTGTCTTCCATGGCTTCTCCATGCCCTGCCGCATCCTTATAAAATTTTGCCAGTCCTTCCCCGTCCGCCGTGACTCTTTTCTGTCCCTGCTCCGCAAAAAGAGCTGCCATCTCCGTTCTGAGAAGTACTGCCTGTGCTTTACGCGCCTCAATCTCATAGTCTCCCGGCATCACCAGGCAGAGTCTGTACGTCAGATATTCTTCCAGAGGCAGTTCCCAGATCCCCCATTCCACGGACGCCTCCACCAGATATTCATCCTGCCGCTTATTCCTTTTCAGGCTTTCTGCTTCCTCCCCCACATGGCCCCAAAGGCAGGCACAGACATAAGGCAATAAAAAAACAAACAAAAGGAAGCTTCCTGCATCCCTTTTGTTTGTTCTTTTTGAAACGATTCCATTTTTATTCATGTGACACCCCACATCAATCCTATGTGGATGTCTTGTTTTTTATGCCGGGTAAGACATCATACTTCTCACGTCAGCCTTTCTCATTATATACTGCCATATCCAACTGCTGCAATGTGGACACCGTCCCGTTTTCATACAGGAATATGCCTGTCTTGCGGATCATGGCATTGGTTTCGTTGGTCTTTTCGGCATTCAGGGAAAACTGTGTTCCCACCCGGGAAAGGCCGATGGCTCCTACTCCCAGGTCGGAAAGATGATACAGCTTATCCTTCCCGTCCTCGTCCTTCGTCCAGATCAAAAGCTTATCCCAGATGGGATCTGCCTCGTCAATCCAGCCGTTGCCGTCCAGATCATATTTGGAAAGATCTTTAAAGCCGTCGCCGCTCTTTGTGCCGAAAAGCTCACTGCCGTCATTGATCTGTCCGTCACCGTTCAGATCAAGGGCCAAAAAGCCGCTGCCCGCCTGCAGGCTTGAAATCTCTTCCTTCTCGCCGTCGCAGTCCAGATCAAAGAAAAATTTCTGATCGGAAACCTGCGCAACATTGGTATTCAGATTGATTACCAACGGATCTTTAAAAGTAGCAATGGATGTCACCACGTTTTCCTCATAGTACTCCTCAAATCTGCGGCTCATGCCAAACTCAAGATTGAAGGACAGCTCCCTCCCGTCCGCAGTTTTTACCGTACCCTGGGTAGAGAATGTGGTATGTTCCTCCTCCATGTGATAGCGCTGCATCTGATAACCCTGCACCGTAAACATGGTCGTGCCGCCGGCTGCGGCTATGGGACTGTTCTGCGCCCCCCGGTTCCCGCGAAACCGAAACAGAAGTTCCAGCAGAAATTCCACACACTGCTGTTTGATACTGCGCGCGGCTTCCTTCTCATCATTTCTCGTGGAGATCTGCCATCCGCCGGTCGTGTTGCGCATATGTGCAGAGAGGTCTTCCAGATTCGCCTTATCCTTATCGTACCCCTCCCCGGCAGTCTTTTCTCCAGTGCCTGGCTGATTCTCAAAAAGAGAATCCAATCCTTCTTTCCCGCCCGCAAACGTGCCGCCTATGTATCTGGCGCTCATCTTTGTCACGGTACGGCTTGTTCTGGAGGACTGCATCCCTATGGTACCGGAATCAATGATCAATGTTCCCTCCTTTTGTATAAGACCGCTCTCCACGCCCGCCTGTGCACCAGACAGCGCCTTCCCTGACGCCTGGCAATAGAAAAACGGCACTCTTATGGAAATTCCTTTTCCTTAAAAATACCGTCCCTGGTCTCTACAATATGAAATTCCAGAAAAACAGACCCTGGCCATGGGCTGTCTCCCTGTAATTTATATATCGGAACTTTTTTCATTAACTTTATACTCTGCACTGAGAATACATGTTTTCACGTTTCTCACGCTGCGATGTATGCCGTATACATACTGCTGATCTGACTCTCGTCCAGCACATGTTTCCAGATATGCACCTCGTCGTAACTGGCCCGGAACAGTACGTCATAGCAGCTGATTCCCAGGTATGCGCACACACTCTCCGCATCCATATTCAGTAACGACACTTCCCCGGAGCCGATCAGCTCGCTGTTCAGATACAGATAACCCATCGCCCTTCCCTCTGCTGCCCCGGAAGTTGCAGAGGCATCCACGCATACAGTTATGTAAACCCACTCGTTCAAGTTGATGCATCTCTTGTGTTCCATGGAAGGCCGGATCTCACAGGAATTATTCAAAACCGCATCAATGGTATTGAAAATCGGTAAAACCTGCTCTCCCTCCTCCGTGGTCTTCCTGTTAATAGAGAGATAGCTCTGACTGCCTCCCACATCCATCAGATGGGAGCCAATCATCAAAAAAGGCGACCAGTCAAACAGCTCGTCCGCACGGAACCAGAAAGAAATCGTATAAGATCCGTTCAACGGTTCCACACCCTGGAGCGCCACACCATAACTGCCGTCCAGATAGAGTGCGTCACCCTCAACCCCCTCCGTAAACAGGGGAAACACATCCTCACTCGGCTCAGGATATGTGCCATCGTTGTAATGGCCTTCATCGCCGGTTCTCGTCACCACAACCGCATCAGTCAGCTTCCCGTTAAAGGAGTAACTATAGTCCGCCTTGGGAACATTGCTCAAAAGCACATCATTGATGATCTCCTTGGAAGAAGAGTCAACTTCCGGCTTTTCCGGCCCCAGCCCCGGCAGTGCCACATTCGCCAGGGCGTCTGTGGCAGTTTTGTCCGCCGGCACACTCTCCTGCGCGGCATTATTTTGTTGTGTCCTGTTTTGCAGCGCTTCATAGATCAGCGCAGCCGCCACAAGCAGTACAATCAAGATCGAGACAAGAGGGCGCACAATGCCCCCTGCCTCTTTTTTTACCCCATTATGCATAGTTCCCCAATACTAATTTGAAATACTTGATTTAATCAACCCTGTTGTAATTGATGAGACAGCCCTTCAAAATAATCTGCCTTTCCTCGTCCGTCAGTTCTCCCAGCGTCAAGGTAAACGGCTGAAGTGTTCCTTCCTCCACACATACGCGGTACGCCTCAATGGTATCTGCCTTCGCCTCCACCGCCTTACGGATTCCCGGGAAAAACAGATAATCCAGATTCCCGAAAGGCAGCTCTCCCGCCTCAATCAGAAACGGCAGCATTCCCCAGTTGATCAGGTTGGAACGATAGCGCTTGGTGGCGTACTCGTTGGCGATATTAGCCCAGCCGCCAAGCACCTTCTGACAGCTTGCCGCCTGCTCTCTGGCGGAACCATCGCCCGGTTTCACTGCGAAGATCGTGGAACCGAACCCGGTATTTTCATGGGACGCATCTGCGAATGTTTTCTTTACCGCTTCCATCACCGGCTTCACATCGGGATGCGCCTGGCATGGATGTTCTCCCTGCATTCTTGCTTTCTCCGCCCTCTGGATGTCCTTGGCCCTTCCCACATACTCGGGATCCTTTCTGGAAAGCGTAAACTCCGCAAGTCCAAGCGGGTTGGATCGGTAAGAGGAAGTTTCCCCGGAAGGAATCAGCTCGTCCGTCGTGGTAACAGGATCATGGATCTCAGACACCACCCGGAGCACCAGATTCTCCGGCAGCGCTCCCATAGCAGGCCAGTCCTTGATGTTCGGTCCAAACTGGATTTCCACGCTCTCATCTACCACCCCCTTGGAGTCAAAGACGCGGTTCTTGTAAATATTGGCGTCAAAGTGATATTTATATTTTCCGATTTCTCCGTCAAACTCGGTGGCCGGCGTAAGCACGCCCCTGTTGGCCGCCGTGGCCGCAATCGATCTGGCATCCATGAGCGCCACAGATGAAATCTGGCCGTTCTGCAGCTTGGATCCCTCCCTGTTGGGGAAGTTTCTGGTGGAATGCCGGATGCTGAACGCATTGTTGGCAGGTGTGTCTCCCGCACCGAAGCAGGGCCCGCAGAAAGCGGTTTTTAATACCGCACCCGTCTCTAAGATCGCCGCCGCGCAACCGTTTTTAATCAGCTCCATGTACACGGGCATGGAAGCCGGATACACGCTCAAAGTAAAGCCGTCCGCACCTGTGTAGGAACCCCGCAGGATGTCTGCTGCCGCACAGATATTTTCAAACCCGCCGCCCGCACAGCCGGCGATGATGCCCTGGTCCACCATGAACTTACCGTCCACCACCTTATTCTGCAGGGAATAAGGCACCGCGCCGTCCAGACTGACCTTGGCCCGCTCCTCCACGTCGTGGAGCACATCTTTCAGATTTGCGTTCACCTCGTCGATGGTGTAAGTGTTGCTCGGATGGAAAGGCATGGCGATCATGGGACGGATCTTCGACAGATCTACCGTAATCATGCCATCATAGTACGCCACCGCTCCCGGATTTAACTCCTTGTACTCCTCTTTCCTGCCGTGAATGTCATAAAAGTCCTTGATCTCGTCATCTGTCCGCCAGATGGAAGACAGGCAGGTCGTCTCCGTGGTCATCACGTCGATGCCGATACGGAAGTCCGCACTCAGCGCCGATACACCCGGACCGACAAACTCCATCACCTTATTTTTCACATAGCCGTTCCCGAACACCGCGCCGATAATAGCCAGCGCCACGTCCTGGGGACCGACGCCCTTCACAGGCTCGCCTGTCAGGTACACGCCCACCACACCGGGCATGTTGATATCGTAAGTCTGGGACAGGAGCTGCTTTACAAGCTCCGGCCCTCCCTCGCCCATTGCCATCGTGCCGAGCGCGCCATATCTTGTATGGGAATCGGAACCAAGAATCATCCGGCCGCCGCCCGCAAGCATTTCTCTCGCATACTGGTGGATCACCGCCTGGTGGGGCGGCACATAGACACCGCCATACCGCTTGGCACAGGTAAGGCCGAACATGTGGTCATCCTCGTTGATCGTGCCGCCCACCGCGCACAGGGAATTGTGGCAGTTGGTGAGCACATAGGGGATGGGAAATCTGGTAAGCCCCGAAGCCCTCGCCGTCTGGATAATCCCCACAAACGTAATGTCATGGGACGTCAGTTTGTCAAATTTAATCTTTAATTTCTCCATATTGCCGGAGGTATTGTGGGATTCCAGAATACTGTAAGCAATCGTATTCTTCGCCGCCTCACCGCTGGAAATTTCCTGCCCTGTCTTATTTTTAATCTGCGCCGCCGCATCCGCGCTGTCGGGTACAATCTCCGTCCCGTTTAACAGATATGCGCCGCCCTGTGTTAATTCAATCATACGCTCCTCCATGTCTGTGTGATTCTTTCCGTGTTTCTCCATTTATAACTACCAAAATTATTATAAAGGATAAGTGCCTCAGGTGCAACACACTTCCCAATACCCGTTTTTAAATCACCCTTCCAGATACTTCATATAATACCCGTAGTCCTCCTTCTTACAGTTGACCCGCATCCGCACGCCGTCCTCCGCGTACTCCGTCTCAAAGACCACCGCATTTTCATTCAGATAAGACACTGCCCTGCCGTCCGTGTAAGGAATCAGAAGCGTGCACTCCCTATATCCGCCGGCAAGCTTTTCCTCGATCAGGCAGACCAGCTCCTCCATTCCGATCCGCTTTTTGGCGGACAGATATATGGCGTCCTCCGCCGTCACAGGCAGATGTTCTGCAAGCCGCGCTTCCTCCAGCCCGGAGAGTCCCGGCAGCGCATCAGGGGAAACCAGATCCGATTTATTATAGATATAGAGCATGGGAACGCCGTCCGCCTGCAGTTTCTTTAACGTCTGATTGGTGACGGCGATCTGCTCCTTATAATGCTCATCGCTGTAATCCACCACCTGTATGAGAAGATCCGCCTCCTTCGCCTCCTCCAGCGTAGACTGAAAAGCCTCCACCAGATTATGCGGCAGTTTGTGGATAAAGCCAACCGTATCTGAAAGCAGGAACGCATGATGCTCCGGGGGCGCAATCTTCCGCACGGTCGTGTCCAGCGTGGCAAAGAGCATATCCTTCTCAAAGACACGCTTCTCCTCCTGCGCCTCCCCCTCATCCGCGCCGTAGAGATCAAGCATGGCGTTCAACAGCGTGGATTTTCCCGCATTGGTATAGCCTACCAGAGCCACCCTGGGAAGTCCCGACTTCACGCGGCGTTTTCTCTGGGTTTCCCGCTCATTTCCCACTTCCTTCAGTTCCCGCCGAAGCTCTGTCAGCCGCTTTTCCAGCACACGCCTGTCCAGTTCCAGCTTCTTCTCCCCGGCGCCTCTGCTGCTCATGGAACCGCTTGCGCCGCCCTGACGGGAGAGCGCCGCATGCAGCCCCACAAGTCTGGGCAGCATGTACTGCAGTCTTGCTACTTCCACCTGCAGTTTGGCCTCCCAGGATCTGGCCCTGCTCGCAAAGATATCCAGAATCAGCGCACTCCTGTCCAGAATCGGTTTCTCCAGCCGCTCCTGCAGGTTCCGCATCTGCATGGGGGATAGGGAATTGTCAAAAATGATGACATCTGCTCCCAGATCCTGCGCCAGCCCTTTTACCTCGTCCACCTTGCCTGTGCCGATATAAAACGCCTTGTGCACCGTCTCAAGGGTCTGGGACGTCACGCCCGCCACTTCCATATCACAGGCCTCGGCCAATGCCCCAAGTTCCTCTAAAGAAGTGAGATAATCTTCCCCGTCATTTAAGTTTGCACCCACCAAAAGCACCCGTTCCATCGTCCCCTCCTCGTAATCAATTTCAGACAATTGCAAATCACGATATCTTCTTAATTGTGCAAATAACATAATTATAAGCAGACCCTTGAAAAGTGTTTAAATCCTTCGGATTAAAACTGCCGGTACTTAGCGAGGTTTTTTCGAGCTTAGCACCGCTGCGTTTGGAACGGAGCGCAAGCGCGTCTGCGTTGATTATGTTATTTGTACAATCTCGACACCTATTGTATACTAATGTCTTCTAAAACTCTTCCAGTTCCTTCAAAAACTCGCGAAACGCCTCTTTCGCCCGCTCGATCGTGCCCGGCTCATAGGAATTAAGCGCCTGCTCGTACTTATGAAGCTCCTGGGATATGAGATATCTTTTGTCACCCAGGCTTTCCTCATACATCCGCTCACCCAGCGTGAGCAGATACTTGTTCTCCTCCCTGTCTCTCGGATGGATCTTTAAATAGGACAGCGTCTCAAAGCGCGAAGCAATCTCCTCCGGGGTCATATCCGCGTTTTTACCGCCGAAAACCTGTTTCTCCTTCTTCCCGGTGGACACCACCTTCACTTCCACTTCCAGAATGGAATTGATATCGTAAGTGTAGGTCACGTCCACGGCCTCCTCCCCCGCTGCGGCGGAAGGCACCTCGATATTCAGTTCACCCAGGGAAAGATTATTGCGCGCAAAGCGGCTCTCTCCCTGCAGCACATTGACCCGGATCTTCGTCTGGTCATCCCGCACCGTGTAGAGCCGTTCCGTGCGGCTCGCCGGAATGATTGTATTCCTCTCGATAATGGGGCAGAATACACCGTTCTCAAAATACCCCTTCTCCCACTCTCTGACCACCTCCGTGCCGAGTGTAAAGGGACAGACATCCGTAAGAATGACCTCTTTGATCGCCTCTTTCCGCTCCTTCATGGCGCCTTGAATGGCCGCGCCAAGCGCCACCGCCTCATCGGGATTGATATTGGTATCGGGGATTACCCGGAACAGTTTACTCACGAACCGCCGGATCACGGGACTTTTGGTAGCCCCGCCCACCAGCACCACCTTGTCGATATCGGCCAGACGGATATGCGCGTCCGAGAGGCTGCGCCGCACGGGCTGTCTGATCTTTTCAAGCAGTTCCTCACAGGCAGTCTCATAGGCAGAAAGTTCTACGGTGAGGGAAAATATCTCCTCCCCGATTTTACATTCCATAACAGAAGTCTTTCCCTCCGAGAAGCCGACCTTACATTTGTCCGCCTGCTTATGGATATGCCGCAGCGTCTTTGCCTCCAGGGAGAGCCTGTCAAACTGCGGGTATTTCTCGAAGAACATCTCCTCCAGCACATTCGTGAAATCCTCGCCGCCAAGGAAATTGTCGCCCGCCACGGCGCGTACCTCCAGAATGCTGTCGATCCGCTCCAATACAGACACATCGAAGGTTCCCCCGCCCAGATCGAACACCAGAAACCGCATGTGCCCCTGACTCTGATACAGACCGTAGGCGATCGCCGCCGCCGTTGGCTCGCTGATAATCCGCTCCACCTTAAGCCCCGCCAGCTCTCCGGCCCTTCTTGTGGCGCGCCGCCTCTCATCATTGAAATAGGCCGGCACACTAATGACAGCCTCCTCCACAGGCTCTCCCAGAAAACTCTCCGCATCTTCCTTAAGCGCACGGAGAACAAAGGAGGAGAGTTCCTCCGCCGTAAATGTCTTATGCAGTAAATGAAATTTGCGACCGCTTCCCATATCCCGCTTGAATACAGAAGCCGCACTGCCCGGATAGAGAAGTCCCCGCTCCACCGCCAGGTCTCCCACATAAATCTGTTCTTCCTCGTCCATGCTCACCACGGAAGGCGTCAGCCGCTTTCCAAGCCGGTTTGGTATGATCTGCGGCCCTTCCTCCGTGAAATAAGCAGCCAGACTGTTGGTCGTTCCCAAGTCAATTCCGATAATCATTTTTTCCTCCCTGTCAGAGCAGCTGCCTGCTCAGACTTATTTTTCTATCTGTGATATCCCTACGCTCTTACTATTTTTCCGTTTTTTTGCCTTCTTATTTCACAGGATTCCCTTTCCCGTGGAACAGGCGTGCCACAAGCCCCCGTTTCTGCCCTGCATCCTTCGTCTTTCCCCCGTCTTCCGGCCGCGTATGTCCGCCGGGTTTCCCGGGAAATCCGGCGTCTTTGCTGCGTATGATCTCCAGCATGAATCCCGCCTCCGTCATTTTTATGTCTCTTCTCAGCGTCTCCTCAAACAGCGCAGCCGCCCTCTCAAGTTCCCCTTCACAGTAATAGTAGCAGCCAAGCCAGAAAGAAGCCTCATAGCATTTTTTGTACTCGCAGCCAGGGCACGGCCTTTGCTGTTCCATTTTCTCAAATGCCTGCTTCGCCTTCTCCTTCTCTCCAAGCATCAGATCGCACCAGGCAAGCCACCCGCTGTGCAGAGGTGCATATTGGGGAGAAAACCTGTAATCTTCCGGCTCAATATTTCTTTTAGCAAGACAGTCGAGTGCTTTTTTCGCATAGCGCTCTGCTTTCTCGCGCTCCCCTATCATATAATAGCATGCTCCCGTGCGCCATTCCATCTGGAATTTTCTCTCCCAGTTCTCCCCGTACAGCGCCGCCGCATCCTGATATTTTTTTGCCCCTTCCGCAAAATAGCACGCCTCCGTCAGATGATCCGCCCATTCCCGGTACAGTTCCGCCAGCTCCTCTTTGTTCGCTGCGCGCCCAAGCCAGGATTTTTTCATCTCATCAAAAATGGCCAGACCTTCCTGCACTTTGCCCATAGCGAGCAGGGCATAGGACACATCGCCATAATACTCCTTTGTGTCACCGGCCTGTTTCCGCCTTTCTTCCTCCACCCGCAGCGCTTCCTCCGGGCGTCCCATATCCCGATAGCAGTCGTCCAGCGCATCCCACAGATCCGCATCCGCCGGGAAAACTGCCAGCCCCTCTCTGCAGCAGGCGATGGCCTTCTCGTAATCTCCCAGGCCCCGGCAGCAATCCGCCATACCCCGGTATGCCTTGACCGACATGTCCTTTTCCTTCATGGTCTCCACCGCCCGCCGGTAAGCCTCATAGCCCTTCGCAAACTGCCTGTCATTTTTATAGGCCACGCCGATATTCTCCCAGAGGATATGCCATTCCTCCTCCGGGACGGTTCCGACTGCAAGGGCCTCCTCATAGTCCGCAACGGCAAGCGCGGTCTCCATTGCGCTCACATACAGATTTCCCCTGTCCCAGAGACGATATCCCCGGTTTTCAGTAATCTCCATCTGCTTATTGATATAGCGAAGCGCCGCGTCATAATCAGCCTTCTTATACTCCATGTCGTACAGTTTTTCATAGCATCGGTAAAGCCTTAAATTCGTGTCCCGGTAAGTTTCGTCCTGCTCCACCGCCTTTATAAAGTAGTGCGCAGCCTGCCGCCACTGCGCCGCAATCTGACAGCAGACGCCCATTCCGAAATAAAACTCCGTATGATGATAGACCCCCTCCACCTTCTTATACTGTTCAAACGCCTTGTCGAACTGCTCCGCATCGCGCAGGAGATTGCCAAGCACAAGCACATAATAGGACTCCTCCGGATCCAGTCTGACTGCCTCCCGCACAAGGCCGATCGCCGTGTCAAGTTCTTCTTCCCCTTCAAACAAAAGCCCCTTCTCAAAAATAAGCTCGGCCCGGTCAATGGTGTCCTTCTCCTCCAGTTCCTCAGCCGCCCTCTCTTCTTCCGCTGACTCCGCAAGCAGCGCATCCAGTATTTCCATAGGCCGCTTCCTGCTCTCTGCATCCTCAGAAAGCATCCGCAGAATCTTCGCCTCCTGAAAACGCAGCTTTTTAGAAAATTCCACCTGATTTTCTTTCGCTCTCTCTATCACGCCCAGCGCATCCTTATACTGATTATGGTCATAAAAGATCATAGCCGCATAGAGGTACGGTCTGTCAAAGCCTGCATAAATTTCTATTGCCCGGTAATAATCGTCCACCACCTGCTGGGCTCTGCGCATATGGTAACAGGCCTCCTGTCTGACCAGATAAGCCGGATAAAACTCGTCATCCTCTGAAAGAACCTCATCGCAGACCTCCGTCGCCCTCTCGTATTCCTTAAAGGAAAGATACCTGTCCGCCAGATAGTATTTACAGTCGATACGGGTTCTGGCATCCGACTCCATCTCAATGGCCGTCTTCGTCTCCCGCTCTCCCTCTTCCCGCCTTTTTGTACAGAAGTAGCAGACGCCGAGGAGACGGTGACTCTGGGACGCTTTCGACGCCCGTTTCTCCTCATCTTCCACTTTCTCCTCCACACATTTCAAGTGGGCCTGATAGACGGGAATGGCCTCCTCATAGCGATCCATCCGATATAGACTCCAGGCCTTTAATTCAAGCCCTTCCTCCGCCGCTTCCAGTTCTCTGTCCTCTGAAAGCAGGGTAAGAATGTCCTCATACTGCTCCAGATCAAACAGCCGCCATCCCAGATACGTTCTCAGTTCCTTATCCGAAAGTTCCTCATAGGCTTCGCCCTTGTCAAGCGCCTCCCGCAGCGCGGGAACCAGCTCGTTATTGATCTCCTTCTGCCTCTCCAGAAGCTCCTCGTCACGCCGGTTCACCTTAATCAGCTCATCTACATATCTGCCGGCCCGATACCATTCTTTCCGATCCGCCAGACAGTGCATGGCAAAATATTTCGCCATATAATAATCCGGCTCTTCGGAGAGCACTGCCTCCCACTGCGCAAGCCCCTTATCCTCATCTCCCGTATCATAGAAAATTTTTCCCGTCCAGACAAGCACATAGCCGTCCTGTGGATAACGCTCTATCAGTTCCTCCGCCAGCTCCCGCCCTTTTTCACACGCATCCTTACGGATATACAGGCGCAAATGCTCCACATCCTCGTAAGGGTGGTAAACGCCGTGTCTTTTCATATCAGACAGACTCTGGGGAACATCCTCCGTCTCATCATTCTCCAGCTGGTTCTTAATCTGAAAATACTCCCGGATATAATCATCCGCCTCCTCGTCGCTCTCCGGCAGGTAACCGTCCCGCGTCTCAAATAAGTTGTAATCGAGAAAGTCCTCCGTGTTTACATGATACTGGATGTGCTTCAGGAAATTCACATGGAACTCCTCCTTCAGCGCATCGAAGTCCTCCAGCACATGAAATGCCAGATCAATCTGACGCCACACCGTCTGCGGCAGAAGGGCATGCCCGGAAAGGAAGCCGAGAAGCTGTCCTCTCGCCTCCAGAAAAGTATCCAGTCCGGCACAGACCGGATCATCAAACAGCTCCTTCCAGTTCTCCACCTCTCTGCGCAGCAGGATATCCCTGTATATTTTCCGCACGCGCTGCATCCACCGTCCGATCTCATCCTGCGGCTGGGGTTCTTCCTCCTCCTCCCGCTGTCTGGCGAAACGGAGCGCCTCCTCATAAGCCTCCCGCAGACGCTTAAAGCCCTCCGGGTCATCCTCCGGGTTCGTATCCTTTAACAGTGTAAGGTACCCCTGTCTGATGATTCCCTCTTCCCTCGTCTCTGAAAGTCCCAGTATCTGAAATGCCAGTTTTTTATCCATAAGTATACCGCTCCTCTCCATCTGCCGTCTTTTTTTATCATAGCACATAGCCGCCGTAAAATCGAGTAGGATCCGTCGTGCAGGCACGGTGTCCGCTTCGCAGGCCTTCCTGCTTTTCTTATCGCGCAAAAAGGCCTTCTCCCTGTCATGAGAGAAAGCCTTTCCTGCATCCTATTTATTTCTCAATTCTTTTCCCTGCGGAAACCGCTGTCGTCACAGGCTCCTTCGGGATCACAACCTTATCCAGCTTCCAGATATCATCCACATACTCCTGAATGGTTCTGTCGGAAGTAAACTTGCCGGAGCAGGCCACGTTTAAGATGGCGCTCTTCGCCCAGCCTTTTTCATCCCGGTAAGCTGCCTCCACCTTTCTCTGCGCTTCCGCGTAAGCTTTGAAATCCTTCAAAATAAAGTAGGTATCGGCTTTTGCGGTGCTCTGCGTATTTAACAGCGAGTTATAAAGCGAACGGAACATATCCGGATCGCCAGGGGAATAGGTGCCGTTGATGAGCTGCATCAGCACCTTTCTCACATCGGGATCATTGTTAAAGATCTCTGTCGGATCATAGCCGCCGTAATTCTCGTAGCGGATCACCTCGTCGGAGGACAGACCGAAGATAAATGCGTTCTCCTCGCCCACTTCCTCCACGATCTCCACGTTCGCACCGTCCATCGTACCGATGGTCAGCGCACCGTTTAACATAAACTTCATGTTTCCTGTGCCGGAAGCCTCCTTGCTGGCCGTGGAAATCTGCTCGGACACATCCGCCGCCGCGAAGATAAGCTCCGCGTTGGACACACGGTAGTTCTCGATAAACACCACTTTGATTTTTCCGTTGATGGCAGGATCGTTGTTCACCACGTCCGCCACGGAATTGATCAGCTTGATGGTAAGCTTTGCGTTCTTGTAGCCTGCTGCCGCCTTCGCGCCGAAAATGAACGTTCTGGGATAGAAGTCCATATCCGGGTGCTCTTTCAGCTCATTGTAGAGATACATCACATGCAGGATGTTCAAAAGCTGACGCTTGTACTCGTGCAGACGTTTTACCTGTACGTCAAAGATGGAACGGGGATCGACTTCGATGCCGTTGTGCTCCAAAATGTAATCCGCCAGACGCACCTTGTTCTGGTATTTGATATTCATAAACTCCTGCTGCGACTTCTCGTCATCCGCATAGATTTTGAGCTTGTTGATCTTGGGCAGATCCGTGATCCAGTCGTTTCCTACATGGTCGCTCACCCAGTCCGCCAGAAGCGGGTTCGCATGCAGCAGGAATCTTCTCTGGGTGATGCCGTTTGTCTTGTTGTTGAACTTCTCGGGCATCATCTCATAGAAATCTTTAAGCTCCTGATTTTTCAGGATTTCCGTATGTAATCTTGCCACACCGTTCACGGAGTAGCCTGCAGCGATCGCCAGATGCGCCATCTTCACCTGCCCGTCATAGATGATCGCCATTTTTCTGACTTTCTCATGGTTTCCGGGATACATCTGCTCAATTCTCGCGATAAAGCGGCGGTTGATCTCCTCCACGATCTGATACACTCTGGGAAGGAGCCTGGAGAACAGTTCGATGGGCCATTTCTCCAACGCCTCGGACATAATCGTATGGTTCGTGTATGCGCATGTCCTGGTCGTTACCTCCCACGCCTCGTCCCATGTCAGATAATGTTCGTCCATCAGAATACGCATCAGCTCCGCAACCGCAACGGTGGGATGGGTATCATTTAACTGGAAAGTCACCTTCTCATGGAACTTTCTGATGTCGTCATGGTTTCTCATATACTTCGCCACTGCCGTCTGCACCGACGCAGAGATGAAGAAATACTGCTGTTTTAAGCGGAGCTCCTTGCCCGCGTAGTGATTGTCGTTAGGGTAGAGTACCTCCACGATATTTCTCGCGAGGTTTTCCTGCTCCACCGCCTTCTGGTAATCGCCCTTGTCAAAGGAGTCGAGCTGGAAGCAGTTCACCGGCTCTGCATCCCAGATCCGAAGCGTATTGACAACACCGCTGCCGTAACCGACAACCGGCAGGTCATAGGGAACCGCCGTCACCGCCTGATAGCCCTCCTGCTTAAAGTTGCTTCTGCCGTTCTCATCCACATACACGTTCACATAGCCGCCGAAGCGCACTTCTTTCGCATACTCCGGCCGGCGCAGTTCAAAGGGGTTACCGTCTTTGAGCCAGTTATCCGGCACCTCCACCTGATAGCCGTCACGGATTTCCTGCTTGAACATGCCATAGCGATACCGAATACCGCAGCCGTAAGCTTCATAGCCGAGCGTTGCCAGGGAGTCCAGAAAGCAGGCTGCCAGACGTCCCAGACCGCCGTTGCCAAGCGCAGCGTCAGGCTCCTGATCCTCCACCACGTTGATGTCGATGCCAAGCTCCTCGAGCGCCTGTGAAAAGGCTTTGTATGCCTGCAGATTGATCATATTGTTGCCAAGCGCCCTGCCCATCAGAAATTCCATAGACAGATAGTAAACCATTTTCGGGTCCTGTCTCTCAAACTCCTTCTGGGATTTTAACCACTGATCCACAATGGCGTCCTTGACTGCATAGGAAACCGCCTGAAAGATCTGCTGGTCAGTCGCTTCCTCCAGCGTCTTTCTGTAAAGGGTTTTTACATTGTAAAGGACGCTTCTCTTAAAAAGCTCTGTATCAAAAGTTGTCGTAGGTGCCTTTTTAATCATCTCTCTCCTCCTCGTTAACCCTGCTGTCAGATTAGGTTTATTTACATTCATTTCCATTATAGCCTGTATTTTTCCGTTTGACTATATAAAGATTGAAATTTACCGTTCCCATCCAGAAAACTTCATGATCTGATACGTCTGCGCGGTTCGCTGCCGGCAGCTAGATTTTCTGAATACCGATCGTCACAGTCTCCCCGTTCACGTTCCACTCCTTGGAAACGGCCAGATTTTCTCCCGTACCGATGCTCTCCGCCAGCACCTTTCCAGCGATCACAGCCTCATTCTTCGCGGCGATCTGCGCCACTTTCTCATTGCCGTCCAGAGAGACTCTGATGTGATCCATCACCTCAAAATCCGCATCCTTTCTCATGGTCTGGATCTTGCTGATGATCTCGTACACAAAGCCCTCCTCGATCAGCTCTTCCGACAGGTTCGTGTCGAGCACCACCGTCACATAATTGTCAGCCTCCGCCACAAAACCGTCCTTCTGCGCCATGTCGATCAACAGATCCTCCTCGGCAAGGGAAACTTCCACACCGTCCACGTCAAATTTCAACGCCCCCTGTGATTTCAAAGTCTCCATCGCCGCACTGCCGTCCACTGCGGACAGATACGCCTTGATGCCGCCGAGCTGTTTGCCGTACTTCGGACCGACCGTCTTAAGCTGGGGCTTGAAGCTGTAAGTCGTAAACGCTGATACATCGTCGGAGAATACGATCTGCTTTACATTTAATTCGTCCCTGATGATATCCTGATAGAACTCGTCAAGAACGGTTTCCGCTTTCACATACATGGTGCCGATGGGCTGGCGGTTCTTGATGTTGGCCGTGTTGCGGGCCGCCCGGCCCATGACAACGATCTTTAATACCTCCTGCATGGATTCTTCCAGTTTCTGGTCGATCATGCTCTCGTCCGCCGTCGGGAAATCACACAGGTGAATGCTCTCCGCCGCATCTTTGTCGATGCTGCACACCAGATTGCGGTAAATTTCCTCCGTCATAAAAGGAATCATGGGCGCAGCGCACTTGCAGATGTCCACAAGGGCCGTGTAGAGGGTCATATACGCGTTGATCTTATCCTGCTCCATGCCCTTCGTCCAGAACCGCTCACGGCTTCTTCTCACATACCAGTTGCTCATCTCATCCACAAAGTTATCTAACACCCTCGCCGCCTCGGGGATTCTGTAATGGTTCAGATGATCGTCCACTTCCTTGATGGCCGTGTTCAGTTTGGAGAGCAGCCACTTGTCCATCACGGGAAGTTTGTCATATTCCAGACTGTACTTCGTTGCGTCAAAATTGTCGATATTCGCATACAGCACAAAGAAAGCATAAGTATTCCACAAAGTGCCAAGGAATTTACGCTGTCCCTCCTGCACCGCCTTGCCGTGAAAACGGTTGGGCAGCCAGGGAGCCGAATTGATATAGAAATACCAGCGGATCGCATCCGCGCCGTAAGTTTCAAGGGCCTCGAAAGGATCTACTGAATTGCCCTTGCTCTTGCTCATCTTCTGGCCGTTCTCATCCTGCACATGCCCAAGCACGATCACGTTCTCAAAGGGGGCTTTGTTAAACAGGAGCGTGGACTCCGCCATCAGGGAATAGAACCAGCCGCGGGTCTGGTCCACCGCCTCGGAGATAAACTGCGCCGGGAACTGGCTGTCGAAAAGCTCCTTATTCTCAAACGGATAGTGGTGCTGCGCAAAAGGCATGGCCCCGGAGTCAAACCAGCAGTCGATCACCTCCGGCACACGCTTCATGGTTCCTCCGCACTCCGGGCATGTACAGGTGATCTCATCAATGTAAGGTCTGTGCAGCTCCACGGTCTTTGCTGCCGCATTGCCGCTCATCTTCTCCAGTTCCTCTCTGGAACCGATGGCATCCATGTGGCCGCAGCCTTCACACTCCCACACATTTAAGGGTGTACCCCAATAACGGTTACGCGAGATGCCCCAGTCCTGAATATTCTCCAGCCAGTTGCCGAAACGCCCCTCGCCGATGGACTCGGGAATCCAGTTCACCGTCTTATTATTCCGCACCAGATCGTCGCGCACCGCAGTCATCTTAATAAACCAGGACTCCCGCGCATAGTAGATCAGGGGCGTGTCGCAGCGCCAGCAGAACGGATAGTCATGCTCGAACTTGGGCGCGTCGAAAAGTTTGCCTTCTTTATCCAGATCCTTTATCACTTCCGGGTCAGCCTTCTTCACAAACAGACCCGCGTAGGGCGTCTCCTCGGTCATGCTGCCCTTGCCGTCCACGAACTGCACGAAAGGCAGGTCGTATTTCCGGCCAACCTGGGCATCATCTTCACCAAAAGCCGGCGCAATGTGTACGATGCCGGTACCGTCCGTCATGGTAACGTAGCTGTCGCACGTCACATAATGGGCTTTCTTCTTCTGCCTGGAAGCCTCCTCGCCCGCGCAGGCAAAAAGCGGCTCATACTCCTTGTATTCCAGGTCTGTGCCCACATAAGTCTCCAGCACTTCATAAGCGGGCGCATCGTCCGTGGCCAGCTTGCCGAGTACCGTATCCAAAAGCGCCTGTGCCATATAATAGGTATAGCCATCCGCCGCTTTCACCTTCACATAGGTCTCCACAGGGTTCACGCAGAGAGCCACATTGGAGGGCAGTGTCCAGGGCGTGGTTGTCCATGCCAGGAAATAGGCATCCTCACCCACCACCTTAAACCGGGCGATGGCGGAGCGTTCCTTCACTGCCTTATAGCCCTGGGCCACCTCGTGGGATGACAGGGGCGTGCCGCAACGCGGGCAGTAGGGCACGATCTTAAACCCCTTGTACAGCAGTTTTTTGTCCCAGATCTGCTTGAGCGCCCACCACTCGGATTCAATAAAGTTATCGTGATACGTCACATAAGGATCGTCCATATCCGCCCAGAAGCCGACTGTGCCGGAGAAATCCTCCCACATGCCCTTGTACTTCCAGACAGATTCCTTGCACTTGCTGATAAACGGGTCAAGGCCGTACTCCTCGATCTGCTCCTTGCCGTCCAGGCCAAGCAGTTTTTCCACTTCCAGCTCCACCGGCAGTCCGTGGGTGTCCCATCCCGCCTTACGGGGCACCATATACCCTTTCATGGTGCGGTATCTGGGAATCATATCCTTGATGACACGCGTCAGGACATGTCCGATATGGGGCTTGCCGTTAGCCGTCGGCGGCCCGTCATAAAATGTGTAGGTGGGACCGTCCTTGCGGGAGTCCATACTCTTTTGGAAAATATGATTGTCTTTCCAGAAGAGACATACTTCTTTTTCTCTGTCCACAAAATTTAGGTTTGCGTCAACTTTCTGATACATAGTGTCCTTCCTTTCTTAATCCTGGATTTACGCGCATATAAGCAGTTCGAGATGCTTCGCATCCCTCACTCGCGTTGCTCGCCGTAAGCCCCTCAAAGCATCCCCTCGTGCAGGCACGGTGTCTGTTTCGCGGGACTTCCTGCTCTGTTTATTCGCGCAAATAAAAGCCCCCGTCCCGTAAAAGGACGAGGGCAAAATCTCGTGATACCACCTGTTACGACGTACCGCCATCGTGGATGGCTATACGGTTCCCGATAACGGCGGGGCGCCGTCAGAGCCTACTGTTCCACCGCCTGCACTACGCGTTCTCCGAAAGAGATTCCAGCCGGGACATTCAGCCCCTGCCCTCCGCGCGGCCGCATATGCGGCAAAAGTTCAGTCTGAAACTCAGAAGTGATCTTCCCTGATCCTCTACTCGTGCCGGTCTTACACCCTCACCGGCTCGCTGCGACTTTCAAAAACCAGCTACTGTCTTCCTCAACGTCTCTTCCTAAATAATAGCTGTCTACCATTTTGGCATTGAAAGGCGGGATTGTCAAGTGGAATCTTCACCCCTGTCAGAAACAAATCGGTTTCACCTCCTCACTGAGCGGTTTCATCTCATACTCCGGCAGCTTGTCCAGCAGCTCCTCCAGGCAAAGCCCTGTACTGCCGACCACATCATGGGCCAGCAGAACAACCTTCTTTCGTCCAAGCGTGGTCGATACGCCGTTTTCTATCAACTGCTTCGGATCCGGGTTGATGACCGCGTCCTCAAGGCTGGCATTCCAGTCATAATATATGTAACCCCTGTCCCTCATCTCACGAATGATAGCCTTACCCGTTTTCTGATTGTAGGCGTTGACGCTGCCGCCTGGAAAGCGGAACAGGTTTGTCTCCACCCCTGTCACTTCATACACGGTCTGCCTTGCCTTTTCAAAATCCGCCACATAACTGTCCACACTCTCGTATAAGGCATCGTAATCATGGTTATCGCAGTGAATCCCGATGGTGTGTCCCTCCGCCACGATCTGGCGGGCCATCTCTGGATGTCTTCTCACATTCTCTCCCACCAGAAAAAAAGTGGCCTTGATGTTCCTTTCCTGCAGGATGTCGAGCACCTTTCTGGTATTTTCCACGGAAGGACCGTCATCAAAGGTCAAGTACATGGTTTTGGGATGAAAATAGTAGACGATTCCCTGCACAATGCCGCCTGCAATCTGCTGCTGGTATTCCGCCAGACTGAGTTTCCTGCGCTCCGCCCTGTTGGAGAGAAATCCCGTCTCAATGAGACAGGCGGGCATGGAAGTATTCCCCGTCACATAAAAGTCCGCATCGCTTCGCAGTTCCCGCTCTACGGCGCTTGTGCTCTTTAAGGTCTGCTGTCTGATCAGCAGCGCCAGTCTCCTGCTGTCCGGCCGGACGTCGTCCTTAGTGTACCACACTTCCATCCCGTTCACGCCGTCGCCCTCCTCCGTGGCGTTCTGATGAATGCTGACATAGATATCCGCTCCCGACAGATTCGCCTCCTCCACCCGCGCTTCCTTCGCAATATAAACGTCCGTCTCCCGGGACATGATCACGCGGTAGCCCTGTTCCTTCAACTGATCCCTCACAAGCAGCGCAATGGCAAGATTCAGATCTTTTTCCCGGATACCGTCTCTGGCACAGCCCTCATCCGCGCCGCCATGTCCCGGATCCAGATAGACCGTCGGAATATGCACCGTCACCGGCCCGCTCTCGTCCCCGTTTACAATCGCCGCCGGCGCCGCTGTCATGGCGATGGAAAGAACGGCTTCCTGCGCCCGGATCACCTCTCTCATTCCCTCGTCCAAAGGCCGGTCCACCGCCATTGTCTCCTCCGCGCTCCAGAACTTTTCCGCCAGCAGCCGGATGCCGCCCGCCGAGGTAAGACGCGCGGCTGTCATTGCCGCCAGACAAACTATGCACATGGAAACGCCCAGCCCATATATCCTCCTGAACAGCCGCCTTTTTCTCTGCTCCCTCGTCTCATAGCCGCAGACATATTCCCATGTAAACGATGACTCTCCGTACATTTCTGATGCTCCTCTCTCGTATACCGTACTTTTAACTCGAGTATACCGGCTGGCTGCATCAGAATTTCATCTAAGTTGCATCAAAAAGCCATCATATTTGCATCAAAGTTGCATCATCGGGACACTTTCAGAAAAAGCTCGTTAATCCCCTCGTAAAACCCAAGCGTCACCACCGTCTGTCCGCTTCCCATGCCCGCGAAGACATATTTGCGGAAATAGGGTGTCGTCTCTAAAAGTGGGTTGTCCGACTCATAGGGCGACGGTTCGCCGAGTCCCATATACGCCGCCCATTCCGCCACCAGCGCATCTGCGTCGATGTCCTCCCACAGGAGCGGTGTCCTCACATAAAACTCATATATTTTTCCGTCATCCGCATCAATACAGGCGTCCATCAGCCTGTTCGCCTTATCCGCGTTTTTCTGGGAATTGGAGAGGGTCATCTTCCAGATGGCCACATTGTTGCGCGGCTCCAGCACATCAATCGCCGAGTAGAGCGTCACATCGTAGGAGGATGCGTCCACCTCCCTCACCTGCTCCGGCAGGATTCCCTTTTCCTTAAGCAGTGCAAGCCCCTCATTGCATGTGGCATAGATCTGTTCGTCCGTGATCTCCCTGCCGGACGGTCCCCTGCGGTTTACCACAAAGGCGTAGGCACCTTCCAGCTCCTGATACGCCACTTCCGCATCCGCCTCATGCGCTATGGCGCTCGTCTCGCTCTCGGGAAACGTCTGGCTGCTCAGACAGCATGACAGAATATAGAGCTTTTCATTGCTGTTCATCTGGTAGCGGTATCCCTCCCCGGCGTTTTCCACACTTTCCGTATGGGGTCTGTCCAGAATCCCCTGATCCTTATACTCCGCCAATGCCTCCGGCCCCCAGATGGACAGAAACATGGCCAGCGCCGCCAACAGCGGAACCGTCAGATAATATATCTTACTTTTCATATGTACTGTTCTCCACGAATGCGTAGTTGCAAAATGTATCCCCATTACCTTCTCCATACCGTGCCGGCGCCTCCGCGACTTTTACTCTTACTCTGTTAATCTATTATCCCTAAACTCCTGTTCTATCTCCTCAATGCTCGGTAAAGTTCCTTTAAAATCTTCTGGATAAAGTTTGGATAATTCATACTCCGATACTCCAATCGGCTCGCTGCTGGACTCCAATGCATATTGTGCCAAAACATTATCCTTTTCCTTGCAAATCAATAATCCAATTGTTGGATTATCCTGTTCCGATTTTAAAATATGATTCGTTGCCGCAACATAAGTTCCAAGTTGTCCAATGTGTGCAGAATCAAATTTTCCAGTCTTTACTTCTACAACTACATAGCAATGCAGTCTAATATTGTAAAAGAGCAGGTCTATAAATTTTTCAGTTTCTCCTATCAACAACCGATATTCCCTACCTACAAAAGCAAATCCGCTTCCCAATTCAAGAAGAAAATTCACAATATTATTTTGTAATGCATCCTTTAGCTCTTTTTCATTATAACCTTCCGTAAGTGTCAAAAAATCAAAATTGTACGGATCTTTTGTGATTTCCTGAGCCAGATCTCCCTGCACTGCCTGAAGTTGATTGTGAAAGTTAGTAATTGCCTTTCCTTGTCGCTCATACAAGTCTGTCCCCAGCCAATTTAACAGTACAGCCCTTGACCAATTATTTTCAATTGTTTTTCTCACATAGAAAATTGCTTTTTCTGGCTTATTTTTGCACTTATCAATAATATAGCGATGGTGTCCCCATGGGATTTTGCATAATTCGTCCACAAGCTGTGGGCTAATTTCTTCTGCATTTTCATCCACAAGCTGTGGACTAATTTGACTATATAATTGATAAAAATATTTCATATATTTTAAATTTGTTTCGGAGAAACTTTTCACATTGGGCAGCGCCTCTGCTAAATCCCTGCTTAAATTCGCATAAAACTTATTTCCCCATTTACTGTCTGCGTGAAGTTCCACAATATCACGTCCCAATGTCAAATAAAACAGGAGCATTTCACGATTGACTTTCGTAGCGGCTTTTATCTGCATACTCTGGAAGCGCATACTGATATCCTGAATCCATTTCGCATAATTTGAGTCCATTTTAATCAGTTGACTCACAAGGTACCTCCTTTTTCCCTGTCACATATTCGTAAATTAAAGATTTTTTGTAATTCTCTATCTCGGAGAGGTATTACTCTTTCATCTCCCCGAACAATCGCATATATATGTAAACAATCATGCCTCCCTCACAGCGCAAGGATAAAGCTGAAACAGGAACCCTCTCCCTCTTTGCTCTCAATCTGTAACCTGCTGTGGTGTATTTTTAGAATCTCCACGCACAGCGCAAGTCCGAGCCCCGCTCCGTTCTTGCTCCTTGCTCTGGACTTGTCTACCATGTAAAAGGCCTTGACGATCTTAGCCTGTTCTTCCTCTGGTATACCGATCCCGTAATCCCTCACCGCGATCCGATAACCGCCGTCAACCCTCTCGCCTGTCACCTCGACCACGCTCGTCCTGTCCGCCTTCGATGCGGCACTGCCCTCCGAAGCTTTACAGGCATTGTCGATCAGATTGACAAGCACTGTCTTGATCAGATTGGCTTCCATCTGTACCACGGCTTCCTCATACACAAAGCGGATGTCCATCTCCTTTTTCTCCGCAAACATTTCACGCAGATAGGTAAACAGCTCCCCCACCGGCACATCCATCAGCCTCGCCTCATCCTGTTTTGCCACGATGATATCCAGAAGGCGGAATGACATGGCCTCCAGACGTTTGCCCTCCGTATAAATATAATTTGCCGACATGATGCTCTTTTCCTCATCCAGCTTGTGGGAGCGCAGCATGTCCGCGTATCCGATGATCGCCGTCAGGGGCGTTTTCAGTTCGTGGGCAAAAGCGCCCATAAACTCTTCTCTCGCCTCGATCTCCTCCTCCAGCTTGCAGATATTTTCCTCCAGCGCATTTGCCATCCTGTTAAAATCCCCGGTGAGCTGCCCCAGCTCGTCCCGGCTGACCTGCCTGGCCCGGTAGGTATAATCACCCGCCGCCATTTTTCTGGTCGCTTTGGTCAGCAGGCGTATCGGCTTTGTCAGCAGGGAGGCAATAAAAAGCATGATGACTATTCCAGTCAACAGTATAACCACCGTTACCTTCCGATACAGCGAAAACCCAAGGGCACGCTCCGTAAACACGCCAGTCACATCCTTCATGGTCTCCAGATACAACATTCGGTTTAACGTATTGATGGCAACACAGGTGTGCACATAGAAGCCTTCCTGCGCGCGGATCACGCGGTAGGATTTGGTGTGCAGATCCGTCTGCGGAAGCAGTCCCTCGTCCGAAGTAAATCCGCTGCTGGTATACAGTATGTTTTTCTCCTCATCCGCGATCCGAAGGAGACGCCCGCCGCCCTGGCCTCCCATTTCCAGCTTGGATGCGATCTCCTCCACCACGCTGTCAGGCAGGACACTGTACTTGAGAGGCACATTTAACGCCGCCGTTTCAAAGGCAAAGCTTAAGATGCTGCTCTCATCGAGGGCCTGTCCCACCTCTCTGTCAAGAGAAGTCTCGAACACATAGTTTACAAAGTAAAACCCGCTGAATCCCAACGCCAATGCCAGTACGATCATGGTAGACAGCACTAATTTGATAGAAAATTTCATTCCTGCACCTCTAAGCGGTAGCCAACCTTATACACCGCTACCAGATTATGCTCCCATCCCAGTTTTTTTCTCAGCCGCTGTACATGCAGATCAAGTGTCCTGCTGTCCGCAAAGTATTCTCCTTCCCACACCTTCTCATATAGGGTCTCCCGAAACAGGGCGACGTTTTTATTCTTCATAAAAAGGAGCAGAAGTCCGAACTCTTTATTCGTCAGCTCCACGGGGCGTCCTGCCTTGGTCACCCTGCGCGCATCCACATCCACCGTCACATCTCCCGCCGCAAGATGCTGCTCCGCCTTGTTATAACGCCGCAGTACAGCCTCCACCCGCGCCACCAGTTCCACCACGTCAAAAGGCTTTACCAGATAGTCGTCCGCCCCCAGCTTCAATCCCTTCACCCGATGCTTCACCTCATGTTTGGCGGTAATAAAAATCACGGGAATCCCCAGAGGCCGTATGTACTCCATCACGTCATAGCCGTCCGCGCCCGGCAGCATAATATCCAGCAGAACCAGTTCAAACGTTTCCCTCTCGATCAGGTCAATCGCCTGCAGACCGTCCTGTACCGCCGTACAGTGATAACCCGCAGAAGAAAGATTTAAGTCGATCAGGTCGCAAATCGGTTTTTCATCATCCACAATCAGTATTTTAATCATTTGTTGTCTGCCACCCCCAATAAGCGCGCGCTTTTTCTACGAGTATTTCCATCGTGTCCTCATCGCTGCACTGGTATACATCCCTGATTTCCATATCCGGCACAAACCCGCCGGTTCTCTGATAATAAATCCGATAATCGCTCTCGATCAGAAGCTCGCCGCCCTCACCCTCATAGCTGTATCTGGCGAGGATCACGATGTCCTTTAAGCCGTCCCCGTCAATATCCCGGCAGGTGACTCCTTTTAGCGCATAGAGATTATCGTACTCTCCCATTGGCTGCAGGACGGAAATGATGTCTCCCTGCTCATTCACCAGATATATCATAAATATGTCGTAATCCGCGATCCGATATGTCCCCGGTGTCACCTGCAGCTTGCCAAGCTTCCCGAACGTCCGCAGATAACATTGCTCGGGAATGACCCGGAAACGGTTTCTTTGCAGCTCCTGCAAGGTGGACGCCGTATACAAAAACTCCGTGGAATCTCCGTCCCGCACAAAGGCAGCGATGGAGTCCGCGCTCTTGTTCATCCCGAATCGGTTGATTTTTTCCGAAATCCGATAATCCCTGTAAAAACCGTTTCCCACCCGATCCTGAAAAAGCACATCCCCGACCTTGTACGTCTCGCCTGCATAGGCGCCGCTCTCATTGACGCAGGAAGTGATGAGAATGATATCCGTCCTTCCATCCCGGTCCAGATCCTGAAAGGAAACGGCAGCGATGGACTGCTCCGGCTGCCTCATCCGCCCTCTTACACGGTAATTGGTCTCCAGCTGCTCCGTTCGGTAGCGTATCTGCCCATCTCCGTCCACAAGAAACAACGCCAGCCGGTTATACCGCTCGTCAAAAGCCGGTATCATCAGCATGCTTTCCTCCTCATCCGGCTCCAAAGCAAATATCTGATCCTCCACCACTTTGAAACCGCCGCCCGCTATCCCCTCCCGGTTCTCAATCGACATCAGCCGGTCATAGTACGCCTCGTACTCTGCCGTCACGGAAGCATCGTCCGTCTCTGTCGGAGCCGCCTGCACAATTTCGCCCCAAAACAGACAGCAGATCAGTGCCGTCAGCACAAGCGCGCTCCCGTATCTACATCTGTTCATCTGTCAGCACCTCCACGATTTCAGGAAACCGCCACGATTTATTCTCCCTGTCAAACAGCGCGTATCCGCCGCAGTCCCACCAGATGCACCAGATCCCGTATTGGCGCGACTGTTCCATATAATAGCTGGTCCACGCCAGACGTTCCTTCGTATTCCCCTTGTCCACGCAGCCGAACTCGGTGAGAATCACCGGCACATGCCGCTCCACAAACAGGCGGTTCATTTCGAAAAACGCCTGTCCGACCCGCTCTCTCGTCCCGGCGTCATCCCACTCTTTGTCTCCGTCCTCCTTCTGGCAGAAACTGTAGGGCGTATACATATGCACCGACACGATCAGACGCCCGTCGTCAGGTATGATAAGCCCCTGCATGGCCTCCGTCTCGCTGTTTCCGGCGTAAGGACAGATCAGCAAATAACGCTTCCGATTGCCGCCGCCGGAAGACCGCACCGTCTCCACAAAAACCGCGTTCAGTTCGTTGACCATGGCGCGCAGCTCCTCCGTGCCCGAAGTCCACTCCACCTCGCTGTCCCGCAGTCTCGGCTCGTTCATGGCCTCAAACAGAAGGGTTTCGTCATAGTCGCGAAAGCGCGCTGCAATTTGCCCCCAGACCACTGCAAACTCCGTCCGTATCTCCTGCGCCCGTTCTGTTCTCAGATCCAGCCACTCTTCATGGTGCAGATCGATGATCACATACAAATCCGCAGCAAGCGCCATGTCGACTACCTCCTGCACACGATCCATCCAGACCTCTGAAATCTGATAAGAGGCATCCAGGTGATCCTCCCATGTAACCGGGATCCGCACCGTGCCAAACCCTGCCTTCTTCATCGCCAGAAAGGTTTCCCCATCCGCTTTCGGGTTTCCCCAGTACGTCTCGTACTCCAGATCGTCCGCATCCGGCCTGTATTCCCTAAGCCCCGTGGCGTCCAGCGTATTTCCCAGATTGATTCCAGGACCCATCTGACTGACAAAGCGGAGTGCCCGCGTCCTGTCAGCAAACATAAAAACCGCGACTGCCAGGCCGAGAAGAACTGTCAAACCGCAAAAACAGACCGCTATCTTTTTCTTCATGTTCCCTCTTCCTCAAACACCGCTTTGATATAAAGCCCGTCGTTCGGTATCTCTAATTCCACCGACGTTTCCGTAACCATTTTCTTTTCCTGTCCATCGGTAATTTCCCACCCTGCAAAGCGGAACCCTTCTCCAGCCGTCACGGAAAGCGTGATCGGATAATCGGTGAAGTACTCTCCTCTCCATTTTCCCTGTCCGTCAAAGGTCGGCGTTATCGTGTTTAAAAGAATATGCCCCGCATCAAGGTCAGTCGTCTCTAATGCAACCGGCACAAGCTGTCCCTCCAGTCCAAAGTTCTCTTTCAAATGCTGTGCGACATATGGCTTTCTCCGTTTTAAAAACATCCGAATATCCGCCACTTCCTCATCCAGTCGGTACAGACTCCTGTCCCCGAAAAATCTTGTCAGGTGCGCCTCCAGCGGTTCCCTCATCAACGCAAGCCATTCCTCGATCAATGGCTCTGTGTTTTCCACCGAAAATGTTTCGTTGGCGAAATCCATAAGCGTGAGGGTAAACTGCTTTTTGAACGCATCACTCTGACACAGGTTATAGAACGCGGGACTACTCTCCCGCGCATGTTTCAGCACATCTTCCTCCACCACTTCTTCCCGCAGCGAGCTTGTATTCACGTCAAACAGCATCCAGCGCCATCTGCCGTCCTCATATGGCTCTCCTTCACCGTTTTCAGCCGGCTTGCGCACTCTCCAGAAAGCCTCGTTGGTGCCCGGCCAGTCTGCGCTGCTGCCAATATAAATCTCCGCCGCATAGTAGTCAATATAGCTTTGCAGATCAATGACATAGCCGAGCGACTCATAATTCCCCTCATCGGTAAAGTCCGTATCCTGCAGATAGTTTAACATGCTGTTATAAAGCGCCCAGTCCTCCTCGCTCTCCCGGGTCAGCTCACTGTTTTTTATCATCATGATATTATCTTTATCAACATTATAATAATAACCAAGATATGTGTCCGTGTATCGTTCCGTAAGCCAGTAGACACCCCAGTATTCGCCGTTTAAAAACATAACGCACGGCTCATAATTCATGGTGCTGAAAGCCCTGTCCTTCGTCAGCGTGGACACAAACATATCGCGGAATTTGGCAATGGTATCCTGCCCGCCTGCGGAAAGCGTCACCGTGTCCGCCATATAGCCTGTGCCGAACAAATCCGCATAAAACCGCGCTGCCATACTGTAATTTTCTCTTGCGTAGAAATTCAGGCTTTTGGGCAGGTAAGACCGGCTGCCGCCGCCCTGGATCCGAATACCGCAGGCCTGCTCTAAAATCGATTCCCGCTCTGTGTTAAAGATCTGGATCTCTGCCGGACGCTCCCAGGCACTACCGTGGTTATAGAAATTTGCATTTTCCCACATAGGTTTCTCGTTTTCATCAAGAATCGTGTCGAATTTGCGTCCGAGAACATAAATGCCCGTATCGTAATCAAACAGATTTTCGGGATCTGTCACAACGGACATGACATTCATATCCCCATAGCCTGCTTTCCCATCAAATCCCACGAAGTAGCTTTCTGTCTTTACCTCACCGAAATTTCCATCCGCATCTCTGTAAACCGCCCTCACCACCGTACATTTATCCACAGGATAGTCCGGCCGTTTATACTCCGGGTCATCCGCCATGTCCGTTCTCATGGAATACACATTTGGATGCGACGTCGCATCATCTATATAAATGGGAGTTGTATAAAGAATTGCATTTTCATCCGGACAGGAACCATCCAGCGTATAGTAGATTTCTGTTCCAAAAGGAGCCGTCATTTCCAATGTAAATGGCTCCTCATAAAATCCGGATTCTCTGGAAAAGCACAGACCTGCCAGGCAGTATCTGTCGCACAAAAGAAGCAGGCACAAAGCGCCGCATATGAATAACAGACAAAATAACGCTTTTTTCCGACTCATCATCCTACCGTTTCCCCGGACTGGGCAACCCAGTTTACAGACTGAATGCCGGGAACCGAAAGAAGCACATCCATCACATCTGGATTGAGTTCACCCTTTGTCCCGATCTCGCAGATCATCTCCTCATGCGCCGCATCCTTGTTGGCAGTGCGCACCCGGAAGCTGATCACATAGGGCTTCAGCTTCTCCTCAAACTGCTTCCTGTCAATCGCCTCTCCCCCGCCGGTTACGATCAGCAGATATTTATTTCGGATTCCCGGCACCTTACTGGAAAAAATCAAAACGGCGGCGATAAATAACACCGTGGTAAATGTGAGCCGCCAGTTCTGGGAACTCACGCAAAGCCCCTCCGCCATCGCCCAGAAAATAAACATGGTGTCCCGGCTGTCTTTCACAGCCGTCCGAAAACGGACAATGGACAGCGCGCCCACCATGCCGAGCGACACAGCGATATTACTGCTGATCATCAGCATGACAACCACGGTGATCAGATGCATCGTCACCAACGACCAGTTAAACTTCCTGTTATATGCGATTTTCTCCGAGGAGATAAAATACGTCAGATAGATCACCATGCCGACCGCCAGGCCGCACAGCAGGATGAGCAGCGTTGTTTTCACTCCGTACTCGCTGCTGTTTGTATAAAAATATCCGAGAACCTCTTCCTTTGACATAGTCAACCCGCTCCTTTAATAATTGAAATCATAGAAAATCGGGCGTCCGGCACAATATTTACTGAAAGTGCCCTGGGTCAGATAAAACTGCGCGAACAGGGCGGACAAGAAACCCATCAGCTTCCCGCTGTATTTCACTTCCAGAACTGCATCTTCCCTCATGATGGGCGTATAGCACACATCCGGCGAAAACAGATCCAGGTTGGACTCAGAGGATCTGACATTCATGTCCAGCGTGATGCGCGTGTCGTACATGGGATATTTGTAAGCCAGCCTGTCATATGCAATCTGCGCCACAGGACGGTAGAGTCCCTGCGCCATAATACCATATGCCTTCAGGCTTGTTGCGGAAGTGTCAAAATACTTTTTCAAAACCGTTATATTGCCGTGCGAAATCTCTGCCGCATCAGACGCTGATATAATCAGGCTCAGTTTTTGCTGCCGGTCGTCAGTTTTCTGTTTGATTTCCAATTTACACAAAGATGCCTCTTTGTCGTAAATCCGCAGACGCACCTTTTTACGATTGATCACACCCGCAAGTTTTTCTGCAAAATCAATCTGATTTGCCGAGTCAAAATACAGACTTCTCACCAGATATGGTCCGTCCGCACAATGCTCGTCTCTTTGAAGCAGCCTGTCCAACTGTTCTCCTATCGCCAGAGCCCTGCCAAGCGGCACGATATATTTGATTTCTTTTCTCTGGGAATAAAGCTCTCCGCCCATTGTATAATCAGGGCTCCTCTCCCGCTTACAAAAAAACAGCGCTGCTTTTGGTAAACTTTACTAATTATAGCACCAACCATCCTTGATTTCAACCGTCACCCCAGCAGCCTGATCTCATTGAAATCTTCCGTCTTTTCGGTACGTGTCTGCCCGGCATCCTCCTGTCTTTCCCGCTTCCCCCTCTGCACACTCAGCCAGTCAAGCAGCGCATGTCTCGTCTCTGCTCTGTCTACAATCTCCTTGTAGTTGACCACGTTGTAGAGATGAAGCCCCCTGCGTATCTCGTTCTCAAACCGGCAGTCCAGAATGATATCGCCACCCACCATCAGCCGCAGCTCCTTCGGCATATCATCATCTTCCACGGTCACACAGACATAATTAAAATCATAAACTTTCACGGTTTCAATCCCCTCATTCAGACAGCAGAGCTGATCGTCAATCAAAATACGGGGATAGTTTCTCTTCTGATAAAAAGGCGGGGTCACACGCTTTTTCATATTCAGTTTCAAATCCTCGAAGCTGCCGCTATCCTTCTTGATTTCCGTCGGAACGGTCGGTATTCTGTCATAGAGGATTCCCAGAAGTTCGTCATAGCTGCCATTTATATCCGTCACTTTCATCGAGTAAATCCAGTCATCTCCCTGTTGACTCACATGCACCACCGTGGCAAACATGTCCACATGATAGTCCTCCGTGTCCAGATAGATTTCCACTTCCTCATTCTCTTCAAAGAAATACGGTTCTGGAAACTTCATGGAGATACCTGCCTCGGAAGCGTCTCTCGTCATGCCGTTGTACATCTCACCCTTATATCTGACCCTGCACGGCATACGCACCAGAACCCGTTCGGTCTTCCGATAAGGAATCCGCCCATCCACAAAAAAGAGCGACATCACAAGCAAAAACAAATTGTTGATCAGCCAGAAAAGAACCACAATCGGCCCGAATGAACCACTGTCGAGCATAATAAAAACACAGCGCAAAATGCCCCATACGGACAGCACAATCAAAATCAGAAAAGGAATGGAGTAGACGAAATTTTTGCCCTTCTCGTTCTTCTGCTCCCCCTTGCTCGTGACCTTAAACTTTTTCATCGAAATGCCCGCCGACTCAAACAACACCGGCAGCAGCATATATGGAAAAAGCACCGTCTCGTAAATACTCGTCCACTTGGTAGACCGGATATTCCGCGAGAGCATTCGCAGACTGATATTACTGCTTATATACATCGGCAGCCAGAAAATCAGCACCTGCGCCAGCGTACACTTAAATACCGTAAAGCCAAAAGCCGCGTACAGAATCGGCGACATAATATAAATCAGCCGTTTAAGGGGTGCATACCAGTACCAGATGGATGCCCAGTAATTCATCTTCTGCGAAAAGTTAAGATCCGACGCGGTAAAAATATGCATCTTTCTGCCTGTGGCAATCACGCCTCTCGCCCAGCGCGTTCTCTGCTGTACCAGATCCTTCAAATCCTGCGGCGAAAGCCCCGACGCGAGCGGTTCCGCTGTGCCAAGACTCACATACTGCTTCTTCTCGATCAAAATGCCCGTGGCGAAATCCTCCGTGATCGCCCCGGTGTAGAAACCGCCTATCGCCTCAAGCGCTTCTCTGGAAAGCACCGTGTTGGAGCCACCGTAGATCACACTGTTTGTCTTTGTGCGGGCCACCTGAATATCCTTGTAGAAATAGTCCTGCTCATTGGGAATCCGGGACTCCGAATAAAGATTAAACTGAAACAGGTCCAGATTATAAAAACTCTGCGGGGACTGTAAAAAGCCCAGCTTGATTTTATCCTCCCCTTTCAGATCCCTGTTTCGCAAATCCGCATCCACAAAATACGGAATCGTTTTCATCAAAAAGTTGCTTCTGGGAATCATATCCGCGTCAAAAGTAACCACATAAGGCGAGTCGGAGTGCGCCAGCGCATTGTTCAGGTTTCCGGCCTTGGCTCCCTTGTGATCCTCCCTGTCCAGATAGTTGACGCCAAATCTTGCCGCCAGCGCGCGCATTTCCTCCCTGTGTCCATCGTCACAAAGATAGATGTGCACCTTTTTCGGGTCGGGATATTTCATCCGCGTGCAACCCCGCAGCGTCTTATAGAGCAGTTCCACCTCTTCACTGTAAGTCGCCACAAAAACGTCCACGTCCGGGAACGCATCCAAAGGAAGATTTTCCGGAAACGGATACCCTTCCACCGAATACATGTTGGCATAGTGTACGAAAGCCTCCACCATGCCGAGCACCTCCACCACCAGCAGGGCGATACCCGCAGCGACAGACACCATTCCGTACTCAAAGGGAATCGTAAAAAAGATCCGCCACATCAAATACATGATCGTAAAAAACATATTCAGGAAGAACCACATCTTTCCCTTCCAGTCATGAAAGAAGCCACGCATGTACGCACTGAAACTTTGTCTATCCCGCATCAGCCTCAGTCCTCCTTAAAAAAGTTGAACGCATCCCCATTGATATTATAAGGATAAATTTCCATAATGATATAATCAAATTTATTTTCTTTCACATAGCTCTCAATATCCAGCACATGCGACTCCTCCAGAGACCAGATGGCGTCCAGCTCGCTGCACATAGGCGCGAGAAACACCATCATCGGTGAAAAGTAAGAGTCTCTGATGGCAAAAATTTTCACACCCTCCGGATTATCCTCGTTGACAATGTGCTCATAAGGACGCAGACCGTTAAGATACAGGGAATACTGGGAATCGCTGTAGATGTCGTCGTGTGCCGAAAGCGCACCCGTATCCATAAGAGACTCCGTCGTCACCCCGTGGAAATGCTGGGTTACATCCGTCACCCCCATACAGTGCCTGTCATATCGGTTCTCAAATGTGGGCCACAACGCCTCGAAATCCTCCAGGCCGCTGAAATTTGCCCCCGTCTTTCGCCCCATGGAGCCGAGCATACCCTGTCGGTATGTCACCCGCTCATAGTTGGCCGGATCCATATAAAATCCGTCCGGGTCAAGCCCTGCGTCAAATCTTTCGTTCATCTGTTCCACCAGCACCTGCGTCGCCGCAAAAGCCGCCGGGATCGTCCAGTGATGATCCGTCTTAAAAAAAGCGTCCTGTATCGAAAGCCCCTCATTCGGAATATACTTTCTGCAATCCACCGTCTCTATCCCGTAACGGTTCATATAAAATAACGTCTCGTCCACAATCGTGTCCGGGTCATTGACAGGCATTCCCGTGCGGAAATTTGTCTCACCGCGCACATATTTTCCCGGCGTGACAAAAAACAGAACCTTCGTCCCGTCCGCCGCCACGTAGTCCTGCAGACGGCGCAGCCTTCTGGCATATTCCTCTGCGTCATTCGTATCCTCCCTGAAAAAGGAAGCATAATGCAAATAGCCGTCCTCATCCTTGATATAGGTAAAATTATTAAACTCTCTCTTATCCAGAAGCACCTGAATATAAGAATAAGTTTCAATGAACTCCATCCGTCCATACATAGAACCGATAATACTCTCATCCAGGGCCGACACGGTCTTCGCGACCGTATCAGGAACTGTCTGCAGCGAAATGCCCTCCGCCAGACTTTCTCTTACCGTTTCTACCCACACATCGCCGCCATACCATGCGTTCAATCCGGCATAACCAAATACACCGGCCAGGAAGAACAGGGCAAAAATCTGTTTCCGCAATATATAAGCCCTCAACGGGTCTTTTTCCCTTTTTCTCCTTCTCTCTGCCACAATGCCACCCCGCTAGAAATTAAAATAAATAAACGGATTATAGGTGCCGCTTGCCATATAAGCCACACACACAATCAAAAGCATCATCAGTCCGACAGGATAGACGAGAATACCAATCCGATTGACTGCCGATTTCGGATTCTTGTACAGAATCTCATTCATATTTCTGGCGATGGGCATGGAGAATAAAATCCCCAGCACCAGAAAGACCAGATTTTCCCGTATCAGCATCACTGCCAGATCACTATAAAAACCGTTATTGTTCACACCCAGCATGTTCATAAAAAAACGCCCTGCCTGATAGAGGTCATCTGAGCGGAACACCACCCAGAGCGCATTGACAATTATCAGCGTGTAAAAATGCTTCGCAAATCTGCTCTTCATCTTCTTCGGATACTCAAAAAACCGCTCCGCAAGCTGAAAGGCAAAATACATCAGCCCCCAGAAAAGAAACGTCCAGTTCGCACCGTGCCAGATACCCGTCAAAAGCCACACCACCAGCATATTGCGGACCATAAAGTCCTGATTTTTGACGCGGCTGCCACCAAGCGGAAAATAGACATATTCCCGGAACCAGTCTGTCAGGGAAATATGCCATCTTTTCCAGAAATCGGAAATGGATTCGGCTATGTACGGATAATTGAAGTTTTCGGGAAACTTAAATCCAAAGCACAGACCAAGCCCGATCGCCATGTCAGAATAGGCCGAAAAGTCATAATAAATCTGCATACTGTAAGAGATACTGCCCAGCCACGCCAGCATTACCGGCACCGCCATCCGCTCCGTGCCGATCATCGACCAGCCGAATATATTGTCTGCCATCCCCGCAAAACAGTTGGAGAGCAGAATCTTCTTGCCAAGCCCCACCGTGAAGCGGCTGATCCCCATGGAAAACATATTAAAATCTGACTTCCTGTGGCGAATCTGCTGCGCAATCGTATTGTACTGGATGATCGGTCCGGCGATGAGCTGCGGGAAAAAAGCGATATAGAGTCCCACGTAGAAGGGATTCTCTGCTTTCACCGTTCCACGGTACACATCCACCACATAGGACATCGCCTGAAAGGTAAAAAAGGAAATGCCGATCGGAAGCGGCAGCGACACCGCTTCCAAGCCGAAAATTTCCATCACAAAACCCAGATATTTAAACACAAACAGGGTCGACAGATTTGCAACCACCGCAAGAAACAACAAAACCTTTCTGCCGCCTTCTCCCTTCAGCCGCTGCATCACTCCCGCCAACAGAGAGTTGACCATGATGGACGCAATCATTAAAAGCACATACAGCGGTTCTCCCCACGCGTAGAAAATGAGGCTGGCAATCAGCAGAATCACATTCTGGCACGCTCTGGAAAAGAAGAACATGTAGTACAAAATCAATACAGCCGGGAAGAAGATGAACAGAAATACAATACTGGAAAAAAGCATACTGCATCCCCTTTCACCCGTTCTTATTTTTTCTGTGTTTTCTGTAACTATACAGAAAAATGAGAAGACCCGCCGCACAGACAATCCGTATCCCGTTTATCACAAGCGGATCGTTACACACTGACAGAAAATAGTCTCTCTCCTGTACTGCCTCTGCAGCGACCTTATTCAACAATAACATCAATCCGATCAACCCTTTCTGATAATCAAAACCGCAGGCATAAAAAACAAAAGCATCACCAAAAGCAAAAACAGCTTATTCTCGCCCCGGATAGATGTATCATATACCGTCGATTTCTCCAGCACACGAAGCTCCGTCTGCATCGCTCTCCCGTGCTTGTAAAGATACGTTTTTATGTTGTAGATCTCCTGATCGTAATTGTCATTAAAACGGCTGACAACCATCTTTTTGCTGTCCATATAGTCCTGCAGATAGTAATTATGCCAGTTCTGCAGGGAATCGTCGTAATAATCAGCAGCCCAGCGATACCACTCCCGCTCTCTGGCAGAACAGATATACGCGGTCGTCTTGTCAACCACATCAGAGATATGGTCATGGGAGAGGGTGCTTCTTCGGAGAACGGCATACCGGGCCTGCAAGGCGTCCACAAAGCGTATGTCCTTCGTTAAGCGTTCAAAAAAGGGCCGCTCCTGAAACGCCATGGTCTCCGGCTCCATTTCCTCCATAGCGTAATTGTTCATCGCCTGGTCAAAATCCCACACCGGTCCTATCTTAAGCGGTTCCCCCGAGTTTTTATACATATAGGTGGAGTGCATACCCGCGTCATAATTTCCGAAATACTCATTGATCAGAAAATAGTCCACAAAGGTATCGACGTCAATATATTTATCGTAAGTACCAAACACGTCCGCCCTGTCGGAATAAATGACCCGCTCGATCTGTGAGAAATCCTTCTCGATATAGTGCAGTGCCGTGTCCGTGATCCGTTCCTCCGAAGGGTACTTCAAACCGATCCACTCATCGGAAAGCCCCTCCAGTCTCCGCCAGGTTTCCAGCATTTTATCAAAGTGCGTAAATCTGTCCCTGCGGATCAGATAACTTGTATATAGATTCTTTTCTTTAAAGGAATCAATGGGAACCCGGTTGACGTCCCTCGCCACCGTCTCCATCATCAGGTAGAGCCCCTGGTAAACATACCTGTCCCCGTCCCTGATAACGACTTCACAAAACTGGCTGTCCGGCGTCACCTCCGAAATTTCCGAGCTGATCCGATAGGCCAGATAGTTGCGGATCATGCTTTTGTCCGCCATGCTTCCATTCAGAATCCAGCTGTCATGCGCACCCATGCCAAGGATATCTACTTCGTTTTCCATCCCCTCCGCCGTTTTCAGTTTCAGAAGATACTGTACCTTATCAAAATTATAGGAAGTACGCCCTCTCTTTTTAATCAGCAGATCGCTCTGTACTGCAGGTTTATCCGTTATGCAGTTGTCAAATGTCCCTCCGTCTATGACGCTGATATGCCCATCAATATATGGTTCCTCATCCAGAACCGTCTCATTCCCCGTCTCGTCAAACTCCCTGTAATCCGCCAGCTCATTATCCATGGAAAGAATCACAATCGGGAGGTTAGATCGGAACCCGTCCCGCACCGTAAAGTCCTCCTCAAGGTAAAGAAGGGGATCTTCCGTGTACGGATCTGCTGGCAGCTCAAAATAGGTGTTCTTGTTGATATCCCTGTTCTGATACGCCGTATAGCTTCGTAAAAAGCCACACACCGCCGCCGTCAGAATCACCAGCGCACACATGCCAAGCAGACAGATTTTTCTTTGTCTCTGCGACATACGCTGTCTCCTATTGACTGATCTCATCGTCCTGTCTGACCATGCTGATCGAAGAAACGCCTTCGATTCCCGACAGGTTTCTCACCAGTTTACCGTTACGCTTTTCCGATCTCTTCAACTGTTTGTCCGAGATCTCATAAATAAATTCTTCAGTCTGCGTCTTCACTGCCCGGTTATGCACGCGCAGCGCTGCCCTGCCTCCGAATAGATTTCCCATATGCTTTTCCACTTCCTCCCCAGCCCCTGACGTGCAGTTCACGATCACCATGATGCGTTCATTGTTTCGGATAAAGCCGAAAAGAATCAGGAAAACAAAGATCAGCGCGGAACCGATCGCCGCAATCAGATAATCGGACACACCACAGCAGATTCCCACCGCAATACTCCAGAAAATATAGGCTGTGTCCCGCGGGTCTTTGATCGCCGTCCGAAACCGAACAATGGAAAGGGCGCCTACCATGCCTAGGGAAAGCGCTATATTATTGCCAATCACATTCATGACAAGCGTAGTCACTAACGTCAGCATAACGATGGACACATTAAACCGCTCGCTGTAAACCGGCCCCGAATGAGATACCTTGTAAGAAATATAAATCAGACAGGCAATCATGGACGCAGCCAGAAAATTAATCAGTACATCCATAATCGTCAGACCATTCGTTGCGTTTAACAGACTGTTGTAAAGTATCTCTTTCATCTTATCTTCTCCCTCTCTTTGATATCATTCTGGCCCTGCAGTATTTGCTGTTGGAAATCTGCATTTTATCACACCGGCTCAGTTCATTTTTTATATAGGTGAAAAGAAATCGCATATATTTGACTTCCATCGTCACCAGCCCGGGCGGACTGACCGGATAAAACACCGGTTCCCTGCAAAACAGGTCAAAATTCGACTCGCTTGCCCGCAGATTCTGGTCAAAGGTAATCCTCGTATCATTATGTTCTGTAATAAAGGCGCAGCGGTCATACTCTACCATGCATTTCGGCCTGTAACAGCGAGCGCTCAAAAAAGCATAGAGCCACCTTGCCAGCGGTTCTTCCCGATCCGGCAGAAACCGATAATCGCCGCCAATCATCCGCGCCGCCTCATCCCTGTTCAGAATCAGCGAACGCTTCCGCTGGAAGCCACCCGTTTTTTCCTTCACCTCGAGCTTGGCCGTCTCCGCGTCTGTGCTGTAGGTCCGCAGACGTATCTTCTGTCTTTCGTCGTACCCTTCCACTTTATCCTCAAAATCCGTATCGCTTAGAGTGTCAAAATAGAGGGAACGCACCAGATAGCCTTTCTCACCGTTGTGCGGATCCGGATCCATGAAAGCGCCAAGCCGGCGCTTCATGTCCGCCATTTCCAACGGGCCTATATCATATTTCTTCTCTGTTCTTGTCACATCAAGCAAATTTAGTCCCTGCCTTTCGACACTCTGCCTGCAATAAACAGACCGATTCCCGCTGCCACAACCACAGCTCCTTTTACAAGTCTGCTGTCTGGCTTCCTACGTTGCCTCCTGCGCGATCCGGGTGTCACAACGATACGGGGTGCAGACACCGGCTCCACCAAAATGACGGGATCTGGGTGCAGCTCCGATTCCAGTTGTGGCTCTGGCTCTGATTCTGGCTCTGACTCCAGTACCGTCTCTGGCTCCGGTTCTGATCCCGGCACTGGCACAAACGCTTCCGCAATCCCTGTCTCTGCCACCGGGCGTGGTTTCCGCAACAGATCATTATAACATTTAAACCGTACCGCCTTCGCTCTCTGAAAGTGCTGGAAAATCAGTCCACTCACGCCACAGACCGCCGCTATCACCACCACAGTGACAAAGTCGCGCCAGATAAACCAGTAAATTGTCAGGCCGGCCACCGCTGCTCCGAGAGGCGCAGCGATCAGATAAATATGCTTTCCCAGCGCATTTCTGATCCGCAGCCTGTCCAGAAAATACCCAAAAATAATATTCAGAAAATACACGAAACATATACACAGAAAAGTGAGTGAGACCGTCAGAAACATCCTGATCACAAGATTTCCCGTCAGAGACTCTGTCAGAAGAAAAGAAGCATAACAGGACACGGTGCCGAATCCCAGAAGCAGCACCGTCCTGAAATACTTATAACCCAGAAAACAAAAGAGAATGCCCACAAGCATCAAAACAATGACGCCCACAAATGTCAGCAGCTCCTTTGTGAATACCAATTCACCCTGCCATTTTGGCACATGTAATACAAACCGATCCAAAGTGTTGCCCTTTATCCATCAAATCATTTTAGAGTCACTGGTATTCATTTTACCATCTGCAGTAAACTATGGCAACAATTACCCCGTTTTCCCCTTTCTTTTGTGGGATTCGCACAAGATTCCTCTTTGAATCCGATATTTTCAGCTTCGAAGCAGCCCCAGAACCGCCGCGCTCTTCTGAATGCCCATCTCCCATTTCGAAGGCTCCATTCCGAGCCCGCAAAGCCCCATGATACAGGCTCCCACCACCGGCTCATAGCGCGCCTGTACAACCTGCGCTCCCCGCATCCGCTCCCGGACACCTTCTATCACCCGGTTCGTAAGCGGGTTGTCCGCTCCCTTAAATATACTTCCCGCCAGCACGATATCCTCTTCCCCCGGCGTCATCTCCATCTTCCGAAATCCTGCCTCAATATACGCGACGATCTCCCCGGCGAACTCATCCAGCAGGCTGCCGGCCGCTTCGTCCCCCATCTGGGCAACCATTAGGATCTGCGGCATCAGGAACCGCAGTTCCTTTTGAAACCCTTTCTCTGTCATATAACGCTTTAACAGTGCATCCACATCTGTCAGTCCGGCCTGCTGTAAGAATAGCGGCGTCAGTTTTGTGGGCGGGCACAGTCCAAGCTCCGCGTCAAAAACCTTGCGCAGGGCACGCTTCGCAAGCGCACTTCCACCCTGTGCCCGCTCTTCCATATAATCTCCATAGACGAACTGCCTGCCATTCCTGTCAATCAAGGCGCCGTTCATCCCCGTTCCCGCACAGATCACCGCGCCGTGGGGACGTCTGGCTCCGCTGTAGAACGCTATCACCATATCATTGCAGGCAAAGATCTCCTCCATTGAAAGTTTTTGCTGCAGCGCCTTTCTGATCCGCTCGTCATCTCCCGGCCAGTCCACGCCGCTGATTCCCGCCACGCCGTACACAATATCCTCTGTGCTGATTCCTGCGCTGCGCACCGCCTCGGATACCGCCTCCTCTATGGGCGCCATCGCTCTCTCCACCCCGTCATCGGGAAAATATGCCCCCTTCGCCATCGCCCGGCCCACAATGAAACCGTCCTCCCGTATCACAGCCGCCGCCGTTTTCGTGCCGCCCTGGTCAATTCCCAGAACGTATCTTTCCTTCTTATCCGCCTTATCCATAACAGTCTCCCTCCCAAAACATTCCCATGACGCTTCCGCGTCTTTTTCACTCATAAATGTGTATCGATTTACATTTTAATCCCATCCTACCCAATTATTTCACGCATGTCAACAGCTAAACATGGTATTTTTTGATCGCATTTGTCACATTCCGGTTGACATTATGTTTCATTGTGATACAATATAAATGTAAACTTTGAAACACCCGTACACCGTTTACCATTTCAAGAAAGGCAGCATATGGCAACAATATCAGATATCGCCAGACAGGCGAATGTTTCCAGGACACTGGTTTCCAGAGTTCTGAACAACAAGCCCGGCGTCAGTCCTGAGAACCGCAGAAAAATACTGGAAGTCATTAAAGAAAACAACTATGTCCCGAACGGTCTCGCCAAATCCCTCGTTCTGCAAAAGACCAACACCATCGGCGTGGTTATGGACGATCTGTGCAACGACTTTTTCTTTCAGCTGATCCGCGGACTGCAGGACGGTGCGGAGGCGCAGGATTACAACATTCTTTTTTGCAGCGGACGCAGGGACATGGCCGCAAAACTAAAATATGTAGATTATCTGACAAGCGGCTGTACGGACGGCATCATCGCCTATGGGAGCTGTTTCGATGACGAGGCGCTTTTCCGCTATGTCGCCTCGAAAGCGGCAAGCAGCGTCCTGATCGAGAGCAATCTGAATGACTGCCGCTCAGACAAAATCCTGCTCGACAATTTTCGCGGCGCCTATACCGCCACGGAACATTTGATTAAGCAGGGACGGAAAAACATTGTCCATGTGACATGCGACATGAATTATGACGTGGGACTGGAACGGCTGAACGGCTTTGTTTCCGCCATGCACGATTATCGGATGCCGCTTGGTCCCGACTCCATTCTCTACGCCGACCACTTTGAGCATATCGCCTATCAGCAGATGAAGCGGCGGCTGACACATGGCGAGCGGCCGGATGCCTGCTTTGCCGGAGCCGACAAACCTGCTTTCGGCGTGTGGCGGGCGGTTCGGGAAGCCGGACTCTCGGTGCCGGAAGACCTTTCGCTGATCGGTTTTGACGACGATGTCCCCGATTCCAAGGACATCCTGTTTCCTGCCCTCTCCACCATGCGCCAGCCGCTCTACGAGATGGGGCAGGCAGCCGTATCGCTTCTGATTGACAGGATCCATCACCCGGAAGGCGATCCCGTCATCCAGACTTTTGAGTCGAAACTGGTATTGCGTGAAACATGTAGATAGAACAGATAGGAGGTCATTATGACAGAGAGAGGATTAAAAATTGCAACCATCGGCGGAGGCTCCAGCTATACCCCGGAATTGATCGAGGGTTTTATCAAACGGCATGACAGCCTTCCTGTAAAGGATATCTGGCTGGTGGACGTGGAAGCCGGACTGGAAAAACTGAATATTGTCACCAAACTGGCAAAAAGAATGGTGGAAAAAAGCGGCATCGACCTGCAGATCCACGCCACAACAGACAGGGAAGAGGCTTTAAAGGACGCCGATTTCGTCACCACGCAGTTTCGTGTCGGACTCCTTGACGCCAGAATCCGGGACGAAAGGATTCCGCTGCGCTATGGCAAAATCGGCCAGGAGACTACCGGCGCAGGCGGTTTCGCCAAGGCCCTGCGTTCCGTTCCCGTCATTCTGGACATCTGTCACGATATGGAAAGATTATGCCCCGATGCGTTTCTCATCAATTTCGCGAACCCTTCGGGCATTCTGACCGAGGCAGCCCTGAACCACAGCTCCGTCAAAGCCATCGGCCTGTGCAACTGCCCCATCAATATGATAAGCGACATGGCGGAAAAATTTGACTGCAGCGCGGACGATGTGTTCTGCGATTTCATCGGCATCAATCATCTCGTCTGGGCAAAGAGAGTGCTTGTCCGGGGCGAGGACGTGACTGAGGCGGCGATCGAAAAGCTCTGCTCGGAATCCGCCAAAGAAGTGATGGCCAACATCCCGGAAATCCACTATGATCCCGCCTTCTTAAAAGCGCTCGGTATGGTGCCTGTCAGCTATCTGAAATATTACTATATGCAGCCGGAAATGTTCGCAGAGTGCGACCGCGCTGCGAAGGAGGAAGGCTGCCGCGCGGAAGTCATCAAACAGGTGGAAAAGGATCTTTTTGCCCTCTATCAGGATCCCGCCCTGGACATCAAACCGCCCCAGCTCGCAAAACGCGGCGGCGCGCGCTACTCCGATGCGGCATGCAGCCTGATTGACTCCATCTACAACAACAAAAAAGACATCCAGACCGTGAATGTCTTAAACTGCGGCGCAAACGCGGATCTTCCCGACAACGCTTCCATCGAGCGCAACTGCGTCATCGACAAAGACGGGGCACACCCCATACACATCGGGCGCACCCCTTTAAAAATCCGCGGCCTTTTACAGAATGTGAAAGCCTACGAGCAGCTCACCATCGAAGCCGCCGTGAGCGGCGATTACGACTGTGCCCTGCAGGCGCTGACCATTCATCCGCTTGTAAACTCCGCCACTGTGGCAAAGCAGATTCTGGACGATATCCTTGCAGAAAACAAAGATTATCTTCCGCAGTTTAATTACTGACCCATCTGGTCAAGCAGCATAATCTTTGTGTCATAAAGTTTACTGGAAAGATCTACATGTACCCTGTGGGGATTTACAAGACGCCTCGTCTCCTCCCACAGGGTATTCTGTTCTTCCTGGCAGTATGCCCGGATATCCATCACTTTCGGCGATGTATAGCAGCATGCGCCGTCCTTAAACACAGGCGTCATCAGCTCCCGCAGACGGTAACTTCCCGCCGGGAGCTTTGTCTTCTTCCACGGTTCCACCGGGTCGAACAGCAGCAGCGGCTCGCTCTCGTCATATACCTCGTCCGCCAGACAGATCAGATCCGCCTTAATCTTACCGCTCTCTTTGTCGTATACACGGTAAATCGTCTTGTTGCCAGGATTGGTCACCTTCTCCGTGTTTTCGGAGAGTTTAATCTTCGGAATAAACGTCCCGTCCTCCCCCATCACCGCCGCCAGCTTGTAAACGCCTCCAAAGGAAGGGCAGTCCTTCGACGTGATCAGATGGGTGCCCACGCCCCAGGAGGTAATCTTCGCCCCCTGATCCTTCAGGCTCTGGATCAGAAATTCATCCAGGTCGTTGGAGGCTGAGATCACCGCATCAGGAAATCCCGCCTCATCCAGCATTTTTCTGGCCTCCTTTGAGAGGTAGGCAAGGTCGCCGCTGTCCAGCCGGATGCCGTAAAAACTCAGGGGAATGCCCTCTTCCCTCATCTCCGTAAAGACACGGATGGCATTCGGAACGCCCGATTTCAGAGTGTCGTATGTATCCACAAGCAAAATGCAGGCAGAAGGGTACATCTGCGCATATGTCCGAAAAGCAGTGTACTCGTCCGGGAAACTCATAATCCAGCTATGGGCGTGGGTTCCCTTCACCGGCACATCAAAAAGCTGTCCGCAGAGCACGTTGGATGTACCCACGCAGCCGCCGATGACAGCCGCCCTCGCGCCGTATGTCCCCGCGTCAGGGCCCTGGGCACGGCGGAGTCCGAATTCCATCACCCCGTCTCCCTGCGCCGCATAACACACCCGCGCCGCCTTGGTTGCGATCAGGCTCTGGTGGTTGATGATATTTAAGATCGCCGTCTCCACAAGCTGGGCCTGCATGATCGGCGCAATCACTTTTACAAGCGGTTCCCTGGGAAAAACCACCGTCCCCTCGGGAATCGCATAGACATCCCCCGTAAAACGGAAGTCCGCCAGATAGTCCAGAAAATCCTGCCCGAAAATGCCGAGCCCCGCCAGATAGTCAATGTCCGTCTTATCAAAATGCAGCTCCCTAATATACTGAATCAGCTGTTCCACGCCAGCCATCACGGCGAACCCGCCGTCACAGGGATTGTTTCTGTAAAAAGCGTCAAAAATAACCGTCTCGTTCTGATCCTTGTTCTTAAAATAACCCTGCATCATCGTCAGTTCATACAGATCGGTGAGCAGCGTCAGATTTTGTCTGTCCATAGGTTCCCCCTCCTTTCCCAATATTTTACGGTTTTACCGTCTATTTTGCAATTCCTTTTTCAATCAATCCCTTCGGGCTCCGCCCCTTTCCTGTTCGGCCCGGTCATGCGAATGCGGAGAACCGTCCACACAACGGCTCCCCGCACATCCATCCGCTTCCTGCTGTTTCATCTACTGTCTCGTCTACTGCTCCATCTGCCGCCCCAGAAATCCTGCTGCCGACTGGATCAGTTTCTGCTCCACTTCTCCCATCTTGGACTTATGATCCATCTCCACCAATATCACAGAGCCGATCACATCTCCCTCGCAGATAATGGGACTTATCGCTTCATGGCTGAAGTCATCCCCCTCCAGACTGACCTGTATGAAATTTCTGTCCCCTTTGGCAGCCACCACGCTCTCTCTGTGGTCAATTTTTTCCTCCAGCTCCCTGCTGATGGACTTGCCCAGCAGATTCTTCATGCCGCCCGACACCGCGATGAACTGATCCCTGTCCGTGATTAACGCAATGTGGCCGGAAACCTGCGCCATACTCTCCGCATACTGCTTGGCAAAAGTACCCATTTCACCAATCGGCGAATATTTTTTTAAGATGATCTCGCCTTCCCTGTCCGTGTATATTTCCAGCGGGTCCGCTTCCCTGATCCGCAGAGTCCTGCGGATCTCCTTGGGGATTACAATGCGTCCCAGATCATCTATTCTTCTGACAATTCCCGTTGCTTTCATATGCTATAACCTCCATCTACAAATCGTAGTTATTTTATTTTTGTGTTTTACTATTATTTGTAGCGAAGGAAATTATATACATTCAGTTAAGCTTCAATTATACTGATTGTATTGGCAGAAAAGGAGGTTCTTATGACGAATGAAGTAATAAAGTCTCTATATGAAAGAAAATCTGTCCGTGTATTTACCGATGAAGAAATATCTAGTGAAGATAAAAACAGTATCCTGCAGGCAGCGCTACAGGCGCCTTCGGCGGGCTGTCAGTTACTGTACACCATTCTCGACATCACGGACGAAAACAAAAAAGAAAAACTTGCCGTACTGTGTGATAACCAGCTCTTTATGGCAAAGGCAAAAATGATGCTTGTCTTTTGTGCGGACTGCCGGAAATGGCTTACCTTTTATGAGGAAGCGGGCCTGACGCCGCGCGCCCCCGGCGCAGGTGACCTGCTGCTCGCCGTGGAGGACGCGCTGATTGCGGCCCAGAATGCAGTCACGGCAGCGGAAAGTCTGGGAATCGGCTCCTGCTATATCGGTGATGTCATGGAGCATGCGGAGGAGATGAAAACCCTTCTGCAGCTTCCCCGATATGTCTACCCCGCATGTCTGCTCGTTTTCGGTCATCCCACAAAGCAGCAGAAAACGCGGAAAAAGCCGGAGCGGTTTCGGGTGTCGGATATCGTCTGTGAAAACAGTTACCAGGACAAGAGCAGTGCGCAGATCAGGGAAATGTTCTCAGGACATACCGATAAAAAAGAGTATGATGTATGGATGGAGGCTTTCTGGAAGAGAAAATACGAGTCCGATTTTTCCCGGGAGATGAACCGTTCGATGGAAGTATATCTGCGGGATTTCCTGTGACAAAAAGCGAATTCTTGATGCAAAACCAGAGCAATCATGGTATACTTTTGTTAGTAAATTAGATGCGCAGATAGCGAGTCAAAAGCCCTGCCAGAAAGGGCAGGGCTTCGACCCTCGCGGCAGTCGCCAAATGCTTGCAAGCAATCACTTGGCTCGTTGCTCGTGGGAATAAAAAAAGAAACGGAGGCATGAAACTATGGCACATCAAAATTTATCCGCTGCAGAGGCAATTGCAAAACTGAAAGAAGGAAACGAGCGTTACCTGACCGTTTCCAGTAATCCTGGCGATGTATCGCCTCAGATCAGACAGAAAACCTGCGATGAGGGCCAGGCTCCCTACGCAACCATTATCACCTGTTCCGATTCCCGCGTGATCCCGGAAGCTGTTTTTTCCGCAGGTATCAGCGAGCTGTTCACCATCCGCGTGGCAGGTAACGTGATGGACAACCACCAGCTCGGAAGCGTGGAATATGCCGCTGACCACCTTGGCACAAATCTCGTTGTCGTACTGGGACACACCCACTGCGGCGCAGTAGGGGCTGCTTTGAGCAGTGATCCCGACGGCTTTGTGAAATACATAACCGACGAGATCAAAAAGGCAATCGGCGATGAGAAGGATGAGCTGAAGGCAAGCTGCCTGAACGTGGAGAGAAGCGTTTCCATCATCAAGGAGAAATTAAACCTCACAGACGAATCTCCTCTCAAAGTCTGTGGTGCAATTTATCATATCGACAGCGGAAAAGTGGAGTTCATGGACTAGACAGACCGCGTCAGAAGATTTCATGGATATAACAAATACCGCCCTGCAATATATGCAGAGCGGTATTTGTTTACCCATTAAGACGCCGACCAAAAGGCTTTCGTCATATTACTTGTTGTCTTGAAAGAACTCGTATGCTTCCCCGGCTGTCGCGCCCTTATGCACAACCATGTTGACTGCCTGCGCCATAACCGCGGGATTCTGGCTCTGGAAAATATTCCGGCCCATATCTACGCCTCTTGCGCCCTTGCTGATTACCTCGTAAGCCAGCTCCAGCGCTTCCTTCTCGGGAAGCTTCTTGCCGCCCGCCACCACGATCGGTACGGGACATGCCGCAACCACTTCCTCAAAATCTTCACAGTTATACGTCTTGATAATGTTCGCGCCAAGCTCCGCCAAAATACGGGTAGCCAGCTTAAAGAACCGTCCTGTGCGCTCCATCTGTTTGCCGACAGCCACAACACCCATCACAGGCACACTATAGCGCATTCCTGCGTTCACCGCCTTAGATAAGTTATCCAGGCTGGAAAGCTGTCCGTCTGCACCGATAAACGTCTGGATTGCCATACAGTCCGCGTTCATGCGAATCACATCCTCAATGTCCACCGCGAGCACTTCATGTGAAAGATCATCATTGAGCATGGAAGAGCCGGATGTTGTGCGAAGAGCGATACCCTTACGGCAGTCAGCCGGCACACAAGTGCGGATAGCGCCTCTGGTTCCCATCAGAACATCCACATAGGGAATCAACTGCGGAAGCAGAACATCCAGTCTCTCCAGGCCTGCCGTAGATCCCATGAAATAGCCGTGATCAAAGGCAAACATCACCGTATTTCCGCTTACGGGATCGAAGATATTGGAAAGGTGCTTTTTCATGCCCCAGTCCAGACTGCCCGCTCCCTTCACATGAAAGTCGCCCTGATTGGCAAAAGGAACGTCCACCTTATAATCTTTCGCTATTTTTAATCCATCTACATCTGCCATTTTATAACACCCTCCTTAGGTCGCATCTGATTTTCACGGTATTTCTTAGAAGTTGTAGTCGTTTACGTTGTCAGCAGTGAATACGGTGGTCTCAGGAAGCAGAACTACGCCGTTGTTTGTATCTGCTGTGGTGTCGCCCTCAGAGAGGCAGTCGTTTGCCAGGATTTCGCAATCGCCGATACCGGGGATGCTCACCTTATCGCCAACCTTAACTTCATTGCCTGCTGCTATATACGCTGCAAGGTAGCAGCCCATAGCGCCCTGGATTCCGCAGTCCCAGAGACCCCACTCATACAGAACGTCTGCATCGCAGTACTCTTTGATGGACATCGGGCTTGCGAAACCTGTGATGGTGATATCATCTTTGCCAAGACCCTTGTTCTGCGCTGCCTTTAACTGGCCGGGAAGAGCGGTGGAGTCGTTACAGATGATCAGGTCGATATCCGCATAAGCGTCCAGAATAGCCGCGCCTGTGGAAACAGCCTTCTCAGCGTCCTGCTCGGAATAGTAGTTGTCTGCAACTTTTACCCAGTTAGGATACTTTTCAGCGATGATCTTCTCGCCCGCTACCTGCCAGGAGTTCTGGTCAGTTACCGTAGCCTGGGAGTAGTGCCATACATACTTCACTTCGTCAGCCGCAGGATCTACACCGCGCTTTGTGAGTGCGTCCACGGACATATCAACCAGCATCTGTCCAAGCACCTCAGGCGTACCCTGGGATACCATGAGGGAACGTGCATCCGACTCAGCGTCAGAGTCCCATGTACAAACAGCAAGGCCGGCATCCTTTGCCGCCAGGAGCGCGTCTCTTACGCCCGCTGCATCTACGGTAGAAATACAGATCGCATCAGCGCCGCTTGCTACTGCGTTATTGATAACCTGTACCTGATCGGCAGCGCTGGCTGTAGCGCTTCCCTGATAATCTACTGTGAATCCCCAATCAGCCGCATACTTCTGCGCGCCGTCATTAGCTGCCTCAAAGAAAGCATTTCCTGTAAGCTTCGGAATAAACACAACTGTCTTTCCAGCCACATCTCCGCCTGCTGCGGGTGCATCTGCTGCCGGAGCTTCCTCTTCTGCCGCGGGTGCCTCCGCTGCCGGAGCTTCCTCTTCTGCCGCAGGAGCCTCTGCCTCCGCTGCGGGTGCCTCCTGTGCCGGAGCCTCTGCTGCACCGCCGCCGCAAGCTGTCATAGTGAATACCATAGACATAGCCAACGCGAGTGACATAACCTTTTTCATTTTCATATCTTTTTCCTCCTTTTTATTCTATTCAAAAGCGGATTACACTTTGTAATGCGCTCTGAATAACCATTTCATTCTGTCCTGCTTCTAAGCTTTTCCAAATTTCTTCAAAAATACCGCTGTCTTCGGTGAAGAAGCGATCGCGCGTCCCACAACCACCACGATCAGCAGAAGTCCCACAGGCACATCCAGATACTGTGTGTTTACCTTAAAGCACAGCGGCAGGCCAAACCTCAGGATACCGATTACCAGGGATGCCAGGGCGGTGCCGATCGCACTTCCCTTTCCGCCTGTACTGAGCGTTCCTCCCAGCACTACCGTGGTAATAATGTTGAGCGTCAGGTTGGATCCCATGTCGCTCTTGGATGTTCCCAGATAAGAGGTGAGCATAATACCCGCCAGGGCCGCACTGACCGCAGACAAAATGTATGTGCTCATAATGATCAGTCTCGTGTTGATGCCCGAATACTCCGCCGCTTTCTGGTTAATGCCCACCAGAAAAACGCTGCGGCCATACTTGGATTTGTGCAAAAGCAGATAAGCGATCAGCGTCAGCACGGCAAAGAGAATCAACTGGCTGGGCACCACCCCGAACAGCTTAAACTTGGAAATGATTTTAAAGTCATCCGGGAATCCGCTGATTCCTTTATAAGCTTCTGTCGCCGAAAGATTGGAGACGAGAAGCGCAAACCCCGCATATAGGAAACTGCCTCCCAGAGTAATTACCATTGCCTGCACTTTACAATAGGCGATAAAGAAACCCGAAAGCGCGCCGCACAATGCCGCTGCCCCCACCGCCAGAAGCGCTGCCACCCAGATATTCATGCCGCCGTCCTGCCACGCCACACCGATGATGATGGAGGTAAGTCCCACAATCGAAGCCGCCTGAATATCAATACCGCCCGTGATCATAACAAAAGTCACAAACAGGGAAATGATGCAGATGGCTATAAAGTCGTTGACGCTGGCAAGCAGAACCCTCGGCATCAGAAACTTGGGATTCTTCATACCGAAAACAACAAACTCCAGAATCAGTACGCAGAGAAGAAACATATCCCAGTTAAAAAGAGCTTTTACATTCTTTTTCATGCCTGTTCTCCTCCCTTCTGCGCAGCGCTGGCCGCCCTGTTCGTCAGACGTTCCCGCCTGATCCTCTCCGCTGAATGTCTCTGTAAAAGGGCATCCAGCACCACAATCGTAATCAGCATAAGACCTGTGATTGTGTTATCGTAGTCGGAAGAAAATCCCATAAATACCAGAATACGGCTCACACTGGACATAATAACCGCACCGATGCATGCGCCGATCACGCTGCCAAGGCCGCCCGTCAGGCTGATGCCACCAATGACACAGGCCGCTACCGCCTTCATCTCATATCCGTTTCCTGCGATGACTGTGATGAATCCGATACGGGAAGCGTAGATGATACCCGCTATGGATGCAAACACGCCGCAGAACACATACGCAAGCACTTTTGTTCTCGTAGCGGGAATGCCGACCAGGGTTGCACCGCCCTCGTTGTCACCAACCGCTATGAAATATTTGCCCTTTTTCGTTCTTGTAAGAAGAATGTGTATTACAACAACAGCTAAAATTACCACGGCATAGTACACCGTCAGATTGCTCACAAGGGGCTTGGAGGAAAACGCCGTAAACTGCGGCGGCAGATTTTCCACCCAGGCGCCGCCGGTATACAAAAAGATCATGCCCCTGAGGATACCGTTTGTACCAAGCGTAAAAATCAAGGAAGGAATCTTTAAAACCGCAACACCCCAGCCATTAAACAGGCCGACCAGCACGCCGATCAGAAGGCCCGTCAGAAATGATACGACAAAACTGTGCCCGTCCCTGAGCATTGACCCGACTACCGCCGCCGAAAATCCCAGATTAGAACCGATGGATACATCGATCTCTCCGATAAATATGGCGAAGGCCATCCCCACTGCCAGAAGCGTGAACACCACGCTGTCATTAAAGCAGGCCATGATACTGGACGGCGCCAGAAAGTCTTTGTTGATGCAGCCGACTATCGCAAACAGGACTACCAGAAATAACAGGCTGCTCGCCTCACGCGCTTTCGTGAGCTTCTTTATGGTTGTCATGCAATCACCTCTTTCTCTTGCTTTACATCAAAAGCGGCCGCCATCAGATTATCCTGATTGATCTCCTCCTTGGAAAGTTCCGCATTGATGCGTCCCTGGAACACGGACACAGCCCTGTCGGACAATTCCACAATCTCTTCCATATCGGAAGAAATCAGAAGCACGGACACACCCTGTTTTCGAAGTTGATGAATGATCGCATACACATCGCCTCTGGCTCCAGCGTCGATGCCTCTCGTCGGCTCATCCAGAATAACGACCTTGGGACCGGTGGAAAGACTCCTGCCGATCACGATCTTCTGCTGGTTTCCGCCCGACAGACTTCCAGTCACCTGAGACTGCCCCGTAACCTTAATCCGAAAATCATCTATGTATTTTTGCGTGACCTCACGCTCTTTCTTTCTGTTTAACAAAAACCTGCCCATAGATTTATCCGGCAGGAATGCGGATGTCGTATTCACCGCCACATCGGCGATTTTAAACAGTCCGTGCAGGTGTCTGTCCTCGGGTACATAGTTAAGTCCCGCCTCTATAACCCTTTTCGTGGAGAGGCCGGTGATGTCTTTCCCATCCAGGATCACCCTGCCGCCAAGCACCTTATCCCGTCCGAAAATCGTTGTGGCGAGCTCTGTCCTTCCCGCACCTACCACACCCGCAACGCCGAGGATCTCTCCCGGATACAATTTTAGGGAGATATCGTTAAATCCATAGCCGCTAAAATGCTGCAGTTCCAGCACGGGCGGCTTAGTGTAATCAATCACATGAGCGGCGCTCTCCGCCTTGTCGCCCTCCTCCGTCTTTTCCTCCCTGTTAGGAGGCAGAAGTCCCTTTACCAGAGCTTCCTTCGTAAATTCACTGACCTGGCCGCTCAGCGTAATCACGCCGTCGCGCATGATCGCCACACTTGTGGAAATCTCAAAAACTTCCGTCAGACGATGCGTAATATAGATAATTCCGATCCCTTTCGAGCGCAGATCGTTCACGCATTGGAAGAGGCTTTTTACCTCATCAAAAGTCAATGCACTGGTGGGCTCATCCAGAATCAGGATCTCTGCGTTTCTAAGAAGGCCCCTCAAAATCTCCACAAGCTGCTGCTCCGCGATGGAAAGACTTCCCGCTTTTCTGTTCAGGTCAAGATCCCACCCCACCTCGGCAATCTGCTCCACCAGTCTCTTGTGCAGCTCCGCCTGCTTTTCGTCAAATCCCATGACAATGTTCTCTTCCACCGTCATATTCGGAAAAAGCATCGGCTCCTGCGGTACCATATAAATGCCGTGCGCCAGCGCAACGGATGGTCTGTTCAGGTTCACTTCCTGCTCTTTGATATGTATCTGACCGGCATCGGGCTGATAAATGCCCATGATAATTTTCATCAGCGTACTTTTGCCGGCCCCGTTTCCACCGATCAGAGAGAGAACCTCGCCGGCACTCAATTCCAAATTAATCCCCTTCAAAACACGGTTAAAGCCAAATGCCTTCTCTATGTTCCGAACAGACAACAAAGTTTGTGTTTTCTGCATAGTGCTTCCCCCAATGTAAAGCGACATTTGTGTGGACAGAAAAATTTTGTTCTGTAAAAATATCATAAGTGAGATAACGCTATTTGTCAATACCTAAAACATTCCCTGCATTTTATGTCATTTCACATTGACTTTTGTTACCTCCGTTGATATACTGTTCTAAAGATACATTTGATTCACGTTTAAACTTTTGTGCTGATAAAGGGGGATTCTACATGTTTGACGTGGCAACCGATTATGAGAAGAACCTCATGGTAAAAATTGCATGGTATTATTATGTGGAAAACATGACGCAGCAGGCCATTGCCGACCAGCTCAACATTACCCGCATGCGGGTGATCAAACTTCTGGAAAAGGCGAGACAGACCGGCGTTGTACAGTTCCGCATTTCCTCCTCCCTGGACACGAGACGGGAGCTGGAGACAAAGCTGATGGAAAAATACCATCTGCGGGACTGCTATACAGTGCCCACCAATCCCAGCGCGTCAGGTACGAACGATACCATCGCCAGAGCGGCTTCCATGTATATTGCCAATCATGTGCGGGAGAACTCTTACATAAATTTCGGTTACGGCGACACAACTTCCAAGACCATCGAATATCTTGCCAGGAATCTGGAGACAGACGTCTCCTTCGTATCCCTAACCGGCGGTGTTGGGTATTATCTGCCCAAATCGGACTCCAATATTTTTAACGCAAAACTGTATCTGATTCCCTCGCCGATCATCATGTCCTCGGCGGAGATGGCGGATGCCATCAAACAGGAAAGCTCTGTCCAGGAAGTCACCAACATGATCCGGCTGGCGAGTATGACCGTGGTGGGCATCGGCGGTATGGATGATTCTGCAACGATTGTGAAGTCTTCCATCTTAAGCCCCAGCGATTTTCGCCTGCTCGGCATGAAAGGCGCCGTCGGGGACGTGATCTGTCATTTCATAGACAAAGACGGAAAGCTGGTGGATACCGAGGTGGATTCACGCCTTGTCAGCGTCCCTCTGAGCACGCTGGAAGAACTCGAAAACGTGATCGGTGTGGCCGCAGGAAAACACAAGGTGCCGGCTATCCACGCAGCCTTGATGGGCGGCTATCTGGACATCCTGATTACGGATGAAGAAACTGCCGGGCAGCTTTGCCGGCTTTAAACATATCATTTACACTAAAAACAGGAGGTATTCGAATGGGAAAGTATTTAATGGCTCTTGATGCAGGCACCGGAAGTGTCCGGGCCGTACTTTTCGATCTGGAAGGAAATCAGCTGGGCGTATCCCAGCAGGAATGGGAACACAAGGAAGATCCCCGTTTTCCCGGCTCCATGGATTTTGACTGGACGCACAACTGGGATCTGACCTGCGGCTGTATCAGGGATGTCCTGAAGGAAACAGGCATCGCTCCTTCCGAGATCGCGGCAATCTCCACTACCTGCATGCGCGAGGGAATCGTACTTTATGACAAAGACTACAACGAGATCTGGGCCTGCGCCAATGTGGATGCACGCTCCGATGACGAAGTAGTGGAACTGATCAGGAAATCTCCCGAACTGGAACGGGAAATCTACAAAGTTTCCGGCCAGACTTATGCTCTGGGCGCACTGCCCCGCATTCTCTGGGTAAAGAACAAGATGCCGGAGATCTATGATAAGACTGCCTTTGTCGGCATGTTCAACGACTGGCTGATCTTAAAGCTGACGGGCGTCATGTCCATAGAGCCGAGCAACGGCTCCACCACAGGTATTTTCGATCTCTCCACGAGAGACTGGGATCGTTCCATCATGGAAAAATGCGGCTTAAAATCCGATATTTTCCCGAAAGTCTACGAGAGCGGCACCGTTGTTGCCCATGTGACAAAGGAAGCTGCCGAAATTACCGGCCTTGTGGAAGGCATTCCCGTGGTAGCCGGCGGCGGCGATGCACAGCTTGGCTGTATCGGCGTCGGACTGGTGTCCTCTTCCCAGGGCGCTGTCTTCGGCGGCAGCTTCTGGCAGTTTGAATACAATGCATCCGTTCCCAAAACGGACGATGACTGCAGAGTCCGCGTGAACTGTCATGCCCTTCCCGACCTGTGGCAGTATGAAGCTCTTGCCTTCTATCCGGGACTTGTTATGAGATGGTACCGTGACGCTTTCTGCCAGCATGAAAAACAGCTTGCCAAAGAAACCGGCCGCGACACCTACGATCTGATGAACGAGGAGGCCGCAAAAATTCCCGCTGGCTGTTATGGGATGTACTGTACCTTCTCCGATGTGATGAACTATATCTGCTGGAAACACGCCGCTCCTACTTTTACGAATTTTGCGCTGGATCCCGACAAGTTCAACCGTTATACGTTCTACCGTGCCATCATGGAAAATTCCGCCATGGCCACGAAAGGAAATATAGAACTCGTTGCATCCGTTACCGGCGAGTTCCCCAAAGAGATTATCTTTGCCTCCGGCGCTTCCAAGAGCCCGCTCTGGTGTCAGATCGTATCTGACGTGCTGAACATTCCCGTTCATGTGCCCCAGGTGAAGGAGGCCACCGCCCTCGGCGCCGCTATTCTGGCCGGCAAAGGCGTGGGAATCTACACGGATATCGAGGAGACTATGAAAAAAGTTGTCAAAATCGAAAAGACCTACTACCCGAACGCAGAGAACGCAAAGGTGTATCAGGATCTCTACGATAAATGGCGTAAAGTATACGCCGCCCAGCTTGCGCTCGCAAACGAGGGGCTTACCAAAAACATGTGGGCTGCACCGGGCGTTTAAGCCATCTGCCCGCGCGGCTTTGCAGCAAGCCACAATAACATAAGGAGGATATGAAAAATGTTCATTATTGACGAAAACGAAAAAGAGTATCGCTTCGGAGACAGCGGACCCAAGTATCTGATGAAGGGGCCGAGATCCAATTTTGCGTTGGTACAATTCCAGGCGGGACAGGATTTCAAGGCACACTATCACAACATCATGGAAGAAAACTTCTTCGTCCTGGAAGGTGAAGTGGACATTGAGGTGGACGGCGTCTGCCACACCCTCAAGGCCGGCCAGCTGATCCACATAGAACCCAAGGAGGTTCATTATGTGATTAACCGCTCCAACGGCCCCGTAAAAATGGTTTCCACGCTCGCGCCTTATCAGGAAGTGGATAAAGTGGAGGTAAATTAAGCTTATGGCACAGACATTATCGGTTCTTGAGATGGTGCTTCCGGTAGTCATCATGATCCTGATCGGCTATTTCTGCCGCGTGTCCGGCATCCTTTCCAAGGATGGGCTGGGCGGGATCAAAAGTGTGATCTCAAACATCACCCTGCCAGTAGTCCTGTTTAAGGCTTTTTATGCCACATCCTACTCTCTGGACAGCCTGCTTATGTTCAGCATTATTTTCATCAGCTGTTCCCTTGCTCTGGGATGCGGTTTCCTGTTAAACCGTTTTGTATCCGATTCCAAGCTTATGCCTTACCTGCTTTCCGGCTTTGAAGTGGGTATGCTCGGTTATGCCCTGTACGGGCTGCTTGCCGGATCGGACCAGCTCTCCTACATGGCTACTGTGGACTTGGGGCAGGTGCTGTTTGTATACACAGTTTACCTGACACTTTTGAAAAATGCCACGGGCCAGAAGCCGACTCTCGGCGCCATGCTGAGAGAAATGTGTAAAAACCCGGCCTTCCGGGGCGTTGTTCTGGGTATCATCGTGGGAATCACGGGACTTGGCAATATCATCACCGCCTCTCCCATAGGCCCGATCTTTTCTCAAACGATCGAGATGATTACCCTTCCCACCTCCGGCATGATCCTGATTATTGTGGGATATGAGCTTTCCATGAGAAAGGATCTGATCGGCCCTGTGTTAAAGACCATTGTCTTCCGAACGGTTGTGATGGGAGCGCTCTTGTGTATTGCCTCCCTGATCGTATTCCAGCTCGTTCCTTTTGACAAGCAGCTCTTTATGGCAATGATCCTGCTGTTCTCCCTGCCGGCGCCGTTTATCATACCGCTGTACGCCGACGTGGAGTCTGAGGGGATCTACATTTCCACTACCCTGTCTATGGGCACGCTGGTAACCATATTGATTTTTGTCGGACTATCTGTGTATGCAGTAGCATAATCATATTGTGTGTGATTGCTTTATTTATAGAAAAACGGCTGCCATCCAAAATGCGGAACGGCAGCCGTTTTTCTTCGCTGTTGTATTGATTTTACTTCTTCATGCCCTTGGCTCCAGACAGATTGGCATTCTGTAAAATATTGCTCTCGAAAGAAGTGAGCATACTCTGCTCCTCCCGCTCTCTCTTAAGCGCCAGCTTGACCATGTCATCCAGAAGCTCTGCGTATGGCTTACCCAGAGCCTCCCACAGATAAAACGCAAGGGAACCCGGAATGGGATTGATCTCGTTTACATACACCTGGTCTGTATCCCGGTCTATCATAAAGTCAATCCGGGACACACCGCTTGCGCCAAGTGTTCGGAACGTCTTCACCGCCATCTCGCGGATTTCCTCCCGCTTCTGGGGCGTCAGATCCGCCGGCAGCTCCCTTCTCGCAGTTCTCATGCCCTCAGAGCCGCCTTTTCCTCCCGCCACATATTTATCCTCATAGCTCAAAATTTCATCGCTGGAAATCGGCTCCTCGCATTCGGAAGCGTGTGCCTCCTCGTAATCCCCCAACACCGCACAGTTGATCTCCCGCAGATTCATAATCGCATGTTCCACCAGCACTTTGGGGCCAAAGGTGAAGGCGTACTCCAGCGCTTCCCGCAGTTCCTCCCGGTCTTTGGCTACCTTGATTCCCACGCTGGATCCCAGATTGACTGGCTTCACGATCACGGGATAGGGTATTTTCTGTTCCACCTTGTCGTAAGCCGCCTGCTCACCGCTCTCAAATTCCTTCCCGTACAGCGTCACACAGTCGAGAACCGGGATATCGTTATCCTTCAATACCGTCTTCATCACATACTTATCCATCGTGACCGCCGATGCCATCACATCACATCCGGCGAAGGGAATATTGTAATGCCTTAAAAATCCCTGCAGGGAACCATCCTCCACATTCGCGCCGTGCACCACGGGAAACGCCACGTCGATCTGTGCAACCTCAGAACTGCCGAATTTTTTCTCCGGGTATTGGATCAGCTTCACGCCGTTTTTCTCCCCCATCAAAAAGACGCGGGTACTCTTCTTTAACAGCTCCGGGATGTTCCTGTAGTTGGCGATATCCGCGACCAGCTCGCCTGTATACAGTTCGTTTTCTTTCGTGATATAGACAGGCACCAGATCATACTTTTCTTTATTAAAGGCATTGTACGCCTGTAAGCCGGAGATAACGGACACCTCGTGCTCCACGCTCTTACCGCCGAAAAAGACTCCTACTCGAATTTTCATAATCGCTTTCTTTTCTCCTTCCTTATTCGCTGCCTGTCAGACGATGCGCCGGCAGTTCCATCCGCGCGCTTACGCATAATTATCCGGCAGATCGTTCTCAATCAGGATAATCTTCTGCTTCTCACCGGGAATCGCATTCACCATGCGAAACGCCTCCTGCAGATCATCCACCAAAATCATCCTGTTCGCCGGGAATCCCGCTTCCAACAGGCCGTCCTGAATCGGCTTCGTCTGTTCCTTTCCTACCAGCACGGCATAATCGCACTTGTCGGCGGCATAGACGCCCACTTCTTTATTCTCATCGTACTGCTTCTCACCCAGCTCTACCATTCCGGGCGTCAGCAGGATGCGCAGTTCCCGAAACATTGCCAGGGTATCAAGCGCCGCCTTAAACCCGTTCTTGTTGGAATTATAAGCATCGTCCAACAATATTCTGTCGCCCTGCTTCACAAGCTGCAGCCTGTGCGGTACGCTCTCCAGCTGTTTCACCGGGTAAAGCAGCTTCTCCATAGGAATCCCCAGTGTATGCGCCACGGCAATGGCGCCCGCAATGTTCTGCACGTTGTGGCTGCCAACCAGCTTCGTGTGAAACTCATATGTCTTCCCGGTTTCATCCTTCATCTTAAAAAAGGATCCTTTCGGGGAAACCTCGATATCGTAAGCCCGGAAATCGGTATCCGCCGCCGCAATGCCGTAGCTGACCACATTCTTTCCTGTCTTCACATTTCTGATGTACTCGTTGTCATAGTTTAAAAAGACCCTGCCGGACCGGGGCACAGAATCCGCCAGCTCAAACTTCGTCGAAACAATGTTTTCTATGGTGTGAAAACTTTGCAGATGCTGCGGTCCGATGGAAGTAATGATACCGTAATCCGGGTGCACCAGATCACAGATTTCCTTGATGTCCCCCACCTCTCTTGCGCCCATTTCACAAATAAATATCTCGTGAAACGGCTTCATGTTTTCCCGGATCGTCCGCACCACGCCAAGTGTCGTGTTATAATTGCCCGGCGTGTGAAGCACATTGTACTGTGCGGAAAGCAGCGTACTCAGATAATACTTCACGCTTGTTTTTCCGTAACTGCCCGTGACGCCGATAATTTTCAGCTCTGGCATCTCCCGCAGAATACGGGCGGCATCGTTGATATAATACTGATCAATCTTCTTTTCAACCGGGTGGTTAACCGCATTCGCCACCAATATCAAAAAAGGCTGCAAAACAAACAAAAGCAGCAGAACCAGCTCCACATTCCTGAGCAGCGGGCGCTCCGGCGCCGGCAGTATCCCCTGCGCAGTCAGAAGCATGCCGCCATTCGCCTCCATCCACAGGCCCGGCAGCACAACCGCCGCCGCGGCGAAGAGATATAGAATACCTGTCGTAATGAGCATCCGCCGCACACGCGGCGTATATACCAGCGGTTTCTTCGCCTTATGCGGTTTATTGACCAAAATAGTCATTCCATTCATAAGGCAGGCCGCGATCAGACAGCCCTTGCTCCCTATCGCCACAAGCGGAAGAGAAACCAGCGCATACAGACATTTTCCAAGCAGTCTTCCCACATTGGTATGCACCCGCATCCACTCTCCGTACTCCCGCGGCTTGTAGGAGTTCTGTTGAAACATGTGCATCAGATATAAGAGATACCAGACCGCTCCCACCAGATAGGCGGCAAGCCATACACCAAAGATTATCATATCCATTTCTGCCTGTCATTCCTCTCCGTCTCGTACAAAAATCGACCGTCCACTTAACCGAAAAAGGCCCGAAGCGCCCCGTTCACCTTCGCGGGCTGTTCCGCGTAGGAGAAATGCCCGGCCCCCTCGCACACAACCAGTCCCGCATCCGCAATCAGCTCTTCCATCCGCCTCGCATCCCCTATCGGCGTAGCCGTGTCCAAATCGCCCCAGATCAGAAGCGTCGGGCACTTCACAAGAGAAATCAGCGGCTCCAGATCCTCGTTGACCACCTTCACAAGCGTGGCCCGCATGAGGGGCGTCGCATTGTTATAGTCGGAGGAGCCGCGTTTGCGCCGCATCTCCTCCACCGCGTCGGGGTAGAGAAAGTGCATCACTTTCGTGCTCATAAAAGCTCTGCCGATCTTGTAGCATCGGAGGCTCACCTTCTGCCCAAGGCTCTTCTTCGGCAGAATACCGGCACTGTCAATCAACACTGCGCGCTCCACGGTAAAGGACAGGTTTTTCCTTGCATTCATTTTAAAAAACACCCGGCCGCCAAACGAGTGCACCACCACGCTCAGTCTCTCTATCGGAAACGAAGCGATAAATTTCAACACAAAATCCACATAATCATCTACGCACCAGGGCACAGGTGGTTCGGGCGTCTTTCCAAATCCCGGCATATCAAGGGCAATCACCCGTCTTCCCTGCTTCAGCGTATCAATCACACTGCGGTAAAGGGTAATATTCGCGCCCCAGCCATGCAGCAGAAGTATGATTTCGCCCTCACCCTCATCTATATAGTTCACAGAAATATCATCTATTTTTCTGACCATAACCTCTCCCACACATCCAATGCGGCATCATCCCAGGCTGCGATATGCAGACAGCCTGCCGCCATGAATGTTGAAAAATTGCATCAGCGCACTATTTATACATATGTATGAACTTCCGCAAATATGTTTTCGGGTCATGTCATGCAGCCGCAATGTCTGCACCTGTCCGTCAGACACACCCGCCGCCCTTATCCCTTTCTAAAAAAACGGGGCTAAATCCATACATACTCTTGTATTGTACTGTATTCCCCCCGTTCTATCAACCAAAAAATGAGCGGAATCGCGGCTGTTTATCCCGTCTTCATAAACTATGCCCACTATTCCGCCATATAATCCGCATAATCGGTTTCACTGGCAAATAACATATATGTCCCGTTCACAAATCCCATATAACCGCTCTCTACCGCATATCCCTTCATCCTGTCTCCTCCTTCTGTTCCCGGTTCGCCGATTTCCATAGCGAACCTGTGTTCTGAAAAGAGGATAACATTTATGAAGTCCTATATTTGGGACTCAAGATATAATGATTGGAATCTTATGCCTTTTTTACACCGATGCTGACACTTTCATCCCCGCATCCTCCGTCGGCTTCACTTCCCCCGCGCTTGAATAAAACACAGGTTCCAGATCCGCCTTCGGTCTCGCCTGTGCACCGGCATCCAGATCCACACCGTCCGTCTCCGGCCCCGCTTCGGCAGTCTGGGTATTTTCTTTCAGCAAAACCTTACCGTCCTCGCTGATTTCCACGGTATCCACGGGCTGATCGCCCTTGTTTTCTTTCCGCTCCTCCAGCTTCTTCTGCTGCTCCTCGCGCTCCTCCCTGCGGTTCTGGATCATCTCCTCGCGCTGCTTTTCCGCAATCTTCCGGGTTTCCTCCGCGTCCTGCTTCATGCCCTCATCGGCTTCTTTCTTGTACTCATACGCGTCTTCGTGAAAATCTCCCATATACCCCATAGCCAGCTCCATCATTGCGGTATCATTCTTAAGCCTCGCTTCCTTAAACACGCGAAGCGGCGTGTTGAGCATCTCCATATTCGTTCTGGCCCCGATCAGTCCCTCCATTGTCTTTGTGTGCATCGTATGCTCCTCCTTTTCCAAACCGTTCCAACGGCGCAGATTTTTCTATCCGCGACTGCCATCATAACAATCCTTCTGTCCCCTGTTTCGGCAAAGATTTGGCAGCTCCTTAGCATCCTGTCTCAAACAACCCGTTCCATGTCATATGTGGACACCCCAATCGGCAAAAGTACAGAAATAGCAAACACGCCATTCTGTATTTCCGTGTTCATAACACCGTCGTACCCGCGCACCACGTCTCCCACATTCAGCAGACCGATTCCATGCCCCTGTGGATTTTCCTTTTCCACAAACCTGTTTCCCTGTTTTTCTGCGTCACGCATACTGTTTTTAACCTCCAGCAGAAAGCATTTTTTGACAGCTCGGGCCTGCACGTTGATAAAGGGCCGCCCCGCCTCCCGCTCTCCCTGCTGCAGTCTCATACAGGCTTCCACCGCATTGTCCAGAATATTGCCAAAGAGGACACATAGGTCAAACTCGCTGATACGGCACTGCTTCGGTATCTGCACATCGCACTCCCAGACAATCTGTCTATCCTCCGCCATTTTCCTTTTTTGGAACAAAAGCGCATCTACAGCACGATTTCCTGTGGCTTCCTCATTTGCTCCAAACTGTGCACTGTCCTCCATCCGTTTCAGGTAATCTCCCAGTTTATCCCACGCACGCTCCTCCCACAGGCCGCGAAGTGCAAGCACATGATTTTTCAAATCATGCCGCAGCCGCTCCGCCTGACTGTACTGCTGCTCCATCATTTGATAAACCGCCGCCTGCGACTGATACTGCGCTGCCTTTTTCTGTTCCAGATAGATGCGGTCCATGCCAAACACATATACCCCCGCCCCAAACATGGATAGAGCCGATAGGATGCCCCAACCGACATAGCTGAAAATCTGATCATAATACAGCCCCATGTTACCGCCGCTTCTAAAAAGAATACCGTGGCTCGCTCCCCAGTTTGCCATAAAAATCACCGCCTCCACCACAAGCAGAGGAAACGTCAATACCGCATACCACCGCCAGGGTTTCCCCCGAAAGACGGTCTTGATCCGCTTTCTCATCACATATACCGAAATGACCGCTATGGCAAAGCTGATCTGGGCGCCCAACACACTCTCCTCCTCCGTAAAAAAGGGAACGTCAATATGTCCCACCGTGTGCTTCCAGACCAACAGCAGGCAGGAAAATAGAGAGTCTGCAAAAATATCAGCCAGCGATACCAGCGTAATCACCGTCACCAGCATGGAGGCTGCCCGCACCGCCTGTTCTGCCCGTCCATTAATCCGCATCACACATTCCCCCCATATTACGCATGTATTTTAATACTTCCCCGCAAAACATTTGATACCGCCTCTTTGCAATAGCGATCCGCTCTCCATTGTCGAGAACAAGTTCCTGCCTGTTATATATGTCCACATATTTTAAATTGACAAGATAACTTTTGTGACAGCGGAAAAATCCCTTTCCCTCCAGTTCTGATTCCAGAAGCCCGATCTGCCCATAATAGCTGAACACGCCGCCTGTCCCGTGGACGTCGATCATCCGCCCCCGGATTTCAAAATAATAAATTTCATCCAAAAAAAGTTTTCTCTTCTGCCGTTCCACGCTCACAATGATAAATGCCGGTGACTGCCGCTCCGTTTTCTGGATGGCTTTCTGCAGCACCTTTTTGAGTTTTTTATCCTCGATCGGTTTTAGCAGATACTGAAACGCCTCCACATCGTAGGCATCAAACACATAATCCCGGCTGGCGGATATAAAAACAAGCAGTTTGTCAAAAGCCTTCTCTCTGACCAGCTGTGCTGTCCTCATGCCATCCAGGCCGCCCATGATAATATCCAGAAAAATGAGGTCGAAAGTTTCCAAAGACCGCAATAATTCACGTCCGCTGTAAAACTGCCGGATCGTGCAGGAAACATTCATTTCCTCTAAAATTTTTCTGATTTTTCCCGCTAATTTGCTGCACTCTATGACTTCGTCATCGCACACCGCGATCCACAACATTTCTATGCCCCTTCCCTCCGCGCTCTCCGATTTTTACGTTTTCATATCAAGCGAAATCAAATGCTCCCTTTGTTCGCGCCTGATTTCCTGCTGATGTGATATATATCGGCTTGAGGTTTGGCGGACTTCTTTTTCTGTCATAAACGGCGGTTTCCGTGTAACGACCGTCCTCTTTTATCCTAAACCTCTGCCAGCGTCCCACACAGACAAAAATCCGGCCCTGTCACAACAAGTCTTTCCAGACATAGCCATGTCAAAGCCGGAACAGAGCCGCATCACTGCCAGTGAAGCGCAGCCGTTTTCCCTTTTCTTATATTTTGTCAGTATGATCCGCCACAATTCTGTCATAAAGTTCACGGATATGCGCGCCCGAAGCCAATCCCTCCGAAAAGGCAGTCGCGCTCCCGGCCGCCATGCCCATGTAAAAGGCGTGACTGTAATCCTGCTTTTCAAGCCACCCGGCCACAAAGCCTGCCGCCATTGAATCTCCCGCGCCAACGCCGTTTATCAGCTTTCCCTCAGGTACAGGGGACTCAGACACACTGCCGTCCTCCGCCAGAAGCACCGCGCCCTGTCCCGCCAGAGACACAAGCACATTGCGCGCTCCCATCTCCTGCAGTTTTTCTGCGTAGGGAAGGACAGACGCTCTGTCCGTGAGGGTCACGCCGAAAATTTCACCAAGCTCGTGCTGATTTGGTTTGACCAGAAACGGATGCAGGGACAGCGCCTTCACAAGCCCTTCCCCAGATACATCCACCACCGTCAAAACCCCGGCTGCCAGTTTCCCCATCATGCGCAGATAAGTATCTTCCGGCAGGGAAGCCGGGATACTCCCGGACAAAAACAGTACATCGCCCGCGGCAAGCGCTGAGAGCCGCTCTTCCAACAGCGCATACTTCTCCGCTGCAATATCCGGCCCCTGTCCGTTGATCTCCGTTCCCTCCACCGACTGCAGTTTCACATTGATCCGGGTAAGCCCCTCATCCAAAAAGATCAGGCCGTTCCCTATGCCCCGCGCCGTAAGCTGTGCCGCCGCCTCCCGCCCGGTAAATCCTGCCACAAAGCCAAGGGCTGTGCTCTCCAGTCCCAGATGATGCAGCACGGTGGACACATTGATCCCTTTGCCGCCCACGGTCAGACACTCTGTCTCTGTGCGGTTGGTGCAGCCCAGTCTGAAATTTTCCACTGACACGGTATAATCCAGAGACGGATTTAAGGTTACGGTATAAATACGGTTCATCTGTGCCATCCTCGCCACGCTTGTGTTGTGCCCAATATTTGTGGGACGCTTATCTTCTTCTGTCAATACCGGCCTTTCGGTAATAATCCGCCTTATCCTCGTACATCCGCGCCTCCGCTGCCGCCAGCACCGCGCCAATCCCGGCAGTGTTGCTGCTCTTCCAGTCTGCGCCCACTGCCATATTGACGGAAGACTCCGCCATAATTTCTTTCAGTTTTCCGACTCTCTCCTGAAAATCCGCCTCGCTGATGCCTACACAAATCGCCAGCAGTTCGTCGCCTCCGATGCGGAACAGCTTGTAAGCATCCCCAAAAGCCGCTTTCATGCAGGCACAGGAAGAACAGATCAGACGATCCCCCGCCGCATGCCCTTCGGCATCGTTCACCCGCTTTAAGCCCGTGATATCACCGTAGACGATTCCCATGCTCTCTTCTGGGCACATATTCTTCGTATACGCCTCCATAGCGTAACGGTTTCCGATCTGGGTAAGCTGATCCAGATAGGACATCCGCTGCAGATTTCTGACCAGGTTGCGCATTTTCAGCAGGGATTCAATGAAATGCCCCATGATCTGCAGCAATTCGGATATGTACTGCAGAGACGCAGCCGGCGGATTATCCACCCCGTAAAATCCAATCACCCTGCTGTCTTCATACAGCGGCACCACCGTGACTGAAAAGATGTCCTGCTGTTTCAATATCTCATATTGAAGCGGATTCTTTGTCCTGATATCTTCGATATCCTTAATTACCACACACTTGTCTTCCAAAAAGACGCGATACCACCCATCGCAGACTTCCGGCGGAAGATTCTGCAGATTATCCTTCTGCGGGGTCACACCGTTTGCTACCCACTCGTAGGTATTGTCATCATGGTCCGCCGCATTTTTCTCAAAAATATAGACTCTCTCACCGCCCAGCGCCTTGCCGAGATACTCAATCGCGATCTTTAAAGAAACATCCGGGTCAGATGCCTGCATCGCGGTCCGCAGCGCTTCATTGATCAGCGCCTCTCTGTTCTGATAGTCACGGATGACCTCATTGTGCTTGGTTTCCGCACTGATATCAATGGCTATCTCTATGCGCAGCCGTCTCTCGTCCCTCTCTATGACCGTATCCTTCACCAGCATATGCCGGTTGTAGACAGGATTGTAATAGCGCCACTCCTTAAACTGACCCGGGCAAAGCTCTCTGTTATTGCAGATCTCGCAGGGCGCGGAGGCATTCTGCAATACCTCGTAGCACTTCTTTCCTCTTGTCTGTTCCAGGGAAGTGAGTCCGCAGATCGCGAGCGCCCTCTGATTCATATAGATAAATTCATAAGTGTCCACGTCCGCAACGTAGACCAGTTCGTTCATATTTTCAAAAAATTCCCAGACAGGTTCCATCTATGCCTTTTCTCCTTTAACGGTCTGTTCTCTCATGTCCACTGGTAAACCGATCAATGAGCATCTTTTGGAAGGCAGCCTGTCAAGACTGCCTAAACTGCGCTAATTATACCACAGCGCCAAGAACAAATCCATGAAGAAGCATAAGATTCCCATTATCTGCTTCCTATATACGGTAAATTCCCGCTGAACAGGGAGCAGCCGCAAAACCTCCCTCAGCCCCTTCGAGCTTACCCCCAATCGTGTAGAGCGCTTCGCCGGGCTTTACGTCAACGCTTAAGGGCTGTTTCCGATCTGAGGGGTTGATGATCACAAGCAGCTTCTCGTTTTCGGTTTTGCGAACAAACGCAAGCGGGTAATTTTCTTCCTGTAAAAATTCGATTTCCCCGTCGTTTCGAAGCGCCTCGTGGGATTGTCTGAATGCAATCAGACGCTTCACCTCACTGTAAAGGGAATCCGCATCCCCGATCTGTGCCTCCACGGTAGGACGGTCCGAAGCGCTGTCCTGCGCCACATAGAGCATATCAGGCTTCGCCGCAGAAAAACCGGCATTTAAGGAAGCATCCCACTGCATGGGAGAACGGGATCCCGTCCGCTCATAACCGCCCTCCACCGAGTGCAGGTCTTCCACATACCGCATCCCGATCTCATCGCCGTAATAGATGAAAGGCGCGCCAGGCATGGTCAGAAGGAACGCAAAAGCCAGCTTCATCTCCTCTTTGTCGAGCCGTCTTGCCAGTCTGTCCATGTCGTGATTGCCGGACGGAATGCAGATCAGGCCGCCGCAGGATTTCTCGTAGCTCTCCTTGTATTTCTCCCAGAACGCACCGATTTCTCCCTTCCCTCTTCTGGAAAACCAGGGTTCCTCACAGCGGAACAGGTCGTTGTAATGGGAAGGCCCGAAATGCAGCAGGAAATCCATGTGAAAACCGCCTGCCAGAGACTTATCCGGCTCGCCCCACTCGGAAACCATCACCGCAGCAGGAAATTCCTGATCCAGAAACGCCCTGATATCCTGCCAGAGTCTGATCGTCCCCTTGCTGTCCTCATCGTTCTTCACAAGAGAGCCCGCCATATCCACGCGGAACCCGTCACAGCCAGCCTGAAGCCAGAAGCGCATCACTTCCTTCATCGCCTCTCTCGTAGCCAGAGGCCCCGGCGCATCCATTGCCTGCTGCCATTTTTTCTCGGGGTCGGGCTTGTAATAGCCATAGTTCAGAGCAGGCTGATGGGAGAAGAAATTGACCCCGCACGCACCCACACGCTCCGAAATTCCTTTAAGCGCGCACATCCCGTCCGGCGCCTCCCAGGTACTGTCCGTCCATACATAACGGTCCGTATAGTCGTTTCTCTCCGCCTTCATGGACTCTCTGAACCATTTATGATTCACCGAAGTGTGTCCCGGCACAAGATCCAGAAGCACATGCATATCCCTCTTGTGCGCCTCCTTGAAGAGCCTCACCAGATCCTCATTCGTCCCGTAGCGGGGCGCAACCGTAAAATAGTCCTCCACATCATAACCCGCGTCATAAAACGGCGACTGGAAGCAGGGATTCAGCCAGAGGGCATTACAGCCAAGCTCCTTAATATAATCCAGTTTTTCAATGATGCCCTGTATATCACCAATGCCGTCAGCGTTGGTGTCATTGAAAGACTGCGGATAAATTTCATAAAAAATTGCTGTGTTGAGCCAGTTCGGTCTGCCTGCCATAGTAGGTTCCTCCTCTATCTGTGTTATCTTTTTTCAGGGAACACACCCGTTCCCTGTTATCTCTTTTCCAACACAATACTCGCAGAAATCATCAAAAACAATCCCAAACACTATCATATATTGATACTATTCTATCATGTGAGGTTGAGGTATGAGCCGTGCCCGAGCACGATATTAGCCCTTATACCGATTTGCTTTATTGACTCCCAATCATACTAAATGTTTACGGTTAGAGGGAAGTAATTTCAGATTAGGCGGTATAGCCCCGATTACAAGGGCTGTACCGTCTTTTTGAGTTCCTATGCGCCTTGCCGTTTCGGTTGCATGTCAGAAAGGAAATTGAGTTCACCCACAAAATTGAAAACAATATCTACTTTCTGTACCCGTTTCCCGTTCACCTTTTCCGGCGCATGGACTATGATTTTCTTGATAAATTCATTGACGATTGCGGGGGTGAGTTCCTTTATCCCCACATACTTGCGGATAATCGCGGCGAAGCTGTCAAAATCGCTCTTATTCTGTTCGTAAGTATCGACTTCCTGCTGGTCTGCCTTAACTTTTTCTTCCAGTTCCCGCTGTTCCGTTTCATACTCTGCGGACAGCTTCAAAAATCTGTCATGGCTGATTGCACCGCTTATGTCGTCCTCATAAATCCGCTTGAAGATACGGTCAAGTTCCGCTATCCGCTTCCTCGCCTGTCCGACTTCACGCTTCCTGCGCTTCATTTCCTTTTCTGTTTCAGCGGAGCGTTGCTGATACATCATTTCATGGAAAGCCATGATGTCATCAAAGAAAAGGGCGGTCACATCAAATATTCTGCTCCATACTATCTGCTTTAACACTTCCTCGCGGATAAAATGAGCCGTACAGCTTCCCGTATTGCTCTTGTACTTTGCACAGCGGTAATGGTCTTGTGAGCCATTAAAACTTTTACAAGTGGCAAAGTGTAATTTGCTCCCGCAATCCGCACAGTATACCAAGCCGGAGAACAAGCCCTGTCGGTCTGCCTTTGTTGGGCGGCGTTTGTTCGCCCTTAGTTCCTGCACTCGTTCAAAAACTGCGTCCTCCACAATCGCTTCATGGGTATTATAGAAAACCGCCTGCTGTTCCTTTGTGGTAGGAATCCGCTTTTTCAGCTTGTGGGATTTGGAATAGCTTTTGAAGTTCACCGTATGCCCGCAGTAGTCCATACGCTCCAAAATACCGACAATGGTACTATCCCTCCAGTCATAGGGATTTTCGGGAAGTGCTTTCCCCTTTTTCTTTGCGTAGTGGGCTTTGGCAGTCAGTACCTTATCTTCTTTGAGGATTTTTGCTATCTGCATGGGACCTTTCCCACCGATACATAAATCAAAAACCCGTTTCACCACAGCGGCGGCTTCCTCGTCTACAATCCATTGCTTTTTGTCCGCAGAGCTTACCATGTAGCCATAGGGCGGCTTTGTCAGATGTTCCCCCGCCTGTCCCTGCGCCCGCTTGATTGCCCGTACCTTTTTGCTTGTGTCTTTGGCGTAAAAATCATTAAACAGGTTGCGGAACGGGGTAAAATCGTTATCCCCCTTTGCGCTGTCCACACCGTCATTGATTGCGATATATCTAACGTCACGCTCTACGAAAAAGATTTCCGTATAGTAGCCGACTTTCAGATAATCGCGCCCTAACCTTGACATATCCTTGACAATGACCGTCGCCACGTTTCCGGCTTCAATCTCTGCAATCATGCGGTTAAAATTGGGTCTGTCGAACGTCACGCCCGATACACCGTCGTCAATGAAGAAAACAGGATTGGAAAAGCCATTGTCCGCCGCATATTTGGAAAGGACTGCTTTCTGGTTTACAATGCTGTTGCTGTCGCCTTCTAACGTATCTTCCTGCGAAAGACGGG
>CBCOZL010000007.1:0-124122 GCA_965114645.1 uncultured Lachnospiraceae bacterium | reverse complement strand
TGCTGGCATGAGCGCAGACTTCGGAAGGCTTATGACGAGCAACGCGAGTGAGAAAAGCGGAGACAGAGACGGATAGATTGCGAAAAGGAGGGTTTACATAATATGGATGAAGACTACAAAGTAATTGACAATTATCTAATGATAAGGATGCCGGCAGAGGTCGACCATCATCAATCGGTCGACATAAGTAAAAGAGCAGACAGGTATATTGTCTCGAAGCAGGTGGGGAATGTGGTCTTTGATTTCGAGAGGACAACCTTTATGGACAGTTCGGGCGTGGGGGTTATTCTGGGACGTTACCGAAAGATTGCCTGCTTTGGGGGGAAGGTCTACGCGGTGAATGCGGGCAGCAGAATCAGGCGTCTGCTTCTTCTGTCCGGGCTTGAAAATATTGTGGAACTGGTTGAAAAGTAAACTTTGCAGCCGCAGGATTTGTGTCTGCGCGCTGCCTGCCATAGACTCGAAATAAGAGGAGTGCCAAGAAAAGGAGGAAGATATGATAGAGGTTACGGAAAAGAAAGATTACAGGCTGGTGACCAACGAAATGCGCCTGGAATTTGCGGCGGTATCGGACAATGAAGCTTTTGCGAGGATGGCGGTGTCAGCGTTTATCGCCCCCTTAAATCCCACGCTCGAGGAACTTTCCGATGTGAAGACGGCGGTGTCGGAGGCGGTGACCAACGCGATCATACACGGTTACGGAAACAGAGGGCGTGTGACCGACAGGGTGCAGATGAACTGCGAGCTGCGCGGCAGCATTCTGGAGGTGGAAGTCGTTGACCGGGGCGTGGGCATGGAGGATGTGAACCGCGCGATGGAACCGCTCTTTACGACCCGGCCGGAGTGGGAGCGTTCCGGCATGGGGTTTGCCTTTATGGAGGCTTTCATGGATGAGCTGGAAGTCTTTTCTGAGCCGGAGCTTGGAACCACCGTGCGCATGTATAAAAAGATCGGACTTGGCGGCTGGATCGTCAGTGAGGAGTAGCCTATGGAGGAAACTGCCGTATTAATCGAACGATCACAGGCAGGAGATAAGGCGGCGAGAGAAGTACTGATAGAAGAAAACCTGGGGCTTGTGCGGCATATAGTCAAGCGTTTCACGGGCAGGGGGTATGATGTGGAAGATCTGTTCCAGATCGGATGCATTGGTCTGATTAAAGCGATCGACAAGTTTGACTTAAACTTCGGGGTGCGTTTTTCCACCTACGCAGTACCCATGATACAGGGTGAAATCAAGCGGTTTCTGAGGGATGACGGCATGGTGAAGGTGAGCCGCACATTGAAGGAAAACGGATGGAAGATCAAGCAGGCGGCGGAGCGGCTGTCCCAGCTTTACGGCCGGGATGCGACCTTGCAGGAACTGTCTGCGGAGACAGAGCTGGAAATAGAGGATATTGTGATGGCCTTGGATGCCAACGTGGAGGTGGAGTCCATTTACAAGTCCGTCTACCAGTCCGACGGCAATGAAATTTATCTGGTGGACCAGGTGGTGGGAGAAGGCGCAGGATGCACCGCAGGACTGAACCGGGCAAGCGAGGACGTGGAGAAAGAAAAAATTTTGAATCATATGCTGCTGGAACAGCTCATGGGAATGCTCTCGGATACGGAGAGGCAGCTCATCCAGATGCGGTATTTTCAGGACAAGACGCAGGTGGAGGTGGCCAGGAGCCTTGGAATCAGCCAGGTGCAGGTCAGCCGGATGGAGAAAAGGATTCTGCTGCGGCTGAGAAGAGAGGTGGGGTGAGAAGCCAGCTGCCCGGAGATTCGTTTCCTGTCAGCAAAACAGGGCGTCTTTGCTTGAAAACAGCGCAGGGATGTGATACAGTGAATGAAGTGAATTGTGTCAGCAAAACAGGAAGATGAGGATAACGAGATGGAACAGTACAAGCAGGAATTTATCGGCTTTATGATAGAGAGCCGGGTATTGCAGTTTGGAGATTTTACCTTAAAAAGCGGCAGGAAATCCCCGTTTTTTATGAATGCAGGCGCCTATGTGACAGGAGCGCAGTTGAGAAAGCTGGGAGAATACTATGCGAAAGCGATTCATGACAAGTACGGATTGGATTTTGACGTGCTGTTCGGACCGGCTTACAAGGGCATTCCTCTGACAGTGGCCACGACCATGGCGATCAGCGAGCTTTACGGAAAGGAGATTCGTTACTGCTCCAACAGAAAAGAGGTGAAGGATCACGGCGACACCGGGATTCTGCTTGGCTCCAAACTGAAAGACGGCGACAGGGTGGTCATCATAGAGGATGTGACCACATCCGGGAAATCCATTGAGGAGACATTCCCCATCATCAAGGCGCAGGCGGATGTTTCCATTCAAGGGCTGATGGTGTCCTTAAACCGAATGGAAAAGGGACTTTCCAGCGATAAGAGCGCGCTTGATGAGATCAAGGAGAAGTATGGATTTGAGACGGGCGCGATTGTCACCATGGAGGAAGTGGTGGCATGTCTTTACAATAAGCCTGTTGACGGTGAAATTTATATTGACGATGACATAAAGGGGCGGATTGACGCCTACTATGAAACTTACGGGGCAAAATAGTTATGTAAACCATTGTGGGGGATGCGAAACATTCCCAGGATTGTCGCTGTCGGGCGACACTCTGCGAAAGGAGCGGTGACAGATTATGGAAGAAAGAACCTATAAGATCATGGGCGGGGCAGGAGCCTTAAATCTCGCATTCGGCGTGGTGATCATGGTGGTAGGCATAGCCGGGGGCGTGCTCTTGGTCATCAGCGGCGCGAAGCTTCTGGCGGGAAGAAATAAGATATTATTTTAAAGAAAAGAGGGTGTTTTCGGCGAGAACGAAGATGCCCTTCTTCGTTATACGGGAGGCGGACACAGGGTGAAGAAAAACGGTTACATGTTTACCAATAAAGAGCATACGCTGAAAGGGATTATGGCTACGATTCTGGGTGTGATTTCCCTGGCATCTTTGGTTTACATCATTGCAGACAGCTATACAAAGGCGGGAGATGTGCCGCTGCAGTACGGGGCAGTGGCGTTTTTGACGATGATCTTTGCTTTTGTTGGCATTGTGCTGGGGGTCATGTCCAAATCTGACAGAGATAAGTTTTATTTTTTCAGCTATCTGGGAATTGTATTAAATGTACTGGTGCTTGCGGCGCTCAGCGTGATTTTGTATGCGGGGGCGTACGCCTGATAAAAGGGAGGTAATTATGCGACAGGAAGAGTTAATTGCGGAACGCTATGGGCTTGCCATGGCGAGGATCAGAGAAATACCGGGTGAGTCAATCTGTGGGGAAGCTTACCGGGATTATTTTGAGCAGATGGCGAAGTTTGTTTCGCTGATGGATCAGACGTACACGCTTGTGGAGGACGGAACGCTCAGACGGATGGGGCTGGAGGAGCTGAAAGAGCATAATCACGCGCTCTATGCGGATATTCTGTCGGAGAACTACGGGGAAAGCTATGCAAATCCAGACTATGCAACAGATCGACTTGGTAAGTCAATCGGACAATGTCTGTCCTTTTTATACACGGAACTGCGTGCCATGATTCCGGCGGCATATGAGCAGAACCGCGTGTCTTTGACGGTACGGGCGGAGCTTCTTCTGGAAGTCTACCAGCTTTTTGTCTGTGCGGAAGAAGAACAGAGGGAGCCGGATGCGGAGGAGCTGAGGGAGAGCCTTTACTGGTATGTGAGCGATTACTACGAGGCGGAGTTTGAGGAAAAGAGCATGGCTCTTCTGGATGCGGACAGGGATTTTGCCCGCCGGATTATCATGGAGAGCGAGCTGTCGGACCTGCGATATCTCTACTGGTTTGGAGAGTATGTCACGGAGAACGAGCTGGAAACGGCGGCGCATCTGAATGAGATGTCCCCGGAAAAGGTAAAGCTGATGGCGGATACTTACACGGAGGGCTACCGCATCGGTTTTGAGGTGACAAACAAAGATATCTCCATCAAAGAAACGGTGTCAGTGCGCTATTTTCTAGGGTTTGAGCAGATGATCCGGCAGGCTGTGCTGAATTTTGACCGAATTGGTCTACAGTCCTCCTTCTGCCGGGCAGGCGCCAATATTTTTCAGGGCAGAAGCGTGAACAAAAACGGTTATTGCGGTGCGAATCCCAATAAGCAGTATGACTATGATCACAAGGAGGATATGGCGCTCTTTCTGGACGGGGCGCTGGCGGAGAGAAGAGCAGAAGCCGTGCGCAATGTCTTTGAACGGCAGAAGGAGCTGGCGGCCCTTTACGGCGGACCGGCAGTGGTGGAGAGCTTCGGGGAGATCCCCTTTGTGCCGGAAAACAAGGAGACGGCATGCCGTCTGAGTGAAAAGCAGCAGAAGCTTTCTGTAGCCAATGCGGGAAAGATTGCCGATATCCAGAACGAGTATATTAAGGGGGAGGAGCGCAGCTTTACGATCATTGCCTTTCCCGTGCCGGAGATCGGGGAGCAGTATGAGGAAATTTTTGATGACGTGGTGCGTATCAATACGCTGGATTACATGCTTTACCGGGATATGCAGCAGAAGATCATAGATGTGCTGGACAAGGGATTGACCGTACTGGTCAAAGGAAAGAACGGAAACGAGACGGATATAAAGGTACAGCTTCACAAGCTGGACGATCCCCAGACCCAGACCAATTTTGAAAATTGTGTGGCGGATGTCAATATCCCTGTGGGAGAGGTGTTTACTTCGCCGAGGCTGGCAGGTACGGAAGGACTGCTGCATGTGCCGCGGGTGTTTTTGCATGAGCTGGAGTACCGGGATCTGCGGCTTCATTTTAAAGACGGTTTCGTGACGGACTATGGCTGCGGCAACTTCGCGGGTGAGGAGGATAACCGCAAGTATATCAGGGACAATGTGTTCCATCACCATGAGAGGCTTCCTCTGGGAGAGTTCGCCATCGGCACGAACACGACAGCCTTCGCCGTCGCCAGAAAATACGGGATTGAAAATAAGCTGCCGATTCTGATTGCGGAAAAGACGGGACCGCACTTTGCACTGGGGGATACCTGCTATTCCCACGAGGAGGAAGTGAAAAGCTACAATCCGGACGGGAAGGAGATTGTGGCCAAGGAAAATGAAGTGTCAGCTTTACGTGACACAGATGTCAGCAAGGCATATTTCCAGTGCCACACGGATATTACGATCCCATATGACGAGCTTGGGGAGCTTTCTGTGTTGACTGTGTCGGGAGAGAAATTTGTGATTATCCAAGACGGTCAATTTGTGCTGCCGGGCTGTGAGGAACTGAACCGGGCGCTGACGCAGTAAAAGGTAGTTGAAAAAGAGAAGAAAATCTAGTACACTGTAGAGTAAGAAACTTTGTTTTGCTACAAGATATAGTGGTTTAGGAGGTAAATGCGGATGGCACAGGTAGGCATCGTGATGGGCAGCGATTCGGATATGCCCGTTATGGCGAAAGCGGCGGAACTTTTGGAGGAGCTTGGCGTTTCCTATGAAATGACGATTATTTCCGCCCACAGGGAACCAGACGTGTTTTTCGAGTATGCGAAGGGCGCGGAGGCGAAGGGGTTTAAGGTGATTATCGCGGGAGCCGGAAAGGCGGCGCATCTGCCAGGCATGTGTGCGGCGATTTTTCCCATGCCGGTGATTGGCGTGCCCATGAAAACTTCCGATCTGGGCGGGGTGGATTCCCTATATTCTATTGTACAGATGCCTTCCGGCATTCCGGTGGCTACGGTTGCGATAAACGGCGGGCAGAACGCCGGGATTCTGGCGGCGAAGATTCTGGCAGTCTCGGACGGGGCGCTTTTGGAACGGTTAAAAAACTATTCGGAGAGCCTGAAGGAGAGCGTGCAGGAGAAGGACGCAAAGCTGCAAGAGGTTGGGTATAAGACTTACCTGAAGGCATAGGGCAGGCATTAAGGAGGAAAAAATGGATTATAAGACAGCGGGTGTGGATATCGAGGCGGGTTACCGTTCAGTGGAACTGATGAAGCAGTATGTGAAGGGAACGATGCGGCCGGAGGTATTAGGCGGGATCGGCGGATTTTCCGGCGCTTTTTCGCTTGAGAAAATTAAGGATATGGAGAAGCCGGTGCTTCTGTCGGGCACGGACGGTGTGGGCACGAAGATACAGCTTGCCTATCTGCTGGATCGGCACGACACCGTGGGAATCGACTGCGTTGCCATGTGTGTCAACGACGTGGTGTGCGCGGGTGCGGAACCGCTGTTTTTCTTAGATTACATAGCATGCGGGAAAAATTATCCCGAGAAGATCGCTGCGATCGTGAAGGGTGTTGCCGAGGGCTGTAAACAGGCCGGTGCTGCGCTGGTCGGCGGTGAGACGGCGGAGCATCCGGGACTGATGCCGGAGGATGAGTATGATCTTGCCGGTTTTGCGGTGGGTGTTGCCGAGGAGAAGGATCTGATCACGGGTGCGGATATCAGACCCGGTGACGTGCTGGTCGGCATTGCGTCCTCAGGCGTACACAGCAACGGATTTTCCCTTGTCAGAAAGGTGTTTGACGTAAAGAAGGAGACGCTTGGCGTGTATCATGAGGAGCTTGGCGCGACGCTGGGAGAGACATTGCTTACGCCCACGAAAATTTATGTGAAGGCGCTTCAGGAGGTAAAAAAGGCGGGCGTTACCGTAAAGGGCTGCAGCCATATTACAGGCGGCGGCTTCTATGAGAATATTCCGAGAATGCTGCCGGATGGCATCGGGGCAAAAGTGGAGAAGGACAGCTTTGAGATGCCGCCTGTTTTTGCGCTCCTGCAGAAGACGGGAAATCTGGAAGAGAAGATGATGTACAATACCTACAACATGGGACTCGGCATGGTGCTGGCAGTGGATGCCGCGGATGCGGATCAGACCATCGCAGCTTTGAAAGCGGCAGGTGAGAAGGCATGGGCAGTAGGGGAAGCCGTGTCGGGAAATCATGAGGTAGTGATTTTATAAATGGTTCAGCCGGGCCGGGAGCGCGTCTGGCGAATGGGTGCGGGCTGAACTGCCATAAGAAGGGGATGGGGAGTTGCGATTGGAGGAGCAGTATGCTTAGAGTAGTGGTATGTGTGTCCGGAGGCGGCACAAACTTGCAGGCAATTATTGACGGCATTGCGCAGGGAGCCATCTTTCACACGGAGATTGTCCGTGTGGTGAGCAACAATCCCGATGCCCGCGCCCTTGAGAGAGCGAAGACAGCGGGGATTGAGAGCGTGTGCGTGTCACCGAAGGATTACGGGGACAGGCAGCAGTTTGAGGCGGCTTTAATCCGCTGCGTGGAGGAGGCTGAGCCGGATCTGATTGTGCTGGCGGGCTTTATGGTAAAGGTGCCGGCAGAGCTGATCAGAAAATATGAAAACAGGATTGTCAATGTGCATCCTTCCCTGATTCCTGCTTTTTGCGGAACAGGTTTTTACGGACTGCGGGTGCACGAGGAAGCGCTTAAGCGCGGTGTGAAAATAACAGGTGCAACGGTACATTTTGTGGATGAGGGGATGGATACCGGCCCGATCATCAAACAGAAGGCGGTAAAGGTGCACGAGGACGATACGCCCGAAACATTGCAGAGGAGAGTGATGGAGGAGGCCGAATGGGTGCTTCTGCCATGGTGCATCAATCTCATCGCGGCGGGTCAGGTAAAAGTGGAAAACGGCCGGGTGACGGTGACAGAGTAACAACGCGAAAAGCAGCATTCTCTGTATATAAGATTATGAAAGGAAAGGGAATTAATGAAAATTTTGATCGTTGGCAGCGGAGGACGGGAACACGCGATAGCGGCGGCTGTGGCGAAGAGCCCAAGAGCTGACAAAATTTACTGCGCGCCCGGCAACGCGGGAATCGGGCAGATTGCGGAATGCGTGCCTATCGGCGCCATGGAGTTTGATAAGCTTGTGGCTTTTGCTAAAGAGAAAGCCATTGATCTGACGATTGTGGGCATGGACGACCCGCTGGTTGGCGGTCTTGTGGACGAGATGGAGGCGGCGGGCCTCAGGGTGTTCGGTCCACGGAAAAATGCGGCGGTTCTGGAGGGCAGCAAGGCGTTCTCCAAGGATCTGATGAAAAAATATCAGATTCCCACGGCGGCCTACGAGAATTTTGACGATCCGCAGAAAGCTCTTGCCTATCTGGAGACAGCGAAAATGCCAGTGGTATTGAAGGCGGACGGTCTTGCGCTTGGCAAGGGCGTGCTGATCTGTGAGACGCTTGATGAGGCGAAGGAAGGCGTGCGCACCATCATGGAGGATAAAAAGTTCGGCTCGGCGGGCAACCGCATGGTGGTCGAAGAGTTTATGACGGGACGGGAGGTTTCCGTGCTCTCCTTTGTGGACGGGAAGACGATAAAAATCATGTCCTCCGCGCAGGATCATAAGCGGGCGATGGACGGTGACCAGGGACTGAACACAGGCGGTATGGGCACATTTTCCCCCAGTCCTTTCTATACGGAAGAGGTGGACGCGTTCTGCCGCAAGCACATTTATCAGGCGACTGTGGACGCCATGGCTGCGGAGGGCAGACCTTTCAAGGGGGTCATCTTCTTCGGCCTGATGCTGACGGAGGACGGACCAAAGGTGCTGGAGTATAATGCGCGTTTCGGTGATCCTGAGGCCCAGGTTGTGCTTCCTCGGATGAAAAACGATATGATCGATGTGGTGGAGGCGTGTATCGACGGGACACTTGACCAGATGGAGCTCTCTTTTGAGGACAATGCGGCGGTATGCGTGATTCTGGCGTCGGAAGGATATCCCGTTTCCTACGAGAAGGGGTTTGAGATTACAGGGCTTAATAACTTTGACGGGAAGGACGGGTACTACTGTTTCCATGCGGGAACGGCATTGAAAGATAATAAGATAGTCACAAACGGCGGCAGAGTGCTCGGCGTCACGGCAAAGGGAGCGACTTTGAAGGAGGCGCGGGCGAACGCCTACGCGGCGACGGAGTGGGTGCATTTCGACCGCCAGTATATGAGACATGATATCGGCAGGGCGATTGACGAGGCATAGACGAAGAAGTATCAACGGAAGCAGAACAAGGTGATAGAAGAAGCGTAAAAGGGAGTGAAGTTATGAGCAGAGAAGAAAGAATCGAGATGCTCAAAAAGGAGTTTAGCGAGATCAATACCTATAACAGACCCACTTACTGTGCCGAATGCGGGGCTGTTATGGTCTTTAAAGGACTGGGAGAGTACCAGTGTGAGAAGTGCGGCGCCCGGGATTATGACGATTACGGAAAGGTGCGCAATTACGTCGAGGTGCATATGGGAGCCAATGCGGCGCAGACGGCCAAGGCTACCGGGGTAGCGCAAAAATCCATAAGGGATATGCTTAAGGAGGGAAAGCTGGAGATTGCGCAGAACTCAGCTATTTTCCTGAAATGTGAGATTTGCGGGGCGACGATCCGAAGCGGCAAATATTGTCCCAAGTGTGAGATGAATTATCACCATGACCTGGAGGAGATGGCAAGAAAAGCAAGGCACCATGGCGATACGTTTGGTTACAGTACAGAGCGGCGCAAGGGAGAGGACGGTTCCAAGCGTTTCACAAGAGAACAGTAAAAACGGACAAAGGACTGATAGGGGAGAACAGAATGAAGATACGAAAGAGCGAACGGGTAAGAGGGGGACAGAGACATGTATGGAGGGCAGCAGCCATTTTCGGTGCGGCAGTTCTTCTTGCGTGGTGTAATCCGATGGTGAGTCTGGCGGAGGCCACAGGCACCGTATTGCCCAATTCGGTCAATATCAGAAAACAGCCTGATCAGGAGAGCCAGGTGATCGGGAGCTCCACTGTCGGCAAGGAAATCAGTATCCGGGGCAAGGTAGATGTCTCCGGCATCACCTGGTATCAGGTGTATGTGGACTCGAACACGATGGGCTATGTGCGCGCTGATATGATTGAGAAAAAGGGCGATGGGGATATTCCCACGGTCACTGCGGCGGCGGAAAGTCAGACGACACAGTCACTGGAGGCCGGAGATGGCGGATCCCAGGAACCGTCATCTTCCGGCAGCACGGGCGGCGGCGCACAGGTGGAAGCCCAGGAAGGGATGGATCTTCAATATGCAAGCACCAAGGTGCAGGCGAAGGTGCGTCCCGATCCTTCCACTTCGAACAATCCGGTGGATTCCCTGACGCCCGGCACACAGGTGGTGGTGAGCGGCAAATCTGAAGGCAGCGACAGTAAGACGTGGTATTTTGTCACCTTTACAGGATCAAACGGCTCGGAGAAAACAGGGTATATCCGCTCCGATCTGTTAGAGCTGGGAGAGATGCTGCCCGTGGAGGAGGAGCCGGAGGAAGCGCCGGAGGAAGAGCCGGAGGAGCCAGAGGCTGCACCGAAAAATGACTATGAACTGAAAATCGAGACCACCTCCGAAGGGGAGGAGGCATGGTATATTTATGATAATGTGACAGGACAGAAGCAGAAGCTTGTACCTCTTCTGGAATCTTCCTATTCCCAGTCGCTGGATGACGGGGATGAGACGAAATCCATGGTGAAGCAGCGGATTGTGATCGTGGTACTGGCCGTGCTCCTGGCGATCTTCGTGATCGTGACGGTTATTATGGCATTTAAGCTCCGTGATGCATACTATGAGGATTATGAGGACGACGAGGAGGAGGAAACACCCGATGAGCGTCCGTCAGCGAGACGGGCGGCGGAGAGAGAGAGAGAGCCGGGCCGCAGAGCTGTGGCGGAGGAAGAACGCAGACCCCGCAGAAGGGAAGAGCCGGAAGCCGGGGCGGACAGGCAGGAGCGCAGGCGGCGGGAACGGGAAGTAACTTACCGGGAAGAGCCGGACGTGCAGGAAGCTGTCAGACCTACGAGGACGCGCAAGGCCAAGAATTTCCTTCTGGACGATGACGAGTTTGAATTTGAGTTTTTAAATATGGACGATAAGGATCTGAAATAAGAATGTTTATTGAGATAGATTTTAACAGCGATCAGGCGATTTATATGCAGCTGAGGGATCAGATCATTATGGGAATCGCCTCTTCCCGGTTTCAGGAGGGCGAGATGCTCCCCTCTGTCAGACAGCTTGCGGATACCATCGGCATCAACATGCACACGGTCAACAAAGCCTACACCGTTTTAAAACAGGAGGGGTATGTGAAGGTGGACCGCAGACGGGGCGTGATGGTTGCTGTGGACATCGACAGGATGCGCGCTATTGAGGAAATCAGGGAGGATCTGTTAGTCACCCTGGCAAAGGCAAGCTGTAAGAATATTTCCGGGGAAGAAGTGCATGCTCTTATAGACGAGATCTATGAGGAATATGGGAAAGGAATGAGAGAGTAGATGCAGCCACAATTTACGGATAAGGCGAAGGCAGCTCTGATCCTGGCGGAGAGGGCAGCCAGAAGCCTGCGGCAGAGTTATGTGGGAAGCGAGCATATCCTGTTGGGACTTTTACGGGAGAACACAGGCGTTGCGGCGACCGTGCTTTTGAATAACGGTGTGGACGTGGTGCGATTGAAAGAAATGATAAAGGATCTGATCGTGCCGGAAACCTCTGTGCTGATCGCGGAGCGGGACGGGTATTCCCCCCGCGCGCAGGCGATTCTGGAGGAGGCACACAGACAGGCGGACAGATTTCACAGCGATAAGACAGGGACCGAGCACATTCTGCTGGCGGTTTTGAAGGAGGGGGAGAATGTCGCGGTCAGACTGTTAAACACCATGGGCATTTCGGTACAGAAGCTTTATGTGGATGTGCTCGTAGCCATGGGTGAGGACGGTGCGCTCTATAAAGAAGATTTAGTCAGAAAGCAGAACAAGAAAAAGGGAAACACATCAACCCTTGACCATTACAGCAGAGATCTGACGGCGCTTGCCAGAGAGGGGAAGCTTGACCCGGTAATCGGCAGGGAGGAGGAGATCACCAGGGTGGTGCAGATCTTAAGCCGCCGCACGAAAAACAATCCCTGTCTGGTGGGAGAGCCGGGTGTCGGCAAGACGGCGGTGGTGGAAGGACTCGCATCGAGAATCGTGACGGGAGACGTTCCCTTTACGGTGCAGAATAAGAGACTGCTGACGCTGGATCTTTCGGGTATGGTGGCAGGCAGCAAGTACCGCGGTGAGTTCGAGGAGCGGATCAAAAAGGTCATTAAAGAAGTGATCGAGGACGGCAATATCATCCTGTTTCTGGATGAGATGCATACCATCATCGGCGCGGGCGGCGCGGAGGGTGCAATCGACGCTTCCAATATACTGAAACCCTCCCTTGCAAGGGGTGAGATCCAGTTGATTGGCGCCACCACCATTGCGGAGTACCGCAAGTATGTGGAGAAGGACGCGGCGCTTGAGAGACGGTTCCATCCGGTGACGGTGGAGGAACCGACGATTGAGGAGACGGAGAATATTCTGCGGGGCATTGCCCACAAGTATGAGGAGCACCACCGGGTAACCATTACGCCGGAGGCAATCAGCGCGGCGGTGGCGCTGTCGGCCCGTTATATCAATGACAGGAATCTGCCGGATAAGGCGATTGACCTGATCGACGAGGCTTCGGCGGCTGTGCGTCTGCATGTGACGAAGCAGCCCGACAAGCTGCAGGAGCTGTCGGAGGAGATCGATAAGATTGATCTGCAGATTGAGCGCTCAATCCGCATGGAAGCGTTTACGCAGGCGGCAGAGCTGAAAAAGAAGCAGGAGAACTGCATTAAAAAATATGAGCGCACAGTCAGGCGGCTGGAGCAGGAAGAGCAGAATCGTGCCTATGTGGTGGGGGAGAACGAGATCGCGGAAGTGGTGGCGCTCTGGACGAAGATCCCCGTGAAGAAACTGGCGGAGAAGGAGAGTGAGCGTCTGCTGAAACTGGAGTCCATTCTCCATAAGCGGGTCATCGGTCAGGAGGAGGCAGTCGTGGCGGTGGCGAAGGCGATGCGGCGAGGCAGAGTGGGTCTTCAGGATCCCAACCGGCCCATCGGTTCGTTCCTGTTCCTGGGGCCTACCGGTGTGGGAAAGACCGAGCTTTCCAAGGCGCTGGCGGAGGCCATGTTCGGTTCGGAAAATTCTCTGATCCGCGTGGATATGTCGGAGTACATGGAGGGACATTCGGTGTCCAAGATGATCGGATCGCCTCCGGGTTATGTGGGATTCGAGGAAGGGGGACAGCTCTCTGAGAAGATCCGCAGAAATCCGTATTCGGTTGTTCTTTTTGACGAGATCGAGAAGGCACACCCGGATGTGTTCAATGTCCTTCTGCAGGTGCTGGACGACGGACATATTACAGACTCCAAAGGGCGGAAAGTGAGCTTTAAGAATACCATTCTGATTATGACCTCGAATGCCGGTGCGCAGCGTATCATCGACCCGAAAAATCTGGGATTCGGCGCGGCCGAGACCGAGAAGCAGAGTTATGATAAGATGAAGGGTAAGGTTATGGAGGAGGTGAAGCGCCTCTTTAAGCCGGAGTTTATCAACAGAATTGACGAGATCATGGTATTCCATCCTTTGAATAAGGAGGATATGAAGGCGATTGTCACACTGCTCTCCAAAAATCTGTCGAAACGCTGCAAGGAGCAGATGGATATTGAGCTGAGCGTCGGCTCCGCCGTGAAGGAGCATCTGATTGAGAAGCATATAGACGTCAAGATGGGGGCAAGACCTATGAAACGGGCGATCCAGTCGGAGATCGAGGATGCTTTGGCGGAGGAGATTCTGGCCGGAAAAGTGAAGAGCGGCGATAAGGTATCCGTGGGACTGAAGAATAGGAAAATAACCTTCACAGTAAAACCTGTGCAGGGTTAGCGTGAAAAGTGCTTCTAAAGACGTTCCGCCATTGGACGGAACGCCAAGAAGCGCTAAGTTTCACGCAGGAGAATGCCTAAAATACGGCATTCTCCGCACGGATTTGAAGGTTATGTATAACAAAGAGACATTAGGAGGAAAGAGCGATGGCTGTAGTAGAGGAGTTATTGCGCGCGGAGAGTGACAGGATGATCAGCTTTGGCAATCATAAGCTGGCGGCAAAGGCGAAGCTGGAGGATTATGAGCACGGCGGAAATCTTTATAAGGTGAAAACCTTTAAAGAACTGACGAAGCTGGAGAAAAATGGCATGTTTGCCTATGAATCAGAGCCGGGCACCAGTGTGAACCGTTTCGAGGAGACGGAGAACGGCCTTACCTTCACGGTGGAGGGTGACGAGGATGCGCAGATCACGGTGGGACTTGAGGAGGACACGGCTTACAAAGTGTACGTGAACGGTGCAAACGTGGGAGAGATGAAGACCAACCTGAGCGGCAAGCTGAGTATCAGCGTAGAGCTTGCAAGTGTCGGCGCGGTGGAAGTAAAGATCGTCAAGTAGACGGTTTTAGTGAAGAGTCGGGGTTTTGGCTGACATGTATGTCATGTTTAGCTAAAACCCCGATTTAATGAGCGCGAAAGGGGAGGGATATGGCAAAGGGAAAATCGACGGTGTTTTTCTGTCAGAGCTGCGGTTATGAATCCTCCAAATGGCTTGGGCAGTGTCCGGGCTGCAAGGAATGGAATACCATGGTGGAGGAGCCTGCCGCCGGAAAGAGAGGCGGCGTGGGAGGCAGTGCTTCCGGGAAAAGCGCCGCAGAGCCGGTGAGTCTGAAGCAGGTGGATCTGCGGGAGGGCGAGCGCATGACCACGCACATCGCAGAGCTTGACAGGGTGCTTGGCGGCGGGCTTGTGCCCGGCTCGCTCACGCTGGTGGGCGGCGATCCAGGTATCGGCAAGTCCACCCTGCTTTTGCAGGTGTGCAGACATATGGCGGCTGACGGCCGTAAGCTTCTCTATATATCGGGAGAGGAATCTTTGCAGCAGATCAAGATGCGGGCAAACCGGCTTGGAGAGTTTTCAGACCAGCTTCTCCTTCTGTGCGAGACGAATCTGGAAACCGTGGAACAGACCATCCGAAAACAATTGCCTGCGGTGGCGGTCATCGACTCGATCCAGACAATGTACCGGGAGGAGATTTCCTCCGCGCCGGGCAGTGTCTCCCAGGTGAGGGAGTCCACAAATGTGCTCATGCAGCTTGCCAAGGGGCTGGGCATTTCCATTCTGATTGTGGGCCACGTGACCAAGGAGGGAACGGTGGCCGGGCCGAGGGTTCTGGAACATATGGTGGATACCGTGCTCTATTTTGAGGGAGACAGGCACGCCTCCTACCGCATACTGCGGGGGGTGAAGAACCGTTTCGGTTCCACCAATGAGATCGGTGTCTTTGAGATGAAGGAGGAGGGACTTGCGGAGGTGAAGAATGCCTCCGAGTTCATGCTGAGCGGCAAGCCGGAGGGAGCCAGCGGTTCCGTGGTGTCCTGCTCCATGGAGGGAACAAGGCCGATTTTGCTGGAGATACAGGCGCTTGTGTGCCACAGCAATTTCGGTATCCCGAGAAGGCAGGCCACGGGTATGGATTTAAACCGCTTAAATCTTCTGATGGCTGTTTTGGAGAAGCGTTTAAATCTGCAGATGTCGGACTGTGACGCCTATGTGAATCTGGCGGGCGGTATGCGGATCGCAGAGCCGGCCATTGATCTGGGCGTTGCCATGGCGGCAGCCTCCAGCTTTAAGAACCGGGCGATCGACGACAGAACCATCGCCTTCGGGGAAATTGGCCTGAGCGGGGAGGTGCGGGGCGTCTCGCAGGCTTCCCAACGGGTGGCGGAGGCGGCGAAGCTTGGTTTTACCACGTGCATACTTCCGGCGGTTAATGCGGGGCAGATCAAGGTGAAAGAAGGGATTCAGGTGATCGGCGTTAAAACCGTGCGGGATGCGATAGACTTGATTTAACGGCGCTTGTGTGGTACGATATCCGAGGTTATTTTTATTTTTTCGGTTATGGTACAAAGGGGAAATGGGTTCTGACAAAGGAGTCAGTATGGACAAGGGAAAGCAGGGCTTTCGAGGTAGCATACCTCTTCTGATAGTGGAAATCTTTGTTCTGGTTATCGCTGTCGGCGTGATGTATGTAGTGGTCACGATGACAAGCGAGGTAAATCACAAGGAAATTGACGAGGAAAACATAGTTATCAACGAAGAAATCGTCGAGAAGAAAACAACCGAAGTGAAGCAGACGGAGAAAAAGAAGGAGGAGGTAAAGAAAAAGGGATACCGCAATATTGCACTTTTCGGTGTGGACGCCAGGGACGGCGAGCTGGGGAGAGGCACGAGAAGCGACACCATAATGATTGCCAGTATTAACCAGGACACCCAGGAAATTAAGCTGATTTCCGTGTTCCGGGATACCTATCTGAATCTGAGCAACGATTCCTACAACAAATGCAATACGGCCTATGCGCAGGGCGGGCCGGAACAGGCGATCAACATGCTCAACATGAATCTGGATCTGGACATCACGGACTATGTGACCATTGGTTTTTCGGGACTGATCGATGCGGTGGACGCTCTGGGCGGTGTGGAGATAGAGATTACGGACTCGGAAATTTCCCATCTGAATAATTATCAGCTCTGCATGGCGGAAGAACTCGGCGTGGATTATATCCCGGTTGAGCAAAGCGGCAGACAGCTTTTAAACGGGATGCAGGCCACGGCATACTGTCGGATCCGCTATACAAGAGGAGACGATTTCAGGAGGGCGGAAAGACAGAGAGAAGTGCTCAGAGCGATGATGGATAAGGCGGGTGGTGCGTCGGTCAGTACGTTGACTGATATGGTTAATGCTGTTCTGCCGCAGGTGGAGACTTCTCTGGATGTGGATGAGGTTTTGAGCGTGCTTGGCAGTGTGGCGGGTTATAATATGGTGGTCAGTGACGGGTTTCCCTTTGAGGGAGGCAGGGCCGGCGCCAATGTGGGAAGCAAGGGCAGCTGTGTGATTCCGATGGATCTGGAAGAAAACGTGCGGCAGCTGCATCAGATGCTTTATCCAGAGAACAGCTACATGCCTTCCTCACGGGTATCACAGATCAATGGGGAGATCAAAGCGCAGACTGGAGAATATATACAATAAAGGGACAGCAGTTCGCAGATGGGACTGCTGTCTGTGTGCGGAAGGGGCATACGGATACGATGAAAAAACTGTTGATTTATTTAAGGGATTACAAAAAGGAGACGGTTTTCGCGCCGCTCTTTAAAATGCTGGAGGCGACGTTTGAACTGTTTGTGCCTCTTGTGATGGCGGCGATCATTGACCGGGGTATCGGGCAGGCGGATACGGGATATGTATTGAAAATGGGTGGTATTCTGGTTGCCCTTGGACTGATCGGGCTGCTGTGCTCCATCACGGCACAGTATTTTGCGGCGAAGGCGGCGGTGGGCTTTTCCACCGGCTTAAAGCACGCGCTGTTTGACCATATCCAGAGTCTGTCCTTTACGGAAATCGACACACTGGGTACTTCGACGCTGATTACCCGCATGACTTCCGATGTGAACCAGGTGCAGAACGGCGTCAATATGGTACTGCGCCTTTTCCTGCGTTCGCCCTTTATCGTGTTCGGCGCGATGATTATGGCATTTACCATTGATGGGAAGGCAGCTCTCATTTTTGTGGTGACGATTCCCCTTCTGGCGGTGGTGGTTTTCGGGATTATGGCCCTAACCATGCCCATGTATAAGAAGGTACAGGCCGGGCTGGACGCCGTGCTTGGCTCGACGAGAGAAAATCTGACGGGTGCAAGGGTGATCCGCGCTTTCCATAAAGAGGAGGAAGAGATTGACCGGTTTGAGGAGAAAAACGGGGTTCTCACGCATCTCCAGCTTGCCGTGGGAAGAATTTCTGCGTTGACCAATCCAGTCACATATATTATCATCAATGCCGCTACCATCCTTCTGCTCTATACGGGCGCGGTGCGCGTGGACAACGGCAGCATTACCCAGGGCGAGGTGGTGGCTCTTGTTAACTACATGTCGCAGATTCTGGTGGAGCTGATTAAACTGGCAAATCTGATTATCACGATCACCAAGGCTCTTGCCTGTGCCAATCGGATCGAGGCGATATTCGAGGTGGAGTCCTCCATGCGGTGGCAGGAGGCGGCATGCGCAGACGGGAAAAACAGTCTGGCAGAAGGCGGCAGTAAGGCTCCCGGCAAAGACGCGCGGCAGGGAGATCAGACCGGGCAGAAGGCGCAGCGGGATCTGGCCGTGGAGTTCGATCATGTACATCTGACGTACAGCGGAGCGGGGGCGGAATCCTTGAGCGATATCCATATACAGGTGCCAAAGGGCCAGACGGTCGGCATCATAGGCGGTACAGGTTCGGGTAAGTCTTCCCTGGTAAATATGATTCCACGGTTTTATGACGCAACGACAGGTACGGTGCGTGTGGACGGCCGGGATGTGAAATCTTATGGTATGGAAGAGCTGAGAGAAAGAATCGGCATTGTTTTGCAGAAGGCGGTGCTTTTCAGAGGAACGATCCGGGATAATCTGCTGTGGGGAAATGCTTCCGCGACAGACGAAGAGCTGTGGGAGGCGCTGCGGTTTGCGCAGGCCAAAGAGTTTGTGGAGACGAAAGAGGGCCGGCTGGATGCTCCCGTGGCACAGGAAGGCCGGAATCTTTCCGGCGGACAGAGACAGCGGCTTACCATAGCGAGGGCGCTGGTGGCGAAGCCGGAAATTCTGATTCTGGATGACAGCGCATCGGCGCTGGACTACGCCACGGACGCGGCGCTGCGCAGGGCGCTGAAAGAGCTGCCCGGGGAGACAACGGTGTTTATCGTGTCGCAGAGGGCTTCCTCCATCCAGCATGCAGATCAGATCATTGTACTGGAGGACGGCGAGATGGCGGGAATCGGCACCCATGAAGAACTGCTGGCGGACTGCGAGGTCTACCAGGAGATCTACTATTCGCAGTTTGAGAAACAGTCTGCCGTGCAAACTTGAATATCCAATACGGCGTTGAGAGCTTGCTCTCATAAGACGGTTTGGATGTTCAAGTTTATAGGGCGGACGCCCGACATGAATAAATTGGCGAAGACAATTTATGAATGGCACGGCAGACAGTACAACAGACAGCACGGCAGAATTGATGTAGGAGGACAAGATGGGACAGAAAGAGACGTTCGGCAGGGTTTTGCGGTATATTAAAAAATACTGGCTGTTTCTGGCAGCATCCATCGTGATGGCGAGCGTGACAGTGGCGCTGACCTTGTATTTTCCGATTTTGACTGGTAGAGTCATTGATCTGGTTATCGGTGCGGGACAGGTGGATTTCGAGGGTGTGTCTGCGATTCTGATACAGATGGCGGTCATCGCTGCAGCCACAGGACTTGCCCAGTGGATTATGAACGTGTGCAACAATAAAATGACTTATCGGATCGTACAGGACATCCGAAACGAAGCGTTTTGCAGGATAGAGATTCTGCCTTTGAAATACATTGACGCGCATTCTTACGGCGAGGTGGTGAGCCGGGTGATCGCAGATGTGGATCAGTTTGCGGACGGTCTGCTGATGGGATTCACGCAGTTTTTTACCGGGATCATTACCATTTTGGGGACGCTTGGATTTATGCTCAGTGTCAATGTGGCTGTCACGGGTGTCGTTGTACTGGTGACACCATTGTCGTTTTTTGTCGCCGGATTTATTGCGAAGAAGACGTTCACCATGTTCCATTTACAGTCGGAGACAAGAGGCGAGCAGACGGCTCTGATTGAAGAGATGGTGGGAAACCAGAAGGTGGTGCAGGCTTTTTCCCATGAGGATGAGGCGCTGGAGGAGTTTGATGAGATCAACGGCAGACTGCAGGACTGCTCCCTGCGGGCCATCTTTTTCTCCTCCCTTACGAATCCGTCTACCCGGTTTGTCAACAATCTGGTGTATGCGGGCGTAGCGGTTGTGGGAGCGGTCTATGCCGTTCACGGGGGGATCAGCGTGGGACAGCTGTCCTGTTTCCTCTCCTATGCGAACCAGTATACGAAGCCTTTCAATGAGATTTCAGGCGTGGTGACGGAGCTGCAGAATGCGCTGGCCTGTGCGGCGCGGATATTTGCCCTGATCGAGGAGGAGCCTCAGACGCCGGAGCCGGAAGGTGCAGTGACGTTGAAGGACGTGGAAGGGCGCGTGGAGCTCTCCCATGTGGATTTTTCCTATGTGCCGGATAAAAAGCTGATTACGGATCTGAATCTGGCGGTGAAGCCGGGTCAGAGAGTGGCGATTGTAGGACCTACGGGCTGTGGAAAAACGACGGTGATCAATCTGCTGATGCGGTTTTATGACGTGGACAAAGGGAAAATCTGTGTGGACGGCGCAGATATCCGGGAAGTGACGAGAAGGAGCCTGCGTGAAAACTACGGGATGGTATTGCAGGAAACCTGGCTGAAATCCGGGACGATCCGGGATAATATCGTGATGGGCAGGCCGGACGCTACGGAGGAAGAAGTGATAGCCGCCGCGAAAGCGTCCCATGCCCACAGTTTTATCAAGAGACTTTCCAGGGGGTATGATACGGTGATCGGGGAGGACGGCGGAAGCCTTTCCCAGGGCCAGAAACAGCTCCTGTGCATTACCAGAGTGATGCTCTGCCTGCCCCCGATGCTGATTCTGGACGAGGCGACCTCCTCCATAGATACGCGCACGGAAATTCGGATTCAGAAAGCGTTTGCCACCATGATGCAGGGCAGAACGAGCTTTATCGTGGCCCACAGGCTCTCCACCATCCGGGAGGCGGATGTGATTCTTGTTATGAAAGACGGGAACATTATCGAGCAGGGAAATCACGAGACACTGCTTAGAAAGAGGGGCTTTTACGCCGGACTTTATGAAAGTCAGTTCGCCTTGTAGTAAGAGGCGTCCTTATTGTAGTCCATGGACTCGGAACGGATGTCCTTGATTGTGCCGTTTTCCCATTCAAAAATAAGATACTGGTAAACGACGGCATGGTGATCCAGATACGCCTCGTCGGTCAAAAACGACAGAAGTGTGTCCTTCTCAATTTCGTTATCTTCGCAGAAGCTGTCAATTTCCACGGCTGTGCCATCTATGAAGAAAGAAGGCAGAATCGTGGTGAGGGAGTTGTCGAAAGGAATTTCCTCGGGGGCAAGGAACTGGTAGTCAGCACCGTCCACAGAGGAGAGGATGTCGTAGTCCTTGTAGGCAGCTAAAAAGACATCTGCGCCGTCTCCGATTTTTACACCGCGGATGGTCTGCGCCGTCTCCGCATCCAGATCATAGTCGGTAGTGGATAGAAGCGGTTTTTCCTCGCCGCAGGCGCACAGCGCGAGCGAGAGGGAAAACGTCAGGATAAGGAGAAGCGCGGTTTTTTTCATAGGAATCCTCTTTCTGGAGCGGCAGGCTCCTGTGTTTCAACAATAGTGCAGTGCGGGCGTGCTGATTCATCGGGCAGGAATGCCCGCCGCGCCGCCCGCAGACTGTGTCAACAGTAGTCACTTTGTGCGGGCGTGCGCATAAAAGAGACCCGCGAGCGGCAGCTCACGGGCCATAATAACAGGGGCAGTAGGAATCGAACCCACATCGATGGTTTTGGAGACCACTGTTCTACCTTTGAACTATGCCCCTTCAATGTTTGGCAGATCGAAGAAAACCGCCGAAAATTATTATAGCATAGGTGCGGGGAGAGCGCAAGTCACATTTTGCAAATATATAGAGATATCACAAAAACCATAAAATAAGTACAAGGGAAAGGATGAAAAGAGAATGTTAGAACAGGCAGGAGTTATGTTTGACAACATGGAAGCGATGATGTACCGCTTGAAAAAGAAAGCTTACAAGGAACGGATGGAACAGTTTCGTGAAAAAAACGAGGCGATTCTCTCGGAGATGACTGGTTTTGTGGAGCAGGCGGAAGAACAGGAGCGGGACGAGGCGGCGGCGCAGGCGGCGAAAGCTCTTGCGAATGCGGTGGAGGCGCGTTTTGCCAAACGGGGAAAAATCAGCGGAAGGAGCCAGATGGACATTAATCTGTTTATGATTTACTTCGTCTTTCCGGCGATCCTTTTGACCCAGAGCGAATATGCCGGCCGGCTTGCCGATGCGATCCGGGACGAATGGCGGGTACATTTTAAGAACAGTGCACAGCTCAGTTATACAACGTATGAGGAGATCAGCGGCACTTTTCAGGAGAAATTTCTTGGATTGTTTTAGGGAGTTTTGGAGATATGTCAGAGGCGGCGCAGGCAGCGCCGCCTCATGGCGTCACAGTTCTTCCAGGATCAGAAAATCCCAACAGGAGAGGGAGAGACGCGTCCCTTCTTTTATGACGGCAGCATCACCGATTACGGAATGCGGTCTTTGCCCCGAGAGAAGCAGGCGGGCGTCTGCGCCGTGGTAGACGGTTTCCTGTGTCTCCTCAGAATAATTGAAATAGTAAGTGACTTCTTTTTGCAGGCCGTTTCTGCCCCGTTTGACAATCAGGGGAAAGACGGCTTCTTCTCTGGGCGCTCCGGCTTTTTCGCAGAGAAAGCCGAGGAGTTTTTTCAGCACATCTCTGTCAGTATAACATCCCAGATAGGCGGCATAGCCTTGACCAAACTGGTTACCTGTGAGTGCGGTGCAGTCACCCCAGTGGGGGTGATCATAATATGCCAGTGTCTCGGCGGTTTCGGGGAGCAGGAGTTCCATCCAGCTGTGGACCGTGTATTTCTGTTTCGGCACGGCTGTGGAATTGACCGCATGAGTTTCTTCATCTGTCTCAGATGTGGAAACGGTTTCCAGGTCCGCTTTCAAACCGACATTCACAGCGTCTGTAAACTGGTCGTAGGTCATGCCGAAGACATCGGTCAGGCCGTGGGGCAGATCATCGTGATATATTTTCAACATCCTGTCGGCCACCGCTGTTTTGAAGGTGGAGAGCAGAACGCCTCCTGCCTGTACATAGTCTCTGAGTGCGTCCGTAAGCCGGTCGGAAACGCTGTAGAGCGCAGGTGTAATCAGCAGTTTGTATTGACTAAATAAGTCGATATCTCTCTCGGCTGAGAGAATGTCACATTCCACGTTCATATCATAGAGCGCATCGAAAATCCAGCGGAAAACATCGTTGTAGGACGGGCCGTCCTGGATGGGAAACCATTGCAGGGCGTCCAGGGAGACGTTGTCCAGAAGGATTCCCACGGAATGATGTTTTTCAAGATTGACCAGATGAGTACCGAACTCGGCAAAGTCCGCGCCGATGCGGCAGCACTCCCGGTAGGTTGCGTTTTCCTTCAGATTGTGGCTTAAGACACCCTTCCAGTAGGATTCAATGGCATTGTGGATGGAATGCCAGTGCCAGTATTCTACACAATTTGCGCCGTTTGCCAGGTGGCTGAAAGCCTGCAGGCGCAGCTGTCCCGGATAGGAAAGCCAGCCGTGATTGCCTTGTGCTTCGGTTTCCAGAACGAGATAATTGTCCTTTTTTAAGGAGCGGGCAATGGCGCCGCCAAAGGCAATTTCCCTGCCTGTCAGATCCTGTGCCGAGGGGTGGTAGATGTCGCATCCGGCTATGGTGAGCGGACGTGCGGCTTCCCACTGGTCCACCTCCGGCTGAAGGCCGAAGGAGAAGCCGCGCCAGTCGTAGTCGAAATTCTGTGTGATAAACTGATCCGGGCGGGCGTAGGAGGCAACGATCTCCGCCTGTACGGCAAGAAAATCAGACACCAGTTTTCTCTGGAATTTCCGATATTCCTCACCGAGACTGGCGTTGATGGTACCGCGCACATCGGGAAAATCTTCCCACGCATTGATGCGGTTGCTCCAGTAATCAAGCCCCCACGCCTCATTTAGAAGGGAGAGATCGTCATTGAAAAGTTTCCGCACATAGGCGGCAAACTTTTTCTGGGCGTAGGCGGAACAGGTGTCATAGGACTTGGTTTCATTGTCGAGCTGGAAACCGATCACATGGTCGTAGGGCTGTACTTCCTCCATCAGCCTGCGGATGATGCGCTCCGCATGTTTTAAGTACATGGGGTGGGCGATGTCCATATTCTGTCTGTGGCCGTAGCGTCCCTGTCCATCGTGGGTTTCGGTAATGATATCCGGGTATTTGCGGGCAAGCCATGTGGGAACTGCATAGGTGGGTGTGCCCACAATCACTTGGAGGCCGTGCTTTTTCGAGCAGGACAGCATCCGATGCAGATGGCTGAAATCGAAAACGTCGTCCTGCGGCTCCCAGGTGCTCCATGTGGATTCTGCGATGCGGATCACATTCATGCCCGCCTTTTTCATCATTTCCATATCGGTTTCGATGCGGTCTACGGGAAGATACTCATCGTAGTAGGCTGCGCCGTAGAGAAGTTTATCCGTTTTCATACGTTACCTCTTTCCTAATATTATTTTGTGCCTGTCATCCAGTTACGCTTTCACGGCGAAACGGGCGGTCTCTAAACCACAGCGTCTTGTCAGAGCATGGTTTCCAGATGTGCGACCGCCAGCCGGATGTATTCACCCAGGGAATTTTCCCCGCACCCGGCGATAAAGTGGTTGCAGCGGTTTACGGGAACCAGAATCTTAAAGGCTCTGCTTGCGCCGACAGCGGTGGCGATCGCGGGGGTAATCTCCCCGAGCAGGGCATTTGCAAAGACGATGCCCACAGGGCCGATGATGATATCCGCATCGGCTGCGTTTACCAGCACAGCGTTCTCGCCCGTTGCCCCGAAGTCTGCGCCCGCTTTTAGCATGGCGGCAGTGGCGGCGGTGTTGGTGCCGACGGCGTAAAGCTCCAGGCTTTTATGTTTTGCCTTGATCTGTTCAATGACGGTCTTGCCGATCCGGCCGCCCTGTCCGTCAATGACGGTAATTTTCATGCGGGTTCCTCCTTGTCCGTTTTATCAAATCGCCCGCAGTGCATTAAAAAATCTGCGGTCTTTTTTGCCATCGCGTACATTATAGCATAGGCGTACAGCGTAGCAACGTATAAAATAAAAAATTTTCCTTATAATACCCTTTATCAAATGATCGCGATGCGATAATTGTACTGACAAAAAGGTGGAAAACGGGAGAAGTTATGTCAACTAACAGTGCGACAATTTATCTGAAAGTGGAACAGAATGTGGAGGTGCAGGAGCCGGAAGTGTGCGTCAAGGATATGGCGACGCTGACCTGTGCCGATCCCCATATGCTGGCAAAAGCGAAATCTCTTAAAATGTGGACCTTTCAGGAGGGGGAGAGCAAGAGGCAGGTGATCAGTGCGCTCAGGATCATTGCGGAGATTGAGAAGGCATGTCCCGGAGTGAGTGTGGAGAATCTGGGGGAGACGGACGTGCTGGTGGAGTGGATCAGCGTGGACAGGCACAAGGGCTTTACCCAGTGGTGCAAGCTGGCGTTTGTGTCTCTGGTCAGCTTTTTCGGCACGGCTTTCACCATTATGGCTTTCCACAACGATATCGGGATCAATGAAGTGTTTTCAAAGCTCTATGAGATGGTGATGGGGTTCCGGGGGGACGGGTACGGGATTCTGGAACTGTCCTACTCGATAGGGCTGGCGACGGGCATTATCGTTTTCTTTAACCACATTGGCGTCAGGCGGATCACCAAGGATCCGACTCCGATCGAGGTGGAAATGCGCGTTTATGAGGAGGATGTGAACAAAGCGCTCATTGCGACGGCGGACAGGGAGGGAAAGACCATTGATGTTTCTTAAACAGCTTCTTCTTGCGGTGATCGGTGCGAGCGCGGGGCTGATCGTGTCAGCGGGCGTGTTTACGGTGCTGATTTCGGTCGGACTGATTCCCCGGTTCGCGGGAAAAATGCATGTGGCAAAAAAGGTGTTTGCGTTGGAGGAGATGGTAATACTCGGCACGCTGACGGGGAGCTATTTCAGCGTTTTTGGAGAGTGGGGTCAGGTCGGGGCCTTTGTGCGGGCGCATGCGCTGTTCGGGACGGCCACTGAGGGTGTGTGGAATATTACCGGCACGCTGATACAGATTGTGTTCGGCCTGTTTGCGGGGATCTTCGTGGGATGCCTTGCTCTCGCCATCGCGGAGATGCTAAACACCATCCCCGTTTTTGCCAGAAGGATCGGCTTCCGCCACGGGCTGGGGATTGCGATATTGGCTGTGGCTCTCGGAAAACTGACAGGGAGTCTGGTCTATTTTACACAGCGTGTATTTTTGTGATGGCAGTTATTTTTGTGGGTATGGAGGCCGACAGGGCAGACCGGGGAAGGAAGCGGAGGATATAAAACAGGCAGATCATATAAAACAAGCAGAGAATATAAAGGAAGCAGAAGACAGAAAGGAAGTAAAAGACAGAAAAGAAGTAAAAGATAGAAAAGAAGCAAAAGACAGAAAAGAAGCAGAAAACAGGAAAAAGGAGAAGAGGGATCATGTCACAGAATCAGCAGGAAAAGATGACACAGAGGGAAAAGGCGGCGCCGCAGGAAAAGATGACACAGCAGGAGAAGGAGCAGGCGTACAGGCAGCATGTGGAGCAGACAACGCCGAAATACAGTATGCCCGTCCGCATGGCAAAAGCCTTTGTCATGGGAGGAATCATCTGTGTGATTGGACAGCTCATTTTAAACTATGCCACAAACAGTATGGGACTGGATAAGGAGACAGCCGGATCGTGGTGTTCCATGCTCCTTGTGCTTGCAAGCGTTGTGCTCACAGGGTTCGGCATTTATCCGAAGTGCGTGGAATGGGGCGGTGCAGGCGCGCTCGTGCCGATTACAGGCTTTGCGAACTCCGTGTCTTCGGCAGCCATCGAGTATCAGAAGGAAGGACAGGTGTACGGCATCGGGTGCAAAATCTTTACCATTGCGGGGCCGGTGATCCTGTACGGCATTTTTACGAGCTGGGCGCTGGGGGCAGTGTACTGGGCCGGAACGCTTTTGGGGATTGTGTGAGGAAACCCACACAATCCCTGTTTGGTTTGATCTTGACAATCCTTTTCCGTATGTTATACTCATATTGTTAACTTGTTAAATTAATTGGTTGACAATGAAAAAACAAATGAGAAGAAACGGAGGATGACTATGGAAAAGAGACTCTCTTTCGAAAGGGAAAAGAACGGAAAACAGGCGGCAGACGGCCGGAGGATCAGCACACAGGAGCTGGTGCTTGGCGGTGTCTTTACGACTCTCATCGCGGTGGGAGCGTTTATCAAGGTTCCCGTGCCCGTGGTGCCCTTTACCCTGCAGTTTCTGTTCACCATGCTGGCGGGACTTCTGCTTGGGGGCAGGCGGGGCGCGATGAGCGTCGGCGTCTATATTCTGCTGGGACTGATCGGACTGCCCATCTTCGCGGAGGGAGGGGGCTTCTGGTACATATTAAAGCCAAGCTTCGGCTATCTGCTCGGATTTATGCTGGCGGCTTATGTGACCGGCAGGATGGTGGAGCGCAGGGCACGGTTGTTGACTGGATGGGTCATAGCAGTGAATTTTCTGGGACTTTTCATCGTGTACGCGGCCGGAATGATATATTACTATGTCATCTGCAATTATGTGATTGACACGCCCATTGCACTTGGGCCGCTGTTCCTGTACTGTTTTGTGCTGGCGGTTCCGGGCGATATCTGCCTGTGCGTGCTGGCGGCCATATTGACTGTCCGGGTAAAACCTGTGTTTGACAAAATGAGGGGGAAAGGTGCGGTATGAGCAAAAATCTTTTTATCACAGGCACAGGAACCGATGTGGGAAAGACATATGTGACCGGTCTGGTCATTAAGAAGCTTAAAGAAAGCGGGGAACATGCCGCTTACTATAAGGCGGCTATGAGCGGCAATGAGAGAAGGCCGGACGGTACGCTGATTCCGGGGGATGCGCTGTATGTGAGAGAAATTTCGGGGATCGCGCAGCCTTTGGAGGAGATGTGTCCCTACCTGTACGAAAACGCGTATTCGCCTCATCTGGCGGCGAGGATAGAAGGCGGCCCGGTGGAGTTTTCTGTGGTGAAAGAAGGATTTCGTAAGGTCAGTGAGGCATACGGCTATGTGACCGTTGAGGGCAGCGGCGGCATTGTCTGTCCCATCCGCTATGGGGAAGAGAAGATTATGCTGGAGGACGTGATAAAAGCGTTGAATCTGTCCTGCCTGCTTGTGGCAGAAGCCGGGCTTGGCACAATCAACAGTGTGGCGCTCACTGCAGAGTATATGCGCGCCAGAGACATTTCCCTTGTGGGGATGATCTTTAACCGTTTTCACCCGGGCAGCGTGATGGAGGAGGACAACATCCGTATGTGTGAGGAACTGACAGGGCTGAAAACGCTTGCCTGCGTGCAGGAGGGCAGCATGGAACTTGGCATGGATGCGGAGGCGCTGCGGGCGCTTTATCGCTGACGGGAAAAGGTTAACATAATACTGACCGTGTGCTGTCTCGGAACAGACAGATGGGTTTACATAACATAAAGAAAAGAGGATGTTACAATGATCTGGTATCCTTATGAACAGATGAAAACCATGAAGCCGCCCTATGAAATTGTGGATGCAGAGGGCGTGTATCTATACACCGGGGATGGGGAAGCCATGATAGATTCCATCTCCTCCTGGTGGAGTGTGATTCACGGCTATAAACATCCCGCGCTCACGCGTGCGATCAAAGAGCAGGCGGATGTCTTTTCCCATGTGATGCTGGGAGGGCTGACCCACAAGGCGGTGCAGAAGCTGTCGGACAAACTGGCATCCTGGCTGCCCGGCGATCTGAATTACTGCTTTTTTTCGGATTCCGGGTCGGTGGCGGTGGAAGTGGCCCTAAAGATGGCGCTGCAGTTTAACGTAAATAGGAAAGATGGGAGAAAAACGGTACTCTCGCTCACCCATTCCTATCACGGGGACACCTTTAAGACGATGGAGGTTGGGGACGACGAGGACTACCACTTTGCCTTCGGGGAGAAGAAGGGGGTCATTCATATTGACACCCAGATCGGGGCGCTGGAGGAGGCTTTTGAGAAGCATCACGATGAGCTGAACTGCGTACTTGTGGAGCCGCTTCTGCAGGGGGCGGGCGGTATGCGGATGTACGATCTGGCTTTTTTAAGGCGGGCGAGACAGCTCTGCGACCAGTACGATGTACTGCTTATCTTTGACGAGGTGGCTACGGGCTTTGGGAGAACGGGCTATCGGTTCGTGGCGGACAAGGTGCTGCCGGATATTCTTGTGCTCGGAAAGGCGTTGACAGGCGGATATATCGGGCACGCGGTGACGGTGGCGGGAGAAAAGGTTTACCGCGGCTTTTACGGGGACGATTCGTCCCTTGCCTTGATGCACGGGCCGACCTTTATGGGAAATGCCCTGGCATGCAGTGTGGCTCTTGCGTCCATAGAACTGTTTGAAGGACAGAATTACATGGCGAAGATTCACAGGATGACGGAGGTGATGCGGCGGGAGATGTGCGCGTTTTTCAGTCCGAAAGTGCGGGAGGTGCGCATCATGGGCGGCTGTATCTGCGTGGAGGTGAACGACCGGGCGGATCTTGTGGGATACCAGGAGTTTGCGGCGAAGAGGGGCGTCTTTGCCAGGCCTTTCCTGAACTGCCTTTACGCGATGCCGCCCTATGTGATTGGGGAGGAGGAGCTGGTGAAGGTACTCTCCGTGATGAAGGAGTGGTTTGCTTAATTTTATGTAAACTAAAAGAGGATTGTCTTAAAGAAATATATCAATTCATAATACAAACGAGGTACATACGGATGGACAGAATCAGACAGTTACAGGAAACCATATATCAGGGCGGGCGTCTCGAAAAAGAGGAGATCATGCCGCTGGAACATGCGCCTCTGGAGGAACTGTGCCGGGCGGCGGATGAGATCAGGAGGCATTTCTGCAAAGATCGGTTTGACCTTTGCACGATCATAAACGGAAAGTGCGGAAAGTGCTCGGAAGACTGTAAATACTGCGCCCAGAGCGCCCATTATGTCACAGCCTGCGGGGAATCCTATCCGCTGCTTTCCACGGAAAAAATCGTGGAGCAGGCGAAGCGCAACGCGGCCCAGGGGGTCTTGCGCTATTCTATCGTTACGAGCGGCAGGCGTCTTTCGGAGGCAGAGATCGGGCAGGTCTGTGAGAGCATCCGTGCGGTGCGGCGTGAGGCTGGCATAGAGGTCTGTGTCTCCTTCGGGTTGCTTGGGGAAACAGATTTCGTGAAGATTAAGGAGGCGGGGGCGTCGCGTGTCCACTGCAATCTGGAAACTTCCAGGCGGTATTTCCCGCAGGTGTGTACGACCCACACTTATGCGGATAAGATAGAGACGCTGCGTGCGGCGAAGAGAGCCGGACTGGACGTGTGCAGCGGCGGCATCATGGGGCTTGGGGAAACGATGGAGGATCGGATCGACATGGCACTGACGGCGAGGGAACTTGGGGTAACCTCCATTCCTGTGAATGTGCTGAATCCGATTCCGGGCACGCCCTATGAGAACAGCCAAACGCTGACCAATGAGGAAGTGCGCCGCATTGTGGCCATGTTCCGTTTTGCCCTTCCAGACGCAGCGATCCGGCTGGCCGGCGGCAGGGGACTTCTTGAGGATAAGGGGGCGAAATGCTTTGCCGGAGGCGCGAATGCGGCCATCAGCGGGGATATGCTGACTACGGCAGGGATTACTGTAGAAACGGATATGGCGCTTCTGGAGCAGATGGGGTATACTGTGATAAAGGAGTCGTCCTGACATGGGACGGAAAGAGGAAGGAGCGGATGGTAAGTATGAATTCATTTCAGTACAAGGTCGTAAGCATAGACGGTGACTATGCGAATCTGGAGCGCATCGACGCGCCGGAGGACGGGTATAAGCTGGTGGCCCGTGCGCTTTTGCCGCCGGAGATCCGGGAGGGGACGAAACTTTTATATGAGATGATGACATATACGATTCTGGAGGGATAGAGAAAAGTTATGTAAACTAGAATCCGGCGCTGCGGGAGGCGGATAAGCGGCGGGCGGCCGGGTGGATCGGTCAATGGTATTGCTTTTGGGGGGAGGTTCCCTGTATAATGAAAAAAAGAAAGTGTGGAAAACGGTTAAAGAGGTGCATATTTGAATAGGATTGAGCATGTGGTGAAGGAGGTTATGCCCGGTTCCATCGCGGAAGAGATGGGAATGGAGGCGGGCGACGTCCTTCTTTCCATTAATGAAAACGAAATAGAGGATGTATTCGACTACCGATATCTGATGAAGGACGAGTATGTGGAGGCGCTTGTGCGCAAGGCAGACGGTGAGGAGTGGCTTTTGGAGATCGACAAGGACTATGACGAGGATCTTGGCGTGGAATTTGAAAACAGCCTGATGAGCAGCTACCGTTCCTGCAGCAATAAGTGCATTTTCTGCTTTATCGACCAGATGCCGCCGGGGATGCGGGAAACCCTGTACTTTAAGGATGACGATTCCCGGCTTTCTTTTTTGCAGGGCAATTATATTACTCTGACCAATATGACGGAGAAGGATGTGGACCGCATCATCCAGATGCAGCTTGCACCCATCAATATATCTGTGCAGACCACGAACCCTGCGCTTCGGTGTGAGATGCTGCACAACCGCTTTGCGGGGGAAAAACTGCGTTTTCTGGACCGTTTCTATGAGGGACATGTGGAGATGAACGGCCAGATTGTGTGTTGTAAGGGAGTCAATGACAAGGAGGAGCTTCGGCGCAGCATAGAGGATCTGATGAAATATCTGCCCTTTATGCGGAGCGTATCGGTGGTGCCTGCGGGAATCACGAAGTACAGGGAAGGCCTATACCCGTTGGAATTGTTTACGGGGGAGGAGGCCGGAGCGGTCATTGACATGATTGAGGCGTACCAGAAAATCTGTTTTGACCGATATGGTCTACACTTCGTGCATGCCAGCGATGAGTTCTATATGCTGGCTGAAAGGGATTTTCCCGAGGAGGCGCGCTATGACGGGTATATCCAGCTGGAGAACGGTGTGGGCATGATGCGGCTGTTCCGGGAGGAGTTTGCGAAAACCTTGCAGGAGATTACAAGTGACCAAAATAGTCAAAAGAGACTGGAAGAGGTGAAACGCACGCTGACCATTGCGACGGGAAAGCTGGCCTTTTCGGTGATGCGGGAGTCTGCAAAGGAGCTGTGCGCCGTGTGCCCCGGCCTTACCATTCATGTCTGTCCGATCCGAAATGACTTTTTCGGGGAGACGATTACCGTGGCAGGACTGGTCACGGGACAGGATCTGACTGCCCAGCTGAGGGCGCGGCAGCAGGCGGGAGAGACGCTGGGGGACATGCTGCTGATCCCGGCCAACATGCTGCGCAGCGGGGAAGAGGTCTTTCTGGATGACGTCACCGTGCAGGAGGTGGAGCAGGCCCTTGGGATCCCGGTAAAGGCAGTAGAGCCTGAGGGCAGGGATTTTGTTGAGGCGGCGCTGAATCCAGATTATTGTATGGGAAGGGACAATGACGGGGCGTCATTTGTATATGTAAAGGGATATGACAGATGATCTGGCAGACGTGTCATACAAAACGGGGGAAGAAGAACCTTATATTATTGTATTATGTAAACTTTATCGGAGACGAAAGGGATTGGAACAGGCATGTGTTATCATATAAAAAGATTGGACAATGACGAGATCGGGCATATTTACGACAGGTATATGAAAACGGATTTTCCGTCTGACGAGTTAAAGCCCTTAAGCCACATCACCAGGAGCATGGATGCCGGCTACGGGTTTTCCCTGGGGATCTACGAAGGGGAAAATCTGGCCGGTTACGCTGTTTTTATTCTCTGTGAGGAGACGAAGTGTGCCCTGCTCGATTATTTTGCGATCCTGAAGGAGCGGAGAGGCGGCGGGCTTGGACACAGGGCCTTTCCACTTTTGGAAGCGTATTTTATGGAAAATCTGCCGGGTATAGACGGCATTTATATCGAGTCCGAGCGGGTATCGGCGGCGAAGGATGAGGAGCAGCGTCTGACAAGACAGAGGCGCATTGCCTTCTACCTCTCCTGCGGCTGTAGAATGACGCGGTTTCGCTCTGTCCTGTTCGGCGTGGATTACAGCGTTCTTTACAGACCAATCGGGGAGCGGGGGCAGGAGGTTTCTCTGGACGCGCTGGACACCCTCTACAAGAAGATGTTTAAACCGGAACATTACGCCCGGTCTGTGAGCCTTGCCATGATGGAGGAAAGCTGGGAAAAGGGCGGTTTTGAGGGCGTCTGAGAGCGGATTTTTTCTTGACGGTCAGGGGGAGAGCTATGGTATAATACAAACGAGATCATATGCTTTATACACAGGAGAAGGGGGATAAGTGAGAATGGAATTGGAAATTTTAAAAAATGAAGAAAAACGGATGAACATGATTTTATTTGTTTTTCTGGATGTGATCCCGATTGTGGCTGTCGTGTATGTGCTCTTATTTAACGGCGGTTCGGGCAGGGATGCAGTTGCTCTGACAATGGTGGCTGCGAGTTTACTGATCAAGGTGTTTGAAAAGAAGCTGGGAGCTTACGCGAAATACATGTACATTTCCGTGCTGCCGCTTTTTGGCGCGCTGACCCTTGTGGCAGGGACGCCCGGTGTTTTCGGGGCTATGGTGGAAGCGTATTTTCTTGTTCTGTTTCTGGCGGTTCCCTATTATGATTTGTCAGTTATCAAGGTATGCGCGGCGGTGACTGTTGGAGTCAATGCAATTGGTCTCATTATTTTCAGACAGGCATATCTGAGTATGTATACGCTGCCGATCTGGATCTTTATTATCATGGTGTATGTGCTTGCGATTGCGGCCGCAGCATTTATTGTGTTCCGGGCCAGATCCCTGTTCACGACGGTGGAGCAGAAGGAAGGAGAGGTGGAGGAGCTTCTGGAAAACATAAGGGGCGCCTTTGAGGGACTGCAGGAGTCTTCCCAGTCCATCTACGATTCCTTACATAGTTTTGAGCAGAGTTCTTCGGAGATTGCGGCGTCCACGGAGGAGATTTCCGCCAGTGTGGAGCAGCAGATTGAACAGGTGGAAGGCAGCATTCAGATTTTCAATGATCTGGATGGCAGGATCGGTGACTCGGAGGCCAGGGTACTGCAGACGGTTGAGAATATGAAGCAGCTGGAGGAGAAGAACAACGAGGGCATTGTTTCCATCGGAGAATTGTCAAAGAAATTCAGTGAAAATATCAAGGCGACACAGGTGGCGTCCGAGGGCATGGCAGAGCTGGCGCAGAAGTCCAGCTCCATCGGGGAAATCATCGACAGCATCAGCCAGATTGCGAAACAGACCAATCTGCTTGCCCTGAATGCGGCCATTGAGGCGGCCCGGGCCGGCGAGGCGGGAAGGGGCTTTGCGGTGGTTGCGGATGAGATCAATGCGCTGTCGGGAGAATCGGCTTCGGCGACGCAGAAGATTGATGCGATATTGAAAGACATCATTGCCACTATCGACGATACAAACAAAGTGATTGACAGGAATACCGTGATTGTGCGGGAGTCCAGCGATAAGCTGGACGACACGGTGAAGATTTTTGACACGATGCTGAAGTCTTCCGAACAGGTGATTGAAGAGACGGACAAACTGAAGGGCGAACTGAGCGGCATCGTGGAGATCAAGGAGAGACTGCTGGATGCCATGACACAGGTGGAAAAAATATCGCAGATTTCTGTGCAGGGAACGACGGAGATCAGTTCTTCCACACAGCAGCAGGTGACCGGCGTGGAGACAATCCTGTCCTCTATGGCCAAAGTGCAGGCGGGTATTGACCGTCTTGCAAATATTCTGAGTTAAGGTTAAAATAGCATAAAACAGAAAACAATAACGGCATGTCCCGCTGATCGGCGGGACATGTTCGCGTATCGGGGGATACTATGAGTGAGAAAAAGACAGTCATCGGCCTGCTGGCCCATGTGGATGCAGGGAAAACGACTTTGGCGGAACGTATGCTCTATATGGCGGGAGAAATCAGAAGCCCCGGCCGTGTGGATCACAGGGATACGTTTCTGGATACGGACGCGCAGGAGCGGGACCGCGGCATTACAATTTTTTCCAAGCAGGCGCGTTTTTCCTGGAAGGACAGCGAGGTGACGCTTTTAGATACGCCCGGGCATGTGGACTTTTCGGCGGAGATGGAGCGGACACTGCAGGTTCTGGACTGTGCGGTGCTCATCGTAAACGGCGCGGACGGGGTGCAGAGCCATACGCTGACGCTATGGAGGCTGTTGGAACGCTACCGCGTGCCTGTTTTTCTTTTTATCAATAAGATGGATCAGCCCGGGACAGATGCGGACCGGCTGTTCTCGGGGGTGCAGAAGGAACTGGACGGGCGCTGTGTATCCTTTTCATGCCGGAAGGACGAGCGGACGGATGCATTTTATGAAAACATTGCGGTCTGCGATGAGACGCTTCTGGAGAAGTATCTGGAACGGGAGGAGCCGTTGATCAGTGACAGGGAGATTGCGGCGCTGATAGAAAGCAGGAAGCTTTTCCCCTGCTTTTTCGGTTCCGCCCTGCACGGGGACGGTGTGGAGGCATTGCTCGATGCGATCTCGGTATATGCCCCTGTGCCGGCGTACGGGGAAACGTTTGGGGCGAGGGTTTTCAAGATCACGAGGGACGCGCAGGGCGGCCGTCTGACGCATGTCAGGGTGACCGGGGGACGTCTTCAGGTGAAGCAGATCATAACGTCGGCGGGAAAGAAGGAAAGCGCAGGAGCGGCGGCAGACGACGGGGAAAAGATTGACCAGATCCGTCTCTACTCGGGGGAAAAGTATGCTGCGGTACAGGAGGCGGAGGCGGGAAGCATCTGCGCGCTTCTGGGGCCGGAACACACTTTTTGCGGACAGGGGCTTGGCGCGGAGCAGGAGACGATATGGCCGGTTTTGGAGCCGGTTATGACTTATCGGGTCAATCCGCCTGAGGGGTGTGACATCCATGATATGTATTCGAAGTTATGTAAACTAGAAGAGGAGGAGCCGCAGCTCCATCTGGTCAGACAGGAGCACAGCGGGGAAATCCATGTCAGGCTGATGGGCGAGGTGCAGATTGAGATTTTAAGGAAGATGATACAGGAGCGTTTCGGCATGGAAGTGGATTTTGATGAGGGGAGCGTTCTCTACAAAGAAACCATCACAGACGTGGCGGAAGGGGTGGGTCATTTTGAGCCGCTCAGACATTACGCGGAGGTGCATCTGATTCTGGAGCCGGGAGAGCGTGGCAGCGGCCTTACCTTTCGGAGTTTGTGCAGCGAGGACAAGCTGGATCGGAACTGGCAGCGGCTGATTCTGACCCATCTGGAGGAAAAAACGCATCTCGGTGTGCTCACGGGATCCCCGATTACGGATATGCAGATTACGCTGGCGGCGGGAAAATCCCATGTGAAGCACACGGAGGGCGGGGATTTCAGACAGGCCACCTACCGCGCCCTCAGACAGGGACTGTGCAGGGCAGGGAGTGTGCTGTTAGAGCCGGTTTATGAATTTCGTATGGAACTTCCCGCTTCTCTGATAGGGCGGGCCATGACGGATGTGCAGGCCATGAGCGGCCGGTTTGACGCGCCGGAGACTTTTGGGGAGGAGGCGCATCTTACGGGTACGGTTCCCGTTTCCGAATTTGGCGGATACCAGACAAAAATGCTTTCTTATTCCGGGGGAAAGGGGCGGCTGTTTACCAGACTGAAGGGCTATGAACCATGCCACAATGCAGAGGAAGTCATAGAGCGGACCGGCTATGAGGCGGAGCACGATACGGACAATCCGTGCGGCTCTGTGTTCTGCGCTCACGGAGCGGGATTTGTGGTGGAGTGGGATCAGGTGGAATCCTATATGCATCTGGAGCCGGCGCTGAAGGCGGGGTGGCGGCTGTCGGACGGCAGCATTTATGGCGTGGATGACGAAAACGACCAAGATGATCAATATTCTCGAAGCGGACAAGGTGACAGCACTGCAGATAACGGGACGGGAAGCGGCGCCGTAGCGGGGAATTTTGCAGAGCGGTATGCGAAACGGTCTGCTGATGGAAGGTCTACGGTTGACTTTATAGGTCAAGATGAGGTGGAAGAAATTTTTGCGCGCACTTTCGGCACAAGAGAGCCGAAAAAACAGGGCTGGGCCAGAACCATCCGGGCAAAGATGGCGGCGCCGGCCGAGGTGGAGTACCACGGCAGTCAAAACAGGCAGGAGGAGTACCTTCTGGTGGACGGTTACAATATCATCTTTGCATGGGACGAACTTTCCGATCTGGCCGGAGCGGATTTGAATGCCGCCAGGTGCAGGCTGATGGATGTTCTCTGTAATTATCAGGCGTTTCGAAAAATGCATCTGATACTGGTGTTTGACGCGTACCGCGTGAAGGGCAATCCGGGCAGTGTGGAGCGGTATCACAATATTGATGTGGTCTACACGAAGGAGGCCGAGACGGCGGATCAGTATATCGAGAAGGTGACCCACGAGATGAGCCGGAAAAACCACCGTGTGCGGGTGGCCACCTCCGACGGACTCGAACAGATCATCATAATGGGGGCAGGCGCCATCCGGGTTTCCGCAAGGGAACTTCTCGAGGAGATACGGGCGGCGGAGGATGAGATGCGGGATTGGTTGACATAATGCGATTGCATTTCATAAGCAGGCTTGAAATGCTTCGCATTCCAAGCTCGCGTTGCTCGTCAGAACCCGCTCGAATCATACGCTCATGCAGGCATGGCGTCTGGTTCGCGCGGCTCCTGACTCTGCTTATGCGCGTACTTTAAGATTTTTATAAGAAATCCCACGACTTTTTTATAAGGACTTCTTTTTATGATAAGTTCAGGCTTAGGAAAAGGGGGTAAGATTTTCATGGATGCATGTGTGCTGGTGGTGGATGATGACAGAGAGATCGTGCGGGCGATCGCCCTTCTTCTGGAGAAGGAAGGGTACTGCGTGCTTAAGGCTTACGACGGCATGGAGGCGCTGCGGATTCTGGCGGAGACGGAGGTGCAGCTTATCATCATGGATGTGATGATGCCGAAGCTGGACGGGCTGTCAGCCATGATGAAGATCAGGGAGCGGAAGAACCTTCCGATCATTGTGCTGAGTGCGAAGACGGAGGACACGGACAAGATCCTGGGTCTTTCTATGGGGGCGGACGACTATGTGGCGAAGCCCTTCCATCCGCAGGAGCTGGCGGCCCGGGTGAAAAGCCAGCTTCGCAGGTACACGATGCTGGGCGGCATTCATGCGCAGAATGCGGAGGAAGAGATTGTAAACGGCAGACTCTGTTACCGTCTTAAGGAGCGCACGCTCTACGCGGACGGGGAGCCGGTCAGACTGACCGCCACGGAGACAAAGATCATGGAGCTTCTGATGAAGAACCGTGGGCGGATCTTTCCGGCGGAGGAGATCTATGAGAGAGTCTGGGAGGATGTGTCCTTTTCGCCGGAGAATACGGTGATGGTGCATATCCGGCACATCCGCGAGAAAATCGAACTCAATCCGAAGGAGCCAGAATATGTAAAGGTGGTGTGGGGTATTGGATACAAAATGGAAAAAAAGTAAGTCGGTATTCAGTTTTATGACGCTTGCAACGGGATTGACCATGTTAGTCAGCAATCTGATTCCCGCTGCAGGCATGGTGACGGCTTTCGGTACGGGTATTCTTGAGGGAAAGCCGGATTATCAGGAAAGCGAGGAGTTTCGGCAGCTGATCGGCGGGAGACTGTCGATGCTTATGGGCGTGGCGGCTTGGGAAAAGAATGATTCGGAATATGAGTCTGACGGCACGGATGTGAAATCCCGGGCTGGTCAGGAGCAAAATGGCAGGCTTTTAAATGAGCCGGTGACAGTACAGGAAGAGACTGTCGTGGAACAAGCTGCGGATTATGCGGGTGAGGTTGCCGCGGATTTTTGGGACAATGTGGAAGAGCCGGAGGCTTTTGGCGGCGACTGGGATGCGTATCAGCAATATCTGGAGGAACAGCAGGCGCACTATGATGAGATGATGGCGGAATATGGATATGCCAGTGAGGGCAGTTATGCCGATTACTATGGCGGGTACTGTTACGGTTATGATTTTGGCGATCAGGAAAGTCTGGACCGTTATATGGCGGATTTGGCCAAAGACAAGAATCTCCTCTACGCCGTGATCTGTCAGAATCAGCTGCTCTACTCCAATATGGAAGGCTTTGGGGAAAAAGCGGGGCAGGAATGGAGTGGGGAGGATTTTTCACAGGGTCTTGATGCGGACGCGTATAATTTTACCCTATGGTACAACAGGGAAAACGATGGCAAGGTAGCGATCGTGAAGGACGGCTGGGAGGAAAATGTGTACGGCGACGGTGTCTACAGCGATAACAGCCGCTGGCGGGTGCCCGGTTACGCAAATTTTACGATCGGAGATTCCTATGAGGATGTGGTGATCTTTCTGGCGGCGGCAAAAAATCCGCAGCTCTACATGGTGAGGGAGAACGGGAACAGCAATATCGTGGAGTATGGCGGCAGATTGTACCGCATGAGACTGAAGATGATCTATCTGTACAGCGCTGCAGAGCGGACTGCGATTTTTTTGGTAACCGCTTTGATTCTTCTGGCAACAGCCTTACTGATGCGTGGGAGCAGAAAACAGGCGGTGGAGTGGATCGCGGCTTTCCTGAGAAAGATATGTCTGGAGATCAAGCTTTTCCTGCTGCCTGTTCTGCTGGTTTTTCTTACGGCAATGAGCGCGGGACCACTCGGGCATGTGGTCTGGTGGATCAGAAGAGGGGTTCCCTTTTATAGTTGGAGCGGTGATTATCTTTATGAGATCACTCGTCTTACGAGGGCAGGGGGATATCTGGCTGTCTGGTTCTGGCTCGTTTATCTGGTTGTCCTGGACTTTCGGATGAATCGGGGAAGACAGAAAAAGCCGCTCTTTACCCTTCTCAAGGGGAAAGATTTCAAGTATCCGATCCAGAAAAGGCTGGTGAAAAGACAGCAGCGGACGCTGATGGCAGAGCTTAGCCTGAGTATACTGTTTGCAGCGGTCTTCTGTGCGATGTGGCTGTTAATGGAAGACTACACGACTTATCTCGCAGACGGTTACAATTACAGCTATGTGTACGATGCGTATGAAGGCGCGGCGCAGGGGCTTGGCTATCCGTCCGGACTGACAGGATTTTATATGGCTTATCTGCTGATGCCCTCTTTCGTTTTCACCGCTTTATTTACCTTTACCATGATTACTTTCTGCAGTTTGCGCAAAAACTATCGTCTGGCCGTGGATATCGGCGCTCTCACAGACCAGATCCTGGCGGTGCGGGAGGGCAGTCTGACGGAGGAACTGGTCTTATCTGAGGACTCAGACCTGCGGGAGGCGGCGGACAATATAAACCAGATTCAGAAGGGCATGGAAACCGCGGTTACAGAGCGGATAAAGAGCGAGCGGATGAAGGTGGATCTGGTGACCAATGTGTCCCACGACATCAAGACGCCGCTTACTTCTATCATCAGTTATGCGGAGCTGCTGCGGCAGGAGAAAGAGCTGCCCCGGCATGTGAAAGAGTATATCCAGATTCTGGGGGAAAAGGCGGAGCGGCTGCGCAGCATCGTGCAGGATGTGTTTGAGATCAGCAAGGCCACCTCGGGCCAGCTGCCGATCCAGATGGAGATGCTGGATATGGGCAAGCTCCTGCGGCAGACGCTGGCGGATATGAATGACCGGATTAGTCAAAGCTCGCTCAGCATGCGGACGGTAATACCGGAAACGCCTGTGGCTGTGACGGCGGACGGGCAGAGACTCTACCGGGTGTTCCAGAATCTTTTGCAGAACGCACTGCGCTACTCTCTGGAGGGCTCGCGTGTATATCTTTCGCTGACAGAGGAGGATGGACGGGCGGTTGCGCGCATCAAGAATACTTCCGGCGTGGAGCTTTCGGACGGCAAGGATTTTACCGAGCGGTTTGTACGCGGTGACGCAAGCCGCACCGACGGCGGCAGCGGACTTGGACTTTCCATCGCGAAGAGTTTTACGGAGGCGTGCGGCGGAAGCCTTACGGTGGAGACGGATGCGGATCTGTTTACGGTGACGGTGGTTTTTCCGATCAGCGGACAGGAATCTTGATAAAACGGTATTTCGTTCAAAAGCAATATTGACATGAGACTATAAACCATGTAAGATAAAAGAATCAGAGAAATTCTAACAGATGTGCGGTCTGCACGTTCAGGACAGTTTCTGTCGGATTTTTCTTTTACAATGACACTGGAAAATACGGCAGAAACTGAAACGGGCATCTGTGAAAGACATGCTTTCTTTTCTGCCGGGCCACAGAAAGGAGAAAGCATGACAAAAGGGTATGCAGGGAAAGGACGGAAGTTTTGGAGATTTGGACGGAGGGAAAGGGTACAGCGAAATGTGAAGGACAGGCTGTTTCGGTTTCTGTTTGAGGAAGACCGGGAGGCGTTATTGCAGTTGTATAATGCGTTGAACGATACTGATTACAGGGACGCTTCACAGCTTGAAATTGTGACAATCGAGAGCGCGGTTTATGTGGTGATGAAAAATGATCTGGCCTTTGTGCTTGCGGGCACCTTGAATATGTACGAGCACCAGAGTACCTACAGCCCGAACCTCCCGGTGCGGTTCTTGATTTATCTGGCGCAGGAGTATCAGATGATTATTGAGCGGGCACAGGCCAGTCTGTATGGAAACGGGCTGATCACGCTGCCTGCCCCCAGATGTGTTGTGTTCTATAACGGAAAGAAAGACGCGCCAGAGAGACAGATGCTCAGACTTTCGGATGCATTCACAGATAAACGGCACAAGTCTGACGTGGAACTGACCGTTCAGATGTACAATATCAATTACGGGCATAATAAGGATTTGATGGAAAAGTGCGGAAGGCTTGGGGAATATTCCGAGTTTGTGAATGTGCTGAGGCACTTTTCAGACGGAAGAAACGATAGAAGAGCAGCGTTTTCCGAGGCAGTGGACTATTGCATCGAAAACGGGATATTGGAGGATGTTTTGAGAAAAAAACGGTCGCATGTTCTTGGTATGATCCTGGAAGAATTTGATGTAGAAAAATATGAGAGAACACTCCGAAAGGAAGGCAGAGAAGAAGGCAGAGAAGAAGGGATTCGGTGTGTGGTGGAAATTTTGCAGGAAACAGGGCAGACGAAGAGGTTTGTCATAGATAAGATTGCAGAAAAGTATGCTCTCTCACAGGCCGAGGCGGAGGAGACAACGAAGCGGTACTGGAAATAGTGTGAGAAGTACTAAGTTTGCTTTGCAGACTTTTCTCACACAGGAGAATGCCCAAAATACGGGCATTCTCCGCACGGGTTTGCGTCAAGGCTCCTGCTGTTTTTCTTTCCGTACAAACATCAGTCCGAACGTTCCGCTGCCGCAGTTGCTCGACACGGTGGCAGACGCTTTCTGGAGAATTATTTGATCGAAGTGGATATATTTTTCCACGGTCTCCACAATCTCATCAACCTGTTTCACGCTGCAGCCGGCGTAGGTGAGGAAGAGGATGCGTGTGTCGATCTGTCTGCTGTGTTGAAACAGTTTTTTGATATACCGTCTGACTGCCCGGTGCATATTGCCGGATTCCATACACCACAGTTTCAGTCTGTTTTTGGACATGGCCAGAACCGGGTGGAGATGCATCGCGGTGCACAGTCTGTGGACGGTTCCGCTTACCTTACCGTTGCGGTAAAGAGTGGCGGTGCCCGGCACAAGGAAGTTTGAGAAAACACGTTCCCGATATGCATCAAGCGCCTCACGGATCTCTTTCACGGATCGTCCCTCATCGGCCATTCTGGCAGCGTAGAGCACCATCAGGCCGTGCCCGCTGCTGATGTGGGCGGAGTCAATTACAGTGACATTGTCAAACGTTTTGGCTGCCTGGGTGGCGTTAGGGTAAGCGCCGCTTAAGCTTGCGGCGGCGGTAATGTGGATGACATGCTCCGCATCCGCCAGTGTCTTGGCAAAGAAATATTCATATTCGGACGGCTCTGCCGTGGAGGAGTGGGAATGGTTTCCTTCCTCCTGCAGATAGGAGAGCAGGCTGTCCGAGGAGATCTCAGACAGATCACAGAAACGTCCTTCCTTCGTGTGTACATAGCAGTGCATGAGACGGATGTGGAAACGTTCCAACAGATCTTTCGGAAGGTCACAGATACAGTCTGCTGTGACGGCTGTCTTGCGTTTGCGGGCGCTGCTCACCTGGTTCAGACCTTCCATAGGATCTGCCTCGTCGCCGGCATCCTGAGCCATATATTCGATCAGCGCGGGCGGAAGATATTTGAGAAGTCCGGCCTCTAAAAGAGGCACGCTGATGGGTTTGGCGAGATAGCCGTCGAAGCCCATGTTCTGGTAAACCTGTTCCGCGTCCGACATGACGTTGGCGGTCAGGGCGATTACGGGGGTTTTCTGGCAGAAGCCTTTGGTCTGGCTGCGGATGGCGTGCAGGGTCGCGGCGCCATCCATATCCGGCATCATGTGGTCCATGAGAATGACATGGTAAGCGTTTTCGGCTGTCCTCTGCAGCGCCTCTTTTCCGCTGTCCGCCGTATCCACCTTCACCCTGGTATCGCGCAGCAGTTTCACCACTACCATCAGGTTCATGGAATTGTCGTCCACCACCAGAATGCGGGCATCCGGCGCGATAAAACTGTGACGGTAGACGGAACGACGGTTCAACTGTTTCTGCACGGCAAAGTCTATGACGCCGATGGGGCGGACATTGACGATACGCTGCTGCAGTTCAACGGTAAAGACAGAGCCTTTGTGATAAACGCTGTCCACGGTTATTTTGCCGCCCATCATTTCCATCAGCTGTTTGGAGATGGTGAGACCAAGCCCGGTGCCCTCGATATTGCGGTTATCTGATTGATCCACACGCTTGAAGGAGTGGAAGAGATCGTCGAGGCTTTCCTTGCGGATGCCCATACCTGTATCTTCCACCGAGATTCGCAGAAGAATCTGGTCTGCGGCAACCCGCTCTCCTTTGGCGGATAAAGTGACGGAGCCGGAATCTGTATATTTGACCGCGTTGGTCAGCATGTTGGTGACGACTTGTTTGATCCGCACCTCATCGCCGTAGAGCATGGAGGGGATATCGGGATCAATGTCCACCTTAAATTCGAGATTTTTCTGGTGCGCCCGGATCCAGATCAGATTCACCAGATCACTGAGCAGGGAACTGAACTCGTACTGGGTTGGCACAATATCCATTTTGCCGGATTCCAGTTTCGAGAGATCCAGAATATCATTGATGGTGGTGAGAAGCATTTTGCTGGCGTTCTGGATGTTGATGGCATTTTCTGCAATCTCATCGGAGATATCTTCCCGGAGAATCATTTCATTCAGACCGATAATCGTGTTGATGGGGGTACGGATTTCGTGGCTCATATTGGCGAAAAAAGTGTCTTTGGAGCGGGCGATCCGCTCGACCTCTCTCTTTTGCGCTTCCGCGGCCTGCCTTTCCAGCTCGTATGTTTTGCTCTGGACTTTCAGCAGGATGCCGATAAACAGACTCACGCAGACAAGGGCGATAAAGGAGTCCGAAAAACTGTAGAACCGGGTGGAAGCCGGTACCAGATCGGGGCGGTAGTAGCACAAAAGATAGGTGCCGAGAAAGGAGAGAAAGGACAGCGTCATGGCGATGACAAAATCCCGTCCCTCAAACAAAAGGAAAATAGAGACGAGCCCCAGCACAAACCAGACCGGCATACCGCTCTGGGTGCCGCCGCTGTTGATAAAGAGCACGGGAAAGAAGCCTGCATTGGTGCCGATGACGAGAAGCCAGCAGGCTTTTTTGCCGCCATTTCGCGTGAGGGTGAGCCGGATGGAAAGGCCGGAGATCACGCAGATGGGAACCAGCGAATATAAAACTTTGGGATCGGCGCCGGGAAGGACGAGAACGATGCCGATCACGGAGGAGACGAACACAAGAAGCATTATGATTCGGTTGAGTTTTTCCTGCAGCGCAAGATGTTTTGGGAAAAGGGTTCTGATAAAGCGAAGCCATTTTTTTCTCATATATCTATTTACCCATCCTTTCCAGAAGCTCGGAGGCGCCGAGGAAATCAAAATCCTGGGTCAGCTCCCGCAGGCTCTTGGCAAGTTCTGCCAGGGAGGCGTCCTCTGTCTGAAATCGAGAAAGCCGGTCCAGAAGATCCGGGAGGCCCTCGTTCTCAAAGGAGGACAGCTTTTCTTCGATCTGCGAAAGGAGATTCTGCAGGCCGGTTTCCTCCGCCGTGCTGACAGGGACATCCTCCGGGATGCCGGGATAAACGAAGGCGTTGCCGGACAGCGCGTCCAAAAGACGGTCATGGTTTTCCATCATCTCCTGGTGGTGCTCCAGGATATAGTTAGTGCGGTTTTCCTTGCCGGCCAGTTCCAGCTTTTCTGCCATCTCTGACAGTTCATCCGCGCCGATGCCCTTGGCATTGCCTTTTAAGGCGTGGACACAGATCACATAATTTTTCCAGTCCTGTTTCTGGAAGCAGCGGGACAGATTGTCCCGGCGTTTTTCACCTTCGGCGTGAAAGATGGCGATGATTTCCCGGAACCCTGTCTCGTCCACGCAGTAGGTGAAGGCCCGCTCCATATCAATCCCTGCCCGGGCCAGCTGCAGCCGTCCTCTGGCGGCATCGTCACGCGCGTTTACGGCATCGGGGCAGGGGGATGCCGCGGCAGAAGATTTTTCCTTAGAAAGAGCGGATTCTTCGGTCATTTCCCGGCTGACCGGCTGTCCGGCCGTCATCTGGGAGAAATCTCCCTGTAATGGGGAATCGCTCATCTCCACAGGCATCTGCAGCTGGGAAGGAATGTAGCGGCGTAAGATCCGCTCCAGAACACTCAGTTCAATGGGTTTGGCGATAAAGTCATTGAATCCCTCGGACAGGAACATGTCTCTCGCGCCGCCGATGGCATTGGCGGTAAAAGCGATGATGGGAAGCGACTGGTAATAGGATCCTGGCTTTTGCCGGATTTTATGAAGGGTTTCCACACCGTCCATTTCCGGCATCATGTGATCCAGGAAAACACAGTCGTAATTTGGCTTATTCAGCTTTTCCAGGGCTTCCTGCCCGCTGCCTGCCATTGTGACCTTAAGCCGATAGGGCAGAAGGAGCCTCGCCATAACCTTCAGATTCATGGCGTTGTCATCTACCACCAGCACATTTGCCTGCGGTGCAATAAATTTGTTATGTAAACCAGCGCGAAGGTCTTTCCCGTAAAGGACCTTCTGGCCGTTAAAGACTGCGGCGATGGAAAGTATCGTAAAGGGCTTGTAAATGCGCAGCATATTTCCGGGTACGGGCACTTCCTGGTCATAGTCCAGAAACAGCGCCACCGTTTTTTCCGTGCAGAGTCTGTCGAAAAAACTGCGGTCTTCCATATATTCTTCCCAGCCGATGAAGATATGGGTGTAGGCTTCCCGCTCCATCCGGCGTTTCAGCTCGGGAAGATTCCGGCAGACGCGGAAAGGAAAACCGAGCTGGCCTGCGATGTGCTGGATACATGTTTCATAACCTTCCCGCACTACGGTGTAGTCATATTTTTCCAGATTGATGCAGCAGGCCGCGAACAGATCGTTTTTGTCACGGATGGATACGATGGGAGTTTCATCCAGAACCTTCTGGGGAATGGTAAACTGAAATTCACTGCCAATGCCCGGTTCGCTTTCCACTGTCATAAAGCCGCCCATGCTGCGCACCAGAGCCTGTGTGATGGCAAGCCCGAGACCGATGCCGCCTTCTTCCCGGTTCCTTTTGGAATCGATCTGACGGAAGCTGGTGAAAATATGTTCCATATCGTTTCGCTTGATGCCGATGCCGGAATCCCGGACACTGACAAGCAGATTGATGCCGTACGCTTCCTTACGGCTTCCAATGCGCAGAATCACGCCGCCCTCTTTCGTAAACTTAAAGGCGTTGCCGAGCAGATTCATGGCAATGCGCCGGAATTTCTGTTCGTCGCCTAACAGGCTGCCTGGCAGACTGGCGTCGCAGTCCACAATCAGTTCCAGGTGTTTTCCGTTATCCAGGGTGAGCGCCATGTTGATGATGTCAGTGATGGTGGAGGTGATATTGTAGCTTTCCTCCGCCAGTTCCAGGCTGCCTGTTTCCAATTCCGAGAAATCCAGGATATTGCTGACCGTGGAGAGAAGATTTCGCCCGGCAGTCTGGATATCGACCACGTCCCGCCGCACGTCTGTGGGCAGATCCTCCTGTAAAATAGCTTCGCTCATGCCGCAGACCGCATTGATCGGCGTGCGGATTTCATGGGAAATGTTGACGAGAAAGTCATCTTTGCTGCGCTCTGCGGTTTCCAGTTCCCGGATTTTATCAACCAGAAGCTCGTTTGCATCACGCCTGTTTTTCTGGATGATCCAGATGACTGCGGAGACCGTGTAGACGGAGAGAAACTGGACAAAGAGCCTCAGCGCGCTGCGGGGGCCGGTAATGGCGATGGTTCTTGCGACAAAACCGTGATACAGAAAGAGGAAAAAGGGGACGATGAGTCCGGGATAGAGAATCTGCTGGGTATTGAAAATGCTGAGCAGGACAATCACGCCCGCCATCGTGACAAGCATGGAAGAAAAACTGTTCGTAAACAGGGCGAAGAGGATGAACTCGGCCCAGCAGGCGATGCTGATGAAATTCGCCCGGCGGGAATGATCCCAGTATTCTCTGGAATAGATAAACCAGCCGGAAAGTGTTGGGAGAAAAAGCAGCTCCCTGATGTAGACACTCCACCCGGAGAGCAGCCCTGTGGCAAATGCGGCCGCAGTGTAGAGGCTTAAGACAATGAGCACAATGCGCTCCAGTCTCCGTTCGGCCCGTTCCGTTTTTATCTGTGTATTGTCCAAGGCAGTCAACGCTCCTTTCCCGGCGTGAGAGAAACTTATGTATCTTTGATTTGAAGCATCTCCTTCAACCGTGGGAGCATGTTCATAAATACGTCCAGGATCACAGGGTCGAACTGGGTGCCGCGGCCCTCAGACATGATCTGCATAATACGTTCGATGGGGCGGACGGGGGGCTTGTAGCAGCGCTCCTCATAGAGTGCGTCAAAGACATCCGCCACGGCCATAATCCGCGCAGAGAGCGGAATGCTGGTTTCGGCAAGACCGATAGGATAGCCGGTTCCGTCCCACCTTTCGTGATGATACAGGGCGATGTCCTCCACCATCCGCACATAGGGCTCGTCCTCGATATCACCGATGATGGTCTGGATGATTTTTTTGCTGTGCGTGGTGTGCTGCTTCATGATCTCAAACTCTTCGGGGGTCAGCTTCCCGGGCTTTTGCAAAATGGCGTCCGGGATTTTGATTTTTCCAACGTCATGCAGCGGCGCAGCTTTACAGAGATTCTCGATATAAGCGGGCGTAAGCTCCTGCATGAAGTGACCGCAGGTAAGCAGCTCAACGGCGATCATCCCGACATAAGTCTGCGTATTTTTCACATGCTTTCCCGTGCTGCCGTCGCGGCTTTCAATCAGGTTGGCCATGCCGATAATGACGGATTCCTGGATTCGCCCGAGCCGCAGGGCATCTTCCGTTATTTTCTGCGCCTGGATGCTCACCATATTTTCCAGATTGTGACGGTACTGGTCAAGCTCAATGGTTTTGCTGACGCGGCTTAAGAGAATGTCCGGCACAAAGGGCTTGATCACGAAGTCCATGGCGCCCATCTGGAAACATTTGATCTCTGTCTCCGCCAGACTGTCCGCGGTCAGAAAGATGACCGGGATGCTCTTAGTCTGGGTATCGGAGCGCAGTTTTTCCATCACCTCGAACCCGTTCATCTGAGGCATGTTAATATCCAGAAGGATCAGGTCCGGGCGGTGTGATTCCAGGTATTTGAGAGCCGCTTCTCCCGAAGTGCAGGCGGCTATGCGGTACTGCGGGCCGAGAATCCGCTGGGCAAACGACAGATTGGTCTTATCATCGTCAACTACGAGAATCGTATTTTTCATCTGAAAATCCCCTTTACATTTTGAGACGACATTCTCTGAATCGCCGCTGTCTTGTGACGATTTTTTGCTATATTTTATTGTAAAACAATCCGCCAATAAAATCAAGAAACCGAAAAAACACAAGGGAAGATTTTAACAGGGTGGAAGTGTTTGCCTAACGGTAGGGATCTGTGTTATTATTTACCTATATATTATCGGAATTATATAGGTTTCCATAACTAATTATTATGTAAACCAGCGGCACCCGTAAAAATTTGGCGGACAGGGGAAATATGGAAGCAGGTAATCACATGCAGGAAGATAAAACGGCGGAAAAGAAAGCGCGGCAGGCGGCGGAGCAGGACAGCATTCCCAAAAAGCTCTGGACGGTCTACGAGAGGGCTTTCTTTTCCTTTTCGGCGGAGGAGAGCCGCAGATTTACCAGGAGTACAGAAAAGCAGCTGGGGCAGCTGGAGCGGCGTATTGCCCGCAAGAAAAAACAGGAAAACCATCAGGTGCTGGCGGATATGAAGGATCTGCACAGGAAAGTGGCGCAGATTGGCTATACGGTGGTGCTTAAGGATATCAGATGGATGAAAAAATACCGCCGGGTGGTGCGGCTTTTGGCCAGACTGGATATAAGTTTTCTGAAAAAAATGGCATCCGGGGCGGTTCCCGAAGATATCGCCGGGATGGAGAAGACGGCACAGCTTCTTCGGACGAAATCGCTCTATGAAATTTACAAGGACGAATACATGCAGTATCTGGTCGGACAGCGGATTGAGGAGCTGATGGAGGCGGAGCCGGAAAAGCAGTACCCCGAGGCCAGGGGTATGAAGCGGCATTTTATCCTGCACATCGGCCCGACCAACAGCGGCAAGACCTACGAGGCGCTGCAGCGTCTCAAGCAGGCGTACCACGGCATATATCTGGGACCTTTGCGTCTTCTGGCGCTGGAGGTCTACGACCGTATGATGACGGACGGCATTCCATGCGATATGATTACGGGGGAAGAAACCATACGGACGCCGGGAAGCTTTGTACAGGCTTCCACGGTGGAGATTCTGGATATCAGAGAGACTTATGACATTGCCGTCATAGATGAAGCGCAGATGATGGCGGACGAGAACAGGGGCAGTTACTGGACAAGGGCGATCCTTGGCATCCGCGCCGGGGAGGTTCATGTGTGCTGTTCCGGCACGGCGGAGAAGCTTCTGACCGGGATGATTGCGCGCTGCGGCGATGAGATGGAGATCGTCCGCCACGAGCGGAATACGAAACTTACGTTTCTTTCGGAACGCTTTGACATATCGAAAGATGTGGAACCGGGTGATGCGCTGATCGCTTTTTCCAAGAAAAATGTGCTGGCCATCGCGGCGTCTTTGGAAGGGCGCGGCATCAGGGCAAGCGTGATTTACGGGAACCTCCCGCCGCAGACGAGACAGGAGCAGGTGCGGCTCTTTACGGAGGGTGTCAACCAGGTAGTGGTGGCCACGGACGCCATCGGCATGGGGATTAACCTGCCGATCCGCCGTGTGGTTTTTATGAATACGACCAAGTTTGACGGCGTCGGGAAGCGCAGGCTTTTGGCGGAGGAAATCAGACAGATTGCGGGCCGGGCCGGCAGGTACGGCTTTTACGATACAGGATATGTGCAGTCGGCGATGGAGCCGGAGTATGTGGGGAAAAAGCTGGCAGAGCCGCTTTATCCGCTGCGGCGGGCGCGGGTCGGCTTCCCGGAGCTGCTTCTCGATATCGACATCGAGCTGGATGAGATCATAGAGGCATGGGAAAAGACGGGAAATCCTCCCATGTACGATAAAATATCCATGAAGGAGAGCGTGGATAAATACAGATATCTGCGGGATTACCGAAAGAAATTTACATACATGGCTGACAGGAAGCTGGTGCTGTCCCTGATCACCTGTCCCTTTGACGTCAAGGACAGGGAGGTGCTCAGGCTGTGGCTTCGCTACTGTGAGAACCCGGAGAAACAGCAAAACTGCCCGATGCTGCCGAAGGATTTTTCCCTGGAAGGGCTGGAGTCCTATTATAAGCAGCTTGACCTGTATACCCAGTTTGCCGCCAGGATGGACTGGGTGGTGGATAAGGAAGAGGTGGCCGCCAACAGGGAGTGGGCGCAGCATGAGATCGGGGAGCTTCTAAAGGACGATAAGGGACAGTTTGAGAGGAAATGCCGTATCTGCGGCAGACCTCTTGCGTGGAATGCGGCTTATCCCATCTGTGACCGCTGCTATCGCAGAATGGAGAGGGATAACAGGGAAGACGCAGGCTGAACAGTTACGGAAAAGGAGCAGCTATGATTTGCACTTATTATGCGGATGTGGGATGTCTGGATAACGAGATGCTGTTTCGGGAAAAGGTAAGGCAGCTTTCCCCTTACAGACAGCAGAAAATTGCAATTCTGCGGCACGAAAAGGATAAGAACAGAAGCCTTGCGGCGGGACTGCTTTTAGACCATGCGCTGGCGGCATACGGCCTACAGGAAAGAAGCGTGGAATATGAGATCGGCGAATGGGGAAAACCCGCCTTGAGGTATCATCCGGAAATCTGTTTTTCGCTGTCCCATTCCGGCGACTATGCCATCTGTACCATCGGGGATAAACCGTTGGGCAATGACATTGAGCGGGTAAAGGGCGGGCGGCTTAAGGTGGCGGACCGTTTCTTCGCCCAGGAGGAGCTTTCCTGGCTCTATGAAGCGGGGGAGGAGGAACAGACACAGCGGATGTTCCGCCTATGGACGATGAAGGAGAGCTTTGTGAAAGCGATTGGCAGGGGCATGTCTCTGTCTTTGCAGGATTTTGTGATCCACATGGACGGGGAATCCGGCAGGGCCAGGGTGAGGCACTGCGTGGACGCGAAATACTATCATATGAGAGAGTACCGGGAGATAGAGGGGTACTGTACGGCGGTCTGCGTGCAGGACAGCGCGGATATCGCCTACAGTATGATACCGGTCGAATTTTACGGCTGAGGAAAGGTGGTGGCAGGATGCACAGAAAAAAGTTATTACGGATTGCCATAGCTGTTTTTGCGGCTCTTTTCACTGGTTATGCCGTATTTGTCTATTTTCTGGTGAGCGCCTGCCTTGTGCCCTCCTTTATGGACCGGCTGAACGCCTTTGAGGATATCACGGAAAAATGTTACAGTGAGCAGATGCAGACGGCGGATATTAAGGAAAACAGGTCGCAGCTTCTCTCCGGGACGCAGGAATGGCTGGAGAAAGCGGAGCGCAAAAAGATACAGGTGCGGACGGCGGACGGTTACCTGCTTACAGCGGCGGAGTTTCCGGCGGAGGCAGGAGACGCAGAAAGTGCAGGAAGTACGGAAAGTGTGGAAAGCGCAGGCGATAAGTGGGCGCTTCTCCTGCACGGTTACACGGGCTGGAAGGAGGAGATGTACCAGTTTGCCTGCTGGTACCACCAGCAAGGATACTCCGTGCTCGTACCCGATTTGAGATGCCAGGGGGAGAGTGAGGGAGATTTCATCGGCATGGGCTGGACAGATCATTATGACTGTGAGCTCTGGATCGCACATATACTGGAACAGACGCCGGAGGCACAGATCGTCCTGCATGGACAGTCTATGGGCGCGGCCACGGCGCTGCTTATGGCAGGCTCCCCGGAGGCGTCGGAACATATAAAGGCGGTGGTTTCCGACAGCGCATATACGTCAGGTTACGAGATGTTTGGCGATAAAATTACGGAGTGGTTTCATCTGCCGGCCGCGCCATTTGTGGATTCGGCCTGCGTGATGTTAAGACTCCGGGGCGGCTATAATCTGAGGGACGCATCTCCGCTGCGTGCGGTGGCGGCAAGCAGGATTCCCACGCTTTTTATCCACGGGGATGAAGATCGGATGATAGATGTAAATATGTCCTATGAACTGTTTGAGGCGGCAGCCTGCGAGAAGGAGCTTTTCATTGTGGAAGGCGCAGGCCACGCACAGGCGCAGGACAAGGCTCCAGACGCTTATTACGGAAGGATCAGCGAGTTTTTGGGGCGTTATCTGTAAGAAGGAGAAAGGCAGGCTTTTTATGGGTGTGAGAGGGAAGTGGAGTAAGGATTGCAGAGCGAAGAGGACTGCAAAAGCGGTATGGCTGTCAGCCGCCGCGCTGCTGCTGGCATTTTTTCTGCCGGGAGGCATACCGGGGACGGTGCAGGGGGCTGAAAAGCGCACGGTGCGTGTGAGCTTTTTCCCTATGGACGGCTATCACGAGACGCTGCCGGACGGCAGTCTTTCCGGGATGGACGTGGAATATCTCGACAATCTCTGCGATTATGTAAACTGGTCTGTGGAGTATGTGCCCTGCGAAAGCTGGGACGAAGCCCTGCAGATGCTGGCGGACAAAGAGGTGGATCTGGTGGGAAGCGCCCAGTATTCCGCTGAGCGGGCGCAGATCTATAAATACGCGAATATCGCCAACGGCTATACCTTTGGCGCCATAGCGGTGAGAGGGGACAGCACGCTTGCCTATGAGGATTTTGACGCGATGCAGGATATCACCTACGGCGTGGTGAGCACCTATGTCAGAAAACAGGAATTTCTGGAGTATCTGAAGGGACACGGCATCGAAAATCCCCGGGTGCGGGAGTATGAGAGTACGGCGGTCCTGCAGGGGGCGCTCTCGGTGAGAGAGATTGATGCGCTGGTGCACTCGCTTACGGAGATCCGGGAAGGGCAGCGGGTAATCGGCAGGTTTGCGCCGATGCCTTTCTACTACATTACATATCCCGGCAATGAAGATCTGCTGCGGGAGCTGAACCAGGGCATTGCGGATGTAAAGATGAACCGCCCGGAACTTGAAAACGAGCTGATGGTGAAGTACTACGACAGCCGGCTGGACCACACGATTCTTCTGACCGGGGAGGAGCTGGACTATATCCGAAAAAACGAAGGGTTGAAGGTCGGTTATCTGGACGGATATTACCCGTTCTCCTACGAGGATGAGGAGGGCGTTTACAGAGGACTAACCCCTCAGATGCTGGAGGAGGTAGCTGTGAGCACGGGACTTACCTTTTCCTATGTCAAAATGCAGGACATGGACGAGGCGAAGCAGGCGCTCATTGACGGCCGCATTGACATCATCGGTTACTGCGGGGAGCGTGCGGGAAATATGAAGCAGGCGGGCGCGGCCCTGACGAAAGCGTATGCCCAGGTGCCCCGCGTGCTGATTACCAAAAACGGAGGATGGACGGAGGAGTTCGGGACGCTTGCGGTGACGGGGGACAATCTCTCGGAGGGGGAAGGCGTCTCCTTTGCAGGGAACCAGACGAAGCTGCTGCTCATGGAAAGTCCAAAGGAATGTCTGCAGGCTGTGCGTTCCGGCAAGGCCGGGGCGGCGCTGTGCGACGGCTATCTGGCAGAGTACCTCCTTGGTTCCCAGCTGGGCTTCGGGCAGCTTGAAATCCACACGGTTTTGAGCGATGCGCACGGCATCTGTATGGCGGTGCGCAGCGATGAGGCATCGCCGCTTCTTGGCATTTTAAACAAGGAGCTTTTAGAAGTCACCGATAAGACGGTCAACGATTACATGCTGCAGGACAATTTCTATTCCAGGATGAGTGTGGACGGCTTTATCAGAGATCACAGCATAGTGATTATTCTGGTTCTGTCCGTCTCAGCGGGGCTTGCCATTTTTGTGATGTACCGCATGCTGGAGAACAGCAGACGTCTGCAGAAGCTGATGTACAAGGATGCAGACTTTAATATATGGAATATCAACTATCTCAAATACAGGGCATCCTTAAAGCTTGGAACAGATCCGGACAAAAAGTTTGCCATCGTGTACACGGATATCTGCCAGTTTAAGAGTTACAACGCGCTCTACGGCTGGAACGCGGGACAGAAACTTTTAGAGCTTACCATAGAGGTGATGGCGGAGGAAGTGAGAGAAAATGAGCTTTATGCCAGAAGCTACGGCAGCCATTTTGTGCTTTTCGTGCAGTATACGGATATGTCTTCGCTGACGAAACGGATGATGGCCATGGCGAACAGGATTTCCGATCACATCTATGAGAAAGAGGGGATACGCATGACGCAGGCGATGGGAGTGTGCGGCATCGATAAGGAGCATACGGATATCCAGCTTGCCCTCTCCTACGCGATCCAGGCGGTCGATCCTCTGAAGGACAGTCACTGCAACGCCATAAGCATATACGACGAAGAACTGCGCAAAAAACTGCGGGAACAGCACGATCGGGAGAAACTGCTGGATGCGGCGGATTTTGAGAGGGATTTTGTGGCATACTATCAGGCGAAGGTGGATATCCGCGACGAGCGCGTGGTAGGGGCGGAGGCGCTGGTTCGTTTCAAAGACCCTACGGCGGATGGGGCAATCCGCGCGCCCGGATTCTTTGTGCCTTATTATGAACAGACGGGCAGAATTACGGAGATTGATTTCTTTGTGATGGAGAGTGTCTGCAAGATGCTGCGCAGGCGGCTTGACGAGGGACTTGCGGTGGTTCCCGTTTCCTGTAACTTTTCAAGGTCGCATTTTATAAAGGACGGTTTCCCGGAGCGGTTTGTGTCCATGATGGAAAAATATCAGGTGCCCAAAAATCTGATTGAGGTGGAGATCACGGAGACGCTCGTGGTGGAGGAAATGCAGCAGCAGAAGGTGAAGGAAAATGTGGCGATTCTGAAGGAGAAGGGCGTGCATCTGTCCATTGACGATTTTGGTTCCGGCTACTCTTCGCTCGGTGTCTTCGAGCAGATACCGGCGTCTGTGATCAAGCTGGACAGATCCTTCCTGCTCAACAATGAGAATCGGACAAGGCAGGTGCAGATTATGAGAAATATCGTAAATCTGGCAAGGGATCTGGATGCACAGGTGGTCTGCGAAGGCGTGGAGACAGAAGGGGATACCGAGCTGATGATGGAGATCGGCGCATATGTGGCGCAGGGTTACCGCTATTGCAAGCCTGTGCCGGAGGATGTGTTTGAGGAAATGATTGTATGAGGAAAAGGCCAATGACCGTTCTGTGTATTCTGGCGGCGTTTTTGTGTTTTCTATATTGTTTTACCGTGTTTCGGATCAGATCGGGAAACCATTTTTATCTGATCTGGGCGCTTGGCGGATTCTTCTTTCTGGGGCTGGCGGCGGCGCTGCACTTTGAACTGTGGAGCAAGGCTCCCCTGCCGCTCAGACGCGGGATGCTCTGTATTCTGGCGGCGGGCGCGGTTCTTTTTGTGGTGACGGAGGGCTGTATCTTCGCCCATTACAGGGATAAGGGCCGGCCGGATCTGGATTATATCATTGTGCTGGGTGCACAGATGAAGTCGGGCGGCCCAAGCGCAGTGCTCAAGTTTCGGCTGGATGCGGCTTACGACTATCTGACGGCCAATGAGGATACGCTCTGTGTGGTATCCGGCGGACAGGGATCGAATGAGCCGTGCAGCGAGGCGGAAGGGATGTATGCCTATCTGGTGGAGCGGGGAATTGCGCCGGAGCGGATTCTGATGGAGGACCAGTCCACGGACACGTCCGAGAATATCGCGTTCAGCGCTGCGCTCATCGGCGGCACGGACAAGGACGTGGGGATTGTCACAAACAATTTTCATGTGTTCCGGGGCGTCATGCTCGCCAGACATGCAGGGTTTGAGAATGCCTGCGGCATTTCGGCCAGATCCAACATCTATTTTCAGCCGAACAATCTGGTGCGGGAGTTCTTTGGAATTATGAAGGATCTGGTGTGCGGAAATCTCGTGTAACAGTTCAGAAAGACCACGCGGTTTTGCGAATGGGCGTGGGCTGAACAACATAAAAGTCCCTTGACTTGTAATGGACTGAGCGGTTAGAATAGAACAAGCAAAGAGCAATCGGCGGCGTCATAAACTTGGAGATAAAAGGTGAGGAAACAGAGGAGAAAAGGCACGAAAATAACAGGATTTGCAGTGATTTTACTGTGTGTCCTTCTGGCGGGCTGCGGGGCCGAGGCTGATCCCAGCTATACGAAGCAGGGCATGGAGGCTGTGGAGTCGCTTGATTACGAGAAGGCGCTTACCCTGTTTCAGACGGCTGAGGAAAACGGGGAAGAAAAGCGGCTGCTCTACCGGGGCATGGGGCTTGCTTACCTTGGAAAAACAGATTATGAGGCTGCCATAGCGTATCTGGAGGTGGCTCTGCATCTGGGAAGCGGCTGGGTGGAGAATCTGGATTTTGACATCAATTATTATCTTGCCACGGCATATTATAAAAATGGACGGCTGCAGGATGCGGTGCGTGTCTATGACGCAATTCTTGGACTTCGGCCGGAGGAGACGAACACTTACTATCTGAGAGGCTGCGTGAAACTCGCGGAAGGCAATTTTGAGGCGGCCCAGACAGATTTTGACACGGCGATCGTCCAGGAACCGAAAAATTATGACCGCATGATCCGCATCTATATGGTGCTGGAGGAGTACGGGTACAAAGAGGCGGGGCAGATTTATCTGCAAAACGCCATGAAGGAGAACGAGAAGTCCATTTCTGACTACGACATGGGGCGTATCTGCTATTATATGGGAGACTATGAGAATGCCAGAAGTTTTCTGGAGCGGCTTAAGACCGCCACAGATTACGGCGCGGCGCTTTACCTTGGCAGAACGTATGAGGCCCTTGGAGATTATAACTACGCGGCCAGCATATATGCGGGCTATACGGAATATGACCAGACGAAGGCGGAGATCTATAACCAGCTTGGACTCTGTCGCATGCAGCTTGGAGAGTATCAGGGCGCGCTTGACGCTTTCCAGACAGCGATGAAAATTGAGGGAAATGATATGATGCAGACCTTGAAATTTAATGAGATCGCTACATATGAGTATATGGGTGAATACAAGACGGCGGCGGCCCTGATGAACAGCTACCTGCGCAGCTACCCGGATGATACTGTGGCAAAGCGGGAGTACGAGTTTTTACAGACAAGATAACCATATAATTTTTTATGATAGAAGAATCAGGAAGGGAGAGGTATGTTATGAAGAATACTTATGTGCGTGTAAAGGGCATTATCAAAAAGGGGGATACCTATCTTCTCTTAAAGAGATGGGTGGATGACCGCATTCCAGATCCTTTTGTATGGGAGTTTATCGATGCGGAGGTACCCCACGGCGAGGCGCCCGACGAGACGATGCGCAGCGCCATCACAGAACTTTTATCCGTAAGCGGTAAGATTGAAAAGATTGAGTATACCTGGTCCCAGCTTCTGGGAGAGACACACTGTGTAGGCATTGCCTATCTCTGCTCTATTTCCGAGGAGGAGGAAGCCAACATTGTCCTGTCTGAGGATTACGGAAGCTACGAGTGGGTGAAGCGGAAAGACTTCCCCAAATATATCGAGAACCAGTATGTACTGAAAGATTTGGAGGGCAAGAAACTTTGATTAATGCACTGACAGAGAAAATCAAAAAACTGGAGGCGCCGATTGTGGTGGGACTCGATCCTACCATGAAGTTTGTGCCGGATCATATCAAAAAGCAGGCTTTTGATGAGTACGGGGAAACCTTGAAAGGCGCGGCGGAAGCCATCTGGCTTTTTAACAAGGGGATCGTGGACGCAGTATACGACCTGGTTCCGGCGGTGAAGCCGCAGATTGCCATGTATGAGCAGTTTGGCGTGGAGGGCATGCACGTTTTTCAGAAGACCGTGTCTTACTGTAAAGAAAAGGGGCTGGTGGTGATCGGCGACATCAAGCGTGGCGATATCGGATCCACCTCTGATGCATACGCGGTGGGACATCTGGGTCAGGTGCAGGTTGGAGACAATATGTGCCGCGGCTTTGATGAGGATTTTGCCACGGTCAATCCGTATCTCGGCTCGGATGGCGTGAAGCCTTTTATGGAAGTCTGCAAGAAGGAGAAAAAGGGTCTCTTTATTCTGGTAAAGACATCCAATCCCAGCAGCGGCGAGTTTCAGGACCGGCTGGTGCTGCCGGAGGGCTGTACCGATGCATCTATGGCCAGACCGCTTTACGAGATCGTCGGTGAGAAAGTGGCCGAGTGGGCTGCGGATCACATGGGAGAGACATACAGCTATATCGGAGCGGTTGTGGGGGCGACTTACCCCGAGATGGGAAAGATTCTGCGCCGGATCATGCCTAAGTCCTATATTCTGGTGCCCGGTTACGGCGCGCAGGGCGGCAAGGGCAAGGATTTGAAACACTTTTTCAACGAGGACGGCCTGGGAGCCATCATCAATTCTTCCAGAGGCATCATTGCTGCGTACCAGCAGGAGGCATACGCGAAATACGGGGCGGAAAACTATGCCGATGCGTCGAGGGCGGCGGTGCTCGATATGAAGGAAGACATTAAAACTGGTATTTTCCAGTAGAAACGGTATATTTTGTAAAACAAAGCGGCATACTATCCTTTATCATGTAAGAAAGGATCGTATGCCGTTATGTTAGGAAAACAGAGCATTCAGTTTCAGACGAAACCGTACATTATAAGCAGCGCCTCCATCGTGGGCAGTAAGGAAGCACAGGGCCCGATGGGGGAGCTTTTTGATAAAGTGGGTTATGATGACAGCTTTGGCGCCGGGAACTGGGAGGAGGCGGAGAGCCGCCTGCAGAAGGAGGCGCTGGAGATCGCGATTTCTAAGGCCGGGCTTACCAAACAGGATATTCAGATGGTTTTCGCAGGGGATCTGCTGGGGCAGTCCATCGCCAGCAGTTTCGGGTTGGCAGGGTACCAGCTTCCCCATATAGGGCTTTACGGCGCGTGCTCCACCTGCGGCCTGTCTCTGACGATGGGCGGTGCGGTGGTTTCCGCCGGATTTGCAGAGAAGGCGGCGTGCATCACATCCAGCCATTTTGCCAGCGCGGAGAAGGAGTTTCGGTTTCCTCTGTCCTACGGCAACCAGCGTCCGAAGTCAGCGACCTGGACGGTGACGGGAAGCGGCGCGTTTGTTGTCTCATCACAGCCGGGGAAACAGACGCGTGCGGTGATGGAGGGCGTAACGGTCGGTAAGATTGTGGATTACGGGGTAAAGGATTCCATGAATATGGGCGCGTGCATGGCCCCTGCAGCTGCCGACACGATCGCACAGAATCTGGAAGATTTCGGCAGGGAGCCGAAGGACTATGACAGGATCATCACGGGGGATCTGGGCATGGTAGGACAAAAGCTCCTGTTTGACCTGCTTGCAGAGAAGCATATCGACATCACGAGGCAGCATATGGACTGCGGCATCGAGATCTATGACAGTGAGAAGCAGCACACGGACGCAGGCGGTTCCGGGTGTGGGTGCAGTGCGGTTGTGCTGTCGGCGTATATTCTGAAAAAAATCGAGGAAGGTATCTGGAAGAGGGTCCTCTTTATCCCCACGGGGGCGCTCCTTTCTAAGACCAGCTTTAACGAGGGACAGTCGATTCCCGGCATCGCCCACGGGGTGGTGCTGGAGCAGTATCGGGGATAAGATGAGATAGAACAACCGTCGGACGTGCAATATCCTTCAGCTTCTGAGATGACTATAAGCCGATACTGCGAATTTTGCAGGATGGTTTAGGGAATGGGGGTGACAGCCGCCGCCCCCATGTGGTAGACTTATCTCGTACGAATCTGACGTCCGAAAGGATGCGGGACGTATGCCGGTCCCGGTAAGATGCAGGGCGACAGCATTTCGTCCGGCAAGTGGGATTGGGAAGGAAGTGAGATGAGCATGAGGGAGATGGAATTTAAAATGGAACGGCCGGGTCTTCTCAAGGAGGGAGACAAGGTCACGGTGACCGAGGGTGTTCTTCCCAGCAATTACTATTATACGATAGACCCGTCTCTTGCAATGTCCGGCAATTTTCCTTTCCGGGAGCGGATGCTGGAGCGGGAGGGTGTGGTGACGGAAGTCATCGAAAATGCCAGGGGATTTTATGTGAAAGCCAGATTCGGGGAGTGACATGTGAGACGAACTTGTTAAGCTAAGCAGCAGAGATTGTATCGCAAAGAAAAAGGAAAGAGAGGGAAATATTATGTTAACTAAAGTATCTACAGACAAAGCGCCGGCGGCCATCGGGCCTTATTCGCAGGGAATCATTGCGGGGGATTTCCTCTTTGCATCAGGACAGATTCCCATTGATCCTGCCACAGGAGAAATCAAAGGCGGGGATGTGACTGAGCAGGCGGAGCAGGCCATGAAGAATGTGGGCGCGATTCTTGCGGAGGCGGGAACAGATTATACGAAGGTAGTGAAGACAACCTGTTTCCTGGCTGAGATGGCTGACTTTGCAGCGTTTAACGCAGTGTACGAAAAGTATTTCACCGAGAAACCGGCGAGAAGCTGTGTGGCGGTGAAACAGCTTCCAAAGGACGTGCTCTGCGAGGTGGAAGTTCTGGCGTATCTGGGATAGGACAGATGACAGTACGGCTAATAGGTTTACATAAGAAAGGTTTCCATAAGTGATGAGAGAAAAAAATATTGTTCTGATCGGCATGCCGGGCGTGGGGAAGAGCACGGTGGGCGTGGTGCTAGCCAAGAAACTCGGATATGCCTTCGTGGATGCGGATCTGGTCATCCAGAGCCGGGAGGGCAGGCTTTTGCACGAAATCATTGCGGAGCGCGGTGTGGCAGGCTTCTGGCGGCTGGAGGAGGCCGTGGGCGAATCCATTGAGACCGAACGGACGGTGATCGCTACCGGGGGAAGTGCGGTTTATGGTGAGAAAGCGATGGCGCATTATAAGCGCATTGGCACGGTGGTGTATCTGTCCCTTCCCCTGGAGGGAATCAGGGAGAGGCTTGGCGATCTCACGGAGCGGGGTGTGACGTTGAAAGAAGGGCAGGATCTGGACGGGCTGTATGTGGAGCGGCAGCCGCTCTATGAACGGTATGCCGATGTCACGGTGGATTGCGAAGAGCTGTCGATCCGGGAGATTGTGGAGAAGATTGCGGCGTTTTGAATGTTCGTTGTCTGGCAGCGATGAAAACAGAAAAAGGGAACGCGCCTTTGAGGAATGGAGGCTGCGTTCTTTTTTTGCATGAAACATTGTATAATCTTTCCGAAATGACGGAAACTATCATCAAAAGAGTTTTGCTGATGAGATGGGGCAGCAGGATGCCTGGACAGGGAGGAAAATACGATGGATTATTTCAATGCATTTTGGGTGGGCGGTCTGATCTGTGCGCTTGTGCAGATCCTTTTGGAGAAGACAAAGCTTTTGCCGGGCCGTGTCATGGTGCTTCTGGTGTGTGTGGGAGCGGTGATCAGCTTTTTCGGGTGGTATGAGCCGTTCATGGAATATGCGGGGGCGGGAGCCAGCGTACCGCTTCTGGGATACGGCAACATTTTGATGAAGGGCGTGAAGGAGGCCGTGGATGAGAGCGGTTTTATCGGCCTGTTCCAGGGCGGTTTCAAGACCGGGGCAGTTGGATGTTCGGCTGCGCTGGTGTTCGGATATGTGGCAAGTCTTGTCTTTATGCCGAAGCCTAAAAAATAAAAAAAGTTTTTTCATGTTCTTGAAGACAATGCGGGGGCAGATCCGTTAATATGTATAGATGCATATGAATCATATCCGAAAACATCCGGGGAAGAAATGCAGAGATGCATTTGCGGGTGGTAAAGCCGGGGGAAAGGAGGCAGCTCACATTAACAGGGAAGAACAATTGTCAGCGCTGATTGATTCTTACCAGCATCTTGTGTTTTCCATATGTTATAAAATGACAGCGGATTATTTTGCCTCCGAGGATCTGGCACAGGAAACTTTTTTGTCGGCCTATAAGCATCTGGAAGAGTTTGACGGCAGATACGAGAAAGCCTGGGTGTGCCGGATCGCCACCAACAAATGTCTGGATTACCTGCAGAGTGCAGGGCGGCGCAGCATCCCAACGGAAGATCTGGGATTTGAAAGTGCAAGGGCGCCGGACGGGGGAGCGCCTTACGGCAAAGGCGCAGGAGCTGCCGGAGGAGATGAGACGGCGGCACAGCAGACGCCGGAGAGCATCTGTCTGGAGAAAGAGGTGCGGGAAACATTGCTTTCCAGATGTCTGTCCTTAAAGCCTCCCTACGATGAAATTGCCAAGGCATACTATTATGATGAACTGGATGCGGGAGATATTGCAAAACAGAGAGGCGTTAAGAAAAAGACCATACAGACGCAGATTTACAGGGCGAGAAGTATGCTCCGCAGGATGTATGAAAAGGAGAAAGGCGCATGATACATAATATTACGGAAGAGAGAAAAAAACTGAATAGACGTGACGTTTCCCTTCCGGCTCCTTTGACTGAGGAAGAACTGATGCGGCTGATCGAGACGGTTGAGGAACGGGAACTGCTGCACGCACCGGGACATTTGAAAGAAAACATATGTTCGAATATGCGCGCAGGAAAGCAGAGGGAGAGAAAGCGTGCGCTTTTTGCTTACCGTGCTAAGGTTTTAGTGGGGATGGCGGCGGCCCTGGCGGTACTTTTCCTCGTACCTGTGGACGGAACGGAGGCGCAGGAAAGGACGCAGACGGGTTTCCGGGAACTGGTGCGCGAGGAGGAAATGTCAGTGAATGATGCGTGGGAGCGTGATATCCTTGACAGACAGCGTGATATTGACAGGACATGGGAGAGATACCTGAAGGGGCAGGAGAGAACGGATGTCGGAAAACGGTATTTTGGGCGTGTTGCAGAACAATTAAGGAATTATACCGATTGGGAGGATTGATGAGATGAAAAAACAGAAAAACAAATTTTGGCTGTTTGTGTTTTCCCTCTGTCCGGGGGCGGGACACATGTATATGGGACTGATGAAGATGGGAGTCAGCATTATGGTTGGCTTTATGCTGGGGGCATTCGCGGTTTCCCTCACAGGAATCGGTGCGCTGGCAGTGCTGCCCATCACACTCTACATATACAGTTTTTTTCATGCAAACAATATCGGAGCGATGGAGGCAGAGCAGTTTGCGGCTCTGGAGGATGAATATCTTTTCGGGTTTGGCGACTGGGACATGAGCCGCTTTAAGCTGGATAGGAAAAACAGGAACATTGCGGCAGTAGTGTGTATTTTGATCGGTGTTTCCATGTTGTGGAATGTGGGATTCGGTATGCTCAGAGATTATGTGGGCTGGGACAATCCGTTTATCAAAGCGGTCTATTATACTGTGAGGGACGAGGTGCCGAGAGTTGTTATTGCCATAGCGATTATCTGGTTTGGCGTGTCGCTGATGCGCGGGAAAAAGATGGATTCTGTGGAAGACGACAGGCATGTTGAGGCGGATTCCGCAAAGAAGCCGGTAATACTGCTGCAAAGCGCCCAGGAGCCGGAAACGGACGGACAGAAAGCGGAAGAACCGGGTCTGGACATGCAGAGTGCAGAGGACTGTGAGACACATGCAAATGAGCAGGCGGGGGGGGCATAGACATATGGATATTCATGAGAAGGATATGTGCAGGGAGAATACCGGGAGCCTGCGAACCCGCCGGGTCGGCTCCGTAACTTTCGGGCTGACTCTCGTTCTGTTCGGCATTCTGTTCCTCATACATACGTTCATTCCGTCACTGGATTATGAGATCATCTTTCGGTGTTGGCCGATGGTTTTTGTCCTGCTGGGCATTGAAATTCTGGTGGAAAACCGCAGGAGCAACGCGGATAAGTACAGATTTGTCTATGATTTTCCTGCGATTCTGATGCTGATTATATTGCTTTTGTTTGCAATGGTGATGGCGGCGGCGGAAGTTTCCATACAGTATTACCAGAGAGGATGGTGGTAGTAGAGTGAAAAGAACTTCCAAAGCTCAGCAGCAGATTTACGTCTCCTCGTAGTCGAGCTGCCGCTTTGTCAAAAATTGCCTGACGGCCCTGTCCCAGAGCGCGTCCGGCGTCTTATCCATGAGAAAGGTGTGGAAGGCGGTGCCGGTGATGAGCGTGAGGGACGTGCCGTCATATTTTATATTGAGCACAAATGCCTTCACCTGGTCCGGGGTGACGGAAGTGTCCCCCTTTTCCAGAAGGGAGGCCGTGTATTCGGGGATCAGATGCAGAACAAAATGAAAGGCGGCAGGCGTGCGTTTCCCCTTAATCAAATCAAAACAGACAGGCCGGATTTTCTTCCACTGCGTAAATTCGCAGGGCCGGATTTCCCTGTCATTCCATTCTTCGGAGGTGTAGAACGCCCTGTTTTCACGGCCGTCTATGGTGAAAGTGCAGTAGGTGCTGATGGATGCCTGCTCCAGCAGAAAGGAGTCGAAAGCGTCCCCGCCAAGAAACTGGCTCATAAAGTGTTTGACATTTTTTATGCGTAATGCGATCATGTGATGCCTCTCCGTTTTATTTTCTATTCTGCTTTGCGCAGATCAAAGATTTAAACCTTTTTTATAGAGTGATTCATACATATATTTATACCTGTCAGAGCGTCTGCCCGTGTATCTTTGATTGTAAGATAATTGTCGGGGATTTGCAATGAATAAATGTGATTTGCAAATTTGGGTATTCTATGGTAGTATAAGTGGTAATGAAAACTATGTAAAACGGTTGCGGAGGCTTTATGAGCTATAAGATTGTGGTGGACAGCTGCTGTGAGCTGCCCGAAAACTATAAAAACGACGGCAGATTCCAGAGTGTCCCGCTCGGACTGGAAGTGGGAGACTATGTGATTCAGGATGACGAGGGGTTTAACCAGAAGGAATTTTTGCAGAAAGTGGCGGATTATCCCCAGTGTCCCAAATCATCCTGTCCCTCCCCGGAGAAGTACCGGGAGGCATACCATGACGAAGCGGAGGAAGTTTATGCGGTGACGCTTTCCTCCCATTTAAGCGGCAGCTACAACAGTGCGGAGCTTGGCAGGAGCCTCTACGAGGAAAAGTACGGACCCAAAAAGATTCATGTGGTGGATTCCGAGTCTGCAAGCTGCGGGGAGACTCAGATTGTGGAAAAGATTGTTGCCTGCAAGGAGGCGGGACTCGGGTTCGAGGAGACGGTGAAGGCGGTGGAGACCTTCAAGCGGCAGATGCGCACTTATTTTGTGCTGGATAATCTGGAGACGCTCAGGAAAAACGGCCGTTTGAGCGGTGTGAAGGCGCTGGTGGCAACCACCTTGAATATCAAACCTGTCATGGTTGGTAACTGGGGCGTGATTGAGCAGAAGGGACAGGCCATCGGTATCAACAAGGCGCTCGCCAAACTGGCAGATTTTATCGTTGGTGATGTGGAAAATCCGAAGGAGAGAACGCTGATGATTACCCACTGCAACTGCCCGGAGCGGGCGCAGTATATGCGCAGACTGATGGAGAAGCGGGCTTCTTACCGCAGGGTCGTGATTATGGATACAGCCGGGGTCAGCAGCATGTATGCCAATGACGGCGGTGTGATTGTGACACTATAACAAAGTGAAAAGAACTTCTAAAAACTCAGCAGCAAAGGCTGCCTCGTTAAGAAGTTCCAGGAGTTGCTCCGCAACTCCGTTTCACTTAGGAGAACGCCCCAAAACGGGCATTCTCCGCGTTGCGTTTAGATTTTGCGATGTGGATAAAGCAGGAAGACGAGCTGCGGGAGAACGGTTACGGTGTGTTTTCCCGCAGCGCTTTTTTTAGTTTGGGAAGCTCCAGCGGGGAGACGGAAAAACTTTTTCCGTCCTTCATGGTCAGCTTAAGCAGGGAGAGTTTCTCCACCGAGGCCGTGTTGATGAGACAGTGTTCGGATATCATTAAAAAATGAGTGAACATGGCCAGCTGCGCGTGGAGATTGGGCAGCGTGCTCAGGATATCGAGCGTGCGCCCTTCGGTCAGTGTGATATGGAGATAATTGCCGTTTTTTACCGCGTAGAGAATTTCATCCTCGTGGACATAGAGGGTGTCTCTCTCTCCGCGCAGTTCTATGGTGGGAACCGTTTCCGATTTCAGGCTCTGCGCGTGATCCAGCATCTCGTCCAGTTCCTTTACCTTGATCGGCTTGCGCAGATAGAGAATCTGCTTCTGGAGCTGGCGGCGGAGAATGTCATGGTTGGAGGCTTCGGTGACGTCCTCCGGCACTTCGGCGAGCGCCGCCTCGATGACAGCGGGGTAGTCGATGGTGGAGATACACAGTATGATAGGAGCCACAACGCCCGCATCAATCAGCTTTCTTGCGAGCTGAAAACCGTTTACCGGCCCGCTTGTCATGTCGATGAAAAAGGCATCGTAAAGCATGGGAGAACGAAGAACCGCCTCCACATTTCCGTAGGAATCAATATAGAGCACGCCCGTGGTGTGAAGTCTTCTGTCAGAGGCGCGTCCAAGGAGCCGTTCCGTCTGTTTTCTGTCCGCAATATTATCATCACAAACTGCAATATGCATATAGAATCCTCCGTATGATATGGTCTGATTTACGGCAGAAGCTCTCATCTTCAATCCCAAAACCTTTTGATTGTGATGGCGTAATCTGCCGGCACGGGCGTTTAAAGGATCATAAATTCAATCGGGGATGACAGCAGCGCCACCACGATCAGAACCTGTATGAGCAGGATGGCCGGCATTCCGTAGAGAAAATACCAGTGTCTGGTTTTGTGGCGGAACAGATGCATGCCGATGATCGAACCGACGCTGCCGCCGATGATGGCAAGCACAAAGAGCGTGGCTTCAGGAATGCGCCAGGCGCGCTTCCTGGCTTTGAGCTTATCTATGCCCATGACGGTAAAACTGATGAAATTGACAACTGCTAAATATATGATTATAAGTGTAATTACGTTCATTTCAGATTAGACTTTCCCTTTTGTATGGTGCGGGGTTTCTTTCATGCATGATCTGTTTTGATTTTAGAGCAGCTTTTCTCCCTGCTCCTGCATCTTCATGGCGCGAACCTTGCAGGACAGGCCAAAGAGATTGATGAAGCCCTCCGCGTCATGGTGGTCGTAGAGATCGCCGGTGGTGAAGGAAGCGATGCTCTCATTATAGAGCGTGTACGGAGAGGTGGTGCCGGCCTTGATGATATTGCCTTTGTAGAGCTTGAATTTCACTTCGCCGGTCACATACTGCTGGGTGGACTCGATGAACGCCTGCAGCGCCTCGCGAAGCGGGGTGAACCACTTGCCCTCGTAGACCACCTGCGCGAATTTGTTACCCAGATCTGCCTTGAGCGCATAGGTGTCGCGGTCGAGAATCAGTTCCTCCAACTGCTGGTGCGCTTCGTAGAGGATGGTGCCGCCGGGGGTCTCGTATACGCCGCGGGACTTCATGCCCACTACGCGGTTTTCCACGATGTCAATGATGCCGATGCCGTGCTTGCCGCCCAGCTCATTTAGGGCAGCGATGATATCAGCCACTTTCATCTTCTTGCCGTTAACAGAAGTGGGGATGCCTTTCTCAAAGGTCATGGTCACATACTCACCTTCCTCGGGCGCTTTCTCAGGCGTGGTGCCGAGTACGAGCAGATGCTCATAGTTAGGCTCGTTTGCAGGGTCTTCCAGCTCCAGACCTTCGTGGCTGATGTGCCAGAGATTGCGGTCGCGGCTGTAGCTGGAATCTGCGGAGAAGGGAAGGTTGATGCCGTGCTGTCTGCAGTATTCGATCTCCTCCTCACGGGAGTTTAAATTCCACTTCTCGTTTCTCCATGCGGCAATGATCTTTAAGTCGGGAGCCAGCGCTTTGATACCCAGCTCGAAACGGATCTGGTCGTTGCCTTTGCCGGTTGCACCGTGGCAGATGGCGGTTGCGCCTTCCTTGCGGGCGATCTCAACCAGTTTCTTGGCGATCACAGGCCTTGCCATTGAGGTGCCAAGCAGATATTTGTTTTCATAAACAGCGTGCGCCTGTACACAGGGAATGATAAAATCATCGCAGAACTCATCGGTCAGATCTTCGATGTAGAGTTTGGATGCGCCGCTGGAGAGGGCGCGCTCCTCGAGACCGTCAAGCTCCTCCGCCTGTCCGCAGTTGCCGCACACACAGATGACTTCATAGTCAAAATTTTCCTTTAACCAGGGGATGATAACAGTCGTATCAAGTCCGCCGGAATACGCAAGAACTACTTTTTCTTTCATTTTCGTTTCCTCCATATAAAATTATGTAATATTGTTTGATAACGGATATCTGATCTGCGCGCACTTTCTGCCGGAATGTGGCAGGGTGCGTCTGTCCTTAAAACAATATACAACAAGAAGGGACAGAATGCAAGTGTAAATTTATGCATAATTTATATGAATATTTGTGATAAATATGCATAATACAAAATTGTAATTGCATATTATACAAATATATTGTATAGTTATACGAAAGTGTTCTGCACATGAACGCGGCAGTTGCGTTATAAAGCTGACGGCGGTATGATAGGAAAGAGGAAAACGATGCCGCATGGCGGAAAGAAACGCGGCAGGAAATCGGGGAAGGAAGAAACAAGAACAGGCGCAGATGGGATGAAAACAGGAAAGGATACGAGAAAAATGGGAATACAGGAGTTTCTTTCAAGCGGTGACGACAGGCTGGATCGCCGGTTTCTCTTTACGGCGGAAATTGACCAGATGACTTCCATTTTGCGGCGGACGCTTCTGCTCGACAAAAGCCGCAGGGAAAACGATGCGGAGCATTCCTGGCATATTGCGGTGATGGCGATGCTTTTTTCAGAATACGCGACAGAACCTGTCGATATCGGCAGAGTAGTGCAGATGTGCGTGGTGCACGATCTGGTGGAGATCTATGCGGGGGATACCTTCGCCTACGATGCGGTGGGGAACGCTGACAAAGAAGCGCGGGAAAAGAAAGCTGCCGACAAACTTTTTGCCATGCTTCCAGAGGAACAGGGACGGATGATCCGCAGCATGTGGGAAGAATTTGACGCCATGGAGACGGCTGATGCGAAGTACGCTGCCTGTATGGACAGACTCCAGCCGTTCTTTCACAATACGCTGACGGACGGCCACACCTGGGTGGAGAGCGGCACGGACCGTGCTCTGGTGGAAAAGCGGATGGCGGTCATCAAAGAGTTTATGCCGCAGGTGTATGTCTGGGTTGCGGCTAACATCGACCATGCAGTTGAGGCAGGATGGTTAAAGCCGTAGGGCGCCGGTTATCTCATAGGGAGGCTGCGGGGCTGCGGGTCTTTTTGGAATAAGAAGTAAGAGAAACAGGGCAAGAGGAAATGAGATGGAATATAAAATCGTACGGCTGGCGGAGCAGCCGGAAATCAAAGATCGGGCGGCACAGTGGTTTCACGAAAAATGGGGCATTTCTCTCGCGGCATATCTGGAAAGTTTTGGGGAGAGCCTTGCAGGGGAAAAGCCGGTTCCGCAGTGGTATGTGGCGGTGGAGGATGGCAGAATTATCTGCGGCATGGGCGTGATCGAGAACGATTTCCACGAAAGGAAAGACCTTGCGCCGAACGTCTGCGCGGTTTATACGGAGGAAGACCGGCGCGGCATGGGTGTTGCCGGCGCGCTGTTAAATTATGTATGCGCCGATATGAAAAAGAGGGGAATTGACACCTTGTACCTTCTGACTGACCACGACTCGTTTTATGAGCGGTACGGCTGGGAGTTCTTCTGCATGGCGCGGGGGGACGGGGAAGCGGAACTGTCGAGGATGTATGTACATAGAGTGTGAGGGATGATGAAGCTGGCAATCCCGAAAGCAAGTCTGCGGAAAAATTTTGACGATGTGGTTGTCTGGAGAGTCTGAAACAGGCGGAGAGAAATTTGGGTGATAGGGACAGAGAAGGGGAGGTCTTAGATACAATGACTCAAATAGATACGAAAGGACTTTTATTACGGATTTTTATACCGGCAACAGCATTGAGCGTGAGCTATCTGATCTTAGGGTGCTTTTGTAAGATACCGCATATCCTGCTGTTCTGCATCCTGGGAACTTTCATTTTAGTGCCGATAGAGCTGGGGGTTATCTTGTCTGAGAGTAAAAGGGAATATGGCGATTATTCTCTGAAAAGCGCCTTTGTGGGACAGGAAAGAACTGCATGGTGGAAGGCGTTTGCCATTGCGTTTATATTCTTTGGAGTGGCAGGACTGCTGTCCGCCTTTGCCGCGCCTGTTGAAAATCAGATTTTTTCAGAGGTGAGAAGCAGCGTACTCCAGAGTCTGCCGGCTGGCTTTGACTGGACAGATTACGAATACTTAAAAACCTTTTCCCGGCCGGTACTCGTTTTGACATGTATCTATTATGGTGTTTTTAATGTCATAGCCGGCCCGGTTACAGAGGAACTGTTTTTCAGGGGGTATCTGACATCCCATTACGAAAAGCAGGGATGGTTTACGCCGGTAGTGATATCCGTATTGTTTTCGCTGTATCATTTCTGGCTGCCATTTAACAATGTGTTTCGCATATTGGCATTTACGCCTGTCATGTATGCTGCGTACAGAAAAAAGAATTTTTACATAAGCATTTTGTTTCATTGTATCTGCAACCTGTTTACAACGATCAGTTTTATCTGGGTGGTTTTAGGGTGAAGGAGATAACTATGATCCGCTATGCCTGTGAAAAGAATTTTGAGACGGTAAGAAAATACGATAAGCATATCAGCGAAACGGAATTGAAAAACGCGATTGCCTTAAAAAGGGTCTTGGTGCTGTATCAGAATGGCTGTTTTGCGGGCTGGCTGCGGTTCAATTTGTTCTGGGACGAGATTCCGTTTATGAACATGCTGTATCTGTTAGAGGAATACAGGGGGCAGGGATATGGCGGGCGGCTTGTCGCGTTCTGGGAAAAGGAGATGAAAGACAGCGGATACGGAATGGTTTTGACGTCCACACTGTCAAGCGAACGGGCGCAGCTTTTTTATCGGAAGAACGGGTATGTGGACTGCGGTTCTCTTTTACTGCCGGGGGAGCCGCTGGAAATTATTTTGCGGAAAAGTTTGGGGTGATGGAATGCATCTCAAAGGAAATTCTCATGTTTGATGCTGGAAGACATTTAGAAGGAGGGTAACGCGATGGAAAGAAGAGACAAGGTAAATTATTATCTGGATTTGGCTCAGATGGTGGCCCAGCGGTCAACGTGCCTCAGAAGACATTACGGCGCGGTTATTGTCAAGAATGACGAGGTGATTGCGACAGGGTATGTGGGTGCGCCCAGAGGCCGGAAAAACTGCACCGATGTGGGGGAATGCATCCGGCAGAAGATGGCGATTCCGAGGGGGGAGCGGTATGAGCTTTGCCGCAGTGTTCATGCGGAAACCAATGCGATCATCAGCGCGTCACGGGACAAGATGATCGGTAGCGCCATGTATCTGACCGGGGTGGAAGCGGAGACCGGGGAGTATGTGAAAAACTCCTGCAGCTGCTCCATGTGCAAGAGACAGATCATCAATGCAGGGATTGAGACCGTGTATGTCCGGGATTCGGAAGATGAGTACCGGGTGATTCCCGTGCAGAAGTGGATTGATGAGGACGAGTCTCTGGATGGTACGTTGGGATATTAGGAGGATAAGATTTGGCAAACAGAGCTTATTTGTATGCGAAAAAAGACAAAGCGTTTGTGGCGATTTCGGAATACAATTATGATATTCCCATTGCCTATAAAATTCTGGTGAGTTGTAAAACCAAAAGGGTAAGGTCAAGTATATTCGGGAGTCCCTTCAAAATTGCGCTGCGGGGTAATTTTGAGGAGGGCGTGGAGCGGCTTTATGCTTTTCTGGAGGAAGTGAAGCAAAAAGGGCTTATTCCGGAAGCAGAATTGGATGAGAAGATAGAGGAGACAAAGACGTTTTTGGAGAAGCAACGCGGCTGTCGGTTTTTCTGGCTTGAGGGCGCAGAAATATACGAGTATGGCGGTCCAGCCTTATTCGGCAATTTGAAAATGCACAGGCGGATTTCGCGGATTGGGACGGAGATTGCAAACTTTTACCGGGAATTGGACGGTGTGAAGCCAGATGAGCGGATGGATATGATCGGCATTCAGGAGTGGGCTGACTGTTTATATTATGAGACGGATTGAGTGGAAAGGGCGACATAAATTTTTGAAGAACAATTGATTCAACCAAGAATTTGTGAATGCTTCGGAAGGGAGGAAAAGTGAGCAGACAGGAAGAGAAAGAGGGCTTGCAGGCGCGTGACATGGCAAGCACGCCGATTGACATAAAACCATCATCCAAGGGCAGAATGAGAAAAGAAATGGCAGTGTATGAGCTGCTTGAAGAGCTGGACATACCGTATCTGCGTGTGGATCACGAGGCGGCTGCCACAGTGGATGACTGTCACGATGTGGACGAGGCGCTGGGCATCCATATCTGCAAAAATCTTTTTCTGTGCAACAGACAGAAGACTGACTTTTATCTTCTGATGATGCCGGGTTTAAAAAAGTTTAAGACGAAGGAGCTTTCTGCCCAGCTCGGCGTATCGCGGCTTTCCTTTGCGGAGGCGGAGTACATGGAGGAATTTTTGGACATTACGCCTGGCTCGGTGAGCGTGCTTGGGCTGATGAACGACAGGGAACACAGGGTGCGGCTTCTGATCGACCGGGAGCTTTTGCAGGATGAGTTTGTGGGCTGCCATCCCTGCGTGAACACGTCCAGTCTGAAGCTTCGGATGAAGGATATTCTGGAGAAATTTCTGCCCCATGTTGAGCATGAATATACGGCGGTGGAGCTGGTGGGAGAGTAGTTTACATAATATAGGAAACGGAGAATACATATGATACGAAAAATGATGATAGAAGATTACGACGGCGTGAAGGCGCTCTGGCTGTCGATCAAAGGATTTGCCATCAGGAGCCTTGACGATTCCAGGGAGGGTGTGGCGCGCTTTCTTTCGAGAAACCCGGATACCAGCGTGGTGGCCGTGGAGGATGGCAGGATTGTGGGTGCGATTCTCTGCGGGCATGACGGCAGACGGGGGTGCCTGTATCATGTGTGTGTGGCGGAGGACTGGCGGATGCGGGGCATTGGGAAGGCGATGGTGGTATTCTGTATGGAGGCGCTCAAGGCGGAGCAGATCAATAAAGTGTCGCTGATCGCCTTTACGAAGAATGATATCGGCAACGCCTTCTGGAAGCAGATCGGCTGGACGAAGCGGGAGGACTTAAACTACTATGATTTCACCTTGAACGAGGCCAATATCACGGCGTTTAACGGGTAACAGGGGTGACATTTATTGGAGAAGGGTTGTGAAAATACAGTGCGTGTGGGAACATAACGGCAATAACAGTATTTTGTATGCCAATAACTTTGTCGGGGCATATACGCGCGGTAAGACAAAGGATATTGCGCTTCAAAAGATGATAAGAGAAGTTGTTTCTTATTTGGAATGGAAGGGCGAAGCAATCCCCGATTCTTTTGAGACGGTGATTGTGCAAGAGAAGGCTTCCGGGCTGATGATTTCGGATGCGGATTCTGATGTTTTGTTTGAGGAAGAGAAAAGCCCTTTGTCTGAGTCAGAATACGAAAAATTAAAAGCGCTTGCACTGAAATCGGCACAGGATTTTCTGGATTTGTATGAGACGATTCCCGACAGGAATAAAAGCTGTCTGCCAGCGCGGAAAACATTTTATGGGCAGGTTCCCCGCACGGCATCTGAAATGTATGAGCATACAAAAAATGTTAACGATTATTATTTTGGGGAGATCGGTGTTGAGACCGACCATGAGGGAACAATTGTGGAATGCCGGCAGCGGGGTTTTGCAAGATTGGAATCTCGGCCTGACTTTTTGAGAAATATGGTCTATTCGGGCAGTTATGACGAAGAATGGACATTGCGGAAAGTGATACGGCGGTTTATCTGGCATGATCGTATCCATGCAAAAGCAATGTACCGAATGGCAGTCAGAACGTTTGACGGCGGCATTCCGAACCTGTTTCACTTTGTATAAAGTTTTCTGTTTATCTTACAATTTTTTAGCAGCAGCTTTAAGAGTATCCTATTTTCCTTTTTGCGTCCGGGCATGATCAGAATTCAACTGGTTATCGTGGCTATTGTTATTTGCCCGAAAAGCCGGATTGTTTGGATTATGCTGATTGGCGTCATTTGACGCCTGTTTTATGGATTTCGTCCTTGATACTGTATTGCTACAACATAAACTGTTTTGTGTGGTTCATCAATGCGAAAAATGGCCAGATAATTATCAATCAGTAATTGGCGGTAGCCCTTTCTGGCATATCTGCCTTCATTTCTTTCCTGATGGGATTGTGGAAATGTATCCAGACTTAAAACAGCCTTCTTAATTCGGTCAACCTGTCCTTTGGCATTTTCAGGAGCCAATTTCTCATTTGCGATATATTCGTAAATGTGGTCTAATTCACGGATTGCTCTGGGGTTGACTTTTACCTTGTATTTATCTAAAATGTTTTTTCTCCAATTCTGCAAAAACGATTTCTGCATCAACTGCTTTTGCTCCGCCAGCAATTTCCTGTTCAGAGTCGAAGATTGCCTGGTCAATGCGATTCATTCTTGCGAATTTATCATATAGTTCACTGCTCATTACAACCAAGTCGCTATATCCGTTTTTGGTAATAAAAATAGGCTTCTGTTCCTTGTGTGCGATATTGGAAATCTCGGTTGTATTGCGCAAATCCTTAATAGGCATAATAAGTGGCATAATGTTTCACTCCTTTTTGGACATAATTATAGCATAATTGTGCTCAAATAACAATGAAATATGCAATAAAATAATGCAGCTAAATTAAAATTTCCGAAATTGACTTTGCCTGCGGTGCATGTTACAATGACTCAAACAACTGAATCGTAGTAATGTCTTCAGGGCAGGGTGAAATTCCCGATCGGCGGTGACAGTCCGCGGGCGCGAAAGCGCGGGGTACGGTGAAATTCCGAAACCGACGGTATAGTCCGGATTAAAGAAGGTGTATTGGGATTGTCAGAAGTAATCTGACAATGTTTTGTGCACTCTTTTACGTCAAACTGCTCTGTTGGCATTTTCAATACACCTAAAATAGGAACACCTGGAAGGCAGCCATACTTTCAGGTGTTATTTTATTTTAGGAGGGATTTCATATGAAAAACAACAGGACAAGGAAACTCACAACAGTAGGTATGCTGTGCGCATTTGCGTATGTGGCGGTGGCGGTCGGACGCGTCCCGGTCGTACTCTTTTTGAAGTACGACCCGAAGGATGTGGTGATCGTGATTGGCGGGCTTATTTTCGGGCCGCTCACGTCGTTAGCCATGGCCGTGACTGTGTCTGTGGTGGAAATGATTACGATCAGCAGTACGGGTGTCTGGGGATGTATGATGAATATGATCTCAAGCTGTTCCTTCGCCTGTACTGCGGCATTTCTCTATAAAAGACATCGCACGCGAGCCGGCGCAGCGGCGGCGCTGGTGTGCGGCTGGGGGTGCCAGACTGCGGTGATGATGCTGTGGAACTGGCTTGTTGCTCCGATTTATATGGGATATCCGAGGGAGGCGGTGGAAGCGCTGCTGCTCACGGCATTTTTGCCGTTCAATCTGTTGAAGGGAGGGTTAAACGCGGGGATCACATTTCTGATCTACAAGCCTGTTTGTAATATCATCCGGCATTGACAAGTGGCAGGATCATACATATAATTAAACTGTAAGTTTAATTATTGCGGAGCAGAAAGAAAGGGTAAGGTGTCTGATGAAAAACAGGTTTGGAAAAAGAATCTTTATGTGCGCGGCTATCTTCTTATTATTGGTCGTTTTGGTGTTTACAGCCGCTTACCTGAAAAGCGTGGCAGATTATAAAAAGGCGGTAAGAGAGACGACGATAGACAGCGTGGAACTTTCCGGGGTTCCCGACGGTGTCTATGTCGGAGCATATGACGTAGATTTTATTTATGCAAAGGTGGAAGTGACGGTTCGGGATGGGGAAATGACGGACATTGTCATTTTAGAGCATAGGCAGGAACGGGGAAAGGCTGCGGAGGCGGTTGTGGGCGATATGATAGCAGAGCAGAAAATAGATGTGGACGCCGTATCGGGTGCAACCAATTCCAGTACGGTTATCAAGAAAGCCGTTGAAAATGCACTTCGGAATGCAGTATATTAGTGTGAGGGGGCTATTTACTATGTACAGAATACTTGTGGTGGAGGATGACGCAGTCATCTCGGAGCAGATCGCAAAATATTTGGAAAAATGGGGCTATGATGTGGAGCCGGTCAGGGATTTCGCGGATGTGATGGGACAGTTCGCGGCGTGTGAGCCTCAGCTTGTGCTGATGGATATCGGTCTGCCTTTTTATAACGGTTACTACTGGTGCGGCGAGATCCGCAAGGTGTCCCAGGTGCCGATCATCTTTATCTCCTCGGCATCAGATAATATGAATGTGGTGATGGCCGTCAACATGGGCGGCGATGACTTTGTGGTAAAGCCCTTTGACCTGGAAATTCTGCAGGCCAAGATACAGGCTCTTTTGAGGCGGGCTTACGCTTTCACAGCGCCGGGAAACATTCTGGAATATCGGGGTGTCATACTAAATGTGACGGATATGTCACTTTCTTGCCGTAAAAAAGCCGTGCAGCCGGATCAGGGCGAGGGTGTGCAGCCGGTGGCGGCTGTTTCGGGCGGCAAAGATGCCGGAGAGGGAAAGGCGGGCAGCCGGATTGAACTGACGAAAAATGAATACCGTATCTTACAGACACTCTTTGAGGCGGCGGGCGGCGTGGTCAGCCGGGATCTATTGATGAAGCGGCTCTGGGACGACGAGTGCTTCGTGGATGACAACACCCTCACGGTAAATATGAACCGTCTGCGCAAGCGGCTTGCGGAAATCGGGCTTTCCGGGCTGATCCAGACGAAAAAAGGCGTTGGGTACTTTCTGGGAGGGACAGATGGATAAGAAAACCTGCATACCATTGGCATATATACGGGAGCGGATTGCCGCGGTTTCTTTATATATTGTGGAGGCGCTTATCTTTTTGATGATAGCTGCGCTCTACGGCTACGAAGGCGTGTTTGCCAATATGACTTATGCCCTGGGGATTGCGGCCTTCTTTGGCGGCTGTTATTTTTTGTGGGATTATGGCAGATACCGGGAGAAGTACAAGACGCTGTCGAGGCTTGTTTCGGCGGAGGAGAGAAGTGACGCGCTTCCCCGGACGTCATCCGGCATGGAACAGGCGTACCAGAAGATTATTGCAGCGCAGGAGGAGGAGAAAAGGGCGCTTGTCACGCAGCTTGACGAGAAGCAGCGGAACATGTCGGATTATTATACGATGTGGACACACCAGATCAAGGTACCGCTCTCGGCAATGGATCTGCTTTTACAGAATGTAGGTGAAAAGGCAGGCAGCAGTGTGGAAGAGGATGCGGCTGATGGCGGGGATCTGCAGACGACAAGGAAACTGCGGGAGGAAGTGTTCAAAACGGGCCAGTATGTGGACATGGCTCTCCACTACGCCAGAATGGAGAGCATTTCCGCGGATCTTTCTTTTGAAAGGCTTGACGTAGACGCGCTGGTAAAGAAAGCGTTGAAAAAATTCTGGCTTCTTTTCAGCGGCGTGGGGCTCAATCTGCAATTGGAAGCGAGTCACGCATATGTGGTCACGGACGGCAAGTGGTTTTCCTTTGTGATCGAACAGATTCTGTCCAATGCGCTTAAGTACACGAAAGAGGGCGGCATCTCTATTTACGGGGCGGATGAAAAGGGCAGACCTGCCAGGGAGGAATGCAGCTATCTCGTGATAGAGGATACGGGCATCGGGATCGAGGAGAGCGATCTGCCCCGCATCTTTGAGCGGGGATTTACGGGATATAACGGACGACTGGGCAATCAGTCTACGGGCATCGGCCTGTATCTGTGCAGGCAGATCATGGACAGACTCGGACTTTCCATCCGCGTGGAGTCGAAGCGCGGCGAGGGGACAAAGGCGCTTTTGGGGATTGCGCAGGAGGCGGTTCTTACAAAAATGTAAGTTACGAGAGGGAAATGTAAGCCGGACACATGGCAGCGCATTTCCTTTTTGTTTATCATAAAGGAAAGGAAGGAGGACGAAGATGTCATTGTTAACCGTAAAAAATGTAAAGAAAATATATACCACCCGCTTTGGGGCAGTCAAGGTGCAGGCGCTTAACGATGTGAACTTTTCCGTGGAAGAGGGCGAGTATGTGGCCATCATGGGGGAATCGGGGTCGGGAAAGACCACGCTCTTAAACATTCTGGCATCCCTGGATACGGCCACCAGCGGGCAGGTACTGCTAAACGGGCAGGAGCTTTCCAAGGTCAGCCAGAAAGATCTGTGCGCATTCAGACGGGATCACCTGGGTTTCGTCTTTCAGGACTTTAACCTGCTGGACACCATGTCCCTGCGGGATAATATTTTTCTGCCGCTTGTGCTGGCGGGGGTGCCTTACCGGGAGATGGAACAGCGGCTTGCGCCCCTTTCAGAGAAACTGGCGATTACGGATCTTTTGGACAAATATCCCTACGAAGTGTCGGGTGGACAGAAACAGCGCGCGGCGGTGTGCCGGGCACTGATCACGAGGCCGGATATCGTGCTGGCGGACGAGCCCACAGGCGCGCTGGATTCCCGGGCTTCCGGGAAACTTCTGAAACTGTTTGGGGAAATCAACAGGGAGGGACAGACCGTTCTCATGGTGACCCACAGCATTCAGGCGGCGGCCCACGCGGGGCGGGTGCTCTTCATTAAGGATGGGTGCGTGTTCCACCAGATTTACCGGGGAGAGCGGAGCCGGGACGAAATGTACCGCATGATATCGGACGCCCTGACGGTGATACAGGCACAGCAGGGAAATGGCGATGAGACGGCGGCTTCTGGTCAGGCGTAGAAGGGAATGGGAGGTGAGTGAGACTTATGAATAAACGAAAATTACTGCCGGTGATGGCTTACAGAGGGGTGAAGCAGAATAAGCTGGTTTACCGTCCCTATCTCATGGCCTGCCTTTTTTCTGTGTTCAGCTATTACCTGTTTTCGTCCCTTCTGCACAACGATCTGATGGAGAGACTGCCGAAGGCGGCTTACGCGTGGCTGATGCTCACCTTGGGAAAAGGGCTGCTTTCCATCATTCTGCTGTTGTTCCTTCTCTATGCGGGCAGCTTTTTGCAGAAGCGGCGAGGGCGTGAACTGGGACTTTACAGCCTCCTGGGGCTGGAACGGAAACATATCGGCATCATGCTTTTCTGGGAGAATGCAGGGCTGTATGCGGTCAGCGTTTCGGCAGGGATTGTACTTGGGTTTGTGCTCAATAAGCTGATGTTTCTCCTGCTGCTTCGCATGACCAGACTGGATGTGGAGGCTGCTTTCTATTTTTCTGCGGAGGCGGTAGTGGAAACGCTTCGGTACTTTGCGCTTGTCTTTCTCTGCGTCTATATCAAAAGCCTCTGGAGTTTATACCGCATGAAACCGGCAGAACTGATGTCTGAGAGCAGGAAGGGGGAGAAGGAGCTTAGATGGACCTGGCTGTGGTCTGCAGCGGGCTTGATCCTGTCAGGATGCGGCTACCATATTTCGGTCACCAGCAGGCTGGACAGTATGATTTTTATAGACTTCTTTCTGGCGGTATTTCTGGTTGTGCTGGGCACTCATTTTCTGTTCACTTCTGGAAGTGTTGCTTTTTTACGGTTTTTGAAGAGACGGAAAAACATTTACTACAGGCCATCCAATCAGGTGACGATTTCCGGCATGCTGTACCGCATGAAGAAGAATGCGGCGGGTCTTTCCAACATCTGTATTTTCTCCACCATGCTTCTGATTACATTGACCTGTACGGTCACTATGTGGACGGGAATGGATCAGATTGCTTACTATGACTATCCTTACGATGTGGAGGCGTCCTATTCGGAGAATAGTAACGTGATGGAAAAGGCGCGGGAGAAGGCGCAGGCTCTTTCGGAAAAATACGGACAGGGCGCAGCGCGGCTGGACTGTTATAACAGCATGAAACTTACCTGCGGCAGACAGCAGGGAAGCAGTGCGTTTACCACTGCATCAGGTGTGGAATTTGCTGACCAGTATGCGGTCACGCTGATGACGCTGGCGGATTATAACCGGCTGGAGGGAGAAGACAAAAGTCTGGAGGAGGACGAAGTGCTCCTGTACTCCACAGGGGTGCCTTTTGGATTTGACAGCGTAAACTTTATGGGCGTGGAGGCCGCCGTCAAGGAGGAGCCGGAGCGGATCTACCCCTTTCCCCAGGCAAAAAACAGAATGTTCCATTTTGCCGCCGAATATGTGATCGTGGTTAAGGATCAGGAAACGCTTGAAAGGTTTGCATCGGCCTGGGCACAGGTGAACGGTGTGACGGATATGGAAGGCTTTTTACACAGCGGTGTGCGGCACTTGAACCTGCTTCTTGACGGGAAGGAGCCGGAGCGGGAGGCATTTGTCGAAGAGTGGTCCGAGTGGTGCCAGGGACAACAGGATTTTCTGCGGGTGGAAAACGGCCTGGCGGGAAGAGCCGAGGACTGTTCTTTGAACGGCGGCCTGCTTTTTATCGGTATTATCTTTGGGCTTATGTTCTTTATGTGCCTTCTGCTCATCATGTATTTTAAGCAGGTCTCGGAAGGGTATGAGGATCAGGACAGCTTTGGAATCATGCGGAAGGTGGGCATGAGCGACAGAGAGATCCGGGGAACAATCCGCAGGCAGATCCTGCTGGTGTTTTTCCTTCCCCTTGCGGGCGCGTTTTTGCACACGGCGGCGGGGCTTGTGATGGTCAACAACCTTCTGGCGGCACTGCGGTTTTTTGACACCGGGCTTTTGATCCGCGTCTGTGTGGGCGTGGCGGCGGCTGTGGCGGTTCTTTACGGGGGAAGTTATGTGATGACGGCGAAGACGTATTATCGGATTGTGGGGAAGTGAGGCGGCAGGTGAAGAATGAGGGCAGCGTACATCAGAGTGATGCAGGCTGCCCTTGTAATGATTATGTCTGATGTGACGGCTGAAAATGCAGTCACAGAAATAAAATGAACTTACTTTCTGGCAACAGGAATCCAGATTTCCGAGAGGTAATTTTCATCGGAAGTCCCCTTCGGGTATTTCTCAGGCCGGTCGTACATTTCGATACAGTAGCCCGCCGCGAATTTATACTCCTTTAAGGCGGGGAGCCATTCGGAGAAAATCCGGGTGTTGACGTCCTGCAGGGCATCCGGCAGGGGACCGATGCAGGGAAAGACAGCCCATGTGAAAGAGGGAATGGTTGTTACCTCGAAGCCTTCCGGGATATCTGCGGCAGGATCATAGAGATCTGCGATCAGATAGGTAAAGCTTTCCTTTCCCATAGAACTGTCGATGTTGATTCCGAATCTCCCCTCTACATATCTGCATTTTTCCTGCGCATAGTGTTCTTCCCAGAATGCGGGGATATCCTGTTTGGCGTTTTCATAACTGAAGATGCGGGAAACGCCGAGTACCGTGAAGCTTTCCTTTTTCGTAATTCTGTAATCCATCAGATAACCACCTTTCAAAGAGATTGTCAGTTTCAGCGGGGCAAAGGATTTCAGGGTCACGCCCTCTTTGCGCGCCATAGAGGGTGTGATGCCGTGGAAACGGGTGAAAGCTTTGGTAAAGCTGTCGGGGGAGTCGTAGCCGTATTTGAGCGCCAGGTCAATGATCTTTACATCGCCGGCAGTCAGTTCCCCGCCTGAAAGGGCAAGCCTGCGGTTACGGATGTATTCCGAAACCGTGTATCCACAGAGCATACCAAAGCCTTTCTGGAAGTAGAAGGGCGAGATGCAGACGTGCTTTGCCACGGCTTCTGTGCTGAGTTCCTCTGTGATGTGCGTTTCAATGTAATCAATAGCATCTCCGACTACTTTCATCCATTCCATGTTTTTGTCTCCTTTGCGTCTGCTGTAATTGCAGTATAGCTTTGTTGAAGGTGGTCTGCCCGATTTTATGTGGTTTGTTTTGTCAAAGAACCAACTGGACAGAAGAAAAGCACCTAAGATTTCTCCTGGGTGCTCCATGTCGTTTCCTGGCGACAAAAGGGAAACAGTATCAGTTCGTGTAGAGACTGGCGATTTGGAGAGACTTATCCGGGAAGTGCTCCTTGATATACATAAGATACTGCAGTGCACTGCCTTCATACGGCTGTACGTCACCTAACAGTCCCACTTCGTAACAGCTTCTTATTACATTGATGATACAGTCTTCCGTATGTTCCTCCTTGCAGTCCTTACATTCCTTCAATATATGTGCGATCGCCGTCTCCAATTCCACTTCGTCAAACACCTTGAAGTCCATGGTAGGGATATGCGCCATCCCCTGCGCCACATCTCTTCTGGGTGCCTGCTTGTAAGCGGTGATGCACTGTTTTCCGTAACCTATGATACAATTGTTTTTCTGACATTGTCCGCATGTCGTTTCCTGTCGACAGCAATTCTCCAGATCATTTTCTACCAGCTCGGCATTTAATCCTTTTTTATGCGACTCGGCCATGCTTTTAACCTCCGTATCCTTTATAGTCTGATTGTATGTACACTATAGCACGGCGGTTTGGTACAGGCAATAGGATTTTCTTTAAAGTTCATGGAAAAGGTGCGGACTTCTCACCTATGCAGCTTATAAAACGGCGGTCCGGCAGGCAGATGAATCTGTGGAAATTGCGACAGCATGCCGATACATATAGCAGACGAAACCGAATATCCGGACAGAGCAGTTTACATAACAGGATATTCATAAACCACGGACACAGGGAAGTGTCTTACCATCAAAAGGATGTGATATTATGAAAATCGGCGAAGCGCAGAAAGCCTACAGGCAACAGATCAGTTTCCTCAGAGGACAAAAGAGAGACTTTGTGAAGCAGCGGGAGGAAAACCGTAAAAAACTGGAGGAGGCCCGAAAGAAAAGCGAGGAACAGGGCGTGACCTTTGAGTTTTCCGAGGCCTATCTGGAGCGGGAAAAGGAATTGCAGGAAAAAATCGATGAGCTTTCCGGCCAGATCAATAAAAACGAGAAGACGCTTGACGAACTGATCGAGCAGGAAGTGGGCATTTTTAACAGTGTGGTGGCCGAACAGCAAGGCGACGCGTGGAAGGAGTACGGCGAGGAGATGGCCAAGTGTCTGGAGATCGCCAGAAGAATCAGCCGGGGTGACCGCGTGCCCGCGCAGGACGAAAAGAAGCTGATGGACTTCAACATGGACATCTACAAGATGGCCAAGGAGATGGCGGCCATGAATATGGAGGGGGAACACAAGGAGTGGGAGTCCCTCTGGGGCGAAGAGGAGGAGAAGGAGTACGCCGATCCCTTTGAAGAATCCCAGAATGCGGAGACGAATGTGGAGATGCCCGAGGGCATGGAGGCGGAAACCTCGGCCGGGACGGAAGGGAATATAGAATAGCAGGAGAGGATGTGTACGGGTATGAAAGGTGCGAAAGACATGACCAGGGGTAATCCGTTTGTCCTGCTGTCCGGCTTTGCATTCTCTCTGTTGATCGGCAATGTGTTCCAGCAGTTATATACCTTTGTGGACACAATGATCGTTGGAAAATATCTCGGTGTGACGGCACTGGCTGCTCTGGGTGCGACAGAGTGGCTGGTGTTTGTCATGTTTGGGTGTGTGCAGGGGATTACGCAGGGTTTTTCTATCAGCATGGCGAAACGGTTTGGAAGTCACGATGAGGAAGAACTGAAAAAAGATATGGGGGGAAGTCTTCTCCTGTGTCTCGGTTTAAGCATAGTGTTTACTGTGACTGGAGTGATATTATGTAAACCTGTATTGGCGCGGCTTCACACGCCGCCGGACATGATCGGGATGGCGCAGATCTATCTGCGGACACTTTATGGCGGCGTGTGCATTTCGTTTTGCTATAATATTCTGGCGGCGTTTCTGAGGGCGGCGGGCGACAGCAGGACGCCGCTTATCGCCGTTTCCCTGGCGGCGGTCTGCAATATTGTTCTGGATTTTCTGTTTGTGGTAATACTGCATCTGGGGGTATTTGGGGCAGCATTTGCTACACTGCTATCGCAGATGCTGTCTGCGGTCTGCTGCCTGTGGGCGGTCAGAACCGGCGGCTTTGCTCTGCCTGGCCGGGCAGATTTTCGGATCAGGCCGGAAAGGTTATGCCAGCTTCTCTGTCTGGGGCTTCCGATGGGACTGCAGAATGTAATTACAGGACTTGGCGGCGTAGCCGTACAGTCGGTCATCAACAGTTTTGGCACAATTTTTGTGGCAGGGTTCACGGCGGCCAATAAACTGTACGGGCTGCTTGAGACGGCGGCGGTCTCTTACAGTTATGCGGTGGTGTCCTATACGGGACAGAATGCAGGCGCCGGTGACTATGAGAGGGTGAGAAAAGGACTTGGCGCTGCCTGTGTGCTTGGAGTTGTGACATCCCTTTTTATGTCCTTTGTTATGATAACCTTTGGTGATCCCATTCTCAGGTGTTTTTTATCGGGCGAGGAAAAGGTACTTATGCAGACACTGGAAATTGGCTGTAGCTTTCTGAGGATTCTGGCGGGCTTCTTCTGGCTTTTGTATCTGCTCTATATTGTGCGGGCCTGTGTGCAGGGCATGGGAAATACGGTACTGCCCATGTGCTCCAGTTTTCTGCAGCTATTCATGCGGGTAGGCTGTGCCTTTTTTCTGACAAAAAGGATTGGCCAGACAGGTGTATTCTGGGGAGAAATCAGTGCGTGGCTTCTGGCGGATGTGTTTTTGTGCCTGTGTCTTTTGTGGGTATACCGGCGGCAGGCTATGATACAGGAGGAGCAGCAGTGAAGCATTTTATATGTGATACGCCGCATAAAGGGAATCTTTTCAAGATAATGATTGCAAAAAAGCGGAAAATACTGATAAAATTAAAATGACGTTTCAAAGGGAGAACACAACACGGAGGAATCAAAGATGAAACCGATGGTACTTTATTACGCGAAATGCTCTACCTGTCAGAAAGCTTTGAAGTGGCTGGAGGAAAAGGGGATTGCATACGAGGGCCGTCCGATCAAGGAAGAAAATCCGACTGCGGACGATCTGAAGAGCTGGCATGGACGGAGCGCCCTGCCTCTTAAGAGATTTTTTAACACCAGCGGCCTGCTCTATAAGGAGATGGGACTGAAGGACAAGCTGCCCGGCATGAGCGAAGAGGAACAGTTTGCGCTTCTTGCCACGGACGGGATGCTTGTAAAAAGACCGATTCTTGTGAGTGAAAAAGGGGTGTGTCCAGGCTTTAAGGAGGCGGCGTGGGAGGAAATCCTTCTAAAATAGGAGGCAGCGGACGAAGAAGATCTTAACTTGGGAAATGGATCGGAGCAGGATGGGGAGACAGCCAAGGAGTGAGAGATGGTACAGGATATTTTCAACGAGTACGCAAGATTTCCACAGGTGCACGGCATGGCGATAGGCGGCTCCCGCGCCGTCAAGCGAAATGACGGGTTTTCGGACTATGACGTGTATGTCTACTGTACAGAGCCGTTGGCCATAGAGCAAAGGCGTGATGTGCTGGAGAAATACTGCGGCAGTATGGCGCTTGACAGCCACGGCAGGGAACATGGGGATGTCTGCATGATGGATGACGGCACCGAGCTGCACATCGTATACCGCAATCTTGATGAGTTTCTGGCAGGCATTGACCGGGTGGTGACACGGCACGAGGTGCTGGACGGTTGTACCACGGGCATGTGGCACAATCTTCTGACGGGCCGGATCGCATACGACAAGGGCGGCCTTCTGGCGGCGGCCAAAGAGAAATATCGGGTGCCTTATCCGCAGGAACTGAAGAATAACATCATCAGTCATCACATGAATTTGATCAAGTACGGACTTCCCTCCTTTATGGAACAGATCGGGAAAGCCATGAAGCGCGGGGATTTGGTGCATATCAACCAGAGCGTCAACCGTTTTCTGGACTCCTATTTTGATATTATTTTTGCCTTGAATGAGAAGCAGCATCCCGGGGAAAAACGGCTGGTACAGATCTGCCTGGAAGAATGCAGCATCCTGCCTGCCAGATTCGAGCTGAATATCCGGCTGCTGCTCAACAGCATGTTCAAAGATCCGGCGGCGGCTTCCGTGGTGGACGTTATGGTATCGGAGCTTGAGAAGGTGATCGGTGAGACGCTTGCGTAGGGGCGAGGTTGCAATAGCTGCGGGTTTATTGTATATTAGAGTGAAAAGAACTTCTAAAGCTTAGCAGCAAAGGCTGCTTCGCTAAGAAGTTCTATCATTTCACTCAAGAGAATGCTAAAAAGCAGCATTCTCTGTGCTGGTTCGAGTTTACAGGGTGTGAAATGCAAAAACAGCATTCTCCGCATGGAATGAATGGAAAAGAAAAGAGGATGAAAATGGCGATGAAAATCATAGAGGGCGGCGTGACGGCGGCGGTAGGTTTTGAGGCGGCCGGCGTGGAGGCGGCGATCAAATATCAGAACAGAAAGGACATGGCGCTGGTTTACAGTCAGGCGCCCTGTCAGGCGGCAGGGGTTTTTACCGGCAATGTGGTGAAGGCAGCACCTGTTTTGTGGGATAAAGAAATTGTGGCTCATTCCCCATACGCGCAGGCAGTTGTGGTCAACTCAGGCATTGCCAACGCCTGCACGGGTAAGCAGGGGTATGAGTGCTGCAGGCAGACGGCTCAGAAAGCGGGGGAGGCGCTCGGCATTTCAGCAGATGCCGTTCTCGTGGCGTCTACCGGCGTGATCGGCTGGCAGATTCCTGTGGAAAAGATTGTGGCGGGAGTGGACAGGCTGGCACAGGCTAAGGCGCACACGCCGGAAGCGGGTCTTGCGGCCGTGGAGGCCATTATGACCACGGACACGAAGCCGAAACAGGCGGCAGTGCAGATCGAGATCGGGGGAAAGACGGTGACCGTGGGCGGTATGTGCAAAGGCTCCGGCATGATTCACCCGGATATGAGCACCATGCTCTGCTTTATCACGACGGATATCGCGATTTCCAGGGCGCTTCTGCAGGAGGCGCTAAGCGAGGATGTGAAAGATACCTTTAACATGGTGTCCGTGGACGGAGATACTTCCACCAACGATACACTGGTTGTGCTGGCGAACGGCCTGGCGGGAAATGCCGAGATCACGGAGAAAAATGAGGACTACGACAAATTTAGGGAAGCCCTGCATTATATAGACGAGACGCTGGCGAAGAAGATGGCCGGGGACGGAGAAGGCGCGACAGCTCTGTTTGAGACGAAAGTGATTCATGCGGCTACGAAAGAGGAGGCGCGGAAGTTATGTAAGTCCGTGGTCTGCTCCAGCCTGACCAAGGCCATGATCTATGGCCACGACGCCAACGTGGGCCGGATCATGTGCGCCCTCGGTTATGCGGGCGTGGACTTCGATCCGGAGCAGGTGGATCTTTACTGTGAGGCCGGCGGACACCGCATGCAGATCTGTAAGGACGGCATGCTGACCGATTACGATGAGGAGGAGGCGACAAAACTTCTCTCCGCTCCAGAAGTCAGCGTGATCGTGGACATGCACAGGGGCGATGCCGAAGCTGCCGCCTGGGGTTGTGACTTGACGCATGAATATGTTAATATTAATGCGGATTATCGAAGCTGACTGTCAAAGCGCAGACGAAGCTTATCGTCCGATAGGCATTTTGCAAAGCGCAGGCGCGGTGACGGAGCACATCTCCCCGCCCGGCGGAAATTTATGAATATATATGAAAAGAGGCATAATTTCATGGAACAGCAGGAAATGGACAAAATTCTGGGCAAAGCGGAGGTCTTGATCGAGGCCCTTCCCTATATCCAGAAATTCAACAGGAAAATCATCGTAGTCAAGTACGGCGGCAGCGCCATGAGCAATGAGGAGCTGCAGAAAAATGTCATCAAGGACGTGACGCTTCTGAAGCTGGTAGGATTTAAGCCGATTATCGTTCACGGCGGCGGCAAGGAGATCAGCCGCTGGGTCGGCAAGGTCGGCAAGGAGGCGAAGTTCGTGAACGGGCTTCGGGTGACGGACGAAGAGACGATGGAAATTGCAGAGATGGTCCTGAACAAAGTCAACAAAAACCTTGTCAGGATGGTGGAAGAGCTGGGCGTCAAGGCGGTCGGCATCAGCGGCAAGGACGCTGGGCTTCTGCAGTGCAAAAAGAGATATGCGGACGGCGAGGACATCGGCTTCGTGGGCGAGATCTGCGGCGTGGAGCCGAAGGTGCTCTACGATCTTCTGGAGAAGGACTTCCTGCCCATCGTGGCGCCCATCGGTCTGGACGACCAGTTTTTGACCTACAATATCAATGCGGACGATGCGGCCTGCGCCATCGCAAAGGCGGTGGGTGCGGACAAGCTCGTGTTCCTCACGGATATCGAGGGTCTGTACAGGGATATCAACGATAAGTCCAGCTTCATCTCGAGACTGACGGCGGCCCAGGCGGAAGAGCTGATTGACAGTGGCTGTATCGGCGGCGGTATGCTCCCGAAGCTTGGAAACTGCACGGATGCCATCAGGGAAGGGGTAAACCGGGTGCATATTCTGGACGGCAGGATCGCCCACTGCCTGCTGCTTGAGATCTTTACCGACCACGGTATCGGCACGGCGATCATTGCGGATCAGGATAAGGAAACGATGCCCGGCTGAGCGGGGCAGATCGCGGCAGCAGGAAATCATAATCGGCTGGCATCATTTGCACCGCAGTCCTATGCAGATCATAAAACCGGCAGTCCCGAAATAGAGGGAGACAGAAAGAAGGCAGGAAACAATGAGCACAGAAATGCAAAAATATATAGATGAGGCGGAGCAGGCTCTGCTTCACACATACAACCGCTATCAGGTCGTGTTTGACAAAGGGGAGGGCGTGTACCTCTACGACACGGACGGAAAGAAATATCTGGATTTCGTGTCCGGCATCGCCGTGTTTGCGCTCGGCTACCACAATGAGGCGTACAACAGTGCGTTGAAAAACCAGATTGACAAGATCATTCATACCTCGAACTACTATTACAATGTGCCGGCTGTCGAAGCTGCGAAAAGGCTCAAAGAGATATCGGGCATGGACCGCGTCTTCTTTACCAACAGCGGAGCGGAGGCTGTCGAGGGCGCGATCAAGACGGCGCGCAAATATGCGTACCTGAAAGACGGGAGAACGGATCACGAGATCATCGCCATGAACCACTCCTTCCACGGGCGCACGATGGGCGCGCTCTCGGTGACGGGAAATCCCCATTACAGGGAAGCCTTTGAGCCGATGATCGGCAACATCCGCTTTGCGGATCTGAACGATTTTGACAGCGTGACGGCGCAGGTGACGGACAAAACCTGTGCGATTCTTTTTGAGACCGTGCAGGGGGAGGGAGGCATCTACCCTGCCACGGAGGAATTTATGAGAAAGGTCAGGGCGCTCTGCGATGAGCGGGATATCCTGATGATATTAGATGAGATCCAGTGCGGTATGGGGCGCACAGGAACCATGTTTGCCTGGCAGCGTTATGGCGTGAAGCCGGATGTGATGGCAGCGGCCAAGGCGCTTGGCTGCGGTGTGCCTGTGGGCGCATTTCTGATGACGGAGAAAGTCGGCGCCAATTCCCTTGTGGCAGGTGACCATGGAACCACCTACGGCGGCAATCCTCTGGCGTGCGCTGCGGTCAGCAAGGTGATCGACCTGTTTCAAGAGCAGGATGTGCTCGCCAATGTGAACAGGGTCGGCGCCTATCTGGCGAAGCGTCTGGACGAACTTGCGGCAGAGTTTTCCTGTGTGGAGACAAGGCGTGGTGTGGGTCTGATGCAGGGACTTGTATTTGACCGCCCTGTGGGAGAAATCATCACGGAGGCGATGGAGCGGGGGCTTGTGCTGATCAATGCGGGGACGAGCATCATTCGTTTTGTGCCGCCGCTTGTCATCACGGAGGAACATGTGGACGATATGATATCGATTCTGCGCGAGAGTCTGCGGGCGTGTGAAGCGTGAGCGGAAGAATACCCCAGATGCGGGATTTTAGTGCTGGTTTGAAGATTTGGTATAAAGGAGAGCGGAATTGACATTTAAGAAAAGATTAGTTATGATCCTCGCGGTTATTCTGATTGCGGGCGGTCTTTATGGGGCGGGAAGGTTCGGCCTGGCTGTGCTGCCGCTGGCAGAGGAAGAGGTGGCGGAGGATTCTCTGTTCAGACATAGGGAAACGTTGTATCTGTGGTATGCGGATGAGGGGCTTACGGATTATCTAAACGGTGTGGCAGTTTCCTACAACGAGTATCAGGAAGAGGTGCGTGTGGTTCCGGTTTACACACAGGGGCTGGAGTATCTGGAGACGATCAACCAGGCGTCTCTGCAGGGGGAGGAAATACCAGATCTGTATATTGTCAGCAACGATGCGCTGGAAAAGGCGTATCTGGCGGGACTTGCCAGTGAGGTGAAACTGCCGGAAGGGGTGCAGCCTATGGAGGAACTGCTGCCGGGAACGGCAGTCAGGGCAGTGACATATCATGACAGGCGGATCGGTTATCCTTTCTATTATGAGACGAGCTGTCTTCTCTATAACAGGACATATCTGGAGGACTGGGCGAGGGCGCAGATTATAGCGGAGAGAGATCAGGCGCTGGCGGAAGATGCGCAGGAGCAGGCGGACAGCGGTGACGTGGAGGAAGAGGTTCAGGAGGCGCAGGAGGAGGAAGCGGTTTCCGGGGAGGAGATCGAAGCCAAAATCGGGGAGGCCATTCCAGAGACAATAGATGAAATTCTGTCCTTTGCGGACGTCTATGACGCGCCGGAGCAGGTGGAGGCAGTCTTTAAATGGGATGTGTCGGATATCTTCTATAATTATTTTATTGTTGGGGACTATATTGACGTGGGCGGTGAGAACGGCGACAATGCGGATTCCATCGGGATCTACAATGAGAACGCGATCAAAGCGCTTCGGGTGTACCAGAATCTGAACCAGTTTTTTTCGATAGATACGAAAGAGATCAGCTATGACGGTGTTTTGCAGGATTTCCTGGACGGCAAGATTGTCTACACGGTTGCTACCACGGACGCCCTGTCAAAGCTTGAGAAAGCCCGGGAAGAAGGCGCATTTTCCTATGAGTACGGTGTGAGCCGGGTGCCGGATGTGAGCGGGGAGCTTGGTTCCGCGTCCCTGTCCGTGACACAGTGCGTCGGGGTCAACGGTTATTCCACGAAGAAGGAGATGGCAAACGATTTCGCGGTGTATCTGACACAGTACAACACACAGGAACTTTACGCGAGAACAGGGAAACTGCCCGTACACTGCGACGGAGAGACGTACGACAACCCCAATGCTGCGGCTTTTCTGGAGGAGTATGCGAGATCGGTTCCCATGCCGAAGATGATAGAGACAAGCAATTTCTGGGTACAACTTGAGATTGCATTTGCCAGAATCTGGGAGGGGGAGGACGCCAACGACGAACTGCGGGCGTTGTCCGAGCAGATTATGGGTCAGGTGCTTGGCGAAGCGTACTCAGAGGAATATATTGATGTGCCGGTTCCTGTGGAGGAAACCGAGGAAGAGGAGGAGTCACAGGAGCAGGAATAGCAGTATCTTCCGGCGGACTTAAGACAATAAGGAATAATTACCGACTAATATGGTCAACCTAAGACAAGGCAGAGTACTGTCTTGTCTTATTTTATGCCATAGGAAATTGCGACAGTGCAGACCATGCAGGAGGGAATTATGTTAGGATTTTGGATCGCCATTTTATCGGGCGCATTGATGAGCGTACAGGGAGTCTTTAATACACAGGTCACCAAACAGTCGGGAATCTGGGTCGCGAACGCCTTTGTGCAGTTCACGGCGCTTTTCGTCTGTCTGGCCGTCTGGCTTGCCACGGACCGGGCTTCCTTTGCCGCGCTGTGGAAGGTGGAGCCGAAGTATATGCTGCTTGGCGGCGCCATCGGCACATTTATCACTTACACCGTCATCAAGAGCATGGAGCAGCTCGGGCCGGCGCGCTCCGTGATGTTCATTGTGGTATCCCAGCTTATTATCGCCTATGTCATTGAAGTATTCGGGCTTTTCGGGGTGGAGAGACAGCCCCTGGAAATGAAGAAAGTGCTGGGAGCGGGCGTGATGATTGCAGGAATCGTTATTTTTAAGTGGACATAGGCCGAGATTTATCTTACAATAAAAATACAGCGCATAGCGGGAACCTCCCGGCGGGCAGCGAAGCCCGGAAGGGAGACTATGCAGATGAAAAAAAGAAAACAACTGACGGACAGGATACGGCAGGCGGGCATGGTGTTCGCCCTGCTTATTGTGTTGTGTGGCTGTACGAAGAAGGAGGAAATCCTTCTCTTGAACGGTGAACATGCGGCGGGGACATCGGACGGGCAGTCCGTTTTTCGAGAGGATGCCGGTGGACAGACGGTTTCGGGGACAGAAACCGAGCGCACTGCGGCGCAGGAGAGCGGGCATGTGCAGGACGGTGAGAGACAGGATGCTGAGGAGGCGTCTGTACTGGCGGATGCGGTGAACCTGCAGTCTGGTGTGATTTACGTCCATGTCTGCGGAGCGGTGGCAAATCCCGGCGTTTACGAGCTGGAGGCCGGGAGCCGTGTTTATGAGGCGGTACAGCAGGCAGGCGGCTTTGCGGACAGCGCGGATCAAAATTATGTAAACCAAGCGCAGGTTCTGGAGGATGGTGTGAAGCTGGTGATTCCCACAAGGGAGGAGGCAGCGACGGCGCAGGATGGTGCATCGGAGAAGAACGATGCTTCGCAGGATCATGCCCAGGACGGGAACAGGATCGCGGGCGGCGCGGAGAGAGAAATCGGCATTGTGGGGAGCACGCGTTCGGACGGACAGGAAGAAGACGCAGCGACGGACGGCCGTATCAACATAAACACGGCATCGGAGGCACAGCTTTGTGAAATCCCGGGCATCGGGGCTACGCGGGCGGCAGCCATTGCGGCTTACAGGGAATCCCACGGTGCGTTTGGGAAGCCGGAAGACATCATGAATGTGAACGGCATCAAAGAAGGCATGTATGAGAAGATAAAAGACAGCATCCGTGTAAAATAGGGAAACGCAGACGAAATCAGCATTACTTTGGAATAACAGGCAGGGGCAGGAAGTATGGCACAGAGAGTTTTGGTAGTGGATGATGAGAAGTTGATCGTGAAGGGAATCCGATTCAGTCTGGAGCAGGACGGTATGGAGGTGGACTGCGCTTATGACGGCGAGGAGGCGCTGAAGCTGGCGGAGGAGAATACCTATGATATGGTTCTTCTGGATGTGATGCTGCCCAAAATGACAGGCTTTGAGGTATGTCAGCAGATCCGGGGCTTTTCCAACGTGCCGATTGTCATGCTGACAGCCAAGGGCGACGATATGGACAAGATCCTGGGGCTTGACTACGGTGCGGACGATTATATCACGAAACCTTTTAATATTCTGGAAGTGAAGGCCAGAATTAAGGCCATTATGCGCCGGACGAACCGGCAGGCGCCGGAGAAAAAAGAGACGGCCAGAATGGTGGAGCGGGGCGATATGCGCCTCGACTGCGAGGGCAGGAGAGTGTACATCAGGGATCGGGAGATCAATCTGACAGCCAAGGAATTTGAGGTGCTGGAGCTTCTGATGCGGAATGCCGGAAAGGTTTACGGCAGGGAGGAGCTTCTCAAGCTTGTCTGGGGAACCGATTATCCCGGCGATGTGCGGACTGTGGACGTACATATCAGAAGACTGCGCGAAAAAATAGAGGAAGTGCCCGGAGAGCCCGCGTATGTGCGGACAAAATGGGGCGTTGGTTATTACTTTGCTTAGATTACAATTACGTCAAATTACATTCTTAAGGAGTCTGAAGGGGCGGATTTTTCTCATTCTGCTCATTGTCGGGCTGATTCCGTGTTTTATCATGCGCTACGCGATTCTGCAGAATTACGAACGGCGGGCGGTAAATGTCAGAACCTCTGACATTTCCACCCAGGTCAGGATTCTGGCAAATCATCTGATCACTTACCACTACTTACAGGATACCTCCTCCGAGGTCATCAATGCGGAGCTGGAGCAGCTTTCCAACCTGTATGACGGGCGTGTGCTTGTCATCAATTCGGATCTGCGGATCGTGAAGGATACCTACGGCATCAGTGAGGGGAAAACGATTATCTCCGAGGAGGTCATCCGCTGTCTGCGCGGGGAGAGTGCGAACAGGTACGACAGGGAAAACGGCTATATTGAGATGACCATTCCCATCACGGAGACGCTGGAAGCGGATCTGCCGGTAGGAGCCGGGGAACGCATTGAGCTTGTGCGCGGCGTGATGCTGGTGAGCGCGTCCAATGACAACATCATTGCCACGATGGACATATTGAACCATCAGGCAGTGATCGTGATGTCCATTGTGGGTGTGCTGATTTTTGTGTTGACGCTTCTGGTGTCCAAGTTCCTCTTTTCGCCCTTTAAAAAGATGATAGCGGCGCTGGATCAGGTGCAGGAGGGATATACCAACGACCCGATTTCCGTGACGGACTGTCTGGAGACGGAGCACATCGGGGACGCCTTTAACCGGGTGCTGGGGCGTATGAAAATGCTGGATGATTCGAGACAGGAATTTGTATCGAACGTGTCCCACGAGCTTCGGACGCCGATCACCTCCATGAAAGTGCTGGCGGATTCCCTGCTTGCCCAGAAGGATGTGCCTTTGGAGGTCTACCAGGAGTTTATGTCCGATATTGCCGCCGAGATCGAGCGGGAGGACAAGATTATTAACGATCTGCTCTCCCTTGTAAAAATGGACAGGACATCGGCGGATCTGAATATTTCCGAGGTGGATATCAACGCCCTCGTGGAACTGATTATGAGGCGGCTGCGTCCCATCGCACAACGCCGGGATGTGCAGCTTGTCTATGAGAGCCTGCGGCCTGTGACGGCGTCGGTGGACGAGGTAAAGCTGACGCTGGCGTTGTCCAATCTGGTGGAGAATGCGATTAAGTATAATAAGGAGCACGGATTCGTGAAAGTCACCCTGGATGCGGACCACCAGTTCTTTACGGTACAGGTGGAGGATTCCGGAGTGGGAATCCCGCAGGATGCGCTGGAACATATTTACGAGCGTTTTTACCGGGTGGATAAGTCGCGCTCCAGAGAGATCGGCGGTACGGGGCTTGGGCTTGCCATTACGAAGAGCGCGGTTCTCATGCACAGAGGCTCGATCAAGGTGGCAAGCATTGAGGGAGAGGGAACCGATTTTACAGTGAAAATCCCCTTGAAGTACATTGCGGTATAAGGACATGGAGGGTAGCATGAAAAAGGCGGGACATCTTTTTTTCGCGGCGGTTCTGATCATGGGACTGCTCCTGTGTACGGCCTGTGGGGACAGGCGGGAAGCGCAGGACGGCGCCTCGTATAAGATATATTATGTAAACAATGAAGAGACCAAGATTGTTGAGCGGGAATATGTGAGCGGGACGACGGACAGCGCCCTTTTGTTTGAAGAATTTTTGGAGCAGCTTGCCCATATCTCCGAGAAAATGGAGTACGAGACACTGCTGGACAAAGAAATTTCGGTGGTGGGGCATACCCTTGAAAACGGGCAGCTGACGCTGGATTTTGACGAGAGCTATCACAATCTGCGCGGGACGAGGGAGATTCTCGTGCGGGCCTCCATTGTGAGGACGATGACACAGCTTCCGGGTGTGGAGCGGATCACATTTACGGTGATGGGAGAACAGCTCATGGACGCCTCTGGAGCGGCGGTTGGCGTGATGGCGGCGGACACCTTTATCGAGAATGCGGGCAATGAGATCAACGCCTATGAAAAGGTGGATCTGAAGCTTTACTTTGCCAATGAGACGGGAGACAGCCTGGTGGAGGAGAACCGACGCAACGTGGTATACAACAGCAATATTTCCCTGGAGAAACTTGTGGTGGAGAAGCTGGTGCAGGGTCCCATGACGCAGGGGGCTTACCCCACCATCAATCCTACCACAAAGATCGTCAGTGTGACCGTGAAAGACGGAACGTGTTATGTAAACTTAAACAATGAGTTTCTCAGCCAGCCCTACAATGTGGCCTCGGATGTGACCATTTATTCCATCACCAATTCGCTGGTGGAACTGTCCAATGTAAACCGGGTGCAGATCGCCGTAAACGGGGAGACCAATATTTCATACCGGGAAAATATGAGCCTGAACAACGTGTTTGAGAGAAACCTGGATATCCTTGTGCCGGGAACTGTGCAGTGACGGATTAAAGTGAGAAAAAGGACACGACCCCGGAAGGGGGGTGTTATGTAAACTTATAGAAAATACAACAGGATAAGGAGAAAAAAGATATGCGCAGACCACTATGCCTGGCCGGACTGGCATTTGTGACGGCGCTGCTTCTTGGCATCCATCTGCTCCCGCACGATCCGCCGGACTGCGGCGTCCCGGACGGGAAAACGGCTGCTGCCGTGGGGCGTGTGGGGTGGAAGGAACGCAGAATTTCCGGGTCGGAGGAAGTTCTCGTTGTGACCCTGGAGCAGGTCATCATTCTGAAATCGGATCAAAGATCCGTTCTGAAACAAATCATAGCAGATTCTGACACAGCTAATTCCAATTCGATTGCTGCAGATTCCGTAGAAAAGACAGAAACATTTTTGGAAAAAAATAAGGAAAGCCTCAGAAGGGAGGACGCCGGAGAAATCACGGGGATTTTATGCTATCTTGGGGGAGAGGATAATCCAGCGATGGGAAGCATTGTTCTGGTGGAAGGGACATTTCGCCCGTTTGCCCATGCCACGAACCCGGGAGAATTTGATGCGGCGGACTATTACCGTGTTATGGGGCAGCAGGGCAGACTGATGCGGGCGGTATGTCTGGCTGAGAGTAAAAATTTTTCCGCCTTTCGGGAGGGGCTGTACCGATGCCGGGAATACCTGTCCCTTCTTCTGGACGCATGTTACCCGGAAAAGGAGGCGTCCGTCATGGGAGCCATGCTTCTGGGAGAGAAGGCCATGCTAGATGAGGGGATCAAAAGCCTGTACCAGCAAAATGGCATCATACATATTCTTTCCATCAGCGGTCTTCACATTTCCATTCTGGGAATGGGTTTTCACAAGCTTTTACAGCGCATGCATGTCCCTAAATTAGTTAACATAATATTGTCTGTGACACTGATGTATTGCTACGGGATCATGACAGGCATGGGCATATCCATTGTCAGGGCGTTTGTGATGTTCGGCATGAAGCTGTGTGCGGATTTATGCGGCAGAACCTATGATCTGCTGACTGCCATGATGACGGCGGCGTTTCTGGTTCTCGTCAGACAGCCGCTTTATCTGACCCACAGTGGCTTTCTCTTTTCCTTTGGCGCAGTGTGCGGCATCGGACTTCTGCCGTCAGTTTCCAGACATTTTCCCGAGATATCCGAGCGCTTTCCGATGGGGAACCGCTTTTTGAAGGCCTTGTTTACGGGAGGCTGGATTTCCCTCTGCACCCTGCCGGTGTATCTGTGTTTCTACTATGAATTTCCTCCCTATTCCGTCCTGTTAAATCTGATCGTGATTCCGTGCATGGGAGCGCTTTTTCTGAGCGGAATTGCGGTCATGGGGACGGCGGCATGTCTGCTGCCGCTTGGCCGTCTGGCGGCTGTGCCAGGCGTGTGGATTTTAACCTTTTACGAGAAATGCGCCTCGTTTGTTCTGAAACTGCCCGGACGGCGGTGGGCCGCAGGACACCCCGGGGACTGGCAGGTTGCAGCGTATCTGGCGCTTCTGGCGGCGGCAGTGTTTCTTGCGGGAAAGGCGGGAAAAAGAAGCAAGGGATATTTCTGGTGCGCTGTTTTCGGTGCGCTGATCCTTCTGGGATTTCGGCTGCCGGAAGACTTTGAGATTACCGTGCTGGATATCGGACAGGGCGACTGCATCTATCTGGCGGACGGTGCGGGAGGGCATTATCTGATTGACGGCGGCAGCTCTGACAGGAAAGAGGTGGAGACCTATCAGATTACCCCGTTTTTAAAGTATCGTGGCGTGGCGCGGCTGGATGGGGTGTTTGTCACCCACCCGGACGAGGATCATATAAGCGGGATCAGGGGGCTGCTTCAGTTGTACGGAGAGACAGGGATAGAGATCGGCTGTCTGTTTTTGCCCGATGTGGCCCAGGAGTGCAGGGATGCCGCCTATCATGGACTGGAGGAGCAGGCGGGGGAGGCAGGTGTGCCTGTGAGGTATCTCCACGCAGGGGACAGGCTGGAGAGTAAAAATGTTATGTTGACTTGCCTGCATCCTGGTGAAAATTATGTAAACCAAAATACCAATGCCTGTTCCACGGTGCTCTATCTGACATACGGATCCTTTTCCGCACTTTTTACGGGAGATCTGGAAGGGGAGGGAGAAACGCTTGTGACAGAGCGTCTTTCCCATATGGGAGGCGGCGGGGAAACGGGCCGGCCCTCTTCCATCACGCTTCTCAAAACCGCCCATCATGGCTCAAAAAATGCCACGAAAGAGCCGTTTCTGGAGCTCGTAAATCCGCGGATGGCGCTCATCTCCGCAGGGCGGGATAATTCTTACGGTCATCCCCACAAGGAGACGCTGGAGCGGCTTGCGGACAGGGGATGCCGGATTTACCAGACCCCGGAGAGCGGTGCGGTGACGGTGCGGGTGAAGGGAGGAGCCGTCCGGGTGGAGACGTTTCTGGGCAGATGAGGCGGATTTGAGTCAAAAGGGCGATTGCGAAATAAAGTGGGATACCGTATACTAAATATATGAAAAAGTAAGAAATGAAAAATGTGTAGAAGGAGAATTTATTTATGTACGAATGTCCAAACTGCGGCAGCAATCTGCAATATGACATTGCCGCCCGGCAGATGCTTTGCAGCTACTGCGGTACGACCGCAGATCCTTACAGTCTGCATGAGGAGCCGGAATTTTTGGAGCGGGGAGAATATGAGGCCACGGTTTTCACCTGCTCCCAGTGCGGAGCGCAGCTTTTGAGTGAAGATACCACAGCCGCCACGTTCTGCAGTTTCTGCAGCTCCCCGGCGGTTCTGGAAAGCAGGGTCGGCAAGGCGCGCCGTCCCGCCCGCATCATCCCGTTTTCGAAGACAAAGGAGGACTGCAAGGCTTCCTATGCCAGAATGATGCGGCGTGCCATATTTGCGCCGAAGGAATTGAAAGACCAGGCGTATATCGAAAAATTCCGGGGAATCTATATGCCGTACTGGGTGTATGATTTTGAGAAGAAGGGAAAAGTTTCTTTCCGGGGCAGCGAGAGCCGCCAAAAGGGGGATTATCAGGTCACAAAACATTATGACATTGTCACAGAAGTGGATGCGTCCTACCAGGGCATATCCTATGACGCGGCGGCGGACTTCTCGGATGAGCTGAGCAGTGCGGTTGCACCTTACGAAATGAACGCCGGCAGGCCTTTTACGCCGTCCTTTTTGAGCGGATTTTATGCTGACGCCAAAGACGTGGAAAGCAGCGTGTACAGACAGGACGCCTGTGAGCTGGTGGCGGAGGAGGAGGCCTGGCAGCTTTCGCGCAACAGGACATGCGCACGGTATCATGTGAAGGAGGAGGGCAATGAGGAAGTGATGAAAAACGCGCTTCGCCCGTCATGCACATCGGCGGAGCTTGCCATGCTTCCCGTCTGGTTTCTCTCCTACAGGAAGGGAGACCGGGTGGCATACGCTGTGGTCAACGGACAGACGGGCAAGGCCGTAGCGGATCTGCCTGTGGACAGAAAGAAATATGTGACGGGCTCCCTGCTTCTGGCGCTGCCACTGTTCATCCTTCTGAATCTGTGTTTTACCATCACACCGGGCGTTTCTCTGTTTCTGGCAGCGCTTCTTTCGTTTGCCTGCGCGGTGATATCCGGCGCCCAGACATCCCGGATCAGAGATAGGGAGCTTTTGGAGAATGATAAGGGGTATCAGTCTGCCAGAGGGCATGGGCAGATCCAACAGGGGAGAATCCTCGGCCTGTCCGCCGGGGAAATAAAGCTGCTGCAGGTTGTGATCGGTGTTGTGCTGATGACGATTTTCATGCCGATTGCCGTATGTATTGCAGTCTTTCGCAGTGACAGCGGGCTGGCAATCGTGGGGGCGCTTCTGATCAGTTTTGCCCTGGCGCGCGTGGTTACGTTGGAGAGATGGCGGAGGCCTGTGCGGAAAGGCATGTTTAAGGATATGCTTCCGGCGGTGACAAAACCTGCCGCGGCAATTTTATTTGCATTTGTGATTATGATCTGGAATCCCGTTTCCGATCTGTATTATTACGGCGGGGCGGCGGTCTCTATGGGGGCCGTGATCTGGACGATACTGGATATCATCGGAAGGCATAATCTGCTGACGACGCGGAAACTGCCGCAGCTTAACAGACGGGGAGGGGATGAAAATGTTTGAGGGAAGGACAGCCAGACTGGGGATTCGGATATTGGTCATAATCCTGATCGTGGTGGCAGCGCTGGCCGCCTGGGGCAGGGTAAAGGCGCTGCAGGACAGCGTGGAGGACGACGGGGTATATGATCCGTTTATGGCAGAAGAAATGGAGGAAGCGGTCGATGCGGATGAAGTGGTTTACATAAATCAAAAAACGAATTACGGTGTATGGATCAGAGATGACGCGCAGCTTCTGGATGAGGAGGAAGAGCAGGAACTGGCACAGCAGATGCAGGGCATCACGGCTTACGGAAACGCTGTTTTTAAGACCACGGCCAGCGGTGTCTGGGACACGGCATCCTATGCGGAGGAGTATTACAGGGAAAAGATCGGCACGGCCAGCGGCATGCTGCTGCTGATCGACATGGACAACCGCATGATATGGATTCACTGTGACGGGGCTGTCTATCAGGTGATCACCAAATCTTATGCCAACACCATCACGGATAACGTATACCGCTATGCCTCTGACAGCGACTATTACGAGTGTGCCGTGCAGGCGTATGGACAGGCGCTTACGCTTCTTGAGGGAAACAGGATTGCACAGCCCATGAAGTATATCAGCAACGCCCTGCTGGCAGTGATACTTGCCCTGCTGCTAAATTATGGTCTGGTGTGCCTTTTCACAGGAAAAAGAAAACCTGCCAGAAGAGAGCTTCTGGGGAATGCGGGAAATTATTTCCGCTATACGGAGCCGCAGGCGTTCTTTGTCCGGGAGAGCCGCACATACAATCCGACCAGCAGCGGAAGCGGAGGGAGCAGCGGCGGCGGAGGAGGCAGCAGCGGTGGAAGCAGCGGCGGCGGAGGCGGCCATCGGTTTTAACCTTCCAAACCTGGTTGTTTTTTGGAGGACGAGCGGCTATACTGAAGAGGAAAATAGGAGAATGGGTGACCGTGTTTTGGGACTGTGGTAATGTATGAAAAAATTGAGCGAAGAGATCAGGGAAGGAAACTTAAAACAGGTATATCTTCTGTGCGGGGAGGAGGCCTATCTGCGCAGACAGTACAGGGACAGGGTGAAGAAGGCTCTGCTGGGAGACGGGGATCTGATGAACCTGAACTGTTTCGAGGGAAAGGGGATTGTGCCCGGTGAGGTGATTGATCTGGCGCAGACCATGCCCTTTCTGGCTGAACGGCGTGTGCTGGTCATAGAAAACAGCGGCTTTTTCAAGCGCGGCGGGGAGGCCCTGGCGGAATATCTGGCAGATCCTGCCCCCAGCGCGTATTTCCTGTTTGTGGAGACGGAGATTGATAAGAGGAGCAGACTCTATAAGGCGGCGTCTGCCAGAGGAAGGGTGATCGATTGCAAAACCCCGGACGAGGGCGTGCTGAAACGCTGGGTTGTGGAACTGCTTGCGAAGGACAATAAACGGATCACCCAGCGGGATCTGGATTTATTTCTGGAAAAGACGGGGACGGATATGGAAAACATCCGGGGAGAAGTGGAGAAACTGGTCTGTTATTGTCTGGACCGGGAGGCGGTTACTGTCCAGGACATTGAGGCGGTCTGTGTCCGTCAGATCGGAAGCCGGATCTTTGATATGGTGGAGGCCGTGGCTGACAAAAAACAGAGGCGGGCGATGGAGCTTTACTATGATCTGTTGACGTTAAAGGAGCCGCCCATGCGCATTCTGTTTCTGATTGCCAGACAGTTTAATCTGCTGCTGCAGGTAAAGGAGTTAAAGAACAAAGGGTATGATACGCGCAGCATCGGCGAGAAAGTGGGACTCAAGGGATTTATAGCCGGAAAATATGTGAGCCAGGCAGCGAAATTTAAGGAGGCCGAGCTGAGACAGGCGCTGACCGACTGTGTGGAGACGGAGGAGGCTGTCAAGACAGGCAGGATGAACGATGTGATGAGCGTGGAACTTCTGATTGTGCGGGAGAGCATGCAGTCAGCGAAACATTGACCTAGATAGTCAATCTACGCCGGTGACGGAAACGCCGGGCAGACTGACATAGAAGGCAGGAAAAAGCGCCTGGACGGACAGGCGAAAACTTCTGGTTGCGCAAAACGGCATATTTACAGTACAATAGGAACAGGAATGATCAGTTACCGTCATTTACTTACATGAGATAATTGGAGGCATGACATGGGTATGCATATTGTTTGTCTGGATCTTGAGGGTGTTCTGGTGCCGGAGATCTGGATTGCTTTTGCGAAGGAGAGCGGCATTTCGGAACTTACCAGAACGACCAGGGACGAGCCTGACTATGACAAATTGATGAACTGGCGGCTTGGCATTTTGAAGGAGCACGGTCTGGGACTGAAGGAGATCCAGGAGACGATCTCGAAGATAGATCCTCTGCCGGGCGCGAAGGCGTTTCTGGACGAGCTGAAGCGGATGACGCAGGTTATCATTATCAGCGATACCTTCACCCAGTTTGCGGGGCCGTTGATGGAAAAGCTCGGGTGGCCGACGATTTTTTGTAATTCTCTCGAGGTGGCGCCGGATGGGGAGATCACCGGGTATCGGATGCGCGTCAAGGATTCCAAGCTGACCACGGTGAAGGCGTTGCAGTCCATCGGCTATGAGACAGTCGCTGCCGGGGACAGCCACAACGATCTGGCGATGATACAGGCGGGAAAAGCAGGATTTTTGTTTAAAAGCACGGAACAGATTAAAAAGGACTACCCAGAGATTCCGGCTTATGAGACGTATGAGGAGCTGTTAGAAGCTCTCAGGAAAGCGATTGGACAGTAATCGCTGGCAGTAAAAAGGACAGGCCGGGATTCCGGCGGCGGGTGAAAGGAGAATTTGCTATGAAATGTGTTCGTGTGGCCCTGGAGGTCGATGTAAAGAAATATGAGGTGGGCAAAGGCATGGAGGACGGCGTCGAACTGTGGTCTGACGTGGTGACGAGAGGCTGGTTTGTCATGGATTCCCTCGTGCAGATCAAGAAGGAAAACGGTGCGATTGTATGTCCCTACATTCTGCATAAGAGAGGTAAGACATTTATTGCGGAGGGGGATTATATCATAACGGAGCTGGACGGTTCCAAGCATGTCTGCAGTGAGGAAAAGGTTTTCAAGAGATTTAAGCCTGTTGAGGAATAGGACTGGTATAAAAAAAGAGCCGGAAGGGGCTGCGGGCCTGCTTCCGGCTAAATTCTGCTTATAGAAGAAACGGCGCTAATGTGCCCCGGCTCTGATATAGGTGATATGATGGGTGTCTATATAATTGAGCGCGTCCTCTGACAGTTCCTTGTCGGTAATCAGATAATCGAAATCGGCAAGCGGCGCGACGGAGAAGACGGCGGCCTGATCAAATTTGCTGTGGTCTATCATCAGGATGGATTTCTGCGCTGCTTCCAGCATAGCCCGCTGAAAGGCAACGTCCTCGTCGTAATACCCGGTTACGATATAGTTTTCACTCAGGGCCGCGCCGCTTAGGAATGCTTTGTTGACATGAAATTCTTTCAACTGGGTGACGGTCTGGTAACTTAAACAGGAAAACTGCTGGGTGTGTACCCAGCCACCCAGAAAGAACATTTTTTTACATTTGCGCCCCCCGTCAAAGGTGGAGGCGATGGCGAAGGAATTGGTGATGACGATCAGGGTTTCCAGCAGATCGGGGAGCGTCACCAGTTCCTTTGCCAGCTCCAGGTTTGTCGTACAGCTTTCTAAGATGATGATATCCTTCGGATAAATCAGCCGGATGGCGCTTTGTGCGATTGCTCGCTTTTCCGCTGCATAATGTGTGGCGCGCAGGTCAAAAGGAATTTCAGCGACAGCGCCGCCGGCGAGGGCAACGCCGCCGTGGACTTTTACAATCAGTCCTTCGTCGGCAAGGGCATCTAAATCTTTTCGCATGGTTTCGTTGGAAACGCCCGTATCCTCAGCGAGCTGCTGGGTGGAACTGATGGGAACCCTGGCGAGTATGTTCAATATTTCTTTGCGTCTTTTGTCTAACTTGCTGTTCATGCACGATCCTCCACATTCTTTATCATTTATTGTAACATTGGAAAAAACCAATGTCAAATCCTTGAGAAATTGGAAAAATCAACAAAATGAGGGCGGCAGATCTGTCTATTCTCTACAAAGTGTCAAATATCGACAGAAAAGGAATTGACGCTCACTGCCCTGCGTGATACTATGATTAAAAAGTTGGAAAAAGACAAATTATGACAAAAATTAATTGGCAAAACACAAATTATTTAGTTGTAGTTGGTTTTTTTCAAGAAAAGGAGGATGAGAAGATGGAAAGTCCAAAGCCATATTTGTTTACGGATAATAATCCAAATTCGATGGAAGATTATGCGCAATCAATCAGAAGATTGGAAAAACCAAAAGGCAGAATTGATGTCGTGCTGGACTCCGATATGTTTAACGAGGTAGACGACCAGTTCGCCCTGGCCTATCTGCTGCAGTCGGAGGAGAAGATGCGTCTGAGAGCAGTATTTGCGGCCCCCTTTTATAACCATCATTCGGAGGATGCGAAGGATGGTATGGAAAAAAGTTACGAGGAAATATTTCGGATTTTGAAGCTGTTAAAGCGGGAAAGCTATTGTGACAGTGTCTACAAAGGATCGGACAGTTTTCTTTCGGACGAGAAGACACCCGTGGAGTCGGAGGCGGTGGACAGACTGATTGAGATGGCAAAAGATTATTCGGCGCAGAATCCGCTGTATGTCATAGCCATTGCGGCGTGCACCAACATTGCGTCGGCGCTGATCAAATGCCCGGAGTTAAAAGAAAAGCTCTTCGTTGTATGGCTTGGCGGAATGGGCTTTGACTGGCATGACAACAAGTCCTTCAATGCGGGTCAGGATGTGGCTGCGGCGAGAGTGCTTTTGGGAAGCGGGGTGCCTCTCGTTCTGATTCCGGGAAAAGGGGTGGCGGAAAAGTTTACCACAACAGGCCCTGAGCTTGATTATTGGCTGAAAGACAAGAACGAATTTTGTGATTATATTGTGGAAAAGACAGTCAGAGAGGCAGGGATCTGCAATGGCAACAAGTGCTGGAGCAGGCCGATTTCGGATGTCATGGCGGTGGCATGGCTCCAGGACAGGAAATTTATGCTGGACCGACTGGAGAGCAGTCCTGTGATGGAATACGACCACCTTTATGCCAAAGATCAGCGCAGGCTGTTTATCCGCTATGTCTACAGTGTGGACAGGGACAGCCTGATGGAGGATCTGTTTACAAAAATCAGCCAATATGAGTAGCCGGCGATTCCGATTCGCAGGCAGATAAGAATGGGAGAGATCTATGAAAGGAAAAACATTTGGGAAAAAACTGTTTCAGTCAGTAGAACCGTATCTGTATCTGTTTCCGGCGTTTCTGCTCCTGATTATGTTTGCCTATTATCCGTTTGCCAAAAACACGGTGCTGAGTTTCTTTACGGTGAACAAGTTCAGGGAAATCAGGGAGTTTGCCGGGATAGCCAATTATATCAAGGTACTGGGAGACGAAAAGTTCATTCAGTCCATAGGCAATACGCTTGTTTTTGTCGTGGTTACGATCCCTGTCAGCATTGTGGTGGGATTTGGGCTGGCGCTGCTTGCCAGAAAACGGACAAAGACATCCTCACTGTATGAAGCGATGTATTCCATGTCTATGGCAATTTCGGTTTCAGTTGTGGCAATGATTTTCCAGCTGGCGTTTAATCCGTCTATGGGAATTGTGAACAAGCTTTTCGGAACCAATGTTTCATGGCTTACCGATCCGAAGACAGCGCTTGCAGCGATCATATTCATCCAGATCTGGGCGAATGTGGGGTACAATTTCATCTTCCTTCTGTCAGGGCTTCGCGGGATGAGTGAGGATGTTCTGGAGAGCGCGAGGATTGACGGGGCGACGGGCATCCACCTTCTGACCAGGATTATCATACCGATGGTATCGCCCACACTTTTGTTCCTTCTGATGAAAGATATCGCCTATGCGATGACAACTTCAAGCTTTACCCTGATACTGACTTATCCGGTGTTCCATAACGGAGGTCCGAACGGTACGACAGAGACGATCATGTCTTATGTGTACGGAAAGGGAATTGTAGGAACAAACTATAATGCGGCATTCGCCGCCACCACAGTCGGGTTTATTTTAGCGGCGGTTATGATGGCTCTCAGCCTGGTTCTCGAAAAAAGGAAGGTGAATTACGATTGAAAAAACAAAATCATATGTTTTATCAGTTACTATGCATTGTGACGGGCGTGATATTGATTTTACCGATTATCTACGCAATCAATATTTCATTTATGCCGCAGGATGAAATCCTGACAACGAATCTCCACTTTTTCCCGAGTAAGGTCGGATATCTGGAGAACTATAAAATCGTATTCATGCACACGAGAATACTGCGGTTTATGTGGAATTCCCTTGTCATGGCAGGCATTTCCAGCATCGTGAGGGTTATCGTGGCGAGCCTGGCGGCCTTCTCCTTCTCGTTCTTTGAATACAGGGGGAAGAAAGCGCTGTTTGCCCTGGTAGTCGGAAGTATGATCATTCCGGCCGATGTGCTGGTGGTACAGAACTACTTTACCACGGCGGAGCTTGGACTGATCAATACATATCTGGGAATGATGGTGGTGTTCTTCATTTCGGGTATCAATATTTTTGTCATGCGTCAGAATTTCCTGTCCTATTCCATTTCCTTGAAGGAAGCGGCGCAGGTCGATGGATGCACAAACTTTAAATTTTATCGGAAGATATTAATGCCAAGCAACATTCCGGTGATCACCACCGTATTTATCTCCTCCTTTGTGGGAACGTGGAACACCTATCTGTGGCCGCTGCTGGTGACCAATACGGATGCCATGCGCACGGCGCAGGTTGCAGTCACGATGCTGAACAACAACGAGGGCAGCAATTATGGAGTGGGCGCGGTGATGGCGGCGGCAGTTGTCATTCTGGTTCCCTCCGTTGCGGTATTCCTGTTGTTCCAGAGGAAGATTGTAGGCGGTGTAATGGCAGGTGCGGTGAAAGGATAAACGAAAATTAATTGATGAGGAAAGGAAAAAGGATATGAAAAAATTATTGGCGTTACTTTTATGCGGCGCGATGGCGCTTGGAACGGCAGCGTGCGGAGCGGGAAATGACGGAAAAGGCGGATCTGACGCACAGGGAGCGGGCAGTGCAGGTTCCGGGCAGGCATCCGGCGACACCCAGGAAGTGGTATTCTGGCATAGCTTTTCGGGTGCGACGGAGGCGGCGCTTGCGTCCATTATCAATGAATATAATGAAGGAAGGGGCAAAGAAAAGGGCATTCATGTGGAACTGGTGTACCAGGGCTATGAAGGTACGGACAAGGTTATGCTTGCTTATCAGACGAAGGATTATGAGAATGCGCCGGATATTAACGTAGGCCTCACATCCACAATCCCGGCCGTGATGGATATGGGATGGACAGTCAATGTTGAGGATTATATGAAAGAGGACGGTTCGGAAGTGACGAAGGACACGTTCTATGAGCCTCTGCAGCAGGCATGTACTTATGAGGGACAGATGGTTGCGGTACCTTTTTCCAATTCCATACCGCTTCTGTACTACAACAAGGAAATGCTGCAAGAAGCCGGATTTGAAAAGGCGCCGGAAACGATGGATGAGCTGAAAGATTACGTGACGGCTCTGACGGTCGAAGAGGGCGGCGAAGTGGCACGTTACGGACTGAATATGCAGGTGAAGAGATACCAGCTCGTGGAATTTTGCGTCAGTCAGGGTGAAGTAAGCTTTTTCGGTGACAACCAGGGCGGCAGAGAGGCGCCTATGACAAAGATTGTTGCGGGGGATGACGGCACACTCAAGACGTTCCTGGAAAAACTGCAGGCGCTGATCGATACGGGCGGCTATAAATATGTAGAAGACAACATCAACGAGGAATTTGCACAGGGCCTTTCTGCAATGGCAATCATGTCTTCTTCCCGCATGGGTACGCTGGATGAGCTGATGCCCGGCAAATATATGACTGCGTATCTGCCGAAAGTCAATGCGGACGATGCAGGCGGCGCGGCAGTGGGAGGAAGCTGCTTAAATATTTTCAACAGGGATGACGATGACAGGGCAAGAGCGGCATGGGATGTTGTGCAGTACTGCGTATCTCCCAAGAGCCAGTACACGTTCTCCACGGCATCGGGTTATATTCCGATCAACAAAGGCTGTGAAGACCTGGATGAGATGAAAAAATATTACGAAGAAAATCCCCAGTATAAGGTGGCGCTCGACCAGATGAAGGAGGCAAATCCGCTGTCTCAGGAGCCGCTTGACTTAACTTACAATGAGATCAACGGTATTATCACGGAGATCATGCTGGAATTTTGCCAGGGGAATCTTGGGGTGGATGAAACCGTAAATAAGATTGTGGAAAGATGTAATGCTGCGCTGGATGAGTACCATTCGGTGAACGGATAAAAGGTGTCTCTGTGCATTTGAGGAACAGACAGGAAGGGGTCGAAGAGTGAAACACGGAAAAGTAAAACTTGTGGTTACGGATCTGGATGATACGCTGCTTTCGCCGGGGAAGGAAATCCCGGCGGAAGCGGTCCGAATGATCGAAAGTCTGGAAGAGTCCGGCGTGCGCTTCACCTTTATTACAGGCAGGCCGGCCTATGCCATCAGCCGGTTTGCCGCCCAGGTAAAGATCACGGCGCCGATTGTAAGCTGTAACGGTGCGGTCATCTATGATTATGGGACAGGACAGATCCTGCAGGATACGCCGATGCGGACGGATCGTTTGGAGGCTCTCTTGTGCCAGGCGGCAGAAATGGGATTGACTGTACTAGTCTATGCAGGAAATGTGGAGTACGCCCTTGCCGAGACCAACTGGACGAGGGTGAGGAAAGAAGCAGGCAGGGAACTTCCCATCCGTTCGATGGAAAGCATTAGGAAGAGCGGTCTGCCGGTTTATAAGGTGAACATCATGGCGGACGGGAACGAGGAGGCATTCTCCACGCTCACCGGGCGGATCCGTGAACTGTGTGCGGAGTACAGTGTGGCCCTGTATGGGAACAGCGGTTGTGAGATCGTAGGAAAGAACGTGAACAAGCGGGAAGGGCTGAAAGGACTGTGCGAGGTGTGCGGCATTGACATGGAGCATGTGCTGGCCGTGGGTGACAATGCCAACGATCAGGAAATGCTGCGTGCTGCGGGAATCGGCGCCGTGGTGGCAAACGGAACGGCGCAGACAAAGGAGTGCGCAGACTATGTGTGTGAGGCGTCTTACACGGCGGGCGTTGTGGAGGCAGTCAAAAAATTCGTGCAGGAGAGGCCGTCCATCAAGCTGGCGACTTCGACCAATATCTATTTTGAGCGAAGGGACGGCTCGATGATCCCGGTGAAGGAAACGTTAAGGCAGTGTGCGGCGGCAGGGTTCCGATATCTTGACTTTGGCTTTGCCGAGCTTGCGCTCGTATCGAAGCGGTTTCACGGTGATGACTGGCGCGGGGAAATTCAGGAGTACATAGAGCTGGCCGGAGAGCTGGGGCTTACGTTTGTGCAGGCACATGCGACGATTTTCGACTTCTGCAATCTGGATGAAAACTATGACCACATGGAAACGCTTTTTGAGCGCAGCATCGAGGGAGCTGCCATGATGAAAGTGCCCTGGCTGGTTGTCCATCCGTTCAGCGCCCTTACGGGCGGTATGGTCCGGCCGGAGACCCATGAGAAAAATGTGGCATTTTTCCAAAGGTATGGAGCCGTCGCAGCGCAAAAAGGAGTCGGTATCGCTGTGGAAAATATGTGGGGCAGGACTGGAGCAGGAGAAAAGCCGTACGGTCTGGAGCCTGCAGAACTGCTTAAGCTGATGGAAGATGTGAACAGCGATCATGTGAAGATATGCTGGGACGTGGAACATGGCAGCATTGAAAAGCTGGATCAGAGAAAGGCGCTCCACATGCTGAAAGAGCATCTTGTTGCAACGCATATATCCGATGAGGCAGGGGTGGGAAGCATCCATATTTTACCTTATCTGGGACATGCCGACTGGGACGGGATACTCGGAGCGCTTTCAGAGGTGGGCTATAGAGGTGTGTTTAATTTTGAAATCCAGCACTATCTGCCGGCTGTGCCGGAGGAACTGATACCGTCAGCCATGCGGTTTGCCTATGAAACAGGAATGCAGATGGTGAAAAGGATTGAGGGATTTTAAGAAAAGCAGGAAACAGGACTTGTGCAAAAAGCCTCGTAGCCTTGTATATGTGAAATGGGGAGGAGCAGCATGAGCGGGTTTTTTGAGTATATAGGAATGATAGGAGTCGGTGATTGGCAGCAGGTTGTGGCGGGACTTGTGCGGATTGTGCTGGCGGCTGTGCTGGGGGCGCTCATCGGATTGGAACGGGGGCGCAAGCACAGACCTGCCGGTGTGCGCACACATACGCTGGTATGTATGGCATCGGCGCTTGTCATGATTACGAATGAACAACTGATCCTTGCCTACGGGACGGGCGGAGATCCTGCCCGCATGGGTGCGCAGGTAATCAGCGGAATCGGTTTTTTGGGAGCCGGAACCATATTGACGGACAGGCAGAATCGGATCAAAGGGCTGACAACGGCAGCGGGATTGTGGGCGAGTGCATGTATCGGACTGGCCATAGGCGGCGGGTTTTATATCGGCGGTATTTTTGCCACAGCTTTGATTCTTCTGGCGTTTACGAAGCTCATTGATGTGGAACAGCATCTTGTGATGCGCAGCCGGGTGATGGATTTGAACGTGTCGTTCGACAGCGCAAAAAATATGAACAACTTTATCAGTGAGATCACAAGCCATGACTGCAGTATCCTTTCTTTTTCCTATATTGATATGGATGATGAGCTGCATCACCGTCTGGAAAAAGGGGAAATCGTGCTGAAGAAAGTTGTGAGCGTGAACTTACATATTTTACTGCCGGTTAAAAATTATCATTCTGAAGTATTAAAGCTTCTCGAAAACAGTAAGGGAATGATTCAAATGGAAGAGCTGTAATGTGTTTCCGGCCTCTTTTGCCGAATACTGGTGCAAAGGAGGCTTCGGAAATGCATACAAAAAAGGAGACAGACTTGCAGACAGAAGAGCTTAGAAATTTTCCGAAAGTAGAGCTGCACTGCCATCTGGACGGATCGCTTACAGAAACGGCGGTCAGACGGATCGTGCGTGAATCAGGCTATGATATGGAGGCGCTACTGGACAGTATGCGGGTCAGGGGGGATGTGCGGGATCTTGCAGATTATCTTTCCTGCTTTGCCCATTCGCTGCCACTTCTCCAGTCGGAAGAAAATCTGCGGATTGCAGCCTATGAGCTGGTCGGGCAGGCGGCAGCGGACGGTGTGATCTACATGGAAGTGAGATTTGCGCCGATGTACCATAAAAAAGGCGGATTGACCCAGACAGAGGCGGTGAAGGCAGTGCTTGCGGGGCTGGAGGAAGCGGAAAAGGATTTTGGCGTTAAGAGCCGTCTGCTCCTTTGCATGATGCGGGGAAAGACGCAGGAAGAAAACGGAGAAACCTTATCCTGCGCCTTGCAGATGCGGGAGTACGGTGTGGCCGGGATTGACCTGGCAGGCAATGAGGCGGCCTATCCGGCCAGACTTTACCGGGAGCTGTTTTTAAGAGCGCGGGAGAAGCAGATGCCCTTCACTATTCATGCCGGGGAATGCGGCAGTGTTGAAAACGTCAGGGATTCCCTCGAGATGGGGGCCGGACGTATCGGTCATGGCGTAGCGATCGCCGACGACGGGGAAATGAAACGGATCTGCCGGGAAAAGGGGATCGCGCTGGAATTATGCCCGGTCAGCAACCTGCAGACCGGGGCGGTAAAAAGTCTGGAAGCGTATCCGTGGGCAAAAATGCGAAAAGAGGGCGTGCCGGTCACGGTCAACACGGATAACCGCACGGTTTCCAACACCTCGCTTTTTAAAGAGTGGCAGACACTTGCCGGTTCCTTTGGGCCGGTTGATGCGAAGATACTGAGACAGGCGGCGGACTATGCGATTGATGCGGCATTTTTGTCGTGGGCTGAAAAGGAAAGCCTCAGAAAGACATTGCGCGACAGAACAGAATAAGGATGCATGATTTACAAAAAAGAACTGCTTCGGCGGTTCTTTTTTAAATGTCCGATTTATAGGACTTATAAAGTGCTATATTGGTCACAACAAGGGGGTGTGACAGATGAACAGGGGTTTAAGCGTGATCACGGCGTTTCTGGTTCTGACTGCCGTTCTCTGTGTGGGAGGGACAGTGATAAGTAAGGAGCGGAATGATTACACACAGGAAAATGAAAGATATGCGCTGCTCGAGGATGCTTTCACGGAGCGGACGAAAGGGATTCTGGAGGAGCGCGGATATCGAAACAGCGGCGTGACGGTCACCTGGACGAGAGAGAACGGCAGAGCGAGAAGCTACCGTGTAGAAATTCATCACAGGGGAATCGGGAGTCTCGGCGACGACGAGAGGGAGAGACTGACTGAGGAACTGCGCTGTGAGGAATTTTGCAGGGAGACTGAGGAGCTTTCCATTGTATACATATGAAGAAACTCCGAAACAGTCATGGCAATAGGTTGACAGATCAGAACGCCTGTTCTATAATTGGAATCAATAAAAGAACAAATGTTCTAAGAAGAGAGTTTTTATGGAGCAGGCTGCCGAGCCTGCACTGTGGGAAAAAGAAAGAAGCCACAGTGAAAACCATTTAGGAAAGAATTGCGAAGCAATTCTTTGGGAGCAGGCTGCCGAGCCTGCTCCGCGGATAGACATTTGCAGTTTTTGGGATTATACTAGTAGAGAAAAATTATGCAAAAAGGAGATTCCTATGAGACATAATCCCAGACCACAGGAAATGTACAGGCATTTTAAGGGCAATTTATACCAGATCCGCTGTCTTGCGAAGCATAGTGAGACAAGGGAGCCGATGGTGGTTTATCAGGCAATGTACGGCACTTTTGAGATATATGTGCGGCCGCTGTCCATGTTTATGGAGGAGGTAGACAGGGAGAAATATCCCGATGTCAAGCAGAGATACCGGTTTGAACTGCTGCAGGATATGGAGGATGAGGAGTCTGACGTTCTGTCAGATACTGTCAGACAGAAAGAGTCTGCCGCACTGCCGGAGATTTCCGGGCAGAAGGAGTCAGACGCCATATCTGCAGAAGCGGCGGAAGAGATGCAGAAGGCGGATTGTGTCACCGAAAGCGTTACAGCGGAAACTGTTCCGGCTGAGACAGCGCCGGAAGAAGAGCAACTGAATATTGATCCTCTGGTGTTGGCGTTTCTCGACGCGGATTCCTACGAGCGGAAGCTTATGATTCTGGATTCCCTCCATAATCGGATCACTGACAGTATGATTAATACTATGGCAGTGGCATCGGATCTGGAGATTAAGGAAGGAGATCTGGAAGATAGGTATATGGAGCTTAGGAACTGTCTGCGCACTTTCGAAAAATTTGAGTGCAACAGACTGAGATAAGCAGTTTCTGACAGAAGAAGGCAGCCCTCATCGGAGAGATCACGGGTGGGGGTGCTTTATGGCTTACGAACTGGAAAACAAACTTGTAGTGGGCGTTTCGTCCAGAACGCTGTTTGATCTGACGTTTGAAAATAAAATATTCGAGGAAGAGGGCGTGGAGGCGTACAGCCGTTATCAGGTGGAGCATGAGGATGAACTTCTTCGTCCCGGTCCTGGATTTCCGCTGGTGCGGGCGCTTTTGAATCTGAATGAGCTGCCGGGCATGGAAGGGCGTGTGGAGGTCATTATCATGTCCAGAAACAGTCCAGACACTTCCCTTCGGGTTTTCAAGGCAATCGAACATTACGGCCTGCGCATTACGAGAGCGGTGCTGGCCGGCGGCGCATCCCTGGCGCCTTATCTGACGGCTTTTAAGACGGATCTGTTTCTGTCAGCCTGTGAGGAGGATGTACAGCGGGCCATAGATTCGAATATTGCGGCCGGGATTATCTGTACCGAGGGAATTTCCACTTATGACTGTGAGCACAGGATACAGCAGATCAGAATAGCTTTTGACGGCGATGCAGTGCTCTTTTCGGACGAATCTGAGAGAATTTTTCAGGAACACGGTTTGGAGGCATTTGAGGAAAACGAGAGGCGGAATGCGAATAACCCTTTGCAGTCAGGACCTTTTGCGAAGTTTTTGAAGACATTGTCTCAGCTGCAGAGGAACTCTTCCGAGGAGGAAGCGCCGATCAGGACGGCGCTTGTCACAACCAGATGCGCACCGGCTCACGAGCGTGTCATCCGAACGCTGCGGGCATGGGATGTGCGTATCGATGAGGTGTTTTTTCTGGGTGGAATTCGGAAGAAGGATGTGCTGCATGCTTTTGGTGCGCATATATTCTTTGACGATCAGTCCGTACACACGCTTCCGGCATCCGAGGTAGTGCCGGCGGCCCGTGTTCCCTACAAAAACAGAGAAGCTGTCGGAGAGATAGAGGAGAAGGACAGCAGTTAAAGGAATAACAGGATATGAAGTATACAGAGATTGTCACCGCTGAATTTATAGAGCGGCCGAACCGCTTTATCGCCTATGTGGATTTGATGGGTGTGCGGACGAAGGTGCATGTGAAAAATACGGGCAGATGCAGGGAACTTCTGACGGAGCGGGCCAAGGTATATCTGGAGAAGAGCGGCAAGGAATCCCGTTCTACCGCATATGACCTTGTGGCGGTGGAGAAAGAAGGCCGCCTGGTAAATATGGATTCCGGCGCGCCGAATAAGGCAGCGGGAGAGTGGCTGCAGGCGGGCGGCCTCTACGAGGATGTCAGCCTGGTCAGGCCGGAAAAGACTTTCGGCAGTTCCAGATTTGATTTCTATGTGGAGAGCGCATCGGGGAAGCGGGCGTATATCGAGGTAAAGGGCGTGACTTTGGAGAGGGAAGGCGCTGCAGCTTTTCCCGACGCTCCTTCCGAACGTGCCGTCAAGCATGTGGAGGAGCTGGTTGAGGCGCGCAGGCAGGGGTATGAGGCGTACCTTCTGTTTGTGATCCAGATGAAGGGCGTTTACTGTGTGGAGCCAAATTGGGATACCCAGCCTGCGTTTGGAGAGGCGCTTAGGCGGGCGAGGAGGGAGGGGGTGCGGCTTCTTGCTTATGACTGCCTTGTGAGGAAGGACGGTCTGGAACTGGACGCCCCTATTCCTGTTTTTCTGGACAGTCTGGACAGAATTGCAGAGCCACTTCTTGCGTGGTATGACGCGGGCAGGCGCATCCTTCCCTGGAGGGAAGAACCGACGCCCTATCATGTATGGCTTTCGGAGATCATGCTTCAGCAGACCAGGGTGGAGGCGGTGAAGCCCTATTACGACCGTTTTCTGCAGGCATTGCCCGATATCGGAAGTCTGGCGGCGGTGGAGGAGGAAAAACTTCTGAAACTCTGGGAGGGACTTGGGTATTACAACCGGGCCAGAAATTTGAAAAAGGCGGCAGAGATTCTCGTCTCCGAGTACGGGGGAGAAATGCCCGATGATTACGAAAAAATTCAGGCGCTTCCCGGGATTGGCAGCTATACGGCGGGCGCGGTATCGTCCATTGCTTTTGGCCGGCCTTACCCGGCGGTAGACGGTAATGTGCTGCGGATTCTTTCAAGACTGCGGTGCGATGACAGGGATATTCTGAACGCGAAGGTAAAAAAATCTGTGGAGGATGATCTGCTTGACGTGATGCCGTCGGACCGCCCGGGCGATTTCAACCAGGCTCTCATGGAGCTTGGAGCCACGGTATGCATTCCAAACGGTGCGCCTAAGTGTGAAAGCTGTCCGTGGAAGGAACTCTGCCTGGCGAGAGCAGAAGGGCGGACCGCAGAGTTTCCTAAAAAGGCGAAAAAGAAGCCGAGAAGCATGGAAAAAAGGACCATTCTGGTGATACAGGATGCAGAGCGGGTGGCGCTTCGCAGGAGGCCGGAGAGAGGACTTTTGGCCGGTATGTATGAATTTCCGTCTCTCGAGGGACACTGTGAGGAGGCGGAGGTCAGCGCTTATCTCAAAAAGATTGGGCTTTCGCCTATCCGAATCCGAAAACTTCCCCCGGCGAAGCATGTATTTACCCACAGGGAATGGCATATGACAGGGTATCTGATCCGGGTGGATGAACTTGCCGTAAAAGGGACAGGACAGGAACTGCAGGGCTTTGTGTTTGTGGAGCCGGAGCAGACACGGACGAATTATCCGATCCCCTCAGCCTTTGCCGCTTATGCAGAGCGGGTGGAGATGAGACGCGGCATGGAAATTTAGCGCAGCAGAACCGAAGCCGGGGCGGTAACTAAAAATAAGGAAAATATAAGAATTCCGTAACAATCTGCAAAGGTTTTTATGCTAGAATAGACAAAGACTTGCCGGTTTGGAAAAAACTGGCAGAATGAGAACGCAGAAAGGCATGGATGTTTTGGCATGAAATTATTATCAGTTGCAATACCTTGTTACAATTCAGAGAAATATATGAAAAAGTGCATAGAATCGCTGCTTCCGGGAGGAGAGGACGTGGAAATCCTGATTGTGGATGACGGTTCCACCGATGGGACAGGAGAGATCGCGGATGCTTACGAAAGACTTTATCCTTCTATTATAAAGGTGATTCACAAGAAAAACGGTGGGCATGGATCTGCCGTGAATACGGGACTTGCCTGTGCTTCCGGCCTCTATTACAAAGTTGTGGACAGCGATGACTGGGTGAAGGAGAGCGCGTATCTGAAGATTCTTGAGGTGCTGAGGGATATCGTATCGGGAGATGCAACGCTGGATATGCTTATCAGCAACTTTGTCTACGAAAAGGAGGGCGAAAGGAAGCACAAGGTGATGAAATACCGCCATGCGCTTCCGCAGGATAGGATATTTGGCTGGAACGAGGTGAAGCATTTTCACAAAGGCCAGTATATTCTCATGCATTCCGTGATTTTCCGCACGAAGCTTCTTCGGGAGTGCGGGCTGGAACTGCCGGAAAACACCTTTTATGTAGATAATATTTTTGTGTTTGAACCGCTGCCGTTCGTGAAAAATATGTACTATCTCGATGTGAACTTTTACCGCTATTATATTGGCAGGGAGGGGCAGTCGGTTAACGAGGAAGTGATGATTGGCAGAATTGACCAGCAGATCAAGGTCAATAAAATTATGATTGACTATCTCGTGGAAAAAAAGACGAAAATCTGCGGGAAAGGCAAGCTGAAGAGGTATATGATTAACTATCTGGAAATCATTACGGTTATCTCATCAATTATGCTGATCCGCTCCGGCGTGGAGGAGAATCTGGAGAAGAAAGCGGAACTGTGGCGGTATATCAGACAAAAGGACGTCGGTCTGTATATCAGGCTGCGTTATGGTGTGCTTGGAAATTCCATGAATCTTCCGGGAAAGGGCGGCAGAAAGATATCCGTGGAGAGTTACAAGATCTGCAGACGGTTCTTTAAGTTCAATTAAGCGGACATCCCGGACGCCTGCTGCTGCCGTAACCGGGATGTACAGCGGACGGCAGATACAGAGATATGAGTATGAATATAAATATAAAGAGGGGAGAATCCTGTCTGTGGGATTCTCCCCTATTGCGTCGCTGTATCGGGTTTGTGATGCAAAGCATTCTCTGAATCGACGCCGCTGGGTGACGATATGCTGCCAAATGAAGAAAGTGCGACAGCGAAAACCATCGAGGGAGAATGCGGAGCATTCTCTGAATCGACGCCGCTGGGCGTCGATTTGCTACACAAGCGTACCAGGCTTGCGCTTTCTTCTGCGGTGCACTCCGTGGTAAAAGTTGATCAGCACGTCTGAGCGGTATGCGATACCGTACATCACGGCGGCCATAATAAAGGCGGTGGTCACGTCAAAGACAGAGTGCTGCTTGATCAACATGGTTGACATAATAATTGAGATGCACAAAACCAGTGAACATGCCCTGATTCCCTTTCTCTTTTCCAGCCGTGCACTTTTCATAACAGCGATGTGACAGCCGAGAGAGTTGTACACATGGATGCTGGGCCAGAGGTTTGTCGGCGTGTCTGCACGGTAAAGTGAAGACACCAGCCTCGTACAAATATTATCCCTTGGCATCACGGCAGGACGAAGGTCGTGTCCGTTTGGCCAGAGCGTGCTGACAATCAGAAAGACAGTCATACCTGTAAACAGGAAAGTGCAGGCCCTGAAATAGTCATCCTTATCCCGGAAGAAGAAGTATACCACTACCGCCGCAACATAGGCAAACCATAACAGGTAGGGGATGACAAACGCCTCACAGAAGGGGATGAAGTCATCCGGCCTGAAATGTATCAGCCGGTAGTTGCTGGTCACCGTCTTTTCCAGATGGGTGAACCATTGCATATATACCACTCCATAGAGGAGGAGCGGCAGTGCATGTCTGTAATTTTTCCATAAGTTCATCATTGTTCTTTTCGTTTTCATAAGTTACATCATAGCAGAAAGGATGAAAAAGTCAAAATAAGAATTCCATAAAGTTTTCTTAATTTTTCATAAAAATCTATCCATTATGCCGGAGATATCATTCACAGCCAGGCGGATGCAGTGGCAGGCAGCGGGCATGGTTATAAATTTTATTTGCATTACATAGCATAATACTTTATAATATTGTGTTGAAATTGCCTATATTTATTTATAATATAGAAGAAAATATGTTTGAGAGAAAAAGGGTGGAAATTATCAGAAAGGCAGGAACGAGGAATGTATTCATTGGATGAGGTAAGAAATGTTGACCCGGAGATTGCGCAGGCGATTGTTGACGAGCAGAACAGACAGAACTCCCATATTGAGCTGATTGCTTCTGAAAACTGGGTGAGTAAGGCGGTTATGGCGGCGATGGGCAGCCCTCTTACGAATAAGTATGCGGAGGGGTATCCCGGCAAGAGATATTACGGCGGCTGCGAGTGTGTGGACGTGGTGGAGGAGATTGCCAGAGACCGTGCAAAAGAACTTTTTGGCTGTGAGTATGTCAATGTACAGCCTCATTCCGGCGCACAGGCGAATATGGCGGTATTCTTTGCGGTGCTGGAGCCCGGTGATACCTTTATGGGTATGAACCTGGATCACGGCGGGCATCTGTCCCACGGTTCACCGGTCAATATGTCCGGCAAGTATTTCAAGTGCGTGCCTTATGGCGTGAACGATGATGGATTCCTCGATTACGATAATGTGAGAAAGATTGCGCTGGAGTGCAGACCGAAGATGATTGTGGCAGGCGCGTCCGCTTATGCAAGAACCATTGACTTCAAGAAATTCAGGGAGATCGCTGATGAGGTCGGTGCGGTGCTGATGGTGGATATTGCACATATCGCCGGGCTTGTGGCGGCCGGACTTCATCCGAGCCCCATTCCCTATGCCCATGTAACAACGACTACCACCCATAAGACCCTGCGCGGACCCCGCGGCGGCATGATTATGTCCAGCCAGGAAGTGGCGGATAAATATAATTTCAACAAGGCTATTTTCCCCGGTACACAGGGAGGCCCGCTGATGCATGTGATTGCGGCGAAGGCTGTGTGCTTCAAGGAAGCGTTGTCCGATGACTTTAAGGTTTATATGAAGAATGTGGCGGATAATGCCCAGGCGCTTTGCAAGGCGCTGCAGGCGAGAGACATCAGGATTGTTTCCGGCGGTACGGACAATCATCTGATGCTGGTTGACCTGACCAATTATGACCTGACGGGAAAAGCATTGGAGAAGCTGCTTGACGAGGCACATATCACGGCTAACAAGAATACCATTCCGAACGATCCGAAGTCACCTTTTGTGACAAGCGGTATCCGTCTGGGCACACCGGCGGCTACTTCCCGCGGTTTAAATACAGCGGATATGGAGCAGGTGGCGGAGGCCGTTTCCATTGTCATTAAGGAAGGGGAAGCAGGCATCGGCAAAGCACAGGCCATTATCAAGACGCTGACGGATAAGTATCCGTTGGTATGAGTGTGAAGGAAGACGCTAAGCACGAAAGAACCTCGCTAAGTGTTTTCAAGCTTCGCACAAGAGAATGCCAAAGAGCGGCATTCTCTGCATGACAAATGGGAAAATTGCAGTAAACTGCTTAGACATGGAGGATAACAATGATTCAAATAGCGGTTTTGGGATACGGCACCGTTGGCAGCGGCGTTGTGGAAGTGATTGAGACGAATAAGACGGATATCAACAAAAAGGCGGCGGAGGATCTGGCGGTAAAATATATTCTTGATTTACGGGATTTTCCGGGAGACCCTTACGAGAGTAAAGTGGTACATGATTACAACGTGATTCTGAACGACCCGGAGGTAAAGATCATCTGTGAGACTATGGGCGGCACAAAACCTGCCTACGATTTTACAAAACAGGCGCTGCTTTTAGGAAAGAGTGTGTGTACCTCCAACAAGGAGCTTGTCGCGGCGCATGGTCCCGAACTCATAAAAATCGCCAAGGAGAATCACTGTAACTATCTCTTTGAGGCAAGTGTGGGCGGAGGTATCCCGATTATCCGGCCGATCAATTATTCCCTGACGGCGGAACATATTGACAGCATCACGGGCATTCTGAACGGAACGACCAACTATATTCTGACCAAGATGGACAGAGAGGGAGCCGATTTCGAGGATGTGTTGAAGGAGGCGCAGGAAAAGGGATATGCGGAGAGAAATCCCGAGGCCGATGTGGAAGGATATGATGCCTGCCGCAAGATCGCTATTCTCTCTTCTCTGATGTCTGGTAAAAATGTGGGTTATGAGGATATCTATACAGAAGGAATTACGAAAATTACTTCGGCTGATTTCAAGTATGCGAAGCAGATGAACAAGTCCATTAAACTTCTGGCGTTAAGCCGGGATACGCAGGATGGCTTTTTTGCTATGGTTGCCCCGTTCCTGATTTCCAGGGAACATCCGCTTTACAGTGTAAACGATGTGTTCAATGCGGTTTATGTCCACGGAAATATGCTGGGAGACTCCATGTATTATGGCCGCGGGGCGGGTAAGCTGCCGACGGCGAGCGCGGTGGTTTCCGATGTGGTGGACTGCGCGAGACATCAGGGCAAGACCATCATGTGTTTCTGGGATGAGGAAAAAGTAAAGGTGGCTGATGTAACAAGTGCGAGAAGAAAATTCTTTGTCCGTATATCTGCGGATCAGCGGGAAGCGGCGATGGCAGCTTTTGGCGCGATGGCAGAGGTGAACGTAGGCCTGATGAAGGAGTTCGGGTTTATGACGCAGGAGATGACCGAGAAGGAATTTAACGAAAAGATAGAGAAAATCGGCGGATGCATCAACAGAATCCGAATCATGGCATAGCGGGGGGAAAGGACATGAATAAGGTAGTTAAATTTGGTGGAAGCTCGCTGGCGAGTGCGGAGCAGTTTAAAAAGGTAGGAGCGATCATCCGTGCGGACAAGGAGCGCAAATTTGTGGTGCCCTCCGCGCCCGGTAAGAGATCCTCGGACGACACAAAGGTGACGGATATGCTTTATGCCTGCTATGAGCTGGCGGAGCAGGGAAAAGATTTTGCCGGGCAGATGCAGGCGATTAAGGACAGATACCAGGAAATCATAGACGGACTCGGACTGAAAATGTCCCTGGATAAGGAGTTTAAAGGCATCGAGAAGAACTTTAAGGAAAAGGCCGGCTCCGACTATGCAGCTTCCCGCGGCGAATATTTAAACGGCATTATCATGGCGCAGTACCTTGGCTACGAGTTTGTGGACGCGGCATCGGTGATCCGCTTTAAGGCGGACGGTGAGCACGATGCGGAGCTGACAAACCAGTTGTTAAAGGAGCGGCTTGCAGGTGTGGAGGCGGCTGTGATTCCCGGTTTTTACGGGGCCTATGAAGATGGGAGGGTGAAGACTTTTTCCAGAGGCGGGTCTGATATTACAGGTTCCATTGTTGCCAGGGCGATCAAAGCCAATGTGTATGAGAACTGGACGGACGTTTCCGGCGTACTGGTGGCCGATCCCCGGATTATCTATAAGCCGGAAGGTGTGGAGACCATTACATACAGGGAACTTCGGGAGCTGGCCTACATGGGATTTTCGGTTCTGCATGAGGACGCCATTTTCCCGGTCAGGAGCGAGGGGATTCCGATCAACATCCGGAACACCAACGCGCCGGAGGACAACGGTACATGGATTGTGGAGAGCACCTGTCAGAAGTCAAAATATGTGATTACAGGTATCGCCGGAAAGAAAGGCTTCTGTGCGGTCAATATAGAGAAGGAAATGATGAACTCGGAGATTGGTTTCGGGCGCAAGGTGCTGCAGGCCTTTGAGGAGAACGAGATTTCCTTTGAGCATGTGCCTTCCGGCATCGACACCATGACAGTGTTCGTGCATCAGGATGAGTTTATGCACAAGGAACAGAAAGTGGTTTCCGGCATCCACAGGCTGGCTGACCCGGATTCCATCGACATAGAGGCGGATCTGGCGCTGATTGCGGTGGTGGGGCGCGGTATGAAATCTACCCGTGGTACGGCGGGAAGGATCTTTTCCGCGCTGGCGCATGCCAACGTCAATGTCAAGATGATTGACCAGGGTTCCAGCGAGCTGAATATCATTATCGGTGTGGCGAATGCCGATTTTGAGACCGCAATTAAGGCGATTTATGACATTTTTGTGATTTCCCAGATTTAAAAGATGATAATATGGTGCGAGAGCATTTCAAAAAGGCATTTCAAAAAGGACAAAAAAATTGTTTATTTTTTGTCCTTTTTGTGCTAATATAACATATATATTGTACAAATAGCATAAATAACTGCGATTTTTAATGATTTTGGAGGGCAAAATGGCAAATAAACCGTTAGAGGCGCTGGTATATACCAACGACAACTGCGTAGGATGCAACAAATGTATTTCCGCATGTCCTGTGCTGACGGCAAACCGTGCGGTAGAGGAAAAGGGAAAGAATAAGATTATTGTGGACGGCAGCCAGTGTATCAACTGCGGCGCCTGTTTCGATGCCTGTGCACACGATGCGAGAAGCTATAATGATGACACCGGGCGTTTCTTTGAGGACTTAAAAAGGGGAGAAAAGATTTCACTTCTGCTGGCGCCTGCTTTTCTGGCAAACTATCCGAAGGAATATGCCTCGGTTTTAGGAGGCCTTAAAAAGCTTGGTGTAAACCGTATCATCAGTATCAGCTTTGGAGCGGATATCACTACATGGGGATATATCAAATACATAACGGAGCATAATTTTACGGGAGGCATTTCCCAGCCCTGTCCTGCGGTGGTGGGGTACATAGAAAAGTATCTTCCAGAGCTGATTCCCAGTCTGATGCCGGTGCATTCTCCGATGATGTGCGGTGCGATCTATGTGAAGAAATATATGAAGGTGCCGGACAAGCTTGCCTTTATCAGTCCGTGTATTGCGAAAAAGAACGAGATTGACGATCCGAACTGCGGCGGCTATGTTTCGTACAATGTGACCTTTGATCATCTGATGAAGTATGTGCGTGAACACAGCATTTCCGGCCCTGCGATGACGGATGAAATTGAGTACGGTCTGGGTTCCATATATCCCATGCCCGGCGGTTTGAAGGAAAACGTGCAGTGGTTCTGCGGCGAGGATATTTTTATCAGACAGATTGAGGGCGAGGAGCATGCTTATAGGTTCCTGTCTGACTATAAGAGAAGG
>CBCOZL010000006.1:15216-140363 GCA_965114645.1 uncultured Lachnospiraceae bacterium | reverse complement strand
TGGCTGACGGTGGGCATCTGGCACGGCGGAGACTGGAAGTTTGTGATCGGTTCCGGGCTGCTGCACTGGTTCTATATTGTGATGGAGGAGCTGCTTGCGCCGCCCTTCGCGCGTCTGAATGAACGGCTTCATCTGAGTGCGGAGGGATGGGTTTTAAACGGCATCCGTATCCTGCGGACCTTCTTTCTTGTGTGTATCGGTGATCTGTTTTTTCGCGCCGCCTCTGTGGGTGACGCGCTGGCCATGCTGAGAGGGGCGGTGCGGGTGTGGAATCCACAGGTTCTCTGGGATGGATCCCTGTTACAGCTCGGTCTTGACGGAATTGAGACGGCGGTGACAGTTGTGTCACTTCTGCTTCTGTGGGCGGTGTCGCTGAGACAGAGAAAGGAGCCGGTGCGTGAGAGCATTGCGAAAAGGCCGCTTCCTCTGCGCTGGATGTTGTGGTATATGCTTCTGTTTGCGGTTATTTTGTTAGGGTATTATGGACCCGGGTACAGCGCATCGGAGTTTATCTATCAGGGATTTTAGAAATTCGGATAGTAAAGACGGACAAACTGTGGTAAACTGAGAAGTAAGATTGAGAGTACGGGAGATAGAGAATGGATAAAATAGCAGTATTAATTCCCTGTTATAATGAAGAAAAGACCATTGCGAAAGTGGTTGGGGATGCCAGGGAGGCGCTGCCCGAGGCGGTAGTCTACGTTTATGACAATAATTCCAGCGACCGCACGGTGGAACTTGCAAGGGACGCCGGGGCGGTGATCCGATATGAACACATGCAGGGAAAAGGCAATGTGATCCGCAGAATGTTCCGGGAAATAGAGGCGGAGTGTTACATTATGGTGGATGGCGACGACACCTATCCCATGGAGTATGCCAGAGAGATGGCGGACAAGGTACTTCAGCACAACGCGGATATGGTGGTGGGGGACAGGCTTTCCTCCACGTATTTTACGGAGAATAAAAGGCCGTTCCACAATTTTGGAAATTCTGTCGTGCGCGGCAGCATCAACCAGCTTTTTCACTGTGAAATCAAAGATATTATGACGGGATATCGCGCCTTCAGCTATGGTTTTGTAAAGACATTTCCCGTGCTTTCCACGGGTTTTGAGATCGAGACGGAGATGACCATCCATGCGGTCTACAACAACATGCAGATTGAGAATGTGATTGTGGATTACCGGGACAGGCCCGAGGGCAGCGAGTCGAAATTAAATACGTTTTCGGACGGCTTTAAGGTGCTGCACACGATTATGAAGCTGTACCGGGATTACAAGCCCTTCGGATTTTTCGGACTGTGTTCCATCCTGCTGACACTGATTGCGGTGGTGCTTTTTATCCCGATTTTCATCACTTATATTGAGACAGGGATGGTGGATCGGTTCCCCACGCTTTTCGTCTGCGGTTTTATCGGTCTGGCGGCGCTGCAGTCTCTGTTTGCGGGACTGATGCTGTCCAATATGGCGCTGAAAAACAGACGGGACTTTGAATACCGGCTGACTCTTGTGACGAGACATCTGCGGGAGAAGTAAAATGATGTATGCATAAACAGGCGGGGCATGTTCAGGGATTGGACATGCCTTTGGTTATGTACAGACAGGAAATGTGTTTGGACGAAAAAGGGAGACAGAGGATGGAACGTATAAGAAAAAACGGTTCTGCGAGGGAATTGGCGCTGTCGGGTGCCGCTGCGATTTTGCCGCTTGTCTGCGGGGTTCGGATTTTTTTGCTTCTCCGGGCGCAGGGCAGTGTGTATACAATGGGAATTTTCCCGCTGGCGCTGCTATTCGGGCTGTACTGCCTGTGGAAAGGGGCGCTGTTTCAGGAGAATGTTCTTTTTTCCGTGCCCGTGCGGCTCATTCTGGCGGCGGGATTTACCGCGCTGCAGGTGCTGGGCCTTGTCTTCAGCCATCCGGGAATCTGCAGTGTGCCGGAGACCATTTTGTGGGTAATCTGTTTTACGCCCATGGCCCTTGCAGGGCTGAACAGGCTCTTTTTTCTGGCAAAGCGGCAGACTGAAAAACTGACAGATTTGTCAGAAAAAGGCGCGGCCGAGGCGGATGCACGCGGCGGGTGGAAAGGTTCTTTCTGGGGCGCTTTTGCGCTGATTTTTGGCGGTTTCTGCATTCCCTTTGCCACTTATTATCCGGCGATTATGGCCTACGATGTGATTCCCCAGCTTGACCAGATACGGATCAGCGGTCTGACGACCCATCATCCGCTGATTCATACGTTGATGCTGAAAGGATGTCTGACGCTGGGAGAGCTTCTGTCTTTCCTGCCGAACGCGGATCGTGCGGGTCTGGCGGCTTATTCGCTGATACAGATGGCCGTTGTGGCGGCCTGTTTTGCCTATGTCTATTGTTTTCTTGCAAGACGCGGCGTGTCGAGATGGCTCTGCTATGTTTTCGTCCTGTGCGCGGCGGTTTTTCCCACCCACGGAATGCTGGCGGTCTCCATCACGAAAGATACCATATATGCGGCGCTTACCATGGTGTTTACGGCATTTGCCTATGAGCTGTCAGCGGGGGAGGAAAAGCCGGGAACCGGCTGGTTTGTCCGCTATACGGTGCTGACGGCGCTGCTTCTTTTGTTCCGCAACAACAGTGTTTACGCCTGGATTTTATATGTGCTTGCGGCCTCTTTCTTTTCGCTTCGCAGGAAACCTTTCTTCAGACAGGCATGTGCGTTTCACGGGGCGGCTCTCCTGCTGTATCTGGCTGTTAACACGCTGATGGTGCAGGCGGTTTCGGCCACCAGCAGCACTTATGCCAGGGAAATGCTCAGTGTGCCGGCCCAGCAGATCGCCAGGGCAGTGCAGTATCACGAGGAGGAGCTGACACAGGAGGACAGAGAAGCCCTCGCCGCAGTGTGGGGAGAAAATCTGCCGGAATATGTGCCTGCCATTGCGGACAGGAGCAAGAAGGATATTGCAGGGGACAGGGAGACGCTGCGTATTTTCGCCGGGGAGTGGGTGTCTCTGGGACTTCGCTATCCGGGAGAGTATTTGCAGGCATTCCTTTTGAAAAATAAGGGCATGTGGGATCTGACGGATGTGACGTATCTGGACGATGTGTACTCTTATGCGAAAGGGTATCTGCAGATTACTTATCCCGGTGACCAGCAGTCCTACATGGAGGCGCTTGCGCCGGGCTATGTGAGACATCAGAGACTGCAGCCCTTGCAGTCCCTCTACAGGTATTTTGCGGCCGGCGGTGAACTGTGGCGGTACTGTCCGCCAGTGGCGCTTGTGATGCAGCCGGCCTTTTACTGTTATCTGCTCCTGTTTTACTGTCTGTGCTGTATCGGGCTGAAAAAAACGGCGCTGCTGCTTCCGGCGGTGTATCTGCTGGCGCTTGCAGGGACACTGCTTCTGGGCCCCTGCGTGCTGACCCGCTATGTATATCCGCTGATGCTGTCGGTTACGGCGCTGTCACTGCTGCTGTTCGGACGCGGCAGGGGGCCGGCGGAGCGCCGGTCTTACAGGGGATAGAGCTGGTATACCATATAATTGGTATCCCCTGCGGTAAAGGTATCGGCAACAGCAAGACCTGCCCGGTAAGTATGTCTGAAATACATGACGACAGGGTGCTCCTCGTTGTAAGGGGCCTCCTGCAGGATAAAGTACACATGCTCGCTGTCCACCAGATCCCGGCCGAAATTGCCGATCCCGTGGGCGTCGAGCTTTTTTTGTGTGTTGGGGTTGCAGATTACGCCCCAGTTGGTGTAGATAAAATTCTGGTATGTATCCTGCCCGCGGCCAAAGGGCGTCTCGTAAAAGTGTTCCAGCGTCCCGGAACCGTAAGTCCATATGTAGAAATTGTCCGGGCGGGCGCTGCAGTATTCCCGAAGCTCCTGCCAGGTCTTCTCGTGGACGCGGTAACTTTCGGCCACATCCCGGTGCGTGACATACACCGAGAAAAGACCGAGACAGCAGAGCAGGGGGAGAAGCACATAATATCGTCTGCGGTTTTCCGAGGGCAGCAGATTAAAAGCGAGGATGATTCCCAGAAGGATCAGGAAATCTACGGTAATCAGCGGCTGGACGATGCGCTTGGGGAAACGGCCCTCGTAGAGTACATAGCCCCAGCTCACACACCGCCCGAACAGATACATCAGGTAGACGAACAGTGCGCGGGCGTTGCGTTCAAAGAAGATGAGCACAGGGGTCAGAACCAGCAGCAGACCGGCCAGCAGATTGGCAGGCTGCATGCCGGCTTGATAGAAAAAGACAGTTACAGCGGAAACTGCCATATTTTTCAGCCGTTCTGAAAGGCTCGTGCGGGCCAGATAACAGCGTCTGGCCACGTCGTGCATCTGTTTCCAGTCTGTGACAGACATGTCATATCCGATGTGCGGTGCACCGCTTCTGCGGTACATATACGCTTCCTCATCCAAACCGAGCGTCTGCAGTTCGTCCCTGCATTCCTCATATTCGGGCCAGCCGTAGAAATCGCCTACCCGTTCCCGGTAGTGGTTGATTTTTCGGAAATCAGACCATTCGGTGGAGGAATAGGCGGCGGCGTTCGCACTCCAGAGAAGCCCCATGCCTGCACCGAGAAACAGGGCGAAGCCGAGAAGCTTGACGGCGGCGCCCTCGTATTCATTTTTTGCAGCGATCATCCATTTGGAAAGCCAGAGCATGCCGGCCATAGGCACCATGAGATAAAAAATATTCTGGCGCATGCTGAAAGAGACCCATGCCAGGAGAAGGGTCGGTATGTTATCCAGAAAAAATCCGATATTCGACTGATTGATGCGGGAAGTGGTAAAACAAAACAGTGCGGCGGCGGCCGCCAGTCCCGCCGTCGTCGTGTACTGCGCTTCCGCCATTACGTTCAGATTGATAATGAAAAATAACAGGATAAAAGTGGTCAGGGCAGGAGGCCAGAGCGCGGCCTGGGGATTGTGCCTCTGCCGGATCCGCAGAATGCGCCGGTATACGGTAAAAAGGCAGAGGATCTGCACGGCGTGCTGGAAGAGCCCGTACCAGGGAACAAAACTCCACAAGGTATAGAGCTTTGAAAGAAGCCAGGAGAGCGGATAGAGAAAAAACATGACATGAGCGTCAGGTGTTCCCGTATACGCGCCCGAGAGGATGCTGTACATGCCCCAGTCGTCGTTGATGGCGTCCACAGGCTTTATGTAAAACAGCAGAATCGCGTAAGAGACAAAAAGGAGCAGAAGGAAAAGAAGATCTCCCTGCAAAGGGGAAGGTATTTTCCTGCTGGAGGTCTGGCTGTATCTATGTCCGAAGGAGGGCGATTCAGGCTGCGCCCCCGGGTTGACTAATGGCATCGGTTTATCCTTTCGTAAATGAATTGCTTCGCATATTTTAAAGTTGTCTCTATTATAATATACCATAACATATTAAGATTTATGGAAGAATTTTTTAATTCCAGCCGTATATGATAGGAAAATTGGGTAAAATGTGGTAAAGTATATAAAGGTTGCAGGGGGAAACAGGCGCAGGCATCATTATATAGAGGAAAGGTCGGTAGGAAGATGGGAAATACGAGGCGGGGCAGACAAAATATAAATATGCTTCTGGTAGTTTTGATCGGTTTTTGCGTTTTGGCGATCATTGAGATTGTATACGGACAGGCGCAGATGAAGGTAGAACGGGAGCGGCTGGATCTGGAGGAGCAGAACCGCCAGGCGGTGGAAGAACTCAAGGAAGAATGGCGCAGTCTGAGGGAGGGCTCCAGCGTGGTGACAGCCGAGAGCGAAGCGGCTCCCGCCGCCAGTGAGGCGGATCAGCAGGAGAGTGCGCCTGCCAAAATCGAAAAGCAGGAAACGGCGAAAAAAGAGGAAAAAAAGGAAGAGAAGAAAGAAGATTCCAAGCCCGAAGAGGAGGATGACAGAGAATACAGTATGCAGATTGTCATTCTGGGCGACAGTATCATGGACGGGGACCGGACGGAGAGCGGCGCGGCGGATATCATCGGCGAGCAGCTGGACGCGAAGATTTATAATATGTCCATGGGCGGCACCACGGCGGCGCTTCTGCCGAACGATCAGTATAATTTTGCGACCTGGGAATCACGCTGTCTGCTTGGCGTGGTGAACGGGATTCTCGGCAATATCAACACGGATATTTTTGACGGTTACGCGGCTGGTGATGTGCTGGATACCTGCGATTTTGACAAGACGGACTACTTTATCATAGAGTATGGCGTGAACGATTTTCTGACAGGACAGATTCCCAACAGCAGATATCTGGAGGGAGGAGATACGCTGGCGGTGGACGGCACCCACACCTACACCGGGGCGCTTGAGGACGCGGTCAGCAGGCTGAAGGGACGTTTCCCCAATGCGGGGATTCTGATCGTTGCCCCCCATTACTGTCAGGTCTTTAACGGCAGTACGTTCATCGGTGACGGCTATTCCCTGGATTATGGCTATGGCCCGCTGATTACTTACGCAAGAGGCGCCGGCTATGTGGCAGGGCTGTTCGAGGAGGATGGCGTGATGTTCTTCAACGCCTTTGAGGAGAGCGGCATTGATGCGGGTACTGCGGATCAGTATCTGGCTGACGGCGTCCATATGACGCCTCTGGGAGCCAGAGTGTATGCGGAGAAGATCGCAAAAATCATTCACAATGACTTCGCGCCGGAGGAATGATTGCATAGATCAGGTAAAATATGGTATGATAGAGGGCAGGTGCAAAACCTGCCTTCTGCGCGTATAAACAGAGCCAGAAGGCGGCAGAGGCAGGATACATGCGGGGAGAATTTATGCGGGAACTGGAATACCCCTTCGACGGGGAGCTTATCTTAAAAAAGTCAAAGAAGCTGAAGCGCGCCTTGTCAGAGGAACGGTCTGATTTTCTGGAGAAGCGGATCGCGGTTCTGGGAGGCAGCACGACCCACGATATCATCCGTATTCTGGAGCTGTTTTTGCTGGATCAGGGCATCCGGCCTGTGTTCTATGAGTCGGAGTATGCGCAGTACTGGCAGGATGTGATGTTCGATAACCCGGAGCTTCTCTCGTTTGCCCCGGATCTGATTTTTATCCACACTTCCAATCGGAATATTACGGCATGGCCTTCCGTCTCAGATGCATCGGAGCGGGTGGAGGAACTGCTTTCGGAACAGTATGCCCATTTCCAGGTGATGTGGGACAAGATCGCGCAGGTGTATCACTGCCCTGTGATCCAGAACAATTTTGAGTATCCTTTTTACCGGCTGCTTGGCAACCAGGAAGGGGTATTTCCCCAGGGACGGATCTCTTTTATCAACAGGCTGAATGAGAAGTTTTATCAGTATGCGCGGGAGCACGGGAACTTTTATATCCATGACATCCAGTATCTGTCGGCCTCCTATGGGCTTGACAGGTGGGCGGATCCCCTGTACTGGCATATGTACAAATATGCCTGCTGTATGCAGGCAGTCCCTGTCTTTGCCCACAACCTTTCAAATATCATCAAATCGGTTTTCGGCAGAAACAGGAAGGCGCTTGTCCTGGATCTGGACAATACGCTCTGGGGCGGCGTTGTCGGCGATGACGGCCCGGAAAATCTGGAGATCGGGCAGGAGACGCCGATGGGACAGGTTTATTCGGAGTTTCAGGGCTATGTGAAGGCGCAGAAGGAGATTGGTGTCATGCTGGCCGTGAACTCCAAAAATGAGTACGAAAATGCCATCGCGGGCTTAAGTCACCCGGAGGGTCTTCTCAAGCCGGAGGATTTCGTGCTGATGAAGGCGAACTGGGAGCCGAAGAGCAGCAATATCACTGCCATTGCGCAGGAGCTCAACATCCTGCCGGACAGCCTGGTGTTCGTGGATGACAATCCGGCGGAGCGGGAGATCGTGAGCGCACAGACGGCAGGGACGGCTGTCCCAGAGATCGGCACGCCGGAACAGTATATCCGGGTGCTGGACCACAGCGGCTTCTTCGAGGTGACAAGTCTGTCGGAAGATGACAGGAAACGGAACGAGATGTATCGGGCCAACATGGAGAGAAAAGTGCAGCAGGAGCGTTTCGTCGATTACCGGGAATATCTGCTTTCCCTGGAAATGCAGGGGACGATCCGCCCCTTTGAGCCAATCTACATGGCGCGGATCGCGCAGCTTACGAACAAGAGCAATCAGTTCAATCTGACCACAAGGCGGTTTACGCAGGGGGAGATTGAGGCCTTTGCGGCGGATCCGCGCTATATCACCCGCTATGGCAAGCTGTCCGACCGATTCGGCGACAACGGCGTAGTTTCTGTGGTGATCGGCAGAAGGGGAACGATGGCCGACGTGGACATATACAGGCGTGGTGATCGGCCGGATATGGAGAGCGGCAGACAGGATGAACAGACGGATGGGAAGAAAACGGCTGGCGCAGATGTGCTTCATCTGGAACTGTGGCTGATGAGCTGCCGTGTCTTAAAGCGGGATATGGAGTGCGCCATGTTGGACAGCATGGTGGAAGCGTGCCGGGACTGCGGCGCCGGGACGATCATGGGTTACTATTATCCGACAGCGAAAAATGCCATGGTGAAGACGTTTTATGGGACAATGGGTTTTGAGAAGACAGATGAAACTGACACGGGTGTCACAATTTGGAAGTTTGTGATCCCATCGGATTATGAGAAAAAAAATACAGTAATTGCAGTGGAAAAAGGAGAGAGCATATGAGCAGAGAAGAAGTGTTTGAAAAGTTAAATGAGGTATTCCGGGACGTGTTTGACGATGAGGAGATTACCGTTACGGATGCCACCACAGCGGACGATATCGAAGAGTGGGATTCTCTGGAGCACATCAATCTTCTGGCGGCTGTGGAGCAGGAGTTTGGCATGAAATTCAACATGGGACAGGTAGTGTCCATGAAAAATGTGGGTGAGATGGCGGATATCATTATCAGTCAGATCATAGAGTGAAAAGAACTTCTAAAGCTCAGCAGCAGAGGCTGCATCGCAAAGTCAGCAAGCTGACTTGGAAGTTCTAGATTTGCTTTGCAAATCACTTTCACTCGAGAGAATGCCCAAAGTACAGGCATTCTCCGTACGGCGGAATCAATGGGGAGAGGCAGTAACGCGCGGCATGGTGAACAGATTTCTGGACAGGGTACAGGTGTTTTACGAAAAATTGGAGAAGATAAGTAAAAAGAGAGAGGCCGTTTTGATATGGGCTTTCTTTGCTGCGCTGGTGTTCGGCGTGGTGACTGTTACGGGTACGCTGACGTCGGGCTTTCATCTGGTGGACGACTGGGAGTTTGCACAGTATATCGACTGGATGAAACTGGATCAACGGAGCCTGTGGGACTGTCTGCGAGGTACTGTGAGTTTTGATCTGACACTTCGCTTTCGACCGCTGTACTATATCAACCGTATTCTGATGGCCTATGTGTTTGGCATAAATCTGACAGCTATGTCAGTTGTAAAAGCTGCAGAGATCGTGGCAGCGCTTGCGGCGCTCTACTACTGCGCAAGGCAGATGAAGTGTAATATGGTTTATGCGGCGCTTTTTTCCATGACAGTGATGGTGGGATACCAGTCGGCGGTGTGGTGGAAGCTTGGGCCGCAGGAATCCTATGATATGATGATGTTTGCGGTGGGATTTTGCTTTTTGCTGAGATGGCTTTCCACAGAGAAAAAGCGGTATGCGGTTATCAGTGTGGTCGCTTTTTTCCTGATGTCCATTTACAAGGAGCCTTTTATCCTGCTTCTGCCTTTTGTGGGGCTTTATATTTTGTATGACGGGATGAGGGGAAAAAAGGTGACCATTCCGCATTTGTGGGAAGTGATCAGACGCCGGTTTCCTTATCTGTTGACGATCGGTGTCATTTTTACGGTGGAAATGCTGCTGATCCTGTTTGTGGTCGGTACGAACAATTATTCCTATGTAGGTCTGGACGAGAGTATAACCCTCGACCAGTATGTGCAGGTATGGCGCAATGCGGCGGGGAACAATCTGAAATGGTATGTTAGGTTTGGCGTGCTGATGGGGCTGATTCTTCTGACTTACTGGGAACATGTGAAGAAGCTGGGCTGGGAAATGCTGCTTGCGGCGGCGATTATCCTGCCCCAGTGTGTGTCTTACAGCAAGACGGCCCTGGAGGAGCGCTACATTCTGCCGTGCGTGCTGGGATATGCGTTCTTTTTCGTGATTGTGGGGTGCACTTTCCGGCCCCTTAGCGGCAAGCGGCGGATTGCCTATATGCTGTGCCTGCTTCTGATGCTGGCGGCCCACGGCAGGGTGGCCCTTCGGGAGGCGCAGTATTTCACTTACCGGGGGGAGAGCATTAAGACCATGATGGAATCGACCCTTGAGCTGGTGCAGGGAACGGACAGAAAGGTTTTGTCCTGCTTTGCGCCGAATGGGGAGGGAAATAAGACCATGTACCACTGGTTTCGCCTTCACGGCTATGATGAAGTGTTTTACTGGGAGGAGGACGAGAAAAAGATCAACCGTTCCTACGGGCCCAGGGAGGATGAGCAGGCGGATTTTGCGCAGATAGATGTGATCGTGATGTACAATGAGGAAGACCGGCACTGGTGTTATGAGCCGAGTCTGGATCTGTCGGATTTCACGGAGAAAAAGTGCGGAACCATCACGATGTATGTGCGCAATGAGGAAAATACCTCCAAAGACGCTGCGCCATAGGACAAAGCGACAGGAGGTACGAAGTTTCGTATGGAAGAATGCCCCAATACGGACATTCTCTGTTCGTTTCTGTCTGGTCAGTATATGAGTTCCACCATACCGATGACAGGACTTGTCAGAAAGACAACGCGGCGGCCGCCTAATGCGGGTGCGGGCGTGGGGGTGTCGATGGCGATAAAACCGTTGGAGGTCAGTTCCTGACAGGCCCTTTCGGGATCCTCGGCTTCGTAGCAGATGTGGTAGGGGGTGTTTTTATATTTTTTCAGAAGCCCCGAGACCACGGAGTCCGCAGAGACGGGGGAGACCAGCTCCACCCGGTAACCGTCCTTTATGAGAAAGCAGATGTCCACTTTGCGGATCTCATCATATACAGTGTCCTGTTCGATATGGTAGCCAAGGGCTTCGAATGTTTTTTTTGCCTTCTCTATTTTTTTGACTAAGTAGCCGATATGGTGTATTTTTAATGTTGGCATAGACACTCCTTATTTTTGGCGGGCAGACATCCTGCCTTTGCGCGGTATCGATGATCAGATACGGATAAGGATATCCGCGTGGGTTCATCATAACACATAACAGGAAAAAAAACATCACAAAATGACAGGGACGCTGATTTTGGGAAAGGATGCGGCTTAAACGGATGAAAGCGCTGTACTTGAAATACAAGGATTTTATTATGGAGGTCATACACTTCGGCATGGTGGGCGTGATCAATACGTTTCTGGGCTGGGTGATTATGGCGGTGCTCTACAACCTGATTCATATGAATTACTGGCTTTCCAGCGGGATTTCCTACTTTATCGGCAGTGTTTTTTCCTATCATGCCAATGCGAAGCTGACTTTTAAGGTAGAGAACAGGGATAAGTGGCTGCCCTGGCGGTTTGCCTTAAACATCATCGTGTGTTACCTGATATCTTTCAGTGTGGCGCAGCCTCTCGTTACCTGGCTTCTGGATGTGTCGGGACTGGCGCGCGGCGGGACATTCTCGCAGGCCCTTCTTGACAATATTGCAATGATTTTCGGCATGGGGATCTTTATTGTGATGAACTTTTTCGGGCAGAAGCTGTTTGTGTTTCGGACGGGCCGTCATGCAGACGGAGAAAAGTGACAATACTGTCATAATTAGAGAAAGGCGCAGTGCGTAAACATGCTTGCTGGGATGAATAGATGAAGAAATTGACGGAACAGAAGTGGTTTATCTGGATAACAAAATACTGGTTTCTGTTCCCGGTCACCGGGTTTTTGCTGCTTGCGGCGGCGGTGTTTTTCGGTTACGGGGAGCGCAGTTACATCGGCGTTCACGATAATATGGACTTGTTTCTGGCACAGTTCCAGATGCTCAAAAATACGGATTCCTTCTGGAAGCACGGCGTGGACGTGCCCTTTCTGGGCGGCGTCAGCCGGGACAATCTGCCCTCGGAGCTTTCGCTCTACAGCCTGCTTTTCATGGTTTTTCCCACTTACACGGCTTATGTGCTCGGACTTTTTGGGAAAATTCTGATTGGCATGTTCTCCTTCCGCCTGCTGGCGGGAGAACTGTTTGGCGGAAGATTTGAGACGTACCGTCCGATTGTCTATATGACCGGCTTTGTGTATGGGATCTGCTGGTTTTTTCCTGCCTTCGGTTTCGCGTTTGCCTCGATTCCGCTGTGCGTCTGGCTGTTGATGAAGATATACAAAGGACAGGGCAGGCGGTGGTATCTCTGGTATGCGGCATTATTTGCATACCCGCTTGTATCCTACTTTTCCTACCACGGTATTTTTATTCTGGGATATCTTGCGCTTGCGGTTTTGTGGCTTTTTTGCAGAGAGGCATACCTGCGAAAAAGGAAAGGCAGGGAAAGACCTTCCATAAGCGGGGAGGAACCGCAGGAAGGAAAGGCGGCATGGCGGCTTCTTGGAGCGCTGTTTGTGCTTGCCGCCGGGTTTGTGGTCTGTGAGTACCGATTGTTTGGCCAGATGCTTTTTAGCGATGAGGTGACAATCCGCTCCTCCATTGTGAATGCAAGCCTTTCCCTGCCGGAGATTTTCAGGGAAATCGGACAGGTGTTCCGGGAGGGCATTTTTCATGCGGACGGCGTACATGGGAAGGTGGCGCTTCCTGTGTGCATGATTTATTTTGTGGTAAACAACGCGCTGTATGTGCGCAGGAAAGAGGGGAAGGCCATGCTGCGCGATCCCTTTAACCTGCTGCTGGTTTTCATTCTGTTTAACTGCGCGGTGTACGGCTTCTACGATTTTGAGCCGCTGCGCTCGCTGGTGGAAAAGCTGGTTCCGCCCCTGGAGGGCTGGCAGTTTAACAGGACGGTTTTCTTTAACCCGTTTCTCTGGTATGCGGCCCTGTTTCTTGTGCTGCGCAGGCTCTACGATGAAGGGCCGTGGCAGATGTGGCTGGCTAACGGCATTGTGTGCATTGCGGCGCTGGCGGTGATTCTTGCGCCGACCCGCTATAATGATCTGTACAGCACCTGTTACAACAGGGCTTACGAGCATTTTCACGCGCAGGAAGTGGATGAGCTGTCCTATGAACAGTTTTACGCGGTGGATCTGTTTGAAGAGATCAAGGCGGATATCGGCTATGAGGGCGGATGGGCGGCAGCTTACGGCTTCCATCCGGCGGTGCTGGAGTACAACGGGATTGCCACGCTGGACGGGTATCTCGGGTTTTACTCCCAGCAGTACAAGGAGGACTTTCGGAAAGTCATTGCCCCCGCGCTGGAGCGGGTGGAGGCCACCAGAATCTATTATGATGACTGGGGCGCCAGAGCCTATCTGTATTCGGGGACGGATTTAAGCATTGTCAGCGCCACAAAGACGGTGTATGCCACGGATGATCATATTTACATGGACAAGGATGCTTTCCGGGCGCTCGGCGGGGAATATCTTTTTTCCAGAATAAAGCTCTCCAACGCGCAGGAGACCGGGCTGTCCCTTTTTGGGGAGTATACGGCGCAGGACGGGAGTATGACAGTGTATATCTATCAGACGGCAGACTGAGATGTCATAACAAATAACGGGAGGATGGAATCATGCCAATCAGAGTGCACAATTTTGGGGGAGTGATCGGATGGAACGCGAAAAAGTATCTGCCCTGGGTTGCCAGCGAGAGCTATTTAAAACTGCAGTTTGTCAGCCGCAGGAGATCCCAGAAAGGGTATATTGACTTTTTTATGAGCCACAAGGAGGCGCCCCATCCGCTGGTCGTGAATCTGGAGACGGTGAATCGGTGCAACAGCACATGTGAGTTCTGTACGGCCAACATCCACGCGGAAAAGCGCCCCTACAAGAAAATGGATGACGCGCTTTATTACTCTGTGATCGACCAGCTTCACGACTGGGGTTACAAGGGGCATCTGACCCTTTACGGGAACAACGAGCCGTGGCTTGACACACGCATTGTGGCGTTTCACAAGTACGCCAGGGAGAAACTGCCGGACGCCTTTATTTTCATGTCCACCAACGGCCTTCTTCTCAATGTGGACAGGGTGAAGCAGATCGTTCCCTATGTGGATCAGCTCATCATCAACAACTACGGCATGGAGATGAAGATGCACGACAATGTGCAGGTGATCCATGATTATGTGAAAGCGAACCCGGATGAATTTAAAGATGTGGATATTCTCGTGCAGATCCGTTATCTGAAGGAGGTGCTGACCAACCGTGCGGGCAGCGCCCCCAACAAGCAGTCCAAGGGAAAGATCGTAAAAGAGACGTGTCTGATGCCCTTCACGGATTTGTGGATCACGCCATTCGGCAAACTGGGGATCTGCTGCTGTGACAATTTCGAGGTGACGGAGATGGCGGATTTAAACGACACCTCCCTCCGAGAAGGATGGAACAGCGAGAAGTACAGACAGCTCCGGGAAGCGATCGCAACGGGCAGACACAATTACCCGTTCTGCAAATACTGCGACTTTATCGACGCGGGCCTGCGCATGGACGCGGTGGACGATGTGCTCAGAAACAGGCAGATGCACGGGGCGAGACAGTCCATGTTCAAGAAACGGTGAGAGACGGTATGGGCCGGGCTGCCTGCGGATGAGGGAGCATCCTTGGTGAGCGGAAGCGGCAGGATACGAGTGGAAATGAGGGCGGCGGACGAATGAAGAGAGCAATTTTGACGGCGGTGTGTGCGGTGGCGGTCTCTGCAGTTGTGTGGGGCTGCGGCGGTCCGGCAGGCACAGGCGCGCAGACAAGTGGCGGCATGGAAGGCACAGGGACGCAGGAGAGCGGCCTGGAGAGTGCAGATGAGGAAAGGCCGGGCGGCAGTGCGGCAGGAAAAGAGAATGCGGCAGAGCAGGGCAGCGCGGCAAAAAAGGAGAATGTGGCAGAGGGCAGCGCGGCAAAAAAGGAGAATGCGGCAGAGGGCAGCGCGGCGGAAAAAGAGAATGCGGCAGAGGGCAGCGCGGCAAAAAAGGAAAACGCGGCGGGACAGAGCAGCGGCGTGCAGCTTGCAGGCGCCTCGATCTCCATTCTGGGCGACAGCATTTCCACCTATCAGGGCTGTAATCCCGTGGGATATTATGCCTTTTTCCCGGAAAATGGCGAGGTGGCGGAGGTGGAAGACACCTGGTGGCATCAGGTGACAGAGGATCTGGATCTGACCCTCTATGTGAACGGATCCAGCTCCGGGGCTACCGTGGCCGGGGATTCCACGGGAACCGAGGATCCCCAGTGCGCCTGCAATGAGCTTCGTACCAATGATCTTTCCGGCCCGGAGGGGGCGTGTCCTGACAGGATTGTCATATATTTGGGAACCAATGATATGCTGAAAGCCGTTCCTCTGGGAGACAACGACGGTACGGGACTGGTGGAAGAGGGGGAAGTGGCTGCTTTCAGCGACGCTTACACGCTGATGCTTGACAAAGTGCAGGCAAATTATCCGCAGGCGGAAATTTATTGCTGTACCCTGCTTCCGGTGGGAGATTACGGGACGGAAACACCTTATGTGGACTTTGTCAACGGCGAGGGACTGACGTCCGCAGACTATGGGGAGACAATTGCGCATATTGCAAAGAACAGGGGACTTTCGGTGATTGATCTGTCTGACTGCGGCGTTACCATAGATAATCTGCAGGAGATGACAAGCGACGGGGTGCATCCCACGGCTGCGGGTATGGAGCGGATTGCGGAGGCGGTGAAAGAGACGCTTTCGGACCGGTAGACGTGAACACAGACCGGCTGGTGCGGCTGGCGCCGTGAGTGGAATGGAGGCTTTCGGCGCGGCAGAACGGATTGCGGACAGGAAAGCGCAGGGAGCGCGGAAACGGGGGATGTCTATGGAAATAGAGGTGGCCGGGATCAGAAAAGCGTATTCCCGAAAGAAAGTGCTTACAGATATATCGTTTTCCATGGAGGCCGGGAGCTGTGCGGCTATCCTTGGCAGTAACGGCAGCGGGAAATCCACGCTGCTTTCCATTTTGGCGGGCGTGCGCAGAGCGGACGGCGGCTCCTTTTTTTATAAAGGAACCGATCTGCTGCGCCATCCCAGGCAGATTCCGAAGGCGCTTGGTTATGTGCCCCAGGGGGATCCGCTGATGGAGGAGCTGAATGCGTGGGACAATCTGCGCATGTGGTATGACAGGGAGACGCTGAAACGGGAGCTTGCGGGCGGCGCGCTCAAGCTGCTTGGCATCGACGGTTTTCTGAAGACGCCTGTGAGACGGATGTCCGGCGGGATGAAAAAACGACTTTCCATCGGCTGCGCGGTGGTGTCCCATCCCGGGATTCTGGTGCTGGATGAGCCTTCGGCTGCACTTGACCCGGTCTGCAAGGAAAACATCCGCAGCTATCTGGAGGTTTATAGAAAAGAGGGTGGTATCGTACTGATGGCAACCCATGACGCGCAGGATTTAGAGTTGTGTAATATGTGCTATATTCTAAAGGACGGCAGCCTTCACCCGCAGCAGTACGATGGGGATTTTCATAAACTGGCGGGGAAACTGGGGCAGGAATGCAGACCATGACCATTCTGATGTGGAGGATCAAATGCGACAGACAGCGGCTTATTTTCTGGCACAACTGAAAAGGGCGGCAAGGCTCCTGCCCGGGCAGATTCTTGTGGATCTGGCGGTCTGTCTCTGTGTGGGTACGCTTGCCTGTCTGCTGATCACACAGGGAGCGTTGTCAGCGGGGGGAACCAGGTATCGGATCGGCATGGTGGGAGATCTGTCAGATTCCTATCTGGGATTTGGCATTGCAGCCGTGCAGGAGATGGATGACTCCCGCTTTATGATCGAGCTTGTACCTATGTCGGAGAAGGAAGCTGTGGAAGCCTTCCGGCGCGGGGATCTTTACGCCGTGATGCGGGTTCCGGAGGGGCTGATGGAATCTATCGTGTACGGAGAAAATGACAAAGCTGTCACTTATACCCCTGCACAAGGGCAGCAGGGACTGGGAACTATGGTGATGGGAGAGATCACGGATGTGGCCTCCACCCTGGTGACCTGCTCCCAGAGCGCGATTTATGGCATGCAGCGCATCCTTGCGGATCAGGGCAGGGAGGAGGAGATTGGCAGGGAAACGGACAGACTGAATCTGGCTCTGATCAGTCTGGTGCTGTCCAGGGGAGATTTTTGTGAAGTGGAGACGCTCGGTTATGGGGACGGCCTGTCACTGGAGCTGTATTACTTCTGCGGCATGATTTTATTGTTCCTCCTGCTCTCCGGGCTTTTGAACAGCGCTCTTTTTGTGTATGGAAACGGTGCCTTTTCCCGCTTTCTGAAGGCCAGAGGCGTTGGGGCGTTTCGGCAGATTCTTGGGGAATATGCGGCTTATCTGCTGCTTGTGTCCACGGGACTTTTTATGTTATGCCTGCCTCTTGGGTTCGGGCTGGAGCGGGATCTTTTGCGGATTCCCGAATGGGACGGCATGGGAGCTGCGCCTTTTTTTGCATTTGTGCCGGTTCTCCTGCCGGCGGCGGCGCTGTTTGCTGCGCTGCAGTTTTTCCTCTTTGAGGCGGCAGCAGGGATCGTGAACGGGATTCTGATGCAGCTGATTTGTGGAATCGGCATGGGATATCTCTCCGGGTATTTTTATCCCTCTGCCTTTTTTCCCGAGAGAATGCGGGCGCTGGGAGAACTTCTGCCTTCCGGCGCGGCGGCACGCTTTGCGCAGGCGGGGGCTTTGGGGCAAATACCGGCGGTTTTGTGGGCGGCAGTCTCTGGCTGGACGGCGGTGTTTCTGTTTCTCGCGGCGGCGGTCAGGAGAGGCAGAATCGAGAGGAGCTGACGGGGAGACAAAAGGCCTGCGGCACGGAGCGGCGGAGAGGCGGATGGGAGAACGGTAGGAGGACAGGGACATGCCGGGACGGATGTTTGTAAGGTTTATACTCTTGCAGAAAAGGCTGTTGAAGAGATACAGTTTTCTTTTGATGCTCTGTCTGGCGCCCCTGCTTTCGGCAGGCGTCGGGCGGCTTTCCGAAGAATCCGCCGGGATTGCCACGATCGCGCTGTATCTGCCCGAGGGTGATGCGGCAGCGCAGGCGGTTTCCGAAAGACTTCTGGATGGCAGGGGCGTTCTGCGGTACCTGTCATGTGAGAATGAGGAGGAGGCGCGGATGCAGGTAGAAACCGGGAAGGCGGACGCCGCATGGATTTTTTCTGAAGATCTGTCGGAGCAGATCACGGCGCTTGCGCAAAAGCGCAGGGTACGGCCGGTGGTGACGGTGGTGGAGCGAAGGGACAGCGTGGCCCTCACCCTTGGGCGGGAAATTTTGTCATCCGCCATATACCCTTCCTTTTCTTATGCGGTCTATGCGGGCTATGTGCGGGGAGAACTGGGATTTGCGGAAATGACTGACGAGGCGCTTCGCCGGATTTATGACAGGGCGGCGGTGGAGGGGAGTCTGTTTCAGATGGTGTATCCCGACGAGACGCCCGGGGAAGCGGAAGATTTTACCTATGTGCAGGCGCCTCTGCGGGGGATCCTGGCTCTCTGGTTTACCTTTGTGGGTCTGGCGGCTTCGCTCTGTTTCATGCAGGATGAAGAACGCGGCGTTTACGGGCGCATTCCTGTGACAAGACGGCTTTCGGCTTCCTATCTTGCGGGGGCGGTGTTTCTTCTGGATGCGGCCCTGGTGCTGCTGTTATCCTGTAAGCTGGCGGGGGTGTTTACAGACTGGAAGAGAGAAGTGGTGAGCTGTGCGGTTTTTGCAGTCTGTGTCCTGGCTTTTGCCAATCTGCTGCGGATGCTGTGCCGTACGCCCCGGAGATCAGGGATGGTTTTTTTGCCGCTTCTGGCGGCGATGCTGGCGCTCTGTCCCATCTTTTTGAATCTGCAGTATTTCAGGGCGGGAAAACTGCTGCTCCCGCCCTGGTATTATCTGCAATCTATTCATAACACTTGTTACTTATATGGAATGGCTGTCTATACGGTGATCCTGATTCTGGCAGGCGCCGTATTACAGCGGATACAGAGCCGTCGCCGCTGACGGATCAATCCACTTCGATCTGATCTGCCGGCTCGGCCTTCTTTACCTCCTCATGGTAGGTTTTTTCCGTGTTGACATTCCAGATATTATCCTTGGAGGAAATGCCGCCTAAAATGTTTTTTACGGTCTCGAAGGAGGTCATCATGGAGTGGTCGATGTTGTTGTAACGGTGCTGGCCGTTCCTGCCCACGCAGTAGAGATTGTCGATGGATTTCAGATATGCGGTCAGCCGGTCTATATCCTTGTAAGTGTCAAAGTAGGCGGGATACGCCTTTTTCACCCGCTCCACATGGGAGTCCATCACGTCGGAGGACTTATCGATCAGCCCCATGCGGACAATCTCTTTTACCGCAAACCGGGTGAAATCCTTGTCAGACATGGTCCAATACTCGTCCCCCTCTGAGACAAAATACTCCAGACCGATCCATACGGTGTGTTCTAAGTCGCGTACCATATAGGGAGACCAGTTGTTGTAGATCTGGAATCTTCCCAGCCGGACAGTTCTGTCGTGCACATAAATCCAGCAGTCCGGCACGATATTGTTTATGGTTTTCATATTTGTTCTATTTTTTAAGTTCAGCTTCGGCAGCAGGAGCCCTACGGTCATATAGTCGCGGTAGGGAAGGCCTGCGGCTATCTCTGCCTCGGCTTTCGGCACATCGTTTAATCCTGCCACCAGATCTTTGACAGGCATGGAGGAAATGAAAATGTCGCCCTCTGCGGTCACCTCGCCCTCCGGCGTCTCGTATGTGATGGAGGTAAGGCGGTTGTTTTTGTCCTTGTGGAGCTTTACGGCCTTGCTGTTGCACAGGATTTCTCCGCCGAGCTCCCTGATCCGGTCCGCAGTCACTTCCCAGAGCTGGCCGGGGCCGAGCTTGGGATAACTGAACTCCTCGATCAGGGATGTCTCCACCTCCCGGTTTTTCTTTCCGGGCAGCATCTTCGAGAAGACATCTTTTAAAATGGCGGCGATGGACAGCCCCTTTGCCCGCTGTGCGCCCCAGTCCGGAGCGATTTCGGAAGGGTGTCTTCCCCATAAATTTTCCGTATAATTTTCAAAGAACATGGAGTAGAGTTTTTTTCCAAAACGGTTTACATAAAAATCCTCCAGAGAATTTTCCGGCCGCTTGTGAATCATGGAAGCCAGGTAGCTGAAACCAGCCTGCATGGTTGCAAGAAACCCCATATTGATAAAAGTTTCCGGCTTCAAGGAGATCGGATAGTCGAAAAATTTCTGGTTGAAATAGATGCGCGATACACGATGTCTGCGCAGCATCACATGATCCTCTTTCTCTGGATCCGGGCCTCCGGGTGAGAGTGTCATTTCCCGGTGCAGCACGATATCGTCGTAGGTGGGAGAACCCTGTGTGGGCAGCATGTGTTCCCACCATGCGTTGACTTCCGGCACTTTGGAGAAAAAGCGGTGCCCGCCCATGTCCATGCGGTTACCCTTATAGTTGACGGTTTTGGAGATGCCGCCCATGGCTTCGGATTCCTCCAGAACCGTGACGGAATATTCGTTGTTTTTATCCTGCGTGAGCAGTTCATAAGCGGCGGTCAGACCTGCGGGCCCGGCACCGATCACATATACTTTTTTCATGCAATACCTCATTGTTTTATACTGTTCGCGGCTATTATAACATGTTTGGACGGGGATGTACACGGGAATGTGGAAAAATAAAATGGTATATGCTATAGTATTACTGACTATTGTCTTGTAATCAAGGAAAAGAAAGAGGCGTATGTATGCTTCCTGTAATCAGTTGTATTTTCTGGCTTTTGATCATCCCCTTCTGTATCGGGCTGGTCCCTGCAAATTTCATTCCGGCTGAAAAGAGAAGTCCGGGTTTTGTGCTGCTTTCCGGGTATTTCGGCATGTGGGCGCTCTTTGAGATTGCGGCGGTTCCGGCGGTTCTGTGGGTGGAGTACAATAACTTCAAAACGGCTTCTGCGGTATTTACGGTGCTTACTCTCTTTTGTGCGGCGGCAGGCATCCTGCTCCTGTACCGAAACGGAATCATAGTGGGATGGAAACTGTTTCCCGTGAAAAGTCTGCTTACGGAAACCGGCATCATGTGGCTGGTCTTCTTTCTCCTGCTGGGCTTCCAGCTTTACAAGGCGGCAGCATTTGCGTCCTTTGACGGCGACGACGCCTACTATGTGGTGGAGTCTCTGATCGCGCAGGAGGCGGGCGTGATGTACCGCATTCTGCCTCTGACGGGAGGATCCACGGGACTGGACGTGCGCCATGCGATGGCGGTATTTCCTATGTGGGTGGCCTATATCTCGGTGCGTGCAGGGATGCACGCGACCATTGTCTCCCATGTGGTGATGCCACTTGCTCTGATTCCGCTGACCTATCTTCTGTACTATGAGATCGGACGGCTGCTCTTTTCGAAAACCCAGCAGTCGGGCGGGCATGTGTTCCAGAAGCAGAACCTGCCCATCTTTATGATTATCATGGCGATGTTCCAGATTTTCGGGAATGTGTCCATTTATACCAATGAAACATTTTTCCTGACCCGTACCTGGCAGGGAAAGGCGATGGCGGGCGCGCTTGTAATCCCGGCGCTGTTCTGGGTGTTCATGCAGATTTATGACAAGGGTGTCAAAAATGGACGGACAGATGCGGGGATCTGGATTCTGCTTGTCTCTGTCAATATGGCGGCGGGGGTATGCAGTTCCATTGCGGTGTTCCTCGTCTGTATTCTGACTGCGGTGACGACTTTCTGTCTGGCGGTGGCGGAGCGGGACTGGAAGATCCTGTTCAAGGTGGGAGCGGCCTGTATTCCGAATGTGGTGTATATGGCGGTTTATGTCTTTATGGCGTACAGTTACCTTTTAAAATAGCGGGGGCGGCATATGTGGGGTATTTTTTTAGAGAGCGTCGTTATATTTAAAAATTATATGGGATACCATCAGAATCATTTTCTGGCGGGTATCTATCTTCTGGTGCTCCTCTACTTGTGGCTTGTGGAGAAGGACAGGCGCAGGCGGATTCTGTTTGTCTACGCGCCCACTTTGATTCTGTTCCTGTTTTTCTGTCCTCTGTTCCGCAAGGTGTTTGTGCGGCTTATGGAGGATTCCGAGACTTACTACCGGCTCTTATGGCTTTTGCAGATGAGTATAGTCAGCGCCTACGGTCTGATCCGGCTGATGGGAAAGCACAGGCGGATCGGTCTGGCGGCGGTCTGTCTGGCGATTGTCGCATGCGGCGACTATGTGTATGACAGCGAACACATTTCCCGGGCACAGAACGCTTACCATCTGCCCCAGGAGGCGGTCGATATCGTGGATATGATAGAGCCTGAGGAGGGGCGGATCACGGTGCTTGTGCCTGCAGACCTGATCTACTATGTAAGGCAGTACAGTACGGATATAGAGCTGCCTTACGGACGGGAAATGCTGATCGCCCGCTGGGATTATTACAATGCCATGTATGAGGCGATGGAGGAGGCGGAGGTGATTGACACACCGGCTTTTGTCGAACTGGCGAGGACGTATCCGTGCGCCTATGTAATCTTAAAAGAAGACCGTGAAATGGAGGAGCCGCTGACGGATTACGGCTATTCAGATTACGGCCGGGTGGGAGAATATGTGATTTACAAAGATATGACACTGCAGGATTCATGAAAGATCTGCGGATGACAGGCTTGGGCGATAGGAGAATGGCGAATGTTATTTAATTCATATATATTTGTGTTTTTGTTTTTCCCCATATGTCTGCTCGGCTATTACGGCCTTCTGAGGGGTGGGCGGCCCGGGGCAGCCCGCGTGTTTCTGACAGCTATGTCATTATGGTTCTACGGTTATTTTAATCTGTCTTATCTGTTCATTATGGTCTGCAGTATTGTCGGGAACTATCTGTTACACAGACTGCTGTCCGGGAAAAGTCTCCTTCTGCGGCGCATGGGACATGGAAACGTTTCAGAACACGGGAAAGCGTCCCGCAGGGCAGTTCTGGTTCTGGCGGTGGCGCTGAATCTGGGCGTGCTGTTCTACTTCAAATATTTTGACTTCTTTCTCGATACCGTGAACGGCGTGTTCGGAGCCGGTTTTGTTTTGCGGGGGATTCTCCTTCCTCTGGGAATCAGTTTTTTTACCTTCCAGCAGATTTCCTTTATCGTGGACACTTACCGGGGGGAAGTGGCGGACTGTTCGCTGTCCGAGTACGCGCTGTTTGTCTCCTTTTTTCCGCAGCTCATAGCGGGCCCTATCGTGAATCACGGTGAGATGCTGCCGCAATTCCGGGCGCTTGGCAAAAAAGAGGCGGACTGGGAACGGATTGCGGGAGGAGCTGCGCTTTTTGTTCTGGGCCTCTCCAAGAAGGTGCTTCTGGCGGACACGCTTGGCGCGGGGGTAGATTACGGTTATGATAATCTGGCTGTTCTTGGCCGGGCGGACGCGTGTCTGGTGATCCTGTTCTACGCCCTTCAGCTCTATTTTGACTTCAGCGGCTATTGCGATATGGCGGTAGGAATCGGCAGGATATTAGGGATAGAGATCCCCGTCAATTTTCATTCTCCCTACAAAGCGACTGACATAGTGGATTTCTGGAAACGGTGGCACATTACCCTGAACCGTTTTTTTACCAAATATATTTATATCCCGCTGGGCGGCAACCGCAAGGGACAGGGACGGATGTATCTGAATCTCCTGCTCGTCTTTTTCTTAAGCGGTCTCTGGCATGGGGCAGGTTTTCATTTTATTGTCTGGGGGATGCTGCATGGGGGGCTGTATGTGGCTACCCGCTTCTGGCAGGTGCATATGCAGCAAAAAAATGACAGAAGTGTCACAAATAGCGAGGGCGGAGGCGGGAAATGTCACGGCCGGATGCGCGGCAAAGTGATGACAATCGTGTCGCAGGCGGCCACATTTCTCTATGTCAGCGTGGCCTGGGTCTATTTCCGGGCAGAAAATATCGCACAGGCAAATGCGCTTCTTCGGACGGCATGCAGGGGAGAGGTGAAAAAGATTTCCATGGATCTGGCGGAATGTCTGCAGCCGGATGAATTCTGGTATGTGATCAAAGTCCTGCATCTGGACAACCTGTCTTTCAGCCGCTATATTCTGATGTTTTTGATTCTGGGGGCCGGGCTGTATCTGTCGATGGCGGGACGAAACGCGAATGAGCGGGTGGCGCGCCTGAAATACGGGCCGGTGTCGGCGGCGGTCTTTGTGGTTCTGGCGGTGTGGTGTATCTTAAGCTTTTCGGGTGTCAGCACGTTTTTGTATTTCAATTTTTAAGGATGGTAATGGCATGAAGCGGTTTAAAATATGGATTTTCTCCATCGTGTCCCTCACTTTCATATGGCTTATACTGGCGGCCGCGCTGGTGGTCTGGGTAGATCCCTTTTTCCAGTACCATGCGCCGCTTGCGGACTTTCCCTATCTGGTGGACAACCAGCTCACCCAGAATCCGGGGATGGCAAAGCACATGGACTATGACAGTGTGATCCTTGGTTCCTCCATGACAGTGAATTTTAACACCAGCTGGTTTGAGGAACTGATGGGACTTGAGGCGGTCAAACTCAACTACAGCGGCGCCTACCCGAAGGATCAGGCGAATATCATGGATATTATCTTTGACAGCGGCCATGAGGTGAAGTCGGTTTTCCTGGGGGTCGATGTGACGACTTATACGGGCGGCGTGGAGGAGACGAAATATCCGCTTCCCGCCTATCTTTATGACGACAATTATCTGAATGATATACAGTATGTGCTGAATAAGGACGTGCTTTTGAATTATGTGCTGCGTCCGCTGGCTGACCCGGATAAGACGGATCTCGCCACCGTGTACCAGAGCTGGTGGACGGATGAATATTATAATATCCAATGGGTGATGCACAACTATGAGCCGCCGGCAAAGGTGGAGGAGGAGACGGAGCCGGACGCCTTTCTTGAGAGCACGGACCAAAACCTGCAGATCAATCTCTGCCCTTATATCGAGCAGAACCCGGAAACTACCTTCTATATTTTTTTCCCTCCCTACAGCATCCTCTATTGGAACGATGTCGGGCAGGAGAACCATATGGAGGCTACCATGCAGGAGTATGCGCATATCGCGGAGACACTTCTCTCCTATGACAATGTGCGTGTGTTCTATTTCCCGAACCGGGAGGAGATTGTGACGGATCTGAACAATTATGCGGATTATACCCACTACCACGCGAGATTTAACCGTTTTATGACCGAGTGTTTTGCCGATGGAACGTGTGAGGTGAAGAACATGGAGGAGATGGACCGGGCGCTGGAGGAGACGCGGGATATGATAGAGCGTTTTGATTTCGAGGAGTTGTTTTCGGTAGAGTATTGACGGAGAAACAGATGCGTGGAGGCGCGGAAATAAAAGAACCGGCTGGGGCGCCGGTTCTTTTGCCTTTCTGAAATTGTTTATTCGTCCGCCTGCTCTGCCAGCTCCGGGAACAGGCAGTCCGCAAACCTCTGTGCCAGCACCTCTCGACCGGCGTCGTTAAAATGAATGTAATCCGTCATATAATCCAGATAATTGTCCTCGTTGATGGAACCGTAGAAATTATCTATAAAGGAAACGCTGACGTCCATGGTGGCGTCCCGTTCTTTCTGCAGATAATGGCTTAAGGTGCCATGCCCCAGATCAACCCGGTCACCGTTCTGGAAGTTGCCTTCTTCATTGATGCTGTGGCAGAAGGTATGGGACATGACCACGATGCGGATGTGGGGATAAGCCTCCTGAATGGCTTTCACACCTGAGCGCAGCGCGCCTGTGTAGGTGATTTCCGCGTAAGGCGCGTTGGGATCGTCGCAGGGACGCTTGTTGACATAGTCACTGCCGTCATACATCACGCAGATCATATCCACAATGTTCATGTCAAGCTCGGAGAGCATCTGTGTCGTTTTCGCAAAGTTTTCGTCATAGCTGTAGGTGGCGGCTGTCTTCATCAGGTCGAAATCTCCGCTCGCAAGGCTTTTTGCCACATAGGAGAAGGAGAAAGCGTCCAGGATATAGCCGTCGTTATATGAGGCAAACTGTGCTGCCATGGTCGTTCCCGTGAAGGAGCCGTTGTAGACCGTGGCTCCTGTTTTTTTAGCGATTTGTTCGGCAAGACCGTTTTCGCCCTGCTCCAGAGAGAAGGGATCGTCGCCCAGGCAGAGGATGGTAGTCACGCCGTCGTCCACAAAGCCCTCGCGCTTATCCGGGGCAAGCGGAATCAGATTGTCCATAACTTCTATATCGAAATCCGTGGTCTGGTAGTTCGGATCGTAGTCGGAAGGCGTCCCCTTGTTCCACTTGTAGAGACGGAAAGCCGAGAAGCCGATGACCAGCACGATGGCTGCCAGCAGAATGAGCTGGATATTGGCGAGAAGGCCGCTCTTTCTTTTCGGTTTCGGCGAAGATTCTGACATATTTGTCATATTCTTTTCCTGCATTGTATTTTTATCCTGATTTTCTCCCATGTTTTATTCATGCCCTTTCCTGAAAGTCTTATTCGTTTCGTCTGGCTTTCATCTATTCTACTATTATTTTTCTTAAAAATCTACAGGAAAAAGTGCCCTCATAAAATCTTAATAACTTCTGAGCAGACTGATCACAGAAAGAGAGCGCTGCCGAATCCGAAGATTTCGAGCTGCGCTCTTCTTCTCTGCTTTTTCGTATCACACGATGGATACGGCGTTTTCCAGCGGGCACGGTTCCGATGCGGCGTAGGAGTGGATCGCCGGCTGCGCAAGCTGCCGCTGCAGTTCTTTATACCATTTGCTGTACTTATACATCCGATATGTAGTGCTCAGTTTCCTGAGCTGTTCATCGTCGGCACAGCAGACTGTAAAAGAAACTCTTTGCGATTCATCCATGGAGGCATAGTCCAGATAACTGAGTTTAAGCTCGGTAATCGTTCCCTGACATCTGGGACAAAACTGTTTATGCCCATTCAACATGTGAACCCGCTGGCAACGCTTACAGTAATGCATGTACATCATGAAAATTCCCCTTTTCCATTGATCCCTGTAAGGTAACCGTTTGTCTGTTGCCCTTATATTGTGTCAGTTAGAGCGGTCAAAGTCAAGCGCATATTAGCGAGAAATGCCATAAAATGGGTGTAAAATATCGCGCAATTATCGCGGAAAAGGCGTAAATACGGCAGAGAGTGTCAATTTACATAATCTGACGTACCAGCAGACACGACAAAAATCTTGATATTGCGCCATTTTTATGCTATAATCTCAAAGAATTGTTTCGATTTGAGGTTTACATAAACATAGACAACCAGTCAAGAAAAAAGCAAGGTGGGAGCGGTAATGCAAAATAAGAAAAACAAGCGAAAATATACGGAAAATCATTACAGGCCGGTTCGGTTTGAGGATCTGCTGGAGGATGACCGGTTTGATGATGAGGATTTTGACAGTGTGACTGAGGATACACTGGAGTTTTTGAGTCTTGATGATGAAATGATCGAGGCTTATCAGCGTACCCATCCCCCGAAAAGCGGGAAAAGTGTGTCTGAGAAAGCCCGTCCTGTCCGCCGCGTGGAAGAGGATTACGAGGACGATGACTACGAAGATGAGGACTATGAGGACGACGACTACGAAGACGAAGATTACGAGGATGACGACTACGAAGACGATGACTACGAAGATGAGGACTATGAGGACGACGACTACGAAGATGATGATTATGAGGATGGCGACTACGAAGATGACGATTATGAAGATGAGGACTATGAGGACGACGATTACGAGGACTATGGGGATGACGACTACGATGAGGATGACGGCTTTGCTGCCCGTCTGATGTACTTTATCGGTGAGATGAGCGCGCTGGATGTGGCCGTGGCCCTTCTGGGAATTCTGGTGCTGGCAGGCGCGATAGCTACCGGCGGCATTTATGTCCATGCAAAATCCGTGGAGAAACAGGTGGAAACTTTTGCCGATATGGGTGAGGAGATCGAGGGCATTTCCGTGATCGGGGAGAGCGGTCTTCTGGCGGTGTCGGAGTCCGCGAGGCTAGGCGGTATGATCAATGTGGAGGAAGAGACATCGGAGGAGGAGTCCGAAAAGGAGCAGGAAGAGAAGGATCAGGAGGATGAGAAGGGAGAAGTGGGGGTAGAGCTTCACCTGACCTCAATCCTTTCGGATATGAAGATTAAGTTTGTCAATAAGGAGACGGGCAAGCTGATCGGCGGTGTGCCCTTTGAAGTGGAAGTTTCCGGGCCGAAAAGCTTTCAGTGGAAGGATGACGATAAGGACGGCGTGATTTACCAGACGGGGGTTGCTGCCGGCACATACGATGTCAGGATCCTGCCGTTATCGGGCGCGGCGGCGGAAAAGTATACGCTTCCCTCGAAGAGCAGCAGCGTCAAGGTGACAGACAAGATCGCTTATCAGAAGGTGGATGTGGCGGACGAGGTGAAGACCGAGGCGGAAATCAATGTGGCCAAGGAGGAAGCCACCCAGCAGAATACCGTGGTGGAATCCGCCCTGAAGGATACGGTGGAATGGGTGGAGTCCACAAAGACGCCGATCGGGGAGGAGACAGCAGCGTACGAGAAGGTACCCATGGAGAACATTGCGGATCCGTGGAAGACGAGCAGCGCGTTTCGGAAGATGGTAGAAGATGGAGGGGATGATCCCTATGCCGACGTGCAGGTATCCATCAATAAGGACAGTCTGACCCTTGAAAAGGGAAAAAGCGATTCCCTGAAGATATCTGTCAGCAGCAGCCAGGTGGAGTACTCCGTGGAGTGGAGCGTTTCAGACAGCTCTGTCGCCACGGTGGACGGCGGAACGGTTACGGCAGTTGGGGCGGGCAGCGCCACTGTCACGGCGCGTGTGGTCGTGGGCAGCATGATTCAGGAATTTAACTGTTCCGTTACGGTGAATGATTCCGGGGAAGAGGATTCGGACAAGAAGGACGACGAGAATAAGGAAGAGGACGCCGATAAAGATAAGGACAAAGAGGAAGACAAGGATAAAGATAAGGATAAAGACAAAGATAAGGACAAAGATAAGGAAGAGCAGGAGGTCTATACAAAACTGTCCATAAGCGGCGAAAGTGAAGTCAAGGTTGGAAAAAAGATAACTTTGACTGCACAGACAAATCCCAAAGGCGGCAAGGTTACCTGGAGCAGTGACGAAGAAAAGATAGCAACGGTAAATGAGAAGGGCGAGGTTACGGGTGTCGCCGAGGGAGAGGTGAAGATCCGTGCCGTCTGCAAGAACCCGGAAGACGTTGATGATATCAAAGAATCCTTCAAGATCAAGGTGGTGAAGGAGGATGTTGAGATTGACAAAAACACGAAACTGAAGGACAAGGACGGCAATCAGCTTTACTATCGCAATTCTAATAAAGAGTATATAGAAGCGACCTACGAGGATTACGGAAAACGGGAAACTTTTTATAAGAAGGGCAAAGGGACGACGGCATCGGCATATAAGTATACCGGGTGGCAGACTATTGACGGACATGTTTATTTTTACGATAAAAACGGAAACTATGTGACAGGCGAGCAGGTTATCCAGGGTGCAAAATACAGCTTCGGCAGCGACGGAAAACTGGCGAAAAGCTCGGGCGCCATGGGGATTGACGTGTCCAAGCACAACGGCAATATCGACTGGAACGCGGTGAAAAACTCCGGTGTTTCCTATGTGATTATCCGCTGCGGCTACCGCGGTTACTCCACGGGTGTGCTGGTGGAGGATCCGAAGTTCAGAAGCAATATCAAAGGCGCAAAGGCGGCGGGCCTTAAGGTGGGAGCGTACTTCTTCAGCCAGGCGGTCAACGAGGTGGAAGCCGTGGAGGAGGCATCCATGGCGATTGATCTGGTGAAGGGATACGGTCTGAATTACCCGCTTTTCCTCGACGTGGAGGCAAGCGGCGGCAGAGCTGACGGTATCAGCCGCGATACCAGAACCGCAGTCTGCAGGACATTCTGCCAGACCGTGCAGAATTCCGGGATATCGGCGGGCATTTATGCGAATAAGACGTGGTTTACCGAGAAGATCAATACGGCGAGCCTGACGAGCTATAAGCTGTGGCTTGCACAGTACGCAAGCGCACCGACATACACGGCAACCCGCTACGATCTGTGGCAGTATTCCTCCAAGGGGAAGGTCAGCGGCATCAGCACGAATGTGGATATGAACATAAGCTATGTAAATTATTAAGGTGTGGCGATGGTTGCATTTTTATGAGGCTTCACGGATAATATAACAGGAATGAAAAGAATTTTTCATAAAAGAGACAGGGGGTAAAACGAATGAAGACATATCTGGTAACAGGCGGCGCCGGATTTATCGGCTCCAACTACATTCATTACATGTTTGGGAAATACGGCGATTCCATCCGCATCATCAATGTGGATGCGCTGACTTATGCGGGCAACCCGGAAAATCTGAAGGAGGTGGAGAACAGGGACAACTACACCTTCATCAAGGCAGATATCTGCGACAAGGCGGCCATCGAGAAAATTTTTGCCGGAAATGAGATAGACAGGGTTGTCCATTTCGCGGCGGAGAGCCATGTGGACAGAAGTATCAAAAATCCAGAGGTGTTCGTACAGACGAACGTGTACGGGACGGCAGTGATGTTAAACTGCGCGAAAGCGGCGTGGGAGCTGCCGGATGGCAGTTTTAAGGAGGACAGGCGCTTTCTGCATGTGTCCACCGACGAGGTGTACGGTTCCCTTGAGGAGGACGGAGGGTATTTTTACGAAACGACGCCCTACGCGCCGCACAGCCCTTATTCCGCAAGCAAGGCGGGGTCGGACATGCTGGTGAGAGCGTATATGGACACCTACCATTTCCCGGCGAACATTACAAACTGTTCCAACAATTACGGGCCGTATCAGTTCCCGGAGAAGTTGATTCCCCTGATCATCAACAATGCACTGCAGGGCAAGAAGCTTCCTGTCTACGGGGACGGTAAAAACGTGCGCGACTGGCTCTATGTGGAGGATCACGCCAAGGCCATTGACATGGTGCAGGAGAAGGGACGGCTTTTTGAAACGTACAATGTGGGCGGACACAATGAAAAGCAGAATATAGAGATCGTGAAGATTATCATAGAGACGCTCCGTGATATGCTCCCGGAGACGGATGCAAGAAGGGCGCATCTGACGGAGGACCTGATTACTTATGTGGAGGACCGCAAGGGGCATGACAGGCGTTATGCGATCGCGCCGGACAAGATCAGGGAGGAGATCGGATGGGAGCCGGAGACGATGTTTAAGGACGGCATCCGCCGTACCATCGAGTGGTATTTTGCCCATGAGGACTGGATGAAGAATGTGACCAGCGGCGATTACCAGAAGTATTATGAGGAGATGTATCGGGCGGAGTAAAGGTGTGATATGGGGCAATTTCTAGCGAGCGTTATACTGTTTATCATACCGGGCTATATAGCGGCCGTTTTGAGGTACGGGAACGGGGGAAAGAAGAACCCGCTGCAGCTTGCGGCGGATACGCTGTGCTATGCGTTTCTGATTCTGGCTGTTGTCTCCGGCATCCTGTACGCGCTGTTCGGCGATGGTGATTTTCTGGTCAAATATCAGGGGGACGTGTTGCTGTATGTTTTCTGCTTTGCGGGAACATACGGCTTCTCGTTTGTTCTGGGGATGTTTCGCCGGCGCAGGGGATCTGGCGCCGCCGGTACAGGGCGAAAGCTTCTGCTTGCCTTTACCGGCCTGTGGGTCGTTGTGCTTGCGGGAACAGCCTATGACGATTACGCGAAGCGCCATGTCGTGATTAACGAGGTATGCGCCCATAACCTGAGCCTTGTGCTGGATGACAGGGGAAAAAGCAGTGATTATATTGAATTATACAATCCGTCTTTCGCGGCGGTATCGCTGGACGGATGGTATCTGACAGATCAGGAGGAACTTTCGGAAAATGCACGCCTGCATGAAATGGTGATCGGACCCCGCTCATACCTTCTGCTGTTTGCGGACGGCGCTGCCGGGCGCAGTGAGAACGAGGAGAGCGGGGAAGTATGCCATTATCTGGGATTCCGATTGAATGAAGCGGGGGAAACCCTGACGCTTGCGGACGGCAGCGGGAATACGGTGGACAAGGTTGAGGTGCCGCCTCTGGCGGTGGATATTTCCTACGCCAGGCAGAAAGACGGAAAAGATACGTGGAGCCTTGTCAAAAACGGAAGCCCGGGGGAGGGAAACGAAGGTCTGAGGGCGTATGTGCTGCCCACACTGGAAAAACCTTCCTTTTCGGCGCCAAGCGGCTTCTATGGGCAGCCTTTTACATTGTCTTTGACGGCGGGGCAGGGACAGCGCATTTATTATACCACGGACGGCAGCGAGCCGACGACGGAATCGACGCTTTACACGGAGCCGGTTCTCATAGAGGATGGCAGCGCCAGGGAGAACTGTTACGCTGCTATTGCGGGCATTTCCCAGGACGGGGATTACCAGCCGGAGAACCGCATTGACAAGGGCACGGTGGTGAAAGCGGCTGCAGTCAACGGAGCCGGAGAGGTCAGTGAAACCGCGTCGGCGGTATATTTCGTGGGATTCGGGGAAAAGGCGGGATATGAGAATGTGATGACGCTGTCTTTGACGGCGGCGCCGGAGGATTTCTTTTCCGAGGACCGGGGCATCTATATGCTGGGCGATGACTATCGGGCATGGCTTGTAAATTACAGGGATTATCGGAAACAGGAGGCATACCGGGAGCAGGGACGTTCCTGGGATTACGGCAGCGTGGTCTGGCGTTCCTTTATGGCGAATTATACCCATTCCGATAAGACGAAGGAACGGCCGGTTACGGCGGCGCTTTTTGATGCGGAAGGGAAACTTCTGGGCGAGGAGCGGATCGGTGTCAGAGTGCGCGGCGGAGCGTCCAGAAATCTCCGGCAGAAGGGATTTAATTTTTATGCAAGGCAGGAGTACGGGGAGGACGTGCTTGGTCTGTGGTCGAAAATGCTTCGGACGTCGGGATCCATTGACACGAACGTGACTATGCTGCGTGATGTGTTTAACCAGTCGCTGGTGGCGGACCGTGCGCTGGAGACGCAGCCGGGAGAACCGTGCGCTGTGTTTTTAAACGGGGAATATTGGGGACTCTATAATTTGCAGTCGCGCTTCAGTGCGGGATATTTTGAGGAGAAATACGGGCTTTCCGAGGACGAGGTCATTGTGGTGAAGCAGGATAACCGGGTATCTGTCGGCAGGGAGACGGATCTTTCGCTTTATCAGGAGCTGGTGTCCTATGCCCGCGAGGCGGATCTGTCTGACCCGGAGGCTTACCGGGAAATCGGGCGGATGATGGATATACAGAGTTTTATAGACCATTACTGTTTTGAGATCTATATTGCCAACACGGACTGGCCGCTGAACAACCTGTGCTGCTGGCGCAGCAGGAAGGAAGACGGATCGTCCGCTTATGAGGATGGGAGATGGCGCTGGGGTGTGTACGATACCGATGAATCCACAGGCATTTACAAGGACGGCATGGGCACTTATGCGTCCGATCCCTTTTCTGAGGAGTCGCACTGGTTCGGGACGCCTCTGACAACGCCGCTGATGTCCGGTCTCATAGAAAACGAAACGTTCCGGCAGCAGTTTGCCTTGACCTTTATGGATATGGCAAATAAAAACTTTGCGTACGGGGATGTTCATGGTAAACTATATGAGATGGCGGCTCTTTACGCGGCGCCTATGGAGAAGAGTTATCATCGCTTTAACGACGGGATATATACCCAGGATACTTTCTGGGAGAATATCGGTGTGATAGATGAGTTTTATGAGAAGAGGGCAGACTATGTGGTGCCCGACTTTGCGGATGCGCTCGGACTTTCCGGGGAGACCGGGGAAGTGATACTGCAGGTTGCAAATATGACAGATATGTCGGAAATGACAGAAATGTCAGAAACAGAGGGCGCGCAGAAGCAGGAGGACACAGGCGCATCGGTGGGTACGATCCGGCTGAATACCATCACCCCCGATCTGAAAGACGGGGAGTGGCGGGGCGTTTATTTCACGGACTATCCCGTGACGGCGACGGCTGTGCCTGCGGAAGGTTATCGGTTTGCGGGCTGGCAGGGTACTTACGAGTCCGGGAAGGAAACGATCGAGGCGGCTGTGACAGAGGGAGGAATCTGCCTGCGGGCGGTATTTGTGCCGGAGGAACCGTAAGGGGAGGTATATTTATATATGGTTTGTATGATTATCCTATTATTGCTTGTGCCGGGAATGGTTACATGGAAGATCGCGGGAGAAAGGGAGCTCGCAGACTGGAAGGATGCGGGCAGGGCGGCCGTCAACTGGCTGGTGCATGACCTTGTCATTGCCTGTCTGGTGTACGCGGCGCTCTATTTTATGAAAGGCGCGGTTACCGTCAGCTTTTCCACGGATTATCTGGGGGAAGCGGTCTATTATTCCATTTATGATATCAGCTTTGTGTTCCGCTATTCTGTGCTGGCGCTTCTTGCGGCAATCGGGCTTGGCGTTTTGGAACGCTTTGCGGGGAAGCTTTTTCACCTTGCAGGAAAGCAGGATTCATGAGACGGGCGGTCTGTGCGGCTGCGGCTGTGTGCGCGGCCATACTTCTTACGGCCTGCGCCGGTGAGGATGTGGCGGCAGGACAGGGAATTTCAGACGGACAGGATGCGCAGACAGGCCAGCCGGGTGAGGCGGTCCCGGAAAAGGCAGGGCAGGATGAAGACTGGCTGGCCGGGCGGATGAAGCGGGACGGGAGAACGAAGCATGACCTGAGGACAGAGCCGCAGGATAAGGAACAGACAGAGCGGATAGACCTGGATGCTTACGAAGCAGGGGAGGTTATTATTTCGGCCGGCGGCGATATGTGGATTTCCGGCAGTCTGGACGGCCAGCTTGTGATTGATGCGGAGGAGGACGAGCTGGTGCATCTGTATCTGGCCGGGGTCGAGATTACTTCGCCAGGCGGTCCGGCGATCCGCGTGGAGGAGGCGTCCAAAGTAATTATGACACTAGTGTCAGACACGGAGAATGTGCTGACAGACTCACCCGATTACACGGATTATGCGGAGACGCCGGCCTGTCTTTACAGTGCCTGTGATCTGACGATCAACGGGGATGGTGCGCTGCATATTACTGGTTATCACGAGGACGGCATCCGTGGCAGAGACAGAATCAAACTTCTGGACGGCACGCTTTCGGTGCAGGCCAAAGGCGACGGCGTCCGGGGTAACGACGGCATTTATATGCAGAATGCGTCTGTGCGTATAGAGAGTGAGAAAAACGGGCTTCGCACGGTAAATCAAGGTGCGGACGACCGGGGCGTCATAGAGATAAGCGGTGGTACGCTTTCGGTGATTGCAGGGAAAAACGGCGTCAGCGCGGCTTCCGATGTGTATTTGTACGGCGGCCGCTGCAGCGTCAACGCCGTGGAGGAAAGGATGCGTACGGAAGGGACTGCCTATATTGCGCAGGGGTGTATGGAATAGTGCGGGGAGCGCAGGGAATGTGACAGAGTACAGACACGAGTATAAATATAGAATAGACGCCAGACAAAGGGCGGTACTGCTGCTGCGGGCGCAGGGCATTCTGGAGCGGGATGCCCACGCGGGGACGGACGGGGCGTATCTGATCCGCAGCCTCTATTTTGACAGCCCGGAGGACGACTGTTTTTATGAAAATGAGAACGGGGACGATCCCCGGGAGAAATACCGTATACGCTTTTACAACTGCGACACTTCCCGGATCAGTCTGGAATGCAAGGCAAAGTCCAGAGGCATGACGAAAAAAACCGCGTGCCCGGTTACGCCTGACCAGTGCAGGCAGTTTATGGCGGGAGAGATACCAAAGCCGGAGCGGGAAATTTCCATAAAACAGGAGGCCATGTTCACGCAGATGCGGCTGAAAAGTCTGCGCCCGGTGGTGATTGTGCAGTATATCCGCGCGCCTTTTGTGTGTGATGCGGGCAATGTGAGGGTGACCTTTGATGACGATATCGTCTCCTCGAATGACATTGCCGGCTTTCTGCAGCCGGAGATTCCGCTTCGGTGTGTGCTTGGCACGGGGGAAAGCATTCTGGAGGTAAAGTGGGACGAGTTTCTGCCCTCCTATATCAAGGACCGGCTGGCGCTCGATTCCTTACAGTGGACGAGCTTTTCCAAATATTATCTGTGCCGAAAATATAATTGCTACGGGGGAGTGAGGGTATGAACTTCATTGATATCTTTAAAAAATCGTTTCTGGAGGGCTATGCGTCCGTCAGGATTGATGTGGCACAGATCGTGATGTGCATGGTGATAACGGTGTTGATTGCGGGCTATGTTTTTCTGATTTACCGCACGGTCAATAAAAATGCTTTCTATAATCGGAACTTTAATCTCTCACTGATTGCGCTTTCCGTGATTACAGCGGCGGTGATCCTGACGATCCAGTCCAATATCGTGATTTCCCTCGGCATGGTGGGCGCGCTGTCGATTGTGAGATTTCGTACGGCCATCAAAGACCCCATGGATCTGGTATTTCTGTTCTGGTCAATCAGTGTGGGCATCATATGCGGCGCAGGCTTTGCCGTGGTGGCGGTAGTTGCATCAATCATCATAACTGTGATAATATTATTATTTGACAGGGTGCCCGCAGGCGTACCGGCAGTGATCCTTCTGGTGAACGCTTCCGACTACAAGACAGAGGGGCGGATCATGGAGATTGTGGAGAAACACTGCGGTATGTGTCAGGTGAAAGCGCGCAATCTGACGAAGGATAAGCTGAACATGGCGGTTGAGGTCAAAACCGGGGAGGGCGGCAGGCTGGTGGAGGAACTGATGGATCTGGACAGCGTTACTTCCGCGTCCCTTGTTGATCACGACGGAGAAGTGACTTTCTGATCACAGAATACTATTTTAATGAATGGGAGAAAAAAGCGATGAAAGGAATTATTTTAGCAGGCGGCTCGGGTACCAGGCTCTATCCGCTGACCAAAGCGGTTTCCAAACAGATTATGCCGATCTATGATAAGCCGATGATCTATTATCCGCTGTCTATTCTGATGCTGGCAGGAATCAGGGAGATCCTGATCATTTCCACACCCAGGGACGTGCCGGTTTTTCGGGAACTTTTCGGCACGGGAGAGCAGCTTGGCCTTCGGATGGAGTATGCGGTCCAGGAATATCCGAGAGGGCTAGCAGACGCCTTTATCATCGGTGCGGATTTTATCGGGACAGACAGCGTGGCCTTGATTCTCGGCGACAATATTTTTTACGGACAGAGTTTTTCCAAGGTGCTTAAGGAAGTGGCGGCAAGGGAGAGCGGCGCAACCATTTTCGGCTATTATGTGAGAGATCCGAGGGAGTACGGCGTGGTGGAGTTCGACGAGAACGGCATGGCCCTCTCCATCGAGGAGAAGCCGGAGCATCCGAAGAGCAACTACGCGGTGCCGGGACTGTATTTTTATGACAATGACGTGGTGGAGATCGCAAGGAATGTGAAGCCTTCCGCCAGAGGAGAAATAGAGATTACAAGCATTAACAATGAATATCTGCAAAGAGGAGCGCTGCGGGTGGAAACACTCGGCCGCGGCTTCGCGTGGCTGGATACGGGAAGTCATGACATGCTGCTCGATGCGGCGGATTTTGTGGCGGCTTTCCAGAAGAGACAGGGGCTTTATATTTCCTGTATTGAGGAGATCGCTTACAGGAGAGGGTTTATCACCAAGGAGCAGCTTCTTAAGCTGGCGGAGCCGCTTATGAAGACTGCTTACGGACAGTATATAGTAGAGGTTGCAAATGGGCTCTAAGCGGATGAAATGGGCGATGGCCGGCATGATCGTCGTGTTTTTGGCGGTGTTTGCGGTGATCGCCATTGTGAATTTGGATACGGTGAAACAAAAACTCGGCCTTGCGGAGAGGGAGCCGGTGCAGGAGGAGATGACTGCGCAGGAGGAAGCGGTGGAGACGGAGGATGGGCAGATCGGAGGCGACCTGTCTGCTTTTCTGAGGGATGAGACCTTTTTTGACCCGGAGGTCAAGTTTAAGAGCATCGAATCCTACTCCGGCAGGAGTGTGTCCCTGATGATGAGCTCCGTGGCCAAGGATCTGCGGATCATGGTGGTGGACAGCGTCGGACGCCTGGTGACAGGAGCGGATTTCACCGTTACCATTCAGGATGTGGGCGAGTACACAGATAACGACAAGGACGGCGTGATCTATGTGGACGGCCTGCGCTCCGGGGAGTACAGTGTGTTTCTCAACGAAAAAGACGGCTTCCGTGTGCCGAACACCATCACTACGATACAAGTACGCCAGGATATCGAGTACCGGGTGCTTGACAATATTGAGTATCTGATGGTGACGGAGGAGGACATCGACCCCGAAAAGGAGGATAAGGCGGTCAACAGCGCCGAGGAGGATGCGGACGGCACAGAGAATATGGAGCTGCAGTTTGACAAAGGCAGCGCGAAGCTCGGTATCGACGTTTCCAAGTGGAATCAGGAAATTAACTGGGAGGCGGTGAAGGATGCGGGTGTGGAATTTGCCATTATCCGCTGCGGATACCGGGGTGCGACGACAGGTGCGCTGGTCATCGATCCCAGATACAAGGAGAACATAGAGGGCGCCATCTCGGCGGGCATTCCCGTTGGCGTTTACTTCTTCACCCAGGCGCTGGATGAGGTGGAGGCTGTGGAGGAGGCGTCCATGGTGATCCGTCTGATCGAAAATTATGATGTGGATTACCCGGTATTTCTCGACAGTGAGAGCGCCGGAGGCAGGGGAAGGGCCGACGGGCTGGACAGCGATGAGCGGACAAGAGCGCACAGGGCATTCCTGCAGACCATTGAGGCGGCGGGTTATGAGACGGGCGTATACGCTTCCCGCAACTGGCTGGGTGACAGGCTTGATATGTCGAGATTGTCGGATTACAGAATCTGGCTGGCGGAGTACGCGGATGCGCCTACATACGATGCGTATTATTATCATATGTGGCAGTATACCTCGAAGGGAACGGTGGACGGCATTTCCACAAATGTGGATCTGAACCTGTGCTATATGAATATTGATACTTCAATCAACCATGCCAAAGGCGCTGCGGGATATTCCGGCGTGGTGAACGGGGATACGGGAAATGTGCCAGTAGAATAGTTCAGCCAGACCGATAAACAAGGAGGATATTACGATGGGAAAAATAACGGTGGAGACGTGCGAAATTGAAGGACTTAAGGTGATTACTCCGGCGGTGTTTGGGGATAATAGGGGTTATTTTATGGAGACCTATCACTATGAGGACTATAAGGCGGCGGGAATGGATCAGGTTTTTGTGCAGGATAACCAGTCCGCGTCGGTGAAGGGCGTGCTCAGAGGGCTGCATTTTCAGATCAATTATCCGCAGGACAAGCTGGTGCGGGTGATTGCCGGCGAAGTGTTTGACGTGGCGGTGGATCTGCGGCCGGGTTCTGCGACTTATGGCAAGTGGTACGGCGTAACGCTCTCGGCTGAGAACAAAAAGCAGTTTTTTATTCCGAAGAACTTTGCCCACGGTTTTCTGGTGCTTTCCGACTACGCAGAATTTTCCTACAAGTGTACGGACTTTTATCATCCCAATGATGAGGGCGGTATTCTTTACAGTGATCCAGAGATCGGTGTGGAGTGGCCGATTCCCGAGGGGATGGAACTTGTGATGTCCGACAAGGATAAAAAGTGGGAGGGCCTTTCCTCCTTTACAGAGAAGTACCGGGCGTGAGAAACGCGGCATTCTTTGCAGATCAAGAAGGCAGTAACATGAGCGAAAAGAGACAGGAAGAGAAAAACTGCATAAGGAAAAAGGGATTTCCGAAGTCAGCGGCGATAGCTGTATTCTGGGGATTTGGCCTGCTTTTGGCGTCTGTGCTGATTCTTCATCACAATCCGCTTGCCGACCAGGTGACGGAGCAGATGAAGAAGGTGAGCGGCTGTGTACTGATTACCTTCACCTGCATCATATTTACGATCTATCATGACAGGATCGTGACCATCCCGGTGGAGCTTTTCCAGAGCAGAGGACTGATCTGGAAATTGGCGAAAAACGATTTTAAGAAGCGGTACGCAGGATCCTATCTCGGGATTGTGTGGGCGCTGGCGCAGCCTGTGGTGACGGTGCTGATGTACTGGATCGTGTTCGACAAAGTATTTCAGGCGAGGGTGGAGTTTCTGGCATCGGACGGCGTGGCGCCGCCCTATGTACTCTATCTGATGGCGGGACTGGTGCCCTGGTTCTATTTTTCGGAGGCAATCTCCCAGGGGACGATGGCGCTTGTGGAGTACACCTATCTTGTTAAGAAAGTGGTGTTTAACATCAGTATCCTGCCCATCATCAAGGTGGTTGCGGCCACGTTCATTCATGTATTTTTTGTGGGCATTCTGCTGGTGGTGGCGGTGTGCTACGGTTACACCCCCTCGATCTACACGGTGCAGCTTCTCTACTACAGTCTCTGTCTGGTTTTCTTTGTGCTGGCACTGAGCTATCTGACGAGCGCACTGGTAGTTTTTATCAGAGATCTGCAGCAGGTGATCAGCATTGCGCTTCAGATCGGCATGTGGGCGACGCCTATTATGTGGAACATCAATATGCTGCCCAGTGATAACATGAAGACGCTTTTTAAGCTGAATCCGCTTGTATATATTGTAAACGGTTATCGGAGCGCGATTTTTGAGGAAGTGTGGTTCTGGGAACACTTCTACTCTTCCACTTATTTTTGGATTTTTACAATCAGTATGTTCTGTATCGGGACACTGGTGTTCAGAAGGCTGCGCAGTCATTTTGCAGATGTGCTATGAGCCGATCGAGCAAGCCCGGTCACGAGGACTGCTACGCAGCCTCGGCGTAACTGCGGAATGAAACAGGGCGCCAGCCTGCGAGCGAGAAGCAGCAAAGCGGATTCGGGCGGCGGCAATGCCCATATATCATGCGAGGAAATATGGTATGGATAATCATATCGCGATCAAGGTCACAGATCTCGAAAAAGTGTATAAACTCTACGACAAGCCTTCGGAACGGCTCAAGGAGGCGCTGCACATCGGGCGTGGAAAACATCATACGGAGCACCGTGCTTTAAAAGGGGTCAATATGACCATAAGGCAGGGGGAATGCGTCGGGATTATCGGCACCAACGGTTCCGGGAAATCCACAATTTTAAAAATAATAACAGGCGTTCTCTCTCCTACGGCAGGCGAGGTGGAGGTCAACGGGCGCATCTCTGCGCTGCTGGAGCTTGGCGCCGGATTCAATATGGAGTACAACGGCATTGAAAATATTTACTTAAATGGCACGATGATCGGCTTTTCCAAGAAGGAGATCGACCAGAAGCTGGATGAAATTCTGGCATTTGCGGACATCGGAGACTATGTATATCAGCCTGCCAAGACTTATTCCAGCGGTATGTTCGTGCGGCTGGCTTTTGCGGTAGCCATCAACATCGACCCGGAGATCCTGATTGTGGATGAGGCTCTTTCGGTTGGCGATGTTTTTTTTCAGGCCAAATGTTATCACAAATTTGAGGAATTTAAGGAGATGGGCAAGACGATTGTCTTCGTCAGCCATGATCTGAGCAGTATCAGCAAATACTGTGACCGGGTGGTGCTTTTAAACCAGGGAATCAAACTGGGAGAAGGCGCGCCCAAGCAGATGATAGACACATACAAGCAGGTGCTGGTCGGACAGTATACGGCGCCTGAGTCGGAAGGCGAGCGGCTGCTGGACGATGAACAGCTTCGGGCGATGGCGGCGAAGGGCGTGGACGGCAGCAAGATGGACGGGGCGGAGCCGGGAAAAAGGAATGTCTCCGGCGCGGCCGGGTGTGCGGAAAACCCGGAGCTGCTGGAATACGGTTCTAAAAAGGCACAGATTACGGAATACTATATTACGGATGAGAAGGGGACGAGAACTGCCACCATTTTGAAGGGAAGCGCGTTTACCATTCATATGCGTGTGGAGATGACGGAAAAGATTGCCGCGCCGATTTTTGCCTTCACCATCAAAACGGTGCGCGGTACGGAGATCACGGGCACCAACACGATGTTTGAGAAAGCGTTTCTCGAATCTGTGGAGGCCGGGGAGACGAAGGAAATCACCTTCACCCAGGATATGAATCTGCAGGGAGGAGAGTACCTTCTTTCGCTTGGTGTGACCGGGTATGAGGAGGATGATTTCACGGTATATCACCGGCTCTACGACGTGCTGGGCGTGACGGTGATTTCCGATAAAGATACGGTGGGATTTTACGACATGAATTCTAAAGTTGTGGTAAAATAGCGCATGATATTTATGGGCGGACACTGTGGGCAGGAAAGAAAGCTGCTGATGGGAAGGAATGGAAGATGCCGGAAGATAAAACAGAGAGAATAGGAAAAATAAAACTGGATTTAACTCATTACCCGGGCGAGGATTTCTACTGTGACGGAGAGATAGAAGACGAGCTGCTCGCCATTGCAAGGGACTGTGCGGAGGTGGAGTACCAGAGAATCATAGAAGAGAGAAAGAGCTGGGAGATTTTGTACCACCTCTCTCCGCTCCGGGAAAATATTGTGGAGTGGCTGCCGGTCAGCCGTGCCATGAAGGTGCTGGAAGTCGGATCGGGCTGCGGCGCGATCACGGGGGCATTGTCAAGGCGGGCCGGGGAAGTGACATGTGTGGAGCTGTCCAAAAAGCGGAGCATGATCAATGCCTACCGTCATATGGACGCGGACAATGTGATGATCCATGTGGGCAATTTTCAGGATGTGGAGCCGGATCTGCCCGATGACTATGACTATATCTGTCTGATCGGCGTCTTTGAGTACGCGCAGGCGTATATCGGCTCGGAAACGCCATTTGATGATTTTCTGCGGATTATTAAGAAGCACTTGAAGCCCGGGGGGCATATTGCGATTGCCATAGAAAATAAATTTGGATTAAAGTATTGGGCCGGATGCAGAGAAGACCATCTGGGCACGTATTTTGGGGGAATTGAGGACTACCCGGAGGGCGGTGTGGTGCGCACCTTTACGAGAGACGGCCTTCTCGCCATAGCCCGGCGATGCGGCTTTTCGGAGATGCAGATGTATTATCCTTATCCCGACTATAAGTTTATGACAACACTCTATTCCGACAGAAGGCTTCCGAATCACGGGGAATTATCGAATAACATGCGTAATTTTGACCGTGACAGACTGCAGCTCTTTGATGAGAAGCGTGTCTTTGACACCGTATTGAAGGAAGGACAGTTTCCTCTCTTTTCCAATTCCTATATGCTCCTTCTGGGCCCTGCCCTGTCAGAGGAATATGTGAAGTACTCCAACGACAGAAAGGAAGAATTTCAGATCAAAACGTTACAGAGGAGTACCGGATTTGGCAGAAGAATAGAGAAACATCCGTTATCAAAAAGAGCCTGGGAGCACATCGAAGCCACGGCTGCGGCCTGCGACAAGCTGGCCGAACGGTATGGGGGGAGTCGCCTTGAGGTCAATGCGTGCAAGCTGGAAAGAGAGGCAGATGGCACACCTTATATCACGATTAAATTTTTGGAGGGCCGGACGCTGGAGGAAATTCTTGACGAGTGTCTGGAGAAAAATGATCTTGAAGGGTTTCACAGTCTCTTCGACGAGTACCTGGAACGGATCACATGGGGCGAGGAGAAAGAGATTGCCGACTATGACTTGATATTTGCAAATCTCTTGATTCCACAAGGAAGTAACATGTGTGATGAAAATGGGGACTCAAATCGGAAAAACAATATCGAACGCTATTTAAATGAAGAGAAGTGGGGGCTGATTGACTGCGAATGGACTTTTGACAGGGCCATCGAGACAAGAGAAATTGCTTTTCGCGCCCTCTACTGTTATCTGCTTGAGGATGAAAAAAGGAATGGATTAAACCCTGATTTGATAATGAGCAAACTGCAGATTGAGCCTGCTGAGGCGGAACAGTACCGCAGGCAGGAGATGAAATTCCAGAAGTATGTGACGGGAAAGCGGCTCTCCATGTCGGAGATCAGGGAGGCTGTCGGTCAGCCTGTGTACCGGCTGTCGGATTTCTGCGAGGGTCTGACCAATAAGTCTGTGGACAAGCGTATACAGATTTATGAGGATACCGGGAGAGGTTTTCTTGAGGAGCAGTCCTTTTTCCTGGAGGAGGACGGGGAACAGGTTCTGCGCACCGGCGAGGGTACCGTGGAGCTTTCCGTACGCATTGCAAGAGGCCGGAGTGCGGTGAGAATTGACCCGGGTAGTCATACCTGTGTGATTTATATCAAGAAAATCCGTTGGAACGGTGGGGAGATTTCCTTAAAAGGAAAGCAGATTCAGATGAACGGGTTTAAGATCGGGGAGGACACATACGCTTTTCCCACGGAAGATCCGAACATCACCCTTTCCCTCTGGGGACTTCCCTCTGAGGAGGAGAACCATCTGGAGGCGGTCATGGAGGTGACCGCGATGCCGGCAGAAACCGTGAAACATTTGCAGAAAAGGGGATTGTTTAACTGATGAGCATTCAGAAAAACCGCTATGACTGGGTGGCATACTATATGGCTGCCTATGAGGAGGAGCGAAAAAAAAATACCCAGATGGCCGGACGCATTGCGGATGCGGAGAGAAAGCAGGCGGATCTGCAGGATAATCTGAACCGCATCTGTGCGAATCCGTTGTATCGGATAGCGGCTAAAGCGTCGGCTCCCCTGCGGGGGGCGGTGCGCAGGATGAGGGGAACTGCGGTTTCGGAGGAGGAGCTGTCAAAGATACAGGCTTCGGAGGAGAGAAGGCAGGCCTACGAGGAGACGCTCTGGCAGCAGTCCAACCCTTATCTGCAATGGATCGCGGCGTATGAGAATAAAAATACGGGCGTTATAGAACCGCCGGAACCGATTGTGATAAAGGGATTCCGGGAGATTGTAGTGCCGGAGACGGATGTCTGCATTATGACTTACGGGGACGGTCTGCTGGCGCCTTTTGTGTTTTCCGAGGTGCGGCGTTATTTTGCAAAGAACAGCGCATGTCTTCTGGCATACGCGGATGAAGATTTTTATTGGGAGGATCTGTCAAAGCGGATGGAACCCTGGCTGAAGCCGGCTTATTCCCCGGATACCCTCCTTGCATTCCAGTACTGGGGGCATTTTGTGGCTGTAAGGATCAGTGTGCTTGACAGTATGAATTACCGTATGGTGAGCATGAAGGATCCCGATCTCGGTTTTTACGAGCTTTGCCTGCGGCTGGAGGAGAAGATTGAGGAACTTTCGGAGGGGTATTTCAGAAGGAGGAAGGAGGCGATCGGGCATCTGGATTCCATTCTATACCATAGAAGATACGATCTGCCTGAGGGAAACGCTGTTGGAATGGGGCAGGCTGCTTCTCCCAGGGAGCAGTTTGCGCTCGTCCAGGAGAGTCTGAAAAAGGAGCTTTCGGAGGGCCGTTTTCTGACAGGCGCTTCCTCCAAATATGTGACGCTCAAGGAAGATATGCTGATGCGGAGGGGCGGCCGCGGTGTGCTGCGACAGGGAGCAGACCCGGATATTTACCATCTGCTCTACGACACTTCCGTTTCAGGCACGGAGCGCTGTACCCGGTCCGGCAGTGAAAATACGGCGATTGCGCCGCACCGCGTGGTGTCCGTGATCATTCCGTCCAAAGACCACCCTGAAGTGCTGGAAAAATGCCTTCGTTCCTTTAGGAACAAGACGCAGTACCGCTATTATGAATGGATTGTGGTGGACAATGGGAGCAGCGAAGAGAACCGGGAAAAGATGGAGGCGCTGCAGAAAGTTTACGGCTTTACCTATATTTATGAGCCGATGCCCTTTCATTTCTCAAAAATGTGCAATCTGGGAGAGAAGAAGGCAAAGGGAGACCTGCTTCTTCTGATGAATGACGATATAGAGATCATTGAGGGGAGCTGGCTGGAACGTATGGCAGGACAGGCGCTTCTGCCCCATGTGGGAGCCGTAGGGGCGAAACTGTGGTATGCGGGTACGGAGAAGATCCAGCACGCTGGCGTTACAAATCTGAAAATCGGGCCCTCCCACAAGCTGGTTACCTTTCCCGATGAGGAGGATTACTATTTCGGGAGAAACCGGGTCACTTACAATGTGGCGGCGGTGACGGCGGCCTGTCTGATGGTGTCGCGGCAAAAATATGAGAAGGTAGGCGGTCTGGATGAGAGTCTGCCGGTGGCCTACAATGATGTGGATTTCTGCTTCAAACTGCTGGAGGCGGGCTATGTGAATGTACAGAGAAATGATGTGATTCTCTGCCACCATGAGTCTTTGAGCCGTGGATTGGATGAGCAGAATGAGGGAAAATGGGAGAGACTGCTTGCCGAGAAGGAGACACTTTACGGAAAGCATCCGCAGTTTCGGGGGACGGATCCTTTTTATCACAAGGATCTGATAGACAATACGTCAAATTATGCGTGCAATTATAAACTTCCGCACGAGGATCATCTCTGCACGCAGGAGGCGGTATTTTTGCCCAAAACGGCCATGCGTAAGCTGGTGAAAAGGGCAGGGAAGGGCGCACTGCGGCTGACGGCGGATCTGGCCGGCCCCCAGCATAAGATACTGGCCGATGAGCCGGATATCCTGTGGATTATGGGATGGAGCTATGTTTCCGGCGCCGATAACGCGGCCTTTGACAGAAAAGTAATTTTGCAGAGAACGGACGGGGCTGGCTATCTGGCGGTTCCGGCCGACTGGCACAGGGCGGATGTGGAGGAAATCCTGCCGCAGGAGAAACATATCGGGCTGGCCGGCTTTGTACTGCGGCTGCGGCGGGAGGAACTGGCGCAGGGAGAGTACCGGGTCGGTATGCTGGCGGAGACGCAGGCGGTGAGTGAGACGGAGCCGGGGTTGTCTTTCGTGGACTGGTCTGAACGGACGCTGACCGTGTAAAAAACGCGAAAAGAACTTTCCGGCCAAAGCCGGCTCGGAAGCGTTAAGTTTTTCTGCATGACAGAAAGGGAAGATATGGATAGGAAAGGGATGACGGAGACAGAGGCGCTCCGCGTTTGTAAGGACGCCTATGAGAGAGAGAAACGCCGGGGACGCGCACTTACGGGAAAACTGGCGGAGGCGGAGCATAACAGGGTGCAGACGGAGGAGAAGCTTGCCAGAATCAAAGGAAGCCTTCTCTGGCGCATGTCCAGACCGCTACGCACGCTGTTCCACAAGGCTGCACGGCTCAAGGAGCGTCTTGGCTATTACGGGAGCCTGAAAGGGATCGCCCGCAAGCTGAATGCAAAGATGATTGAGCGGCAGGCCAGGGAACAGCATGGGTCAGCCAGCTTTCCCGAGATTGAGGAGGCGGCGAGGCAGCGTCTCTACAAGTTCAACAGGGAGGTCAAATTCAGTATTCTGATACCGCTCTACAACACGCCTGAGAAATTTCTGCGGCAGGCGATAGAATCCGTCATGAATCAGACTTACGAGGGGTGGGAACTGTGCCTGGCGGACGGTTCCGATGAGGAGCACGCTTATGTGGAGCAGATCTGCCGGGAATACATGGAGAAGGATAAACAGTATCTGCGGCCGAGCAGCAGTCTCTATTGCCGGATCCTGTATAAAAAATTGTCTAAAAACGAGGGCATATCCGGCAACACCAACGCCTGCCTGGCCATGTCCTCGGGGAATTATATCGCGCTTTTTGACCATGACGATGTATTGCACCCCTGCGTTCTCTATGAATATATGAAGGTGATCTGCGAGAAAGGGGCGGACTATATTTACTGTGACGAAGCCACGTTCAAGGGCAGCGGAACCGTAGACGACATGATTACCCTGCATTTTAAGCCGGATTATGCGCCGGACAATCTGCGGGCGAACAACTACATCTGCCATTTCAGCGCCTTCGCGAGACGGCTTCTGGACGGGACGGAACTGTTCCGCTCCGAGTTTGACGGCAGCCAGGACCATGACATGATCCTGCGCCTCACCGCCCGCGCAAAGTGCGTGGTGCATGTGCCCAAGCTGATGTATTACTGGCGGTCCCACGCGGGCAGTGTGGCCTCCGACATCAACGCGAAGAGCTATGCCATCGAGGCGGCAAAGGGCGCGGTGGCGGCCCATCTGAAGTCGCAGGGTTTTAAAAACTTTGAGATCACTTCCACGAAGGCATTTGAGACCATTTTCCAGATCAAATACGAGATTCTGGGGAATCCGAAGGTGTCCATCGTGATTCCGAACAAGGAACATCTGGAGGATCTGACGCGCTGTATTACCTCCATATTGGAGCGCAGCACTTATGACAATTACGAGATTATCGTGGTGGAGAACAACAGCGTTTCGGAGGAGATCGCCGCATATTATAACAAAATACAGGAGAATCCGGCGGTCCGTGTTATCACCTATAAAGGGGAGTTTAACTATTCCAAAATCAATAACCTGGGTGTTTCTGAGGCGGAGGGCGAATATGTACTCCTTCTGAATAACGACACGAGTGTCATAACACCGGACTGGATCGAGGAGATGCTGATGTATGCCCAGAGAAAAGATGTGGGCGCGGTCGGTGCGAAGCTCTACTACGAGGACAGAACGATCCAGCATGCAGGCGTGGTGCTCGGGCTTGGGGCGCATCGGACGGCGGGACACAGCCATTACCGGGTGGATCACCGCAACCTTGGCTATATGGGGCGGCTCTGCTATGCGCAGAACGTGATGGCGGTGACGGGGGCATGTCTGATGATGCGCAAGGCTCTCTACGAGGAGCTTGGCGGGCTGGATGAGGCCTTTGCCGTGGCTTTGAATGACGTGGATCTTTGCGTCCGCGCATGGAAAGCCGGGCGGGTCAATGTTTTCACCCCGTTTGCGGAGCTCTATCACTATGAGTCGGCATCCAGAGGGACAGACCTGACAGGCGCGGGCGCCGAGCGCTACGAGAAGGAGTCAGTGCTCTTCAGGGAGCGGTGGAAGGAACTGCTGGAGCAGGGAGATCCTTACTATAATCCGAATTTTTCGCTTGACCGCAGTGATTTTGCGCTGAAAGTGGAAAAATAGATATACGGCAGGCGCATGGCGCGGTGTGAAAAGTCATTGAGGCAGGCTGTATGTGCAGGCCGAAATACCTTGACCGAAGCAGCCGCTTTTACTATAATCTTTGTAAGGGCAGTCAATCCGAAAGGAGGTAATGAATATGGAGGTTACTGATATGACTGAAAAGGAAATACAGAGTGTAAAAATGTCCACAATATATGAGTTGAGGCTGATGTTTACGCAAGCAGATAAGAAAGAGTACACAACAGACGAGATCGTGGAACTTTTGGATAAGATTGCGGTGGCAAAGGATCAGAAGTGATTTGTATATAATATTAGGAAATAACGATATTTGAAAATAAAAAATTAAGGAGGGTTTCAAAATGGGTTACAAAGAGCAGTTTGAATTTTGGCTGGAGGATTCCTACTTTGACGAGGCAACCAAACAGGAGCTTCTGGCGATCAGAAATGATGAGAAGGAAATTGAGGATCGCTTCTACAAGGAGCTTGCTTTTGGCACAGGCGGACTTCGCGGCGTGATCGGCGCGGGCACGAACCGCATGAATATCTACACGGTGCGCAAAGCAACGCAGGGCCTGGCTAATTACATAAAGAAACAGGGCGGTGAGGAGAAGGGTGTGGCGATTGCCTACGATTCCAGAAGGATGTCTCCCGAGTTCGCGGACGAGGCGGCTCTGTGCCTTGCGGCCAACGGCATCAAGGCTTATGTGTTTGACGCGCTCAGGCCTACTCCCGAGTTATCCTTCGCACTCAGGGAGCTGGGCTGCATTTCCGGCATCGTGATCACGGCCAGCCACAACCCGCCGGAGTATAACGGTTACAAGTGTTATTGGGAGGACGGTGCGCAGGTGACGGCTCCCAAGGATGTGGAGATCATCGAGGAAGTCAACAACGTGACCGATTACCATACCGTGAAGACGATGGACAAGGCGGAGGCGGAAAAAGCCGGCCTCTATGTGGTCATCGGCAAAGAGATCGACGACAAGTACATGGCGGAGCTGAAAAAGCAGATCATCCATCCCGAAGTGATTGAAGAGATGGCGGAGGATATGAAGATTGTTTATTCTCCCTTTAACGGCACGGGCAATGTGCCTGTAAGACGGATTCTCTCTGAGCTTGGCTTTAAGAACGTATACGTTGTGCCCGAGCAGGAAATGCCCGATCCCGACTTCACGACGCTTGACTACCCTAACCCGGAAGATCCCAAGGCATTCACCCTCGCGCTGAAGCTGGCGAAGGAGAAAAACGCCGATATCGTTCTGGCGACGGATCCCGATGCAGACAGGCTCGGCATCTACGCGCTGGACACCAAGTCCGGCGAATATGTGCCTTTCACGGGCAACATGTCCGGCATGCTGATTGCGGAATACATTCTGAGAGAGCGGACGGCTGCAGGAAAGATGCCCGAGAATCCGGCTCTTGTGACCACGATTGTGACCACCAACATGGCGCGTGCGATCACAGAGGATTATAAGGCAAGATTCATTGAAGTGCTGACAGGCTTTAAGTTTATCGGTGAGCAGATCAAACTCTTTGAGCAGACCGGTTCCAACAACTATGTGTTCGGTCTGGAGGAGAGTTACGGTTGTCTGGCAGGCACCCACGCCAGGGATAAGGACGCCATTGTGGCGGTAATGTGTCTGTGCGAGATGGCGGCATGGTGCAAGAAGAACGGCAGAACCGTCTGGGATCAGATGATCAACCTCTATGAGAAGTATGGCTACTACAAAGAGAGCCAGTATTCCATCACCAAGAAGGGTGTTGAGGGCGCGAAGGAGATCGAGGAGCTGATGAACAAGCTGCGCCAGAATCCGCCTAAGAGCTTTGGCGAGCTGACGGTGAAGGAATTCAGGGATTATGATACAGGAAAGACGCTGAATCTGGAGACGGGCGAGGCGGGAGAAACCGGACTTCCGAAGTCCAACGTACTCTATTTTGATCTGACGAATGACTCCTGGTGCTGTGCAAGACCTTCCGGCACGGAGCCGAAGATCAAGTTCTACATGGGTGTGAAGGGCACAAGCCTTGAGGATGCCCAGGCCAGACTGGAGCGGCTGACCGAGGAAGTGAAAAAGAATATCTAAAAAGCTGCACCAATAACATAATGAACGCGGACCGCCCCGGCATGGTATGTGCTGGGCGGTTCTTTTTAGAAAGACGGGAGATGCTGCAGTGGGAAATCGGATACTGAGAATCGACAATGTGAGAAAAACAGTGAATTATTTAAAGAAGAACGGACTGGCGGGCACTTTCTATGCAGCGGCGGAACGTGTGCAGGAGGAGAGAAAAGCGGATTACCGGTATCTGCTTCCAGACGCACAGACACTCGTCAGGCAGAGACAGGAGACGGCGGATTATCCGTATCTGTTCAGCATTGTCGTGCCGGCATATGAGACGAAGGAGGCGCATCTGCGCGAAATGATTGCCTCTGTGCAGGCCCAGAGCTATCCGCACTGGGAGCTGCTTATCATGGATGCGGGTGCAGGCGCTGCCGTGGAGCGTGTGGTGCGGCAGATCATTCATGAGACCAGAGATCTGCGGATACGCTACAGCCGCCTTTCAGAGAACCAGGGCATTGCGGAGAACACCAATGCAGGAATCGGAATGGCGGGGGGAGATTATATTGCCCTACTCGATCATGATGATTTCATAACACCCGATGCGTTATATGAGATGGCCTGCTGTGTGCACCGGGGCAGACAGGAGGGATGCCCGCCGGTTCTTCTGTACTCAGATGAGGACAAGTACGATGAGGGGGAGCAAACCTTTGTATTTCCTAACAAAAAGAAGAAATTCAATCTGGATTTAATTTTATCGAACAACTATATCTGCCATTTTATGGCGGTGGAGGCGGGGCTTATGAAACGCCTGAAACTGCGCGGGGACTATGACGGTGCACAGGACTTTGACCTGGTGCTGCGGGTGGTGGACAGTCTCTGGCCGGAGGACGCGATTGTCCCGGATCAGGCGCGTATCTGTCACATCCCGAAAGTGCTCTATCACTGGCGCTCCCACAGGGATTCCACGGCGTTGAACACGGACAGCAAAACTTACGCTTACGAGGCGGGACGATGTGCCCTTGCAGACTTCTGCGCCAGAAGAGGGTTTCGCGCGCAGGTGGAGCACAGTCTGCATCTGGGTTTTTATCGCATTGTTTATGAGCCGGATCTGCTGGCAGTGAGGCGGGACGCGGGCATAGTGGGCGGACGGATTCTTGACGAAAAGGGGCGTATTTTTGCGGGTGGTTATGATAAGGAGGGGCAGTGTCTATATCAAGGACTGCCGGCCCGCTTTACAGGAGGGAGCACGCATCTTGCGGTGTTGAGACAGGACTGTGCCGCAGTGGACATCCGTTGTATGAGGCTGCAGAAAGAATTGCGGCCGCTATTTACGGAGATCACGGGACTGCCCTACCGGGAAAAAACGCTCCGGGTGAAGGCGGGTCGTGGGACGAAGACGAGGGAAATCCGCATTGCGGATGTGTCGGGGCTTACCTGTGACGAGGCAGGATACCGTAAGCTGGGCATGGCGTTAGGAGAAGCGGTGCGCAGGGAAGGGTATCTGGTCGTGTGGGATCCCGGGATCACAATCCGCCTGTGAAGGCACGGCGTGTGAATGCGTGAAGCCCGCATTCCATATATGTCTTGCGGGACAGACAAATAAAGAGACCGGCGCAGACGGTAAGGAGAAAGAACATGCCAGAGGAAATAGCAGGGAGAGAAGAGGGAATCCGCTCTACGATTGTGATTCCGAACTATAACGGTATCAACTATATAGAGAACTGTCTGGCTTCTCTGGCGGACGAGCCTGCCCGGGTGATCGTGGTGGACAACGGTTCCACGGACGGCAGCAGGCATCTCGTGCAGGAGAAGTTTCCCGGGGTGCGGATGATTGCGCTGGAGAAGAATTTTGGCTTCTGCACGGCGGTGAACCGGGGCATGGAAGCCAGCGACACAACATATGTTATTTTATTAAACAACGATACCACGGTCAGCCCAGGCTTTGTGCGTGCGCTTGAGACGGCCCTGGAGAGGGACGGGAGAGTCTTTTCCGGGGCGGCAAAGATGGCGAAGATGCGCTGCCCGGAGCTGATCGATGATGCGGGGGATTATTACTGCGCGCTGGGCTGGGCCTTTGCCGTGGGAAAGGATAAGCCTGCACAGCGTTACAACAGGCAGAGGGAGATTTTTTCCGCCTGCGGAGGTGCCTGCATCTACCGCCGCAGCATTCTCGGAGAGATCGGTATGCTGGACGAAAACCATTTCGCCTACCTGGAGGACGTGGATCTTGGCTACCGGGCAAAGCTGTTTGGCTACAGGAACCTCTATGTGCCGGAGGCGGTGGTGTATCATGCCGGCAGTGCATCCTCGGGTTCCCGCTACAATGCGTTTAAGGCGGAGCTCACCGCCGCAAACAGCGTTTATGTGGTGTACAAAAACATGCCCCCCGCGCAGATTCTGATCAATATGCCGTTTTTGCTGGCGGGCTTTGCGGTAAAATTCCTCTTCTATTGCCGGAAAGGGCTTGGCGGAAGCTGGTGGAAGGGAACCCGGAAAGGGATCCGCCTGTGCCGTTCTTTACAGGGGAAAAAGAGACGGGTGCCCTTTTCCCGGAAGCGTCTGGCGGCCTATCTGGTGATACAGTGGGAGCTGTGGCGCAATATATGGTACAGAATCCGCCTGTAGGGGCAGAAATTGTGTGCCCTGCAATATGAGGTTGTTTTTTTTGTGCGTTTATTATAAAATAAGTCATAATGTCACATCCTACCTATGGTAAAAATGCGCAGAGCATAGACTGATTATGATAAAAGATAACCAGAAGTATTTCAACAGACTGCACGTCGTGCTGGATGCCGTGATCGTAGCAGCGTCCTATATGCTGGCATGGTACTTGAAGTTTGCCAGCCCGTTTTCGGACATCGACCCTAATGTCGGTGCTCTTTCTGTGGGCACATATTTTGAAATGCTCTATCTGATTGTGCCCGGTTATCTGATTTTATACTATGCGTTCAATCTTTATTCTCCCAAGAGAGCTACGGTACACCGATATGAGATTCTGAATGTTTTTCAGGCAAATACAGTGGGTATGGTAATCATGATGGCCGGCTGGTACATGATTGCGCAGATTCACTTCTCACGTACCATGATGGCGATGTTTTACGTCATCAATATTTTCCTGACCACGCTGGGGCGTTCGCTCATCCGCATCCTTTTGCAGTATTTCCGCGAAAAAGGCTACAATCTGAAATATATCCTGCTGGTGGGGTATTCCCGCGCCACGGAGGAGTACATTACGCGTATCAATTCTAACCCGCAGTGGGGGTATGTGGTGCGCGGCATTCTGGATGATCATGTACCTGCCGGCACGCTCTACAAGGGCGTGAAAGTGGTGGGGTCGATAGAGAATCTTCTCTATATTCTCCCAGAAAATAAGCTGGACGAGATAGCGATTACCCTGTCATTGAGGGATTACGATAATCTGGAGCACATTGTGGACTTGTGTGAAAAATCCGGCGTGCACACGAAGTTCATTCCGGATTACAACAGTCTGTTTCCGAGCCGCCCCTACACGGAGGATCTGATGGGGCTGCCGGTGATCAATATACGCCATGTGCCGCTGACGAACACTCTGAACTGGTGGATGAAGCGGATCGTCGATATCCTTGTGTCTCTGGTGGGGCTTGTGGTGGCGTCGCCCGTGATGATTGTGTCCGCCATCGCCGTGGGCTGCACGTCCAGAGGGCCGGTTATCTTCAAACAGGAGCGGATCGGCCTGCACAATAAGCCTTTCCGTATGTACAAGTTCCGAACGATGGAGGTGCAGAAGCCTTCCGCCGAGAAGAAAGGCTGGACGACGAAGAACGATCCCCGTGTCACGAAGGTGGGTAAGTTCTTGAGGAAGACAAGCATTGACGAGCTGCCACAGCTTTTTAATATTCTGATGGGAGATATGAGTGTGGTGGGTCCGAGACCCGAACGACCGCAGTTTGTGGAGCAGTTCAAGGAGGAAATCCCCCGGTACATGGTCAAACATCAGGTGCGGCCGGGGCTGACCGGCTGGGCGCAGATCAACGGTTACCGGGGCGATACTTCTATAAAAAGAAGAATCGAATTCGATATTTTTTATATCGAGAACTGGACCATGTCCTTTGACATCAAGATTATGTTTCTTACGATTTTTAGGGGATTTATCAATAAAAATGCCTATTAGAAGAGATACTAAAATCTTAAGAATTGTGAAAGACTTTCGGAAGAAACGGGAATTATATTGCAATTATATCAAGATGTAGTATAATCTTATAAGAGTTCCACAAAAGCTTGCTTTTTTGGACAAAATATGACAAAATGAAAAATGGACTTTTGAAATTTGACAGGAGATTGAGGGAGTACAGAGTATGGCTAAGAGATACGCGGATGACTACGATGACGAGGAAATAAGGCCCCGGAAAAAATCTTCCGGGAAAGGAGGCAGCTCTTCTGGAAGGAAGAGTTCCGGCAAAAAGAAATCTGGCAGGAAGGCGCAGGCGAAGAAACAGCGCAGACGCATCATTCTTTTTATTATAGAGATCATTATCCTGCTGATCGCGGTGGTAATTCTCTACGCTGTTCTTGCCGGTACAAAAAGCGGAAAGGTAGAGCTGAAGGAGAAGGATATTATCATCAACGAGACCGTACAGGAGGCGCAGGAGACGACGATGAAGGGGTATCGGAATATTGCCCTCTTCGGTGTGGACTCCACCACGGGCGCGCTGACGAAGAATACGAGAAGCGATACGATTATGATCGCGTCCATCAATCAGGACACGGGAGAGTGCAAGCTGGTCTCCGTATATCGTGACACATACCTGAATCTGAGCAACGATTCGTATAATAAATGTAATGCGGCTTACGCAAAGGGCGGCCCGGAGCAGGCCATCAATATGCTGAATATGAATCTGGATATGAATATCACAGATTTCGTGACGGTCGGTTTTGCCGGACTGACAGATACCATCGATGCGCTGGGCGGCGTGGATATCGAGGTGGACGAGTCGGAGATCAGCCACTTGAATAACTACCAGCTCTGTATCGCGGAAGACTTAAAGAGGGAGTACACGCCTGTGACACAGACCGGTTACCAGCGTCTGGACGGCCTGCAGGCTACAGGATACTGCCGGATCCGTTACACAGCGGGTGATGATTTTAAACGTGCCGAGAGACAGAGAGAAGTGCTCTCCGCAGTGGCCGATCAGGCGAAGAAAGCGTCGCTGCCGAAGCTGACAGAGACAGCGAACTCCGTGTTTGAAGAGGTGTATACATCCCTGGATCTGTCTGAGATTCTGGAGATGCTGGGCGATGTGGGAGCCTACCAGATTACGGAGACGGACGGCTTCCCTCAGGAGGATATGCGTGCTACCGGCACCATCGGTTCGAAAGGCTCCTGTGTCATTCCTACCAGTCTGGAGGAAAATGTGAAATGGCTGCATAAGTTCCTGTTTGATGCGAGCGACTACGAGCCGTCCGCTACCGTAAAGGAATGCAGTGAGAAGATTTATCAGGATACCAGTGGATATTTAACAAAGTAAAAGCAAAGGGGCTTGTCTTGCAAGCCCCTTCTATGCGTTTATCAAAGCGGACGGAGGAAGAAAGAGTGGAGACAGTGGACGTGATTATTCCCGTCTACAAGCCTGATCGCGGGTTTTTGACGATGATAGAGAAGCTGCAGGCGCAGACAGTGCCGATTAATCAGATTATTGTTATGAATACGGAGCAGAAATATCTGGACAGACTGCTTTACGGTACTACCCTGGAGAGAGAGAATCATAATAATATAACAGTGAGGCATCTGTCAAAGAGAGAGTTTGACCACGGACGGACGAGAAACCAGGGGGTGAAACTCTCGGATGCAGATGCATTTCTTATGATGACCCAGGATGCCATGCCTGCGGACGAGTACCTTGTGGAGCGGCTTTTGGAGAGCCTGCGAGGGGAAAAAGTGGCGGCGGCTTACGCGAGACAGCTTCCAGACAGGGACTGCAGTGAGGCGGAGCGGTTTACGAGAGTGTTTAACTATCCCGAGGAATCCCGCGTAAAGACGAAGGCAGATCTGCCCGAAATGGGCATCAAAACTTTTTTCTGTTCCAACGTCTGTGCGGCTTACAGGAGAGATGTCTTCGACGAGCTGGGAGGATTTGTAAACCGGGCCATCTTTAACGAGGATATGATCTATGCGGCCAAGGCGGTAGAGGCGGGGTATGGGATTGCCTATGTGGCTCAGGCCAAGGTATACCATTCCCATAATTACACATACAGACAGCAGTTTCGCCGGAATTTTGATCTGGGCGTTTCCCAGGCAGACCACCCGGAGGTGTTTGCGGCCTATCCCTCGGAGTCGGAGGGCATCCGGCTGGTGAAAAGCACGGTGGAGCATCTGAAAAAGAAGGGGATGCGCAGCAAAATACCAGGCGTTATTATCCAGAGCGGTTTTAAGTATACGGGATATGTGATGGGAAAAAGATACCGCCGGCTGCCGGGGCGGCTGACATGGAAGTTGTCCTCTAACAGGGAGTACTGGCGGTGAGGGTATGTCAGAAGAGGCATTCTCGAAAGGAAGAGCAGGGAGGTAAGGATTTATGTGTGGGATTGTAGGATATATCGGAACAAAGCAGGCTGCGCCGATCATTCTGGACGGCCTGTCTAAACTGGAATACCGTGGGTACGACTCGGCGGGGATGGCCATTTATGATGGCGGGGGAAAGATCAATATCACCAAATCAGTGGGGCGCCTCAAGATTCTGGAAAATATCACCCGGGGCGGGGAGACCATGCCGGGAGTCTGCGGCATCGGCCATACACGGTGGGCGACACACGGCGTGCCGAGCGACACCAACGCGCATCCGCATTTCAATGAGGCGGAAACGATTACCGTGGTACATAACGGTATCATTGAGAATTATATCCAGCTGCGCAAAATGCTCACGGACAAGGGGTATCATTTTGTGTCGGAGACAGATACGGAGGTGCTGGCCCATCTGCTGGATTACTATTATAAAGGGAATCCTCTTGAGGCGGTCACAAAGGTGCTTCACCGTGTGGAAGGCTCCTATGCGCTGGGCATCCTTTTTGCGGACTGTCCCGACCAGATTTTTGCGGCCAGAAAGGATTCCCCGCTGATTGTGGGGCAGAATGAGGAAGGCTGCTTTATCGCTTCGGATGTGCCGGCAATCCTGAAATATACCAGGAAAGTTTATTATGTGGATAACCAGGAGGTGGTGCGCCTGCGGGCGGATCACATGCATTTCTATACGGTGGATGAGGAGGAGACCACAAAGGAGCCTGTCTTTATTGACTGGGATGCCAGTGCGGCGGAGAAGGCCGGATATGAGCATTTCATGCTGAAGGAGATGTACGAGCAGCCAAAGACCGTGACCGATACGATCCTGCCCCGCATTAAGGATAACGATATCGTCATCGAGGAGCTTAACATGACCGATGAGGAGATCCGCGCGGTGAGCAAGATTCATATTGTGGCGTGCGGTTCCGCCTATCATGCGGGTGTCACGGGAAAATATGTGATTGAAGGACTGGCGCGCATTCCCGTGGAGGTTGATCTGGCCTCGGAGTTCCGATACCGCGACCCGATTCTGGAGGAGGGCGCGATGGTGGTGGTGATCAGCCAGTCCGGCGAGACGGCGGATACGCTGGCTGCGCTTCGGGAGTCCAAGAAGAGAGGCTTCCAGGTGCTGGGCATCGTCAATGTGGTTGGCAGCTCCATTGCCAGGGAGGCGGACAATGTCATGTACACATGGGCGGGGCCGGAGATCGCGGTGGCGACTACAAAGGCTTACAGCGCCCAGCTTGTGGCGCTTTATCTGCTGGCCGTGAAGTTCGGCAGAGTGCGGGGAAAAATTGATGATATGACATATATGTCACTTTTGGGTGACCTGCGGTGCCTGCCGGATCAGATCGAGCTGCTTTTGAATAATAAAAACAAGATCCAGCGATTTGCGAACCGCTATATCGGTGCGAAGGACGTGTTCTTTATCGGCAGGGGGATCGACTATGCGATTTCGCTGGAAGGCTCCCTGAAATTAAAGGAGATTTCCTATATCCATTCCGAAGCCTACGCGGCGGGCGAGCTGAAACACGGCACCATATCCCTGATCGAAGAGGGAACGCTTGTGGCGGCGGTGTCCACCCAGCCTGCGCTCTATGCGAAGACCATCAGCAATATGGTGGAGGTGAAGGCGAGAGGCGCCTTTGTGCTGGCGGTGACCTGCGAGGAGAACAAGGAGATTGAGAAGGCGGCGGACTATGTGATCTACATCCCGGAGACAAATCCTTATTTTGCCAATTCGCTGGCGATCATACCGTTACAGCTTTTCGGATATTATGTGGCTGTCGGGAAAGGGTGCGATGTGGATAAGCCGAGGAATCTGGCGAAGTCTGTGACTGTGGAGTAGTGTGAGAAGTACTTCTAGCCGCTCACAGCAGAGGCTGTTTCGCGGAGAAGTATTAAGTCTCACACAGGAGAATGCCTGAAATGCGGCATTCTCCGCAAAATCACATTTTATTCCTTAAATAAACACAATTTAAACACAAATGGCAGATATACTTAGGACATAATCAGCGAGGGGAAAGAAAGCAGGCGGGCACAAGCCCGTGATTTGTGGAAAGGAGCGGGATTATGTACGACAACAATTATCCAAACGATTATTCCAATCATACGGGTTCGGAACAGACGGGGCTTCAGACAGGAAATGAGTCTGAGCGGAGGGGGATCGGCTATCGGTCTTACCAGAATACGGGAAACCAGGCAGGCGGCGTATACGGACAGTCAACAGGGCAGAATCTGTATGGAAGCAGCAGCGCCCAGCAGGGAAGCAGCGCTTATCAGGGGAATGGGGGAAGCTATCATTACGGAAGCGCTTATCCGAACGGCTATGCGCAGATGGAGCAGAAGAAGGAAAAGAAGCGCAGGGAGAAAAAACAGGGCAGCGGTTATGTCAGGAAAGTCCTTGTGGCGGTGTCTCTGGGACTGTTCTTTGGACTTTTTGCAGGAATCGGACTCTACGCTGTGGAGGCTGTCACGGGGATGACGAATAAGGAAAGTTCGGCTCTGGAGAGCACGGAAAGTTCCTCTATGGCGAAGGCGGAAATTGACACGGAGATTCAAGCTCCGGCAGTGGTGCCCTCCATCAAACAGTCAGATACGGCGACGACGGTGGTCACCGATGTGACGGACGTTGTGAAAAACGTGATGCCGTCCATCGTGGCAGTGAATAACCATTATACGGAAACGATGTCCTGGTTTGGCCAGTCCATGGACAGCGAGGCGGATTCCAGCGGGTCAGGTATTATCGTAGGATTGAACGATACGGAGCTTCTGATTGTGTCCAACTACCATGTGGTGGCTGACACCGATAAGCTGACGGTGCAGTTTAATGAAGGCAGCGAGGCGGAGGCCTTTATCAAAGGACAGGATTCCAAGATGGATCTGGCGGTCATCGCAGTGCCGGTGACAGAACTGTCAGATTCGACTTTAGACGCAATTAAAGTGGCTACGCTGGGCGATTCTGATGCACTGGAGGTGGGAGAACCGGCCATTGCCATCGGCAATTCCCTCGGATACGGTCAGTCCGTTACCACGGGCGTGGTCAGCGCTCTTGACAGAAGTATCAGCCTGTCGGCAAGCAACGGTTACGGCGGAGACAGCGTGGAGGGTACTTTTATCCAGACCGACGCGGCGATCAATCCCGGTAACTCCGGCGGTGCACTTCTGAATATCAAGGGTGAGGTGATCGGCATCAATTCCAACAAGATCGGCGGCAGCGCTGTGGAGGGCATGGGCTATGCGATCCCCATTTCGTCGGCAAGCCCGATCATTGCGGAGCTGATGCTCAAGGAAACCAAGAGCAAGGTGGCTGAGGAAGAGCGGGGATATCTGGGTATTTCCGGCATCAGTGTGACCCAGGAGGTCTCCCAGGCTTACGGCATGCCGGAGGGTGTGTATATCGCGCAGGTTTATCCGGGTACGGCATCGGCGGCAGCGGGCCTTAGGCAGGGCGATATCATCACGGAGTTTGGCGGCAATAAGATCAGATCTATGGATGAACTGCAGAAGGAACTGGAATTTTACGCGAAGGGCGATCAGGTGGAGGTCAAGGTGATGACCATGACTGTGGCCGGTTACGAGGAAGTGACGAAGACGCTGACGCTTGGTAATAAAGTGAGCGAATAAAATAGAAGGCATATAGCGGAGACGAAAATCCCCGGCAGGACGGTATCGTGAGGATATGGCTGCCGGGGATTGGATATAGTATGAGTATCAAAAGCAGGGGGTGTAACGTGATAATCGAATATACGAAAAAGGCTGTAAAGTATATTGAATCGCTGGATAAACCGACGAAACATAGGATTAAGTCGGGGATAGAGGGACTGACAGAGAATCCTCCCAAAGGGGATATCAGAACGATGCAAGGCTATCTGGACGGAAGAAAGCGGCTGAGAATCGGGAAGTATCGAGTCATATATAATTATGGTCAAAATGGAGAAATTAAGGTATTATATATTATGAATATAGATACAAGGGGCGATATTTATAAATAGAAAGGAAGTATAGATATGAGTGGAGCAGTAAAAGAAGCTGTAAGTCTTATGGAAGTGTTGCCAGAAAGCGATCAGAACTTTGCGCTCGAATTTATAAAGAAGCTGGTGCTTGCATGGGATCCAGATTATACGAAAGTGACATCGGCAGAGAAAAAAGCACTGGAGGAGGCAGAGAAGGATATTTTAGAAAACAGGATGGTTTCACATGATGCAATAAATTGGGATTAAAATTCTTTTGCTAAAAGGAATCCCCGGCAGGACGGTATCGTGAGGATATGGCTGCCGGGGATTGTCTATGGAATGGAAATTCAAGTATAGATAATCCACAATTCGTATGCTATACTATGGGCAGACCAATGCCCGTGGGTGAATGGAGGGAAGATAAAAAGTATGGATGATCATAGAGACGATAAATACGAGGACACAGAGTTGGAAAAGAGCGATGGTTCCGTGACGGAAGAGAAGAAAAGCGATGATTCCGGCAGCGATTATGAGGACGTCTGTTTTATCTGCCGCAGGCCGGAGAGCAAGACGGGAAAGATGTTCCGCCTGCCCAATCATATATGCGTCTGCGACGACTGTATGCACAAGACGATGGACACGGTCAGCCAGTTTGATTATCAGGGGCTTTTGAACAATCCCAATATGGGGGATCTGAATGGAAAGGGCTTTCCCAATATCAGCTTTGTGAACCTGGCGGACTTAAAAGGGGACGGCGGCATTCCCAACAAACAGAAGCCGAAGAAAAAGAAGAAAAAGGCGGCGGAGATTGATATCAGGGATATTATGCCGCCCCATAAGATCAAACAGAAGCTGGACGAGTATGTGGTCGGGCAGGAGCACGCCAAGAAAGTGATGTCTGTGGCAGTTTATAACCACTATAAAAGGGTTGCCACCGGCACGATGGACGAGATTGAGATAGAAAAGTCAAACATGCTGATGATCGGTCCTACGGGCTGCGGTAAGACTTATCTGGTGAAGACGCTGGCGAAACTGCTGGATGTACCGCTGGCGATCGCGGACGCCACCTCGCTGACGGAGGCGGGCTATATCGGTGACGATATTGAGAGTGTGGTGTCAAAACTTCTCGCGGCGGCGGAAAACGATGTGGAACGTGCAGAGCAGGGCATTATCTTTATTGATGAGATTGATAAGATTGCCAAGAAAAAGAATACCAATTCCCGGGATGTGAGTGGGGAATCCGTACAGCAGGGGATGCTAAAGCTTCTGGAAGGCGCGGAGGTGGAGGTGCCTGTTGGTGCAAACTCCAAAAACGCTATGGTGCCGCTTGCCACGGTAAATACGAGAAATATCCTCTTTATCTGCGGCGGCGCGTTCCCCGATCTGGATGAGATCATCAAGCAGAGACTGAATAAGAAAACTTCCATCGGCTACAATGCGGAGCTGAAGGACAAGTATGATAAAGAAAAGAATATCTTAAGCAGGGTGACGGTGGAGGATATCAGAAAATTCGGTATGATCCCGGAGTTCATTGGGCGTCTGCCGGTGATCTTCACACTGGAAGGCTTAAGCCGCGATATGATGGTGCAGATTTTAAAAGAGCCGAGAAACGCGATTCTGAAACAGTACCAGAAACTCCTGGAGCTTGATGAGGTGGAGCTGCTGTTTAACGAAGGGGCGCTTGAAGCGATCGCGGATAAGGCGATGGAGAAGGAGACCGGGGCCAGGGCGCTGCGGGCTATTATCGAGGAATTTATGCTGGATATTATGTACGAGGTGCCAAAGGATGACAATATTGGCCGGGTGACGATCACCAGGGAATATATTGAAGGAAACGGCGGGCCGATTATTGATATCCGCAGCAGGAGCGCAGAGCACCCGGACCGCCTGAATGTGATACAAGATCCGGCTGACGGGTCATAGCGTGGGCCGTCAGGCTTAAGGCCAGGGTGCGGCCTGCACCGCTTGGCCGGCCGGTGTCAGGACATTCCGTTCGTGCATAGGATATAGCAAGGAGAGTTGGGCGGAAAGGGTATGTAGATAAGCTTGTCTTATTTATGTGCATGAAAAATCTTGACCTGTCGGGAAATGATTTTGTCGGAAGACTTTTTGGATATCATTGTCGATTATGATGTGATCGTGGAGATTCTTGAGGGAGCGGATGTAGAGTTCTGCTACCGTGAAATTGATGCCGGATACGGTATTGCACATGTGAGGCGCAGTCAGGTGCAGCCGGTATCCATAGGTAACTATGGGTATTCGACGATCCCTAAACTGTATGGGCTGATGCAGGCGGGAGAGCGTGGGTTCGATGCTTCCCCGCTGGCGGCGATGGGCAATATCCGTGTACAGAATCCGCCGCTTGCCTTACAGGGAAGCGGCGTTATTGTTGGGTTTGTCGATACGGGAATTGATTATCGGGAGGATGTGTTCCGCAGAGAGGACGGGAGCAGCCGCATTCTTTCCATCTGGGATCAGACCATACAGACAGGGGAGCCGCCCGAGGGTTTTGCATATGGGACGGAATACCGAAGGGCGGATATCGACAGGGCGCTCGCCGCGGCGGAGCCGGAGACGGTGGTTCCCAGTACCGATACCAACGGACACGGCACAAAGATGGCCTCTGCGGCGGCGGGGAGCCTTCTGGACCAGGGACTTACGTTTCGGGGAGCTGCGCCCCTTGCGGACATAGCGGTGGTGAAGCTTAAAGGCGCGAAAGCGTATCTGCGCGATTATTACCTGATTGATGACCGGGCGGAAGCTTTCGCAGAAAACGATATCATGGAGGCGGTGAATTACCTGCAGCAGATGGCGGTGGCGTTCAGCAGACCTGTAGTCATTGTAATCGGGCTTGGCACAAATATGGGCAGCCATGACGGCACCTCCGCGCTGGATTCGTATTTAAACATCGTGGCGGGCCGGAGAAGCAGGGTCGTTGTGGTGGGAGGCGGCAACGAAGGCGACAGGGAACACCACTATGAAAATTTTATGCCGAGCAATGTGGAGATCCGCGTTGCCGGGCAGATGAAGGGTTTTTGCGCAGAGATCTGGGGGAGCCTGCCGGATGTCTATGCCGTTTCAATACGTTCCCCGGGAGGGGAAGTATCGCCGGTGATTGATTTTCGAAACGGCATGGACAGGAACGTCTCCTTTATTTTTGAGAGAACCCGCATACAGGTGGGGATTGTTCTTGTGGAGAAGGACGCGGGAGACCCGCTTATTTTTCTGCGCTTTGCAGATCCGACGCCGGGCATATGGACCGTGACGCTGACGGCTTCCGCGAGGGGGCCGAATGGCAATGGCATATATCATATGTGGCTTCCGATTGAAGAATTTTTGGAACAGAGAGTTACTTTTCTGCAGCCAAGCCCGGATGTGACGCTGACAGAGCCTGCCAATGCCTCAGAGGTGATTACCATTTCTGCCTACGACAGCTATACGGACAGCTGGTATGCGTCTTCCGGCAGAGGATTCAGCCGAAGCGGAGGCATTAAGCCGGATCTTGCCGCTCCCGGGGTGGGCGTGCACACCGCACTCGGGGAGACGGACGGTTCCTGCATGGCGGTTTCGCTGGCGGCAGGCTGTGTGGCGCAGTTTCTGGAATGGGCGATCGTTGACGGAAACGCCTTCGCCGTGGACAGCCGGGGAACCAAGAGTTTTCTGATCCAGGGGGCGGAACGGCCGGGAGACATCCGCTATCCCGACAAACGCTGGGGATACGGGCGGCTCAATATCAACGGAACCTTTGAGACGCTGGCGAGGTTGTAGAAAAAACGGCAAACCTTGCTGATTCCTCCCACTTGTGGTAAGGTGTAATAGTGAGTGTTTATTTTGGAATATTATGCTCACACAGTAGAATGGAATGTTTATGGAAGGCGGATACAGTAGAATGAGGAAACGTAAGCTTGGGCTGGCCGGGCTGCTTTTACTTTTGCTTCTGACGGGCTGCGGGAATCCGGCACAGGAGACAGCGTCATCTGCGGAGAATGATGCGCCGGAGGAGACAAAGCAGGAGAGTGAAGCGGAAGAGGAGAACGGAGCGGGCGTGGAGATGACTTCCTGGCGGGAGTCGGTGCAGAAGATGTTTGAGGATCCTTACGGGGATTACAGTGAGACAGGCGGTGAGATTGCCTTCCTCACGGATGGTTCCGTGGAGGATGGCGGTTACAATGAAGCGGTTTTTAACGGTGTGCGCATGTATGCTTTGGGAGCGGGGACTTCCTTTTCCTATTATCATGCGGATCCGAATGAGCCGGAAAGTTACCGGGAGATTATACACCGGGCTGTGGAAGAAAATGCCGGACTGATTGTCTGCGCGGGGGATATTTTCGGAGAGGCCGTAGGCGCGCTGCAGGAAATCTATCCGCAGACTTCTTTCCTGCTGGTGGATACCGTACCGCATGATGGAGACAGAGAGGAACTTCCCATTGCGGAGAATGTGCACTGTATTCTTTTTCATGAGGAGCAGGCAGGGTATCTGGCGGGATATATGGCGGTCTGGGAGGGATATAGGAACCTTGGTTTCATAGGAGGGTCATTTGTCGATCATGATCTTGCGGATTCCGAGGAAGGGTATCGGAGAATGGAACCTCCTGTTATGCGCTATGGTTACGGTTATCTGCAGGGAATCAATGCGGCGGCCAAGGATCTGTCGCTGGATGACGTGACGGTCAACTATTGGTATGCAGATTCTTTTGCGGCGGATATTTCGGTGAGGGAGAAGGCGGACGGCTGGTATGAGAATGGCACGCAGGTTATTTTTGCCTGTGGAGGCGGGCTGTACGAGTCTGTGCTGGAGGCGGCGGAAAACCAGAATGGTTTGATGATCGGTGTGGATGTGGACCAGTGCAGGGTTTCGGAACGGATCTTGACCAGTGCAGTCAAGAATATTGGCCCGGCTGTGACGGACGCCCTCGATGAATATTATGCGGCTGGCGGCTGGTCCGAGGAGGATGCCGGGCAGGTGAGGCGTTACGGGGTACAGGAAGGATGCGCGGCGATCCCGGTGATAGATACAGAATGGCGGTTTAAGGAAATACCAACGACCCATTTTTTTGAAATATATAAGCAGATGAAAAGAGGAGACAGGACGGTATCGGACGCAGTGGAAACGCCGCCGGAGGTAACCGTTTTTGTGAACTATGAATGAGCGCGGGAGGTTTGGGAGTGTATAAGGAAAAGAAAAGTATGATCCGTTCCGGGCATCCCCTGCTTACAGGCATCTGTATGGCGATTGCATTGCTCTGCGGATGCGGAGAGGAGGCAGCGCCCGCAAGCGCGCCTGCCGGACAGGAGAAGACGGACGAGGAAAATGCAGCCGGGCAGCGGGAAAAGGAACTGACGGAGCTGACGGCGGGGGAGACAAGCCTGTCGGTGGATGAATTATCTGAGTATGCCATGGATGTGTCTCTGATTTATGATGCGGAATTGAGAAAATTGCGGTATTCACTTACCATGCCGTTGATTCCGTCCAGTGACGACGCGTATCTGTATTTATTCAGGGCAGATACCTGGGAGGAAGATGGGGATGCTCTGGAGAAGGAACCTGTCACGAGAGGACGAAAGGACAGGGAATGGGAGACTGCTTTTTCCTATCGGGACGCCTATCTGTACGCACGGTTTATCCCGGCGGTGAAGATGGACGGGAACTATGTGCAGGTGGGCAGGAGTGTGTATATATCGAACCCGGAGGCGCTTGCGGACAATCAGGATCCTTACCCGGATCCGGGTTCCAAAAAGGGGATTCTGTTAGACCCTACAATGCTCGGGACGCCGGAACTGACAGATCTTGGCGTCAAACATGCGATCTACAATATACCGCTTTCGCATATTATGGGGGAAACTACGGACCAGACGTTTCCGACGATTACCTATACATACAAGGGCAGAAATTATGCTTTTAACGGGGCGGCGATCAACGGTTACGACGGGCTTTTTACTTATCTGTCGGATATGGGAATGACGGCCACGGCAGTGGTGCTGAATGACTGGAACGAAGCATTCCCGGAGCTGATTCACCCGGATGCGAAGAACCAGGAGAGCGGCGCTTATTACTATATGTTTAACGCGGCAGAGGAGGAAGGAACAAGAACCATCGAGGCGGTGGCAGGCTTTCTGGCGGAGCGGTATTCAAGCGGAAAGCACGGTATGATACACAGCTGGGTGATTGCCAATGAGATCAACCAGAACCGGGTCTGGAATTTTATGAACACCCGTGATGTGTACCATTACACCAGGGAGTTTGAAAAATCTTTCCGCATCTTTTATCAGGCGGTGAAGAGCCATTATGCGCAGGGACGCGTGTATTTCAGCATAGACCACGCATGGAACAGCAACGAAGGGGACAATTCTGCCTTCTTCAACGGCAGGGATATTATGGAAGGCTTCAACGAGGCGGCGCTCGCGCACGGGAATTATGACTGGGGCATTGCGATCCACCCTTACCCGGAACCGCTTACGCGCGTGAACTACTGGTCGCAGGAGTATGATAGGACGATTGATGCCCCTCACCTGTCCATTATGAATCTGAACGTGCTGACGGATCTGCTGTCTGAGGAGGCATATCTGGACAGGGCGGGTGAGGTGCGCAGCGTCACCATCACGGAGCTTGGATTTTCGTCCGGCTCCGGGGAGCGGCTGCAGGCGGCGGCTTTCGCCTACTGCTATTATATTGTGGAGAATAATCCTTATGTGGACGCCTTTCTGATGAACCGGCAGACGGACGCGCCGGAGGAGGTGATGGCAGGGTTAGCCTTCGGCGTGTATGAGTACGACCATTCCGGGAAGTATATAAAGGATGTTTTCCGCTATATCGATACGGACAGGGCCGGGGAATACACGGGATTTATGCTCAATATTCTGGGAGCGGCAAGCCTGGAGGAGGCGCTGTCGTGGGCAGAGACGGGGAGAGACGAGAATTAAGGTGCATGAGAGCATGACGTCATGGGAAAGAGGCATGGCATGGAGAAAAATCGGGATGAAGGTTTCCTTACTGGTTACGGTTTATAATGTAAAAGAGAATCTGCCGTTCACGCTGGAAAGCATTGAGAAACAGGATTACCATGACGTGGAAGTGGTCATTGTGGACGGCGGCTCCACGGATGGCACATTGGAATTGATCAAAGCGTTTGCTGCACGGATGGAAGGCCGTCAGACGCATTCGGTGCGGTGGGTTTCGGAACCCGACGGCGGTCTTTATGATGCGATGAACAAGGCATTTCGCATGAGTACCGGGGAAGTGGTTGCGGTCTGCAATGATAAATTATGCAGATCTGATGCGGTCAGCAAAATGATTGCCGCACTGGAGCAGGGAGGCCTGGAATGTGTGGGCGCTCACGCGGATCTTGTTTATGTGGAAGGCGAGCGGGTAATCAGAGAGTGGCGTATGGGACAGGGGCGGATTTCGGAGGGCTGGATGCCGGGGCATCCGACCCTTTTTCTCCGGCGGAGTGTGTATGAGAAATACGGGATGTATGATACCTCTTACCGCTGTGCGGCGGACTATGAGTTTATGGTGCGTTTTCTGAAGGAGCCGGAAAACAAGCTGGCCTATGTGCCGGAGGTTCTGGTGGCCATGTTCTACGGAGGCACCAGCAATGCGGGACTTAAGAATTATCTGGTTTCTTTCAAGGAGGGATATCTGGCGCTTCGGACCAACAAGGTTCCGCACCCGCTCTGGATTACGCTGCAAAGGAGCCTGCGGGTGATCCGGCAGTTTTGAGAAGGAAGAAGCCGGATCAGCCTCCGTGTCCTGGAGGCGGCGACGGCGCAAACGATTGACAGACAGAAACAGGCGGGAGGGGTGTTATGGCAGTCATCGGCTTTGCAGCTCTGGCATTCGGGATTTTTATGCTGGATCTGCTTGTAAAAAATCACATCGAAAAGAACCTGGAGGAGGGGGAGGAGAAACCCTTCTGCGAGGGAAGACTTTTAATCAAGAGATATCATAACAAAGGCGCTTTTCTGGATATCGGAGAAGGGAAACAGAGGGTCGTGGCCATGCTTTCCCTCGGATTGACGCTGTTTATGACGGTGATTTTCCTCGCCACGTTCAGCTTCCGGGGAAACTCTACCCTCAAGGCAGGGTTGGCCCTTCTGCTAGGCGGCGCCTACAGTAACACTTACGACCGCCTGGCAAGAAAATATGTGGTGGATTATGTCAGCTTTCCCGCGAAAAACAGGCGGCTTCGCGGGATTGTGTTCAACATATCCGACTTCTGCATTATGATCGGGGCACTTCTGCTGGCGCTTGGGGAAGCGAAGCGGAAGTGAGAAAGCGGGAAGCGAAAATGAAAACCGAAAGTGAAAAGGCGGACGGCCCGCGTGTTATGCGGTGATCACCGTGCCGCTCCGGCCTTTCAGGGCTTCCTTGACATTTCCGAGGGAAGTGATTAATACTTTTCCATCGGGGTTTTCTTCCAGATAAGCGATGGCTGCCTCAATCTTCGGCAGCATGGTCCCGGCTTCAAACTGGCCTTGCGCGCAAAGTTCTTTTGCCTGTGCCGCAGTGAGGGCGGGGATTTTTGCCTGATCGGGTTTTCCGAAATTCTGATACACGCAGGGTACGCCTGTCAGGATCATTAGCTCGTCAACCTGGAGGCTGGCTGCCAGTCTTCCTGCCACGGCGTCTTTTTCTATCACAGCGGACGCGCCCTTCAGCACATGGTTCTGTTCAATCACGGGAATACCACCGCCGCCGCAGGCGATCACCACCTGATCCGCTTCGGCCAGCGCGCGGATGGCGTCAATCTCCACGATGGCAATCGGGTGGGGTGCTGCAACCACACGGCGGAATCCTTTTCCGGGTTCCTCTTTCACATAATTTCCCTTTTTCGTTTCCGTTTCCGCGTCCTCCGCAGACATATAGCGGCCGATCACTTTCGTGGGAGCATAGAAAGCTTCGTCATAGGGGTCTACGGTCACCTGGGTCAGAATGGTGCTGACGGTCTTTACGATGCCGCGTCCCAGAAGTTCGGCGCGCAGTGCATTCTGGATATCGTAACCCACATAGCCCTGACTCATGGCGGAACAGACGCACATGGGAGCGGGGGTGTAGTCGGTGTAAACCCGCCGCAGCTCTGTCATGGCTTTATGGATCATGCTGACCTGCGGGCCGTTGCTGTGGGTGATGGTAAGCTGGTAATCGGCTTCCACAAGATCCGCAAGAGCTTTGGCAGTCTTTTTGACTGCATCCCACTGTTCCAGGGTGGTATAACCAAGCGCCTCATGTCCGAGGGAGACGACTGCTTTTTTCTTATTCACATTCATATGATTTCACACCGATCCTTTCAAATATCAGAATTCCACTGCCGTACATACCGGCGCTGCCACCTGCCCTGTGCCGCAGGCGGGGCGGTACCCGGCCTGTATACTGCAAGTATATCAAAACAGCAGGTCTTTGTATAGAAGGGTTTTAACAGAAAATTATGTAAACTAACAGTGCATATGGAAAAAACTGTATAATGCCTGCAAATGGGATGTTTCGGCTCATGGATGCTACGATTTATGCGGGCGGCACAGGTAATATTATGTAAATTGGTTGTATATATTACACAAAATCAAAAATGCTAATTTGTGCAGAGTTATGCAACATATACAAGAAAGGGTTTGACAAGAAAAAGACCCGGCAGTATAATGAAAGAATAAAAATACAGAAAAGAGGGGAAGGAGGTGAAACCGGCGTCCCAGCTGTTGGGGGAAGCGTCGGGATATAGATGAATTATCTGAGTGCATTACAGGGTATGTCGTTGGAGCAGATTCGGTCAGTCATTGAAATTTTGCAGCAGTCTTCTGACGCTTATATGTTTATTCTTGATTTGACTATAGATACCTATATGGTGGCGGAGAAGGCGACGAAGCGGTTTCCCTTCCACTCTATTGTGATCGAAGACTGTTCGGAGACGCTGAAAAGCGTGATATATCCTGCGGATTATGAGATGTTGTCGGCGGATCTGGAAAAATGCCGTTCCGGGGAAAAGGACACTCACGCGTTGGAATACCGCTGGCTGGATCGTATGGGCCGGGTAGTCTGGATCAGCTGCCGGGGGACGGTGGTGACAGGTGCGGAGGGGCACAGACTCTTAATCGGCACTGTCAGCGAGATGGGAAAGAAGGCGAAAGCCGACAATATAACAGGGCTTCGCCGCGAAGCGAGACTCCGGCTCAACATGGAATCGACGCTCCGGGATAACCCGGAATCCATCCGCTATCTGATGCGTATCGGTATTGACAATTTCAAAGAGATCAACGAAAAAGAAGGCGTGGAAGCCGGCGATGAGGTATTGCGGGAGTTGGCAGAGTGCATTCTGAAGAATGTGGAAGAGAGCGTGGACGTGTATCGCCTGGTGGCCGATGAGTTTATGATTGTGGACATCGGAGAAGGCACAGGGCAGGATCCGGACCACATTTACAAACAGATTCAGAAAACCATAGCCGATATGGTCAAAAATAAGGAGTACAGCCGGTTTTACACGGTGTCCGCAGGGATGCTGGTGGAAGATTTTTCGGGCAGGACCGTGGAGGAACTCATGCGGTTTACGGAGTTTGCCTTAAACGAGGCGAAACGAAACGGCAGAAACCAGATGACGGTGTTTGACCGCAGGGCTTACGATGTATATCTGGAAAGGCTCGATATCCGCAAGTCGCTCAGACAGGATATCAACCATGATTTCAGGGGATTTGAAGTGTATTACCAGCCCATTGTGTCTGCGGCGGATTATAGGCTGATCGGTGCGGAGGCGCTGCTCCGATGGAGGAATGAGAAGTATGGCAGTGTGTCTCCGGCGGTTTTCATTCCGATTCTGGAGGAGAGCGGCCTGATTATTCCGGTCGGACAGTATGTGCTCTGGGAAGCGGCGCGGACATGTAAAAAGTGGAAAGAGTATATACCTGAATTTCACATCAATGTGAATTTATCCTATGTGCAGCTCTATAAGAGCGATATGATGCTGGATGTGGAGCATTGTATACAGGAAGTGGGATTGGATCCGGAAAGTCTGGTTCTGGAGCTGACAGAGAGCGGTTACATTGAGACAAACGACCGCATCAAGGAGTTGTTTAAGGATCTGAAGTCGAGAAAGATAGACCTGGCGCTGGATGACTTCGGCACAGGTTATTCCAATATGCGTTATCTGAAGGAGATCGATGCCAAGACGGTAAAGATTGACAGAAGTTTTGTGGTACAGGCGCTCAAGAATGAATATGATTTCAATATCATAAGCCATATTATAGATATGGTGCACAGCCTGGGGTCGGTGGTCTGCATGGAAGGAATTGAGGAGAAGGAAGAGCTCTCCAAAATGATGGCTACCAAGCCGGATATGATACAGGGATATTATTTTGGGAAACCCACATCGGCGGGGCAGTTTGAGAAAGATTTTCTGCAGACTACAGATTCTCCCTGATTCGTATGTCCACATCCACATAATTGTTTTCCGAGGCGGGCATTTCTCCTGTAGTCAGATAGGCAAACAGGATGGTGAGGGGGAGAGAACCCTGTTGAAAGGGCTGTTGGCAGATAGTGGCTGCGATCAGTCCTTTTTCCATATATTCCCGGGTGGTGGGAACGAGATCATTTGTTATGACAACAATGTCATTTTTTCTAGCAGAGGCCTCGATGGCCCGGCAGCCGCCGTATACGCCGCCCGCAGTGAAATAAAAGGCGTTGATTTCGGGGTGGTCCGAGAGGAGCCTGCTTGTCAGTTCGAAGCTGACCTGGTCGTCGTCGTTGCTGTTGACCGTCTCCACGATGCGGATATGGGGATGGGCTTCGACGATATGGGCGAAACCGGCGATGCGCTCCGTGTGGCAGAGAATATTCTGGGAGCCGGAGACGATGCCGACATGCACGCAGTCTTTTGTCATCAGGCGCATCAGGCCGCCGGCGGCTTCCCCGGAACGGTAAAAGTTGCTGCCTACATAGGCTAGACGGCTGGAATTTTCGATATCGGTATTTAATGTCACGACAGGAATCCCGCAGCTGCCGAGGCTGTTGATCTTTTCGCGCACGGCGCTATCGTTGTAGGGGGAGATGGCAAGGCCGCCCACGCCTTCCGAAAGCAGCTCTTCTATGGCGTCGAGCTGCTGCTGTAAGCTGTACTCGGTCTGCCGGATGAGGACACTGCAGTTATAGCTGGCAAGTTCTTCCGCCTTTTCATGCACGCCGGAGAGAACGTCCTCAAAGAAAGGATTGCCAATGCCCAGCAGAACAACGCCCAGTTTCAGGTTCTTTTTCTGGGCGGCGAGAACGATGCCCGCTTTGTTCGGCTTGTAGTCGAGGGCGCGGACAATCTTCATAATTTTTTCTTCTGTCTGGGGATTGACGTCGCCGCGGTGGTTTAAAACGCGGTCTACCGTGCCCCTTGATACCCCTGCGAGGGCGGCGATTTCTTTGATGGTTGCCATGGCAGGATTTCCTTTTCTCAGATTTATTTTTGGTAATAGCGCGGAGAATGTTGGTTTTCAGGCATTCTCCTGCGCGGGATTTAGCGCTTCCAAGTCAGCGTAGCTGACTTTATGATACAGCCTTTGCTGTTGGGTCTTAGAAGTGCTTCTCGTACGCTTCACTTTAGCATATCAAGTGGAAATAGACAATGCGTTCCGCTATATTTTGTGTAATATTACGAAAAACAGATACGGTATTGCTTTTATCAGCAGGACAGCTTATCATGGAAACAGAAGGATCGTGCACGGGCACGGAAATTTTATCCAAAGCAGAAGAATGGGAGGGTTAACATGCTTTATATTGGGGTAGATTTGGGAACCAGCGCAGTGAAGCTGCTTCTGATGGAGGGAAACGGAAAAATCGTCAATATTGTGTCGAAGGAGTATCCGCTGTATTTCCCGCATCCGGGGTGGTCTGAGCAGAAGCCGGAAGACTGGTATGAGCAGAGCATTGCGGGCATCAAGGAGCTGATCGCCGGTGTGGACAAGAGCCAGATTGCGGGTATCAGTTTCGGTGGGCAGATGCACGGGCTTGTGATTCTGGATGAAAAGGACGAGGTGATCCGTCCCGCGATTCTCTGGAATGACGGAAGAACAACGGAAGAGTGTGACTATCTGAACAATGAGATCGGGAAGGATAAGCTGTCCGAGTATACGGCGAACATTTCCTTTACCGGGTTTACGGCGCCCAAGGTTCTCTGGGTGAAGAATAAGGAGCCTGAGAACTTTGCAAGGATCAAAAAGATCATGCTCCCCAAGGATTATATTGCTTACAAGCTGACAGGGGTGCACTGCACGGATGTTTCCGACGCTTCCGGCATGCTTCTGTTTGATGTGAAAAATCGCTGCTGGTCGAAGGAGATGTGTGAGATCTGCGGCGTAAAGGAAGAACAGCTTGCGAAGATTTACGAGAGCTACGAGACCGTGGGGTGCGTGCTTCCCGAGATTGCGGCGGAGCTTGGCATTTCCGAGAATGTGAAAGTGGCGGCCGGGGGCGGCGACAATGCGGCGGCGGCTGTGGGAACAGGCACCGTGGGAGACGGCATGTGCAATATTTCACTGGGCACAAGCGGCACCATCTTCATTTCCTCCGACAAGTTCGGCGTGGATAAGTTTAATGCGCTTCACGCCTTCGCCCACGCGGACGGCCATTATCATCTGATGGGCTGTATGCTCAGCGCGGCTTCCTGCAATAAGTGGTGGATGGATGATATCATCGGCACCGAGAAGTATGCGGACGAGCAGAAGGCAATCACCGACGACAAGCTGGGAGAGAACCATGTGTATTTCCTGCCTTATCTGATGGGTGAGCGTTCCCCGCACAACGATCCCGATGCGAGAGGTACGTTTATCGGCATGACGATGGATACGAGCAGGGCGGACATGACCCAGGCGGTGCTGGAGGGCGTGGCTTTTGCACTGAGAGATTCCCTGGAAGTGGCGAAGTCGCTCGGCATTCACATCGAGCGCACGAAGATCTGCGGCGGCGGCGCAAAGAGCCCGCTCTGGAAACGGATGATCGCTAACATTATGAACCTGAAAGTGGACGTGATCGAGAGCGAGGAAGGGCCGGCTATGGGAGGCGCGATGCTGGCAGCGGTGGCATGTGGTGAGTATGCTGACGTGGAGGAAGCGGCAGAAAAAATCGTGAAGATTGTGGACACGGTGGAGCCGGAACCTGCGCTTGTTGAGAAATATGAGAAGAGATACCAGCAGTTTAAGCAGATTTATCCGACCTGCAGGGAGCTGTTTGGGAAACTGAGATAACAGCGTAAGAAGTATTTCTAAAACTCGGCAGCAGAGGCTGCCTCGTTAAGAAATACTAAATCTTACGCGGGAGAATGCCATAAAGCGGGCATTCTCCGCACGGTGAAAGTATGGTGAAGGGAGAGAGGATATGGAGATTAAAAAAGTGACAGACCCGTCATTTCGTAAGTACGGCAGGGTCGTGGAAGGAATTGACTTCACAGATCTGGTGGAGGCGATCAAAAAGGAGACACCGCTGCCGGATGGAGTAGCATACGAGCCTTCCATCAAAGCTCTGGAGGAGACAACGGCGGCTAAGGCGTTACAGAAGAGAACTTATGGCGAGCTTCCCATTGAGGTTGGTTACTGCAATGGCCACAATTATAAATTGAACGCCATTGAGTACCACAGAAGCTCGGAGATCAACGTGGCAGCTACGGATGCGGTGCTGATCGTCGGCATGCAGCAGGACATCACCGATGATTTCAAGTATGAGACGGCTAAGATGGAGGCCTTTCTCGTGGAGGCAGGCACGGCGGTAGAGCTTTACGCGACGACCCTGCACTATGCGCCCTGCAGTGCGGACGAGGGCGGCTTCAAGGTAGGCATTGTGCTTCCGGCAGGCACCAATTATCCGCTGGAAGAGAGCCATGACGGCTGGGAGGATTCCCTGATTACGGCGCAGAATAAGTGGCTGATCGGCCATGCGGAGGGCGGCCTCGATGCGGGCGCGCACATCGGACTTGTTGGAAAGAATCTGGATATTCGTGAGTAATTAAGCTCATTGAAAGCCGATTGCTGCGCGCTATGCGCTCTCGCAATCGCCGCCGGTATTCGCAATCAGGTCTAATGACCTTCTTGCTCATACCGGCCTGCCCGTCCGATGTCTGTACGTCCTCGCATGCAAGCATGCAGTCCGTTCAGCCGCCGTCCGGGCTTTCATAGTAAACACACCGGCAGAACCGGTTAAAGGAGGGTATATAAATGAACAATTTACCGAAGGTAAAAATTGGTATCGTGGCAGTGAGCCGCGACTGTTTCCCGTCATCCCTGGCGATCAACAGAAGAAAGGCCCTGGTGGAGGCTTACGCGAAGAAGTATGACGCGGCAGACATCTACGAGTGTCCTGTCTGCATCATCGAGAGCGAGATCGACATGGTGAATGCATTAAAGGATATCAAGGACAACGGCTGTAACGCGCTCTGCGTATACCTTGGCAACTTTGGCCCGGAGATTTCCGAGACACTGCTTGCGAAGCATTTCGAAGGCCCGAAGATGTTCGTGGCTGCAGCTGAGGAGTCCCAGGGTGACTTGATTCAGGGCCGCGGTGATGCGTACTGCGGTATGCTCAATGCCAGCTACAACTTAAAGCTCAGAAACGTAAAGGCTTATATTCCCGAGTATCCCGTCGGCGATGCGGAGGACTGCGCGGACATGATCCACGAGTTTGTTCCGATTGCACGTGCGGTTGCAGCGCTTTCCAGCTTAAAGATTATCTCTTTCGGCCCCAGACCGCTCAACTTCCTTGCCTGCAATGCGCCGATCAAGCAGCTTTACAACCTGGGCGTGGAGATCGAAGAGAACTCCGAGCTTGATCTGTTTGAAGCGTTCAATAAGCATGCAGATGATCCCCGTATTCCTGAAGTAGTGAAGGATATGGAGGCTGAGCTTGGCGACGGCAACAACAAGCCCGAAATTCTGCCTAAGCTTGCACAGTATGAGCTGACCCTGCTCGACTGGGTGGAGGAGCACAAAGGTTACCGCGAGTATGTGGCGATTGCCGGAAAGTGCTGGCCTGCATTCCAGACCCAGTTCGGTTTTGTTCCCTGCTTTGTGAACAGCCGTCTGACTGGAAGAGGCATTCCTGTATCCTGTGAAGTGGATATCTACGGCTGTTTGAGCGAGTTTATCGGCGAAGCTGTCAGCGATGACATCGTAACGCTGCTTGACATCAACAACTCCGTTCCGAAGGATATGTACAAAGAGTCCATCGAGGGCAAGTTTGATTACAAGTTTACAGATACTTTCATGGGATTCCACTGCGGAAACACCTGCTCCAAGAAGCTGTCCAAGTGCAGCATGGAGTATCAGATGATCATGGCAAGATCCCTGCCTGAGGAAGTGACCCAGGGTACGCTCGAGGGCGACATCGTTCCCGGCAACATCACTTTCTATCGTCTGCAGAGCACGGCTGACAATATTCTCCGCGCTTATGTGGCAGAGGGTGAGGTGCTTCCTGTGGCAACCAAGTCCTTCGGCGGCATCGGTGTATTCGCGATCCCGGAGATGGGCAGATTCTACCGCCATGTGCTGATTGAGAAGAATTACCCGCACCACGGCGCAGTTGCTTTCGGCCACTTCGGCAAGGCGCTGTTTGAGGTATTCAAGTATATCGGTGTGGATGTGAGCGAGATCGGCTACAATCAGCCGAAGAGCGTGCCGTATCCGACCGAGAATCCTTTTGCGTAAGACGGCAGCAAGAGACAGATGAAATAACAATAGAAACAGTATGGGGCGTGCGCTGTGAAAACGGTGCACGCCCTTTCCAGATGGGGAACTGCTTATAAAAAGTACAAAAAAGGGACGGAACCGAATCACTGGTTCCGTCCTTTGTGCGTCACTGGATTGAAGTTTTGTTTGTCAGAGAATGGTGTCCACCATGGATCCCATGGTCGGTACGTTGACGCCGCTGCCGCCGTTGTCGTAGGTCTTCTTTGAAAGAGAATCGCCCTGCGTAGCGTAGCGGTAAATCTGGTTCACCCGGTCGGTCATCTTCTCTGCGGTGGAGTAAACGCCGCTGAACAGATTTTTGACACCGCTCATATCCGCATCTTTAAACTTTTTCTCGTCGATGGACAGCGTCTTGTCAGAATTTACGGTAACGCCGATTCTGGAGAAGGCGCTCTTGCTGCCGCTCACGATGTTCTTTAAGTAGCCTGCCTGGTTGACGACGTTGGAGTTCGTGCTCTTGTCGGTGTTCTTGATCAGCGCATTGTAATCTTCCACGAAGGAGGAGAACGCCTTGTAGACCTCTTCCTTATTGCTGTTGCTGATATTCATGGCGCTCAATTTCTCAATGGACTTGTAAAGCGTATTGGCAGCGTCGGCTGAGGAAGCGTCCGTCACGGTCTTGTTCTTATCTTTATCCTTTGTGGAGGATGTGCCGGAGGTGCTTGTCGATGAGCCGACACCCGCGTATTTCGCCTTGGAGGAGGTAACGGACTCGCCGTCGCCGGCAGCCCTGTAAATCCGGCTTGCCTTATCGACCGCTTTGTCGGCGAAAGAGCCGATGCCGCCGAACAGTGTCTTCACCGTAGCGCCGTTTCCGTGTTCCGTGTCGGCAAGCGCCTTCTTCATGGAATCCTCGTCGAAAGAGAGGGTTTTGTCGGAGTTCAAGGTGATGCCGACCTTTGCGAAGAGTTTGTAATTGCTGTAGTAGGAGTTGTACAAAGATTCCGCCTGCTTCTGTACCGTGGTATTATCGCTCTTGGCAGCGCTCTTCATCAGACTGTTGTAGTCCTTGATAAAAGAGGAAACCGAATCCGTGATTTTGTCGATGTTTTCCTCACTGCGGTCATCGTAGTTCAAAGAACTGAGTGCAGAAGCGGATTTGTAAAGGGATGCCGCTGCGGAAGCGGACGCGCTGTCCTTGACTTTTCCGGCCTTTTTCTGATCGGTCTCGCCGGATTCTGCAGCTTCCTGCTTTTCAAGCTTTGCATAGTAGGATTTCATCATCTTACCGTAGCTGCCGTTTTTGATGGCGGCGTAATCGCCCAGAAGAGAACTCACTCCCCCTGCGCCGTCGGAACCGCTCATTCCGCCAAGCAGTGTGGAGTAGGTGTCCGCCATTCCTGAATTCAAACCGTTTAAACTGATTCCCATGTCATTGCCCTCCTTGTCATGATAGTTGACATCCGTGTCATGTATATGCTTATTCCATAATTTCCTATATCTATTATTTCGTCTTTTCAGCAGATTTGTAAAGAGGTTTATGAAAAAAAATTTTTTAAAAATTTTCAGATTTTTTTGGCTTTGTTCCATAAATATATGCAAAATTTTAAAAGTGTTTATAATGCACAAAAAAAGTCCTAAAATGCAAAGAAATAGAGATAATACAACGACAAATATTTTATATTGTTGACACAAATTGTATAAAATGCTATAGTGATAGAAACGAACAGAAGAAAAAATAGTAAAAATGTAAAAAAGGATGGACTTTCGCGTTCTGTATATATGGTAAAGATGACAGGCGAATAATTATGGATTTTCAGAACGCGGAGCTTTAGCAATCGGGCGCGCGGCTGCCCGGCTTTTTTATGAAAGGAGAGTGTTTATGGGACTTTTTCAAACTATCTTCGGGGGCGGAAAGAAAGAGGAAGTAATCGAGATCTTTGCGCCGGCGGCCGGAAAGCTTGTCCCATTGAGTGAGGTCAGTGATCCCACGTTTTCGGAGGGAATTCTGGGGCAGGGAGCAGCAGTCATTCCCACGGGCAATCAGTTCCTATCGCCGGTGGACGGCACGGTCAACACGGTGTTCCCCACGGGGCATGCGGCGGCGCTCACTTCGGCGGACGGCGTGGAAGTGCTTTTACACATTGGTCTGGACACGGTGAAACTGAACGGGAAACATTTTACCATACATGTGGAGGAAGGACAGCAGGTCAAGAAGGGGGATCTGCTTCTGGAGGCTGATCTGGAGCAGATCAAGGCGGCCGGATTTGATACCATTACGCCGGTTATTGTCTGTAATACGGAAGAGTTTGCGGAAATCGCGATGGCGGAGGCCCAGGATGTGGAGGCCGGTGACGTTGTATTGAATCTTAAGAAATAGAAGTTTTGGCATTGCGGAGGTGGGGATGGATAAATACGTTGGAAAAAGCGTGATGAGGGGAATCGCCATAGGAAGGGTATACCTTTATAAAAAGGTAGATATTCAGGTGACGGATGAGAAGGTGGCAGATGCGGCGGCCGAGAAAGAACGGTTTATGGCTGCAGTGGAACAGGCGAGGGCTCAGCTTACAAGACTCTATGACGAGGCCCTGCAGAACGTGGGCGAAGATCATGCCGCTATCTTTGACGTACATAAGATGCTTTTGGAGGATGAGGACTATCTGGAAACTGCCGCAGGGGAGATTGAGAGCGGATATAACGCAGTGTACGCGGTAAATCAGGCGGGCACACAGTTTGCAGAGCTGTTTGCATCTATGGATGACGAGTATATGAGAGGGCGGGCGGCGGATATCCGGGATATCTCCCAGAGAGTGATCCGTATTCTTCTGGATCTGCCGGAGGAGGAGATCAATTCCGAGGAGCCGGTGGTGATCGTGGCGGAAGACCTGACGCCCAGTGAGACGGTAAAGCTTGACAAAAAGAAAATACTCGGATTTGTGACGGTGAAAGGATCGGCCAACTCCCACACGGCGATTCTGGCGAGAAGTATGAATCTGCCGGCTCTGGTGAACGTGGACATCGCTCTTTCGGATGAGCTGCACGGAAAGACCTGTGTGGTGGATGGATTTGAGAGCGAGTTTGTGGTGGAGCCGGAGGAGGAGATCCTGTCTCAGAAGGTTGTGCGGAAAAACCAGTGGGTGGCGGATCTGGAAGCGCTTGAGAAACTGAAAGGGCAGGACAATATCACAAAGAGCGGGAAGCGGATAGACATTTTTGCAAATATCGGAAATGTGGAGGATGCGGACACAGCCTGTGCGGCGGACGCCGGAGGCATCGGCCTTTTCAGGAGCGAGTTCCTCTATCTGGGCAGAGAGACGTTTCCGTCGGAGGAGGAGCAGTATACGAGTTATAAGGCTGTCCTCGAAAAGATGGAAGGAAAAAAAGTGGTCATCCGCACAATGGATATCGGGGCGGATAAGAAAGTGGATTACTTTGGACTGGAGCCGGAGGAAAATCCGGCGCTCGGTTACCGGGCAATCCGTATCTGTCTGGACCGGGAGGAGATATTCATCACCCAGCTTCGTGCCCTTTACCGTGCGGCTGCCCACGGAAAACTTGCCATCATGTTCCCCATGATTGTATCTGTGGATGAGGTACAGCGGATTAAACAGATTGTGGAGATGGTGAAAGAGGATCTTGCAAAAGACGGTTTTTCGGTGGGTGAGGCGGAACTTGGCATTATGATCGAGACTCCTGCGGCGGCTGTGATTTCCGATAAGCTGGCGAAGGAAGTGGACTTTTTCAGTATCGGAACCAATGATCTCACACAGTATACGCTGGCGGTAGACCGTCAGAACCAGAAGCTGGAAGGGATTTGCGACACCCATCACGAAGCGCTTTTGCGGTTGATCGAGATGACTGTGAAGAACGCCCACGAGGCGGGCATCTGGGTGGGCATCTGCGGAGAGCTTGGCGCGGACACAGAACTTACGGATTGGTTTTTGAAGATCGGTGTGGATGAGCTTAGCGTCGCTGCTTCAGCGGTACTCAAGGTACGCAGTGCGGTGAGAGAGCTGCCGTAAATATGCTCCCGGATATAGGTGAGATTCCGGGGGTTCATATAAAAATTTAAGGAGGGAGGATAAAGAAATGAGGGATTTTACTTATGTAATCAAGGATCCGGTGGGGCTGCATGCCAGACCTGCGGGTCTGCTGGTAAAGAAAGCGGGCGAGTTTGCCAGCAGGATTACGATCGAGTCCGGAGGGAAAAGCGCTGAGGCGAAAAAGCTGATTATGCTGATGGGACTCGGAATCAAGCAGGGTGCGGAGGTTGTCTGCCGTATTGAGGGCGAGGACGAGGATGCCGCGCATGAAGCGCTCGCTAAATTCTTTGAAGAAAACTTATAAAATAATTGGGAGGTAGTGCTTATGATGAAATATTTACAGAAACTGGGAAAATCCCTGATGCTGCCGGTGGCGTGTCTGCCGATCTGCGGTATTTTGATGGGAATCGGATATGCGCTGTGTCCGGAGACAATGCAGGGCGGTGACATCGCCGGGACAGGATTTTTAAGTCTTCTGGGATTCTTCCTTGTGAAGGCGGGCGGTGCCCTGATCGACAACATGGCGTGGCTTTTTGTTATCGGTGTAGGCGTAGGTATGGCGGATGACCATGACGGCACGGCAGGTCTTGCGGCGCTGGCATCCTGGCTGATGATGACGAACCTGTTGGCAGTGGGCACAGTTACGACGCTGATGCCTTCCATCGCGGATGATGCCAATAAGTCACTTGCTTTTGCGAAAATAGGAAATCCCTTTATCGGTATCCTGGCAGGCGTGATCGGCGCTTCCTGCTACAACAGATTTAAGTCCACGAAGCTGCCGGATTGGATGTCCTTCTTCAGCGGCAAGCGTTGTGTAGCTATTATTTCAGGTGTGGTATCCATCCTTGTATCGGCAGTTCTGCTGTTCGTATGGCCTATCGTGTTCGGCGCACTGATTGCAGTAGGTCAGGGTATTGTTGGAATGGGCGCAGTAGGCGCAGGTATTTACGCTTTCCTGAACCGTCTGCTGATTCCTACAGGTCTGCACCATGCACTGAATAACGTGTTCTGGTTTGACACCATCGGTCTCGGCGATCTGACCCACTTCTGGGCAGGTGAGACAAGTGCGGATGTTACCTGGAGCCTTGGTATGTATATGTCCGGATTCTTCCCTTGTATGATGTTCGGTATTCCGGGTGCGGCGCTGGCTATGATCCACACCGCGAAGAGCGACAAAAAGAAAGTGGCGATCGGTCTGGTTGCATCTGCGGCAGTTTGTTCCTTCGTCTGCGGCGTTACAGAGCCTTTCGAGTTTGCATTCATGTTCCTTGCTCCTATGCTGTATGTGATTTATGCGCTGCTTTACGGAATTTTCACAACGGTTACCGTACTGCTTGGCTTCCGTGCAGGTTTCAGCTTCTCGGCAGGCGCAACCGACCTTCTGTTCTCGGCATCCCTGCCGGCGGCACAGAGCACATGGCTGATTATCCCTCTGGGTCTTGCGGCATTCGCAATCTTCTATGTGGTGTTCCGCTTCGCGATCGTGAAGTTTGACTTAAAGACACCCGGCAGAGAGGATGACGATGTGGAGGCAGAGAAGAGAGCGGTTCTGTCCAACAACGATTTCACGGAAGTGGCTTCCATCATTCTGGAAGGTCTCGGCGGCAAGGCGAACGTGAAGTCTCTTGACAACTGCATTACAAGACTTCGTCTGGAAATTAACGACTATACACAGGTAGATGAAAAGAAGATCAAGTCTGCAGGCGTGGCAGGCGTTATGAGACCCAGCAAGACTGCGGTGCAGGTTATTGTAGGCACCAAGGTGCAGTTTGTGGCGGATGAAATGAAGAAGATGCTGTAAGCGGATTCGGAAATGTAACAGTGAATAGTAGTAAAAAGATGTTTAAGGCAGTCTCTTTGCGGGGACTGCCTTTTTCTGCGACGAATTTCCCATATTAGAGGGAAACAGGACAAAATTCAAAGGTTTCCCGCATATATTGGAATTGAGAATAAACTGCGGGAGACTGCGATGTCTGAAAAAAGAAAGTGGAGCGATAAGTTTACGCTTGCCATGGGGGAACTGGAAAATAAAATACAGCGGGAACGCCGGGGGCGGGAAAAGGGTGTCTGGCCCGAGCCGGAAAAGGTGGCGGCATGGAATGAAGAGCGGCAGAGGCAGCGGGGCTGTGGACAGTATTGCGGTTCCGTGAGTGCGGCGGAGCGTTCCCAGACAAAGAAAGAGTATAAGCGGGAGCAGTTTCTGAAAAATGTGGCCGTGCAGACGGCGAAGTCTGCGGCTTTTCTGCTGGTGTCGGTTGCGCTGATTCAGGGAATTGTGAGATTTCTGCCAGACTCCATCACAGTGAGCAGCTCCGTTGGCGGCAGGGAACTGCCCATCTACTGTGTGGAGACGGATAAGAAACAGGTGGCGCTGAGTTTTGACGCGGCTTGGGGAAATGAAGACACGCCGCGTATTCTGGAGACTTTAAAAAAACACAATGTGAAAGTGACATTCTTTATGACAGGCGGCTGGGTGGAATCCTACCCGGAGGATGTGAGGGCGATCCTGGCGGACGGCCACGATCTCGGCAACCACAGTGAGAACCATAAAAACATGTCCCAGCTCTCCGACGAGCAGTGTCAGGAGGAGCTGATGAAAGTACATACTAAGGTGCAGGAGCTGACAGGATATGAGATGTGCCTGTTCCGGCCGCCCTACGGGGATTATGACAATCATGTCATAACGAACGCGCAGAAGTGCGGGTATTATCCGATCCAGTGGTCGATTGATTCTCTGGACTGGAAGGACTACGGTGTGGACGATATTGTCAAACGTGTGGTGGAGTCCGATAAGCTGAACAACGGGGCGATCATCCTCATGCACAACGGCGCGAAGTACACTGCAGACGCACTGGATGCGGTGATTACCGGCCTGCAGGAAAAGGGATACGAGCTGGTGCCCATCTCCCAGCTGATTTACAAGGATAAGTACCACATGAAAGCGGATGGGACACAGGTGTCCGGGGAATGAGACCTTGCGTGGGGAGAGAGGCAGAGGCTGCTGTACTTTTGGTATAGCAGTCTTTCGTTTCGCTATAGAAAATCGAGAGATTTTTATATTGCTTTTTGTTGTGAAATGTAATATATACGAATGAATTGTTGTATACTTATTGTCAAATAAGAGATCTGAGAGGAAAGTCATATATGGATAAAGATTCCTTCTCGTTTGTTGTTTACATCATTCATGCCTGTGCCCATAAATGGAATATGATGCCGTCACTTGTTTATCAGAAATTGCAGAGTGCGGGGTGTATTGCGGGCTATCTTGTACCGCATTATGATATTTTGCATACGCAGGGTACAGGGTGTGTTGTGGATGATGTCGAAAAATATCTGGAAGTGCGGGGTGTAGTGATATGATTGTTTATCATGGCTCAACGGAAAGTGTGAGAAATCCTGACATCAATCATTCCTACAGAGCACTTGATTTTGGCATGGGATTTTATGTGACAACTGTAAAGGAACAGGCTTCTTATGATCAGATTGCATTTATCACACAGAGAGCAATTGATGAGTTGTTGGTTTGGGAATCCTGTGAGGAGATATGACGGATGGATGGAGAAGCATTGGAACGAGTGTATCAGGAGAGTCTGGAGGAGAGAATCATTTCTTATCTTGCCGAAACAGAAAATATTTCGCTGGAGAGGGCAATGGATATCTATTATCACAGCAATTTGGCGGAGAAAATTCACCTCGGGGTAGAGGGTGTGCAGTATCTGGACTATAAGGTGCTTGTACAGATACTGCGTGAAACGGAGAAACAGGAGTCCAATACCTATTTCCCATGAAAATCTGCATTGTTAAAATGCAGATTTTTTTGTATACTTATTTCTAGTACGGAAACAGAAGAGACATGAGGAGACATGGAGGAAGAATATGCCACGCAGAACAGACATTCACAAGGTACTAATCATCGGATCGGGCCCGATCATTATTGGACAGGCCTGTGAGTTTGACTATTCGGGGACACAGGCGTGTAAGGCGCTCCGAAAGCTGGGATATGAGATCGTGCTGGTCAATTCCAACCCGGCAACGATTATGACGGACCCGGAGACAGCGGATGTGACTTATATTGAGCCGCTCAATGTAGAACGGTTAGAACAGATCATTGCGAAGGAACGCCCTGATGCGCTGCTTCCCAACCTGGGAGGACAGTCCGGGCTCAATCTTTGCGCGGAGCTGAACAAGGCGGGAATTTTAGAAAAATATCAGGTGCAGGTTATCGGTGTGCAGGTGGATGCCATTGAACGCGGCGAAGACCGCATTGAGTTTAAAAAGACCATGAATGCGCTTGGCATCGAGATGGCCCGCAGCGAAGTGGCCTATTCTGTGGAGGAGGCGCTCTCCATCGCAGAAAAGCTCGGTTATCCCGTAGTGCTCCGTCCGGCTTACACGATGGGCGGCGCAGGCGGCGGTCTTGTATATAATAGAGACGAATTGAAGGTAGTATGCGCCAGAGGCTTACAGGCAAGCCTTGTGGGGCAGGTGCTGGTGGAGGAGTCCATTCTCGGCTGGGAGGAGCTGGAGCTCGAGGTGGTGCGGGATGCGGACAACAACATCATTACCGTCTGTTTCATTGAAAACATCGACCCGCTTGGGGTACACACGGGAGATTCTTTCTGTTCCGCGCCCATGCTGACGATCTCTGAGGAGTGTCAGAAGCGTTTGCAGGAGCAGGCATACAAAATCGTGGAATCGGTGCAGGTGATCGGCGGCACCAACGTGCAGTTTGCCCATGATCCCGTTTCGGACCGTATTATTGTAATTGAGATCAATCCCCGTACCTCGCGCTCTTCTGCGCTGGCGAGTAAGGCTACAGGATTCCCGATCGCCCTTGTGTCTTCCATGCTGGCGGCGGGCCTTACCTTGAAGGACATTCCCTGCGGCAAGTACGGAACTTTGGATAAATATGTGCCGGACGGCGATTATGTGGTGATCAAGTTTGCCCGCTGGGCCTTTGAAAAGTTCAAGGGCGTTGAGGACAAGCTGGGCACGCAGATGCGCGCCGTGGGCGAAGTTATGAGTATCGGTAAAACATATAAGGAAGCGTTCCAGAAGGCCATCCGTTCCCTGGAGACAGGGCGTTACGGGCTGGGCCACGCGAAAGATTTTGATACGCTGCCGAAAGAGGAGCTGCTGCGCCGGCTGAATACGCCTTCCAGTGAGCGCCATTTCCTCATGTACGAGGCGCTGCGCAAAGGCGCGACGGTGGAGGAAATCTTTGAGATCACCAGAGTAAAAGCTTATTTTATCGAGCAGATGAAGGAGCTGGTGGAGGAGGAAGAGGACATTTTACAGCATAAGGGAAATATGCTTCCCGATGAGATGCTTGTGACAGCCAAGAAGGATGGCTTCTCCGACAAATATTTAAGCCAGCTTCTGGAAATACCCGAGGCGGATATCCGTAACCGCCGGCTTGCGCTTGGTGTGGAGGAGGCATGGGAGGGCGTGCATGTCAGCGGCACGGAAAACAGCGCTTACTTCTACTCCACTTACAATGCGCCGGACAAAAACCCGGTCAACGGAGACAAACAGAAGATTATGATTCTGGGCGGCGGTCCCAATCGGATCGGACAGGGCATCGAGTTTGACTACTGTTGTGTGCACGCAGCGATGGCGCTTAAGAAGCTGGGCTTTGAGACGATTATTGTGAACTGCAATCCGGAGACGGTGTCCACCGACTACGATACCTCTGACAAGCTCTACTTTGAACCGCTTACGCTGGAGGATGTGCTGAGTATTTACAAGAAGGAAAAGCCTCTCGGCGTGATTGCCCAGTTTGGCGGGCAGACACCGCTCAATCTGGCATCCGAGCTGGAAGCAAACGGGGTTCGGATTCTTGGAACATCCCCCTCTGTCATTGATCTTGCTGAGGACCGGGATCAGTTCCGCGCCATGATGGAGAAGCTTTCCATTCCCATGCCAGAGTCAGGTATGGCGACTACGGTGGAAGAGGCGCTTGGCATTGCCGCAGAAATAGGCTACCCGGTGATGGTGCGCCCTTCCTATGTGCTGGGCGGCAGAGGGATGGAAGTGGTCTACGATGACGCGAGTCTGACGGAATACATGAATGCGGCGGTGGGAGTGACGCCTAACAGGCCCATTTTGATTGACCGTTTCTTAAGCAATGCGCTGGAGTGTGAGGCAGATGCCATCAGCGACGGCACCCACGCTTTTGTGCCTGCAGTGATGGAGCATATTGAGCTTGCTGGTATCCACTCCGGGGACTCAGCCTGCATCATTCCGTCCGTGCATATTCCGCCGGAGAGCGTGGAGACCATCAAGGAGTACACGAGAAAAATTGCGGAGGAGATGCACGTCAAGGGTCTGATGAACATGCAGTACGCCATCGAGAACGGAAAGGTGTTTGTGCTGGAGGCGAATCCGAGGGCATCCCGCACTGTGCCGCTTGTGTCCAAGGTCTGCAATATCCGCATGGTGCCGCTGGCTACCGATATCATCACAGCCGAGCTTACGGGACGGCCTTCGCCGATTTCGGGATTAAAAGAACAGGTGATACCGAATTACGGCGTGAAGGAGGCGGTGTTCCCCTTCAATATGTTCCCGGAGGTGGATCCGATTCTCGGGCCGGAAATGCGTTCTACGGGAGAGGTGCTGGGACTTTCCAGCTCCTACGGAGAAGCCTTTTTCAAGGCGCAGGAGGCGGTGCAGTCGAAACTGCCGCTTGAGGGTACGGTGCTGATTTCCGTGAACAAGAAGGACAAGGATGAAGTGGTGGAAGTGGCGAAGAGTCTGGCGGAAGACGGATTTAAAATTGTGGCCACCGAGGGCACTTACAATCTGATTACGGCAGCAGGGGTTCCCGCCGCGAAGGCGAAGAAGCTCTATGAAGGGCGTCCTAACGTAGGCGACATGATTACCAACGGAGATTTCGACCTGATTATCAACTCTCCTGTAGGCAAGGACAGCGTGCACGATGACAGCTATCTGCGCAAGGCGGCGATCAAGGCGAAAGCGCCCTATATCACTACGGTTGCGGCGGCGAAAGTGACGGCGGAGGGCATTCACTACCTGAAAACCCACAAGGGCAGCGGAGTGAAGTCCCTGCAGGAACTGCACGGGGAGATACACGACAAAGAATAATGGCTTTTTCTTCAGAACAGTGCTATGATAGAAAGAAAAATGTAAGAAAGGGTGAATGAACAATGAAACTGGATTTAGGTACGGTAGGAAAGTGGGAAAAATCTCTGAGAGAAGCGGGATATATGAGCGAAGAAGACCACTTGGTTGAACACACGAAGGGCGATTTATGGGAAATGCTGTCGCAGACGAGAGGGAATTTCTTCTTCACGGAGGAGAAGTTTATCTTTGCCGGAGGACTGCTTGGCGCAAGCAATTTCGCCGTGAAGTACAGCGACATCAAGGAGCTGAAGCTTGTCAATGTGGGCGGGCTGCTTCCTTTGATCCCTACGGGACTTATGGTGATCTGTTATGACCCGGAAAAGGGAAAGAACGTGAAACATAGATGTTCTGTTATGAAGAGAAAAGAGTGGATGGAGTTTCTTCGGAATAAGGCTGGACTGTAAGGACACAGAGGCTGCGGCATCGGATTGGTGCGCAGCCTCTTTTATTATGGGGCGGTTGGAATTGCTTAGATAGAGAAACGTGAGAAAGCGCTCATTCTTTACAGGGCGGGAAGCTATGCCAGGAATGGAGAAGCAATAGGTAAAATCCTCAGAACTGTCATGTATATTGACAGAAAATTTAGGGGGGGGGGTATAATGAAAAGCAGCAGAGAGCGTTACTCGGCTGCTTTTTTTAAATAATCAGATAAGGAGATAAGGTGAAAGCTATGCTTGGCAAAAAAGGGAAGGTATTCTGGAAAAGAGGGATGGCAATTTTGCTTGCTTGCGCAATGACAGTGACAATGACAAAAATGCCGGTGTCCGCAGCGGAGACAGAAATACTGACATCTGCGTCAGAAATTGGCAAAGAAGCACAGGGGAATCCGAAAGCGGAGTACCAGGAGCAAAAGCCAGAGACAGATACGTCAGTAGGAGAAAGAGTGCCGGATACGTCGGAGGGAGAAACAGGGCCGGATACGTCAGAAGGAGAAACCGGGCCGGATACGCCAGAAGGAGAAACAGGGCCGGATACGTCAGAAGGAGAAACCGGGCCGGATACGCCGGGAGGAGAAACAGAGCCGGATACGTCAGAAGGAGAAACGGTGCCGGATACGCCGGAAGAAGAAACAGGGCCAGATACGTCTGGGAATCTGAGTGACGAGGACGAAACAGGAAATAGCGGGGATTCCGGCAAAGAAGAGACACCCGATGCGTCACAGAAGCCGTCGGATGACACTGATACGGAAGAGACAGAAGGAGAAAATCCGGCTCAGCCGGGAGTGGAGTCCCCCGAGGAGCAGCCTATGGAAGAAATGCCGGGCAGTGTCTCAGCGAATGATAGGAACGTGGAAGTAAAGGCAGAAGAGGGGCAGTCTGTCGGAAAAGCGGTTAATTCGGGTAAAGTGAATGACATTATTTGGAAGATTGAGGAAGGAACCCTCACGATTGAGGGAACCGGGGACTATGGGGACGGCAATATTGCGCCTCCATGGGCAGACAGAGAGGACGTGACGTCCGTGATTGTAAAAGTGACGGGCATAACTTCGACAGAACGTATGTTTTCTGGCTGCAGCAGCCTGACGGATGTTGATCTGGCAGGACTTGACACGAGCCGTGTCACAGATATGAGTGGTATGTTTAGCAGATGTAAATCCCTAAGGGGACTGGATCTGAGCGGATTTGACACGAGCTGTGTCACAAATATGGAAGGTATGTTTGGTGGCTGTAGATCCCTGGGAGAGCTGGATTTGAGCGGATTTGACACCAGCCTTGTTACAAATATGAGTGGGATGTTCTGCGTGGGAGGCTATGAAAGTGGTGTTGACGATAGCGGAACGGTGAAACCGATCTGGAGGAACGGGTGTCTGTCTGATCTGGATATCAGTCATTTTAACATGGAAAATGTGACAGATACGTCATGGATGTTTGCCGGATGCGGAAGAAATATAAAGCTTGGTCATTTTAATTCTGTCAATGTGACGAACATGAATATGATGTTTTATTCAACATCTATATTGAATATGGATGCTGAAAACTTTGATACGAGCAGCGTAACAGACATGGGCGGCATGTTTTCCGAATGCCAGAATCTGACGACGCTGGACGTTAGCTGTTTCGACACATCCAAGGTGGAAAATATGTCTTCGATGTTTTCTTACTGTGACAAACTGGAGGATTTGGATCTAAGCTGTTTCGACACATCCAGAGTGGAAAATATGTCTTCTATGTTTTATTACTGTGGCAGACTGAAGGATTTGGATCTGACTGGTTTTGACACACGAAATACAGAAAATATGAGAAAAATGTTTAGTGGCTGTAATAGTCTGAAACGGTTGGATCTGAGCAGCTTTGACATGGGATATTGTACAGGTGACCCGATGGATATCTGGGAGCTGGAGAAAATGGAGTATATCTGCACGCCAGTCAACTGCCTGATCAGGGAGAGGCTGCCTGATCAAGCAGGGAAATGGTACACGGAAGACGGGACAGAGTACCGTGAGCTGCCAATTGGTCTGAGTGAGAGCATTGTGTTATATAAAAACGGCTATCCGGGAGACGGAAAAACGAAGCAGCTTGTTTCTGTTACCGGGATCACGGTGGCAGGGAAGGAATATGACGGTAATCCGTTTACATATGAAGGGACTGCCGCTGTCACGGATGCGGCGGGAACGGCAATTCCGGGGGTTGTGCTTTCCGGCGTTTATTCCGGGACTCTGACAGATGGCAGTGCATATGCGGAAAGTGCGAATGCGCCGGTTCAGGCAGGAAGTTATACGCTGACATTTCAGATTTCGGGGCTGGATGAGGAGAAATATATCTGTAAGAAAACCACATATGCATTCCGCATTGCCCGTAAAGAAGTGACGGTCACGGCGCCGTCGGTGAACGTGCCGCTTGGCGGTCCTCTGCCGGTTCTCAGCACATTGACCTGTGAAGTCAGTGAAATGGTCGGGACGGACACGCTGGCGATACGGCCGGCGCTTAAATATGGCACGGAGGAAAGTAAAATTGCGCTGGATCAGGCGGGAACATACGCCATTATACCCTATGGAGCGGCTGTGGCAGATGAAGTCGCGGGAAATTACAGTATCAGATATAGGAACGGTGTCCTGCAAATCGGAGACGCTACGGAACCTCCGGCTGAGGTGGTCGACAGCGGAAAAATAAACGAGATTTCCTGGTCGATAGACAAAAAGGGCAAATTGACAGTAGAGGGAACCGGGGATTATGCGGAAGAGGACGCGGTGTTCTGGGATCAGATGACTCCTCCGTGGGCCGAAGATTACAGGATTCTTACGGCGGAAGTCAGGGTGAGTGGGATTACCAACACGACGCGCATGTTTTATAACTGCAGAAATCTGAAAAGCATAGATCTGTCCGGCCTGAAAGCGGGTAAAGTAACAGATATGTCCTGCATGTTTGAGGGCTGTTACGCTCTGGAGGAACTGAACCTGGATGGTCTGAATACGGCGAACGTGACGTCAATGTGCTATATGTTTAAGAATTGCCGCAGCCTTACGGTTCTGGATCTTCGAATTTTTCATACGGACAGGGTTCAGAACATGGTGAGTATGTTTGAGGGATGCAAGAAGCTTGCCGACCTGGATGTGAGCAGCTTTCATACGGGGAAGACAGGCTACATGGAAAGCATGTTTAAGGGTTGTGTTTCTTTGGAAAAACTTGATATATCCAATTTCGACACGGGGGCGATGAATTCTGGGATGTCCGCCAACAGCATGGGAAATATGTTTTATGGATGTACGGCACTTAAGGAACTGAACATGTGCCAGATCAAGGCTTATGATATCCATAATCTGTTCAGCTCGTGTACCGCTTTGCAGTCGTTAAAGCTGCGGGGAAGCGCAGAAAACATAGGAGGTATTTTTAAAAACTGTGTTAATCTTAAGAGCCTGGATCTGAGTGAATTTGATACCAGCAGAATCACCAATATGAGTGAGCTGTTTTCCGGCTGTCGTTCTCTGACTGACTTGAATCTAAACGATTTTAAGACGGGAAATGTAACGAATATGGAGGAAATGTTTTTCGGCTGCCGTTCTTTGACAAATCTGGATGTAAGCAGTTTTGATACGGGAAATGTAGGGAATATGGGAGGGATGTTTGAAGACTGTATTGCTCTGTCCAGCCTTGATCTGAGTAACTTTGAAACTGGCAGTGTGACAAATATGCAAAACATGTTTAAAAATTGCCGCAGTCTCGACAGTCTGGATTTGAGCAGCTTTACGACGGAAAAGGTGGGAGGCATGGCAGGCATGTTCCAGGACTGCAGCAGTCTGACGGATCTGGATATAAGCAGCTTTGGGGAATACATGATCAAAGGACCGTATGACGAGAGACGTGTGCAGGATATGTTTTCCGGCTGCAGTTCACTTACCAGGCTGGATCTGTCCCATTTCAGAACGGCACAGTCCAGAGATATGAGCCGTATGTTCTTCGGCTGCAATAGCCTTACGGATTTGGATGTGAGTGGTTTTGATACGGGCAGCGCCAAAAATATGAGTGGTATGTTTGCCGGTTGTAGTAGTCTGACTGCGCTGCAGTTAGGCGGCTTTGATACCCATCTGGTTGAGGACATGAGTGGTATGTTTGAAGGCTGCAGCAATCTTACCGATGTGAATGTGAGCAGTTTTGATATCGGGTTTCTGAAAAATATGAGTCGTATGTTTGCGGGCTGTGAAGCCCTGACGAGTCTGGATTTGAGCAGTTTTCAGAGACCCGCTGTAGTGAACATAAACAGGAATGCGGATATGACCGGCATGTTCAGCGGCTGCAGCAGTCTGGTTGATCTGGATATGAGAAACTTTAACATGGACAGAATTTACAGTTATGTGGAGAATCTCTTTGCCGGGTGTTCTTCCTTGTCTATTCTTTATACGCCAGTCAACTGTGTCACCAAGGTGCCGCTGCCGTCGCAGACAGGGGATCAGTGGAAATCCGCAGACGGCCGGATCTATATGGAGCTGCCCCAGAAAAAGGCGGAGAGCATCCTTATTTATAAAAACGGCTATCTGGATGATGGAGCAGGCGGGCTTAAAAAAATTGTGACGGTGTCCGGCGTGAGCGTGACCAGCAAACTGTATGACGGTGAGGCCAGCCCGTATAGCGGTGCAGCTGTGATCACGGATTCTGAGGGGAATGTGATAGCGGATCTTGCACCTGTCTATCGGTACTCTGGTACAAGGGCGGATGGGACTGTCTATACGGAAACTGCGGAGGCGCCCACACAGGCGGGCTCCTATAGATTATCTGTGGAATTGTCGGGAACCGCAACGCAGCAGTATGCCCTTCGGAAAAACATTTACAGTTTTCAGATCAGACAGCGGGAAGTGAAGATAAGCGTTTCCTCATTGACACTTGAGCCGGGAGCACAGCCGCCGGAGGACGCAGACATTAAATGGGAGGCGGAAGGCTTTCTGGAAGGCGATACGTGGCACAGAGAGCCGTCGTTCCGCTACATTCCGGCTCTTGCGTCACCCTTACAGCCCGGTCGCTATCAGATCATACCCTATGGCGCCGATGCCGGAAACAACTACCACATGAGTTACAAAAGCGGCGTGCTTCTGGTGGGAGGTTTCGGAGACGTCCTGCCGGGGGACCTGCCTTCCGACGGAGTGATTCCGGAGGGACTCTGGATTGCAGGCTTGTCCGACACAGGGTACGCCTATACAGGAAAGGCGATCAGGCCGGAAGTGAGAGTTTATGATTATAAGACGCTGCTGAGAGAAAAAGTGGATTACACCGTGGCTTATAAGAACAATACGAAGGCAGACAAGGCATCTGTGGCCAAAACCGCGCCTACGGTTACGGTGACAGGCAAAGGGAATTATACCGGGAAAGAGACACAGACATTTCGGATTCTGCCGTTAGATATCGGAGGCACAGAGGCGGATGGAAACTTTGCGGCGGATGACATGGCTGTGGCATACAGTAACAAGCCGCAGAAACCGGCACCGGTCCTTATATGGAACGATACAAAGCTGAAAAACAGGACAGATTATACTTATACCTATGTAAGCGGCACGGACGGAGGAAAGCTGGATTCCGTAAAGGAGCCGGGCGTCTATTGGATCGAGATTGCCGGAAAGGGAAATTTTAAAGGCAGCCGCCGGCTCAGACTCCTGGTGACAGACACACTGAAACCGGTGAGTAAGCTGAGCGTGGGCGGAGTGAAAGCGCAACCTTACACGGGAGATGCGCTTATGCCGCAGATTACGGTGAAAGACGGAAAAACAACGCTGACGGAGAATACGCATTATACGGTGGCTTACAGTCGCAACACGGCTGTGGGAACGGCATACGCTGTGGTGACGGGAATTGAGACGGCCGGGTACTGCGGCGCAAAACGGATCAGCTTTAAGATTACGGGCACACCTATCAAAAAGGCGGTGGTTACAGGCCTGGCAGAGAAAGAGTTTTCCTATGGCGGTGTTGCTGTTACGCCGAAGGTTTCGCTGTCTCTCAAAGTCAAAAAGGATGGCGTGACTGTGGACACACTCCTTAGGGAGGGAACGGATTATACAGTCGATTGGCAAAAGAACCGGGAGGCGGGCACGGCCTCTGCGATCTTTACGGGAAAAGGCGCATATACAGGGACGATGAAGAAGAGCTTTAAGATTCTGCCCTTTGACTTGACGGCAGATAAGGAAAGCAGGGTGACGGTGGCGCTCCTTCAAGAGAGCGTACCTTATGCCAAAGGCGGGGCGAAGCCCGCTGTGTCGCTCACCTTCAGGCGGGACGACGGCAGTACACAGGTATTGACAGAAGGAAAGGATTACACGCTGACTTTCAAGAATCATAAGGCCCTAAACGATGGCAGCGACACCGAAAAACTTCCGGCAGTCACTATAAAAGGAAAAGGATGTTTTAAGGGAACCTACGGCAAGGCGTTAACCTATACCATTACAAAGCAGGAGCTTGGAAAACTGAAGCTGTCGGCGCAGGATAAGACTTACCAGAATAAGAAAAACGGCTATGTGACAAAGGTGACGGTTACGGATCTGGATGGTACAGTTCTTCGTGCAGGCACAGATTATGACAAGAATGTCATGTATACTTATCAGGATGAGACAACGGTGCAGAATATTTCTGGAGGCGGGTCTGCTGTCCGTGCCGCAGGCACTGTTGTGAATACCGAAGATATCATTCCGGCAGGTACGGTTCTGCGGGTGACCGTGAAGGGGAAAGACGGCGGAAACTACACGGGTACCCTGTCAGGGGAGTACCGCATTTCCAAGTCTTCCATCTCTTCGGCGGCAGTTTCGGTTCCGAAACAGGTATACACCGGGCAGGAGATCACTCTGGATAAGGAAGATATCACGGTTAAAGTCAAAGGAAGACCGATCGACGAAAATCAGGAGCGGAGCCAGTGGGAGATCGTGCCGGGAAGCTATAAGAATAATGTGAAGAAGGGAACAGCCAGCGTGACAATCAAGGGCGCAGACAACTATGGCGGCGAAAAGACGGTGAAATTTACGATAAAGCCGAAGGGATTTTTGTGGTGGTGGAGGTAAAAACAGTGTGATAAATATTTGACAAATAAAAAAGACTGTGATATGCTATCTGAAAATTTAGCGAGGAGACAAGAATATGTTTCACATTAATCGAGTCCAGTTTATGGTCATTATGGGTATTATGCAGATTTTTCAGATTATGGTCACAGCCTGAAGGCGGCGGAAAGCCGCCGGGCGCATGGCCGTAAGACGAAAGGTCTTATTTGGCCATGCGGGAATCAGGATTTCAGATAGGAGAACCGCATGTGAGATACACGAAGGTGTACAGAACACGCGGTTCTCCTTTTTTTGCGCGAATAAGCAGAGTCAGAAGGCGTATTTTATTCAGGGAGCCAGAGTCAGGAGAGGAGAGGACAGAAATGCAGGCAATCAGAGTGGAAAATTTATCGAAAACATTCCGCGTAAAGCGGAAGGAAAAGGGAATGCGCGGCAGCATCAAAGCGTTCATCCATCCCCGGATAGAGGAGATCCAGGCGGTGAACGGGGTTTCCTTCTCGGTGGAGGAGGGGGAGATGCTTGCCTTTATCGGGCCAAACGGCGCGGGCAAGAGCACGACCATCAAGATGCTGACCGGGATTCTCTATCCCGACGGGGGCAGGGTGGAGGTGATGGGCATTGATCCCACGAAAAAGCGCAGGCAGCTTGCCTATGAGATCGGCACGGTGTTCGGGCAGAAGGAACAGCTCTGGACACATCTGACGCCTTACGACAACTTTCGGTTTTTCGGTGCGATTTATGACCTTTCTGAGGAGGAGACGGAAGCGCGGATCGGAGAGCTGGCAGAGCGGTTCGGGCTGGCGGCATTTATTGACACACCTGTCAGAAATTTGTCGCTGGGGCAGAGAATCCGCTGTGAAATCGTGGCCTCGCTGATCCATAATCCAAAGGTGCTTTTTCTGGATGAGCCGACGATCGGCTTGGACCCGGTGGTAAAGGAGAACGTCCGGGAATTGATTAAGCAGATGAACAGAGAAGAACACACCACGATTTTTCTGACCAGCCACGACGTGGGGGATATCGAAAAGCTCTGCAGGCGCATCATTATCGTGAATGCCGGACAGATCGTGCAGGATGATTCGGTGGAGCATCTGGTGAGCCATTATCTGGATAAAAGTCCGGCGGACATGCAGGCGCATGACAGAGCGTGTGCGGTGGAGACAGGAAATGGGGAGGCTCCGGCCCGGACACTGGAGGAGATCATTGTGGATATCTACAAATCGAAGGAGGATAGCTGACCTATGGAAAAGCGCATGGAAAGTTCCGCTTTGACGGATGACAGGAGGCGGCGCCGCAGGGCAGCAGGATGCCTGCCATGGCGAAAGTATGCGGTCATTTACAAGTCCGTGCTGCTGGAGAGTCTGCAGTATGCGGCCAATATGGTAATGGGATTTTTTGCATATTTTATCTTTATTTTTATCTTTGTCAAGCTCTGGGGATATATTTACCAGACGCCGGGAGAGCTGATTGCAGGGTATACGAAGGAGCAGATGATCTGGTATGTGATGATGACGGAGATGATCTGGTTTGGCTCCAATGCCGCCTCTGTGGCGAGGGAGGTGTCAGGGAACATCCGGGGCGGCAATATTGCTTATCTGATGAACAGACCATATCACTATACATTGTATGTTTTGACAAAATATACCGGGGAGTGGAGTGTAAGGCTGCCCATGTATGCACTGTTTGCAGTGGTCATCGGGACGGTGATGGTGGGGCCGCTGCCACGGTTTTCTCTGGCGGCGGTTCCTGCGATGGCGCTCTGTGTGGTTCTTGGGCTCACGATCAATGCGGTGTTTAAAATGTGCATCAGCCTGCTTTCCTTCTGGATTGAGGATGCAACGCCCTTCCAGTGGCTGTATGATAAGCTGATTCTGGTTGTGGGGACGATGTTTCCGGTTGAGATGTTTCCAATAGGATTACAACCGTTATTTAAGCTGACGCCGATCTACACGGTGTGCTACGGGCCGGCCAAGCTGATCGTGGATTTTAGTTTGGAAAAATGTGTGGAGATACTGGCGGCGCAGGCAGTCTATCTGGCGGCAGGAGGTGCGCTGATGCTGCTGATTTATAAGAAAGGGGTGAAAAAGCTGTATGTTAACGGCGGTTAAAAACCAATTGCGGGTATGTTTTCTTTCCTTGAAATATAATTTGATGCGGGAGATGGTGAACAAGGTTACTTTTTTGACCAATATCTGTTTTATGCTGCTGAACAACGCTACTTTTCTGGTGCAGTGGATTATCCTGCTCCGGTTGCGGGAGGATGTTGGGGGATATACTATGCGGGAAATTATGCTGCTCTGGGGGCTTACGGCGGCGTCCTTCGGGCTTTCGCATATCCTGTTTGCAAGGGTGTTTTCCCTGGCAGAGCTGATTATCAAGGGAAAGCTGGATTCCTTTCTGGTGCAGCCAAAGAATGTGCTGGTCAGCGTGCTCACTTCCTCCACCGATATTTCCGCGATCGGCGATTTCCTCTACGGGGTGGTGATTGTGTGCATCTGCAGGCCCGGTGTGGGCGAGTTTTTCCTGTTCCTGTTGTTTGCGGTGACAGGAGCGGTGATCTTTACGTCCTTTGCCCTGCTTCTGGGGAGCCTGTCCTTCTGGTTTGTGCGGATGGATATGGTGCAGGATCAGATGGTTATGAACATAATCAGTTTCGCCACTTACCCGGACGGAATTTTCAATGGCGTTACCCGGTTTTTGCTGTATTTTGTCATTCCTGCGGGTATGACAGTATGGCACCCGGTGCATATGCTGGTCAGCTTTGAGGCCGGGATGCTCTTTACGGTGCTGGGGTATGCCGCCGGGCTGACCGCCCTGGCTGTGGCGGTATTTTACAGGGGGCTGAGAAGGTATGCTTCGGGAAATCTGATGGAGGCAAGGCTTTGAAACGGCCGGCGGACTGGCAGGGAGCCGGTCTGATATCGGTACGGGCAATGGTATCGGTTTTCAAGAAATATTTGACACCTGCTGTATTGTCGAGTAAAATAAAATGTAATTTTATGTTGGTAAAAGAGGGCAGCCACGCCCGGATTAGACGGAGAGTATGAAATACCACAAACGCGTGGCGAAAGGCGGCGTGTTTGTGGTTTTCGCTTGAAAAACAAGAGAAGGAGAGAAAGTCATGAAACAAATGAAAATGAGGTGGAGAATGCTTGTGCCGACGGCGCTTCTTTTGGCGATGGCATTTTCCACGACGGTATTTGCGGCGGAGGAGGAGACTTTGTATGTGCCCGACCTGCACGCTACGTTCTGGGCGCTGGTTCCGGCCATTGTGGCCATCGGCCTTGCGCTGATCACGAAGGAGGTTTACAGCTCCCTGTTTGTCGGTATTCTGATGGGAGCGCTCCTGTACTCGGGATTTGAGTTTGAGCTGACGATCACCCATATTTTTTCGGACGGGATCATCGGCGTTTTGTCTGACAGCTACAATGTAGGTATTCTCGTATTCCTTGTGATTCTGGGGGCGATGGTCAGCCTGATGAACAAGGCGGGCGGCTCGGCGGCTTTCGGGCAGTTTGCGGCGGGCAAGATCAAGAACCGGGTGGGCGCGCAGCTTGCGACGATTCTTTTAGGGGTACTTATCTTTATTGACGACTATTTTAACTGTCTGACTGTGGGAAGCGTGATGCGTCCCGTAACGGACAAGTTTAAGGTGTCAAGATCAAAACTGGCTTATCTGATTGACGCAACGGCGGCGCCAATATGTATTATCGCACCGATCTCATCCTGGGCGGCGGCTGTGACAGGTTTCGTGGAGGGGGAGGACGGTTTCTCCATCTTTATCCGCGCAATTCCATATAATTTCTACGCGATTCTGACGATCGTTATGATGGTCGGCATGGTGCTGATGAAGACAGAATTCGGAAAGATGAAGGAACATGAGAGAAATGCGGCTAGAAAGGGCGATCTTTTCACGACACCGGGGCGCCCTTATGAAAATACAAAGGAAGAGAAAGTAAACGCAAAAGGCGGCGTTGTAGATCTGCTGATTCCCATTGCCGCGCTGATTGTCTGCTGTGTGATCGGCATGATTTACACGGGCGGTTTCTTTGAGGGGGCAGGATTCGTCGAGGCATTTTCGAACTCCGATGCGTCTCTTGGTCTGACGCTCGGCAGCTTTTTCGGTCTGGTTATCACAGTTATTCTCTATCAGATCCGCCGGGTGCTTTCCTTTAAGGAGTGTATGGACTGTATTCCGGAAGGATTCCGGGCGATGGTGCCTGCGATTCTGATTCTGACTTTTGCCTGGACGCTGAAGGCGATGACGGACAGCCTGGGCGCAGACGTGTATGTGGCAGGGCTGGTGGAGTCCAGCGCGGGTGCGTTTATGAACTTCCTGCCGGCGATCATCTTTGTGGTGGGATGTTTCCTTGCCTTTGCAACAGGTACTTCCTGGGGAACATTCGGTATTCTGATTCCCATAGTGGTTGCGGTGTTCCAGAACGGCGATCCGCAGATGATGATTATGTCCATTTCCGCCTGCATGGCGGGTGCGGTCTGCGGCGACCACTGTTCCCCGATTTCCGATACGACCATCATGGCCTCGGCGGGCGCGCAGTGCGAGCATGTGAATCATGTGACGACCCAGCTTCCCTATGCGGTAGTGGCGGCGGTGGTGTCCTTTATCACTTACATTGTTGCCGGCTTCGTAAAGAGCGCGTGGATTGCACTGCCGGTTGGAATCGTGCTGATGCTGTTGACGCTGTTTGCGCTTCGCGGTATCAACGGCGTAGTGGAGGCGGACCAATAGAACTTTGCAAATTCAGTAGACGGCTTCCACATTTTCCACCCCGTCTTTTGTGATATCAAATTTCCAGACTGCGTGTCCGGGAATGCGGTGCTCAGTTAAATAGTAGCTGTTATCTATCTGGGTAATGTAGTAGGGCGTGCCGCCGCCGATGAAATTTTCATAAATATCTTCGTACTTTCCGCGTGTAAGGTTTTTCAGATTTTTTGTGCGGATGATGGTGGCACAGTCCTGACTGCCTGTGATATCTGTGGAAACAGTGATATAGCAGCTGCCTTCGGCGAAGGTAAGCTGTATCATACCGGCCATTTCGTCAGGTACGGGGTAGGTTTTTCTGACCTCGAAGGTGGAAAGATCCGCCTGCAAAATAGCGGGTGCGCCGGGGGTGCCGGAGACGAAAAAGATGTCGTTTCCCTCGATGGTGAAGGAGCGCACATAGGTGTCCTTCAAGGCGTCTACCGTGCGGACTTCGGTGAGGTACATGCGGGTGTCTCCGGGATCATGGCGGCACAGGTACATTTCGCCGTTCATGGAGCTCCATGCATAAAAGGTGTCCGTAGGGGCATCATAGACAATATAGTGAGGGCGGTTTCCGACTCCATCCAGCGTCTGGGTGTGGTAGAAAACGCCCTCCCTTTTTTCAAATACAAGGATGCGGTTTCCCTCCGTGTCGTCCACCAGATAGACAAATCCGTCGCTTGCGATGGTGTGTCCTTTGTCGATTTCATCTGTTAAAACGTGCCAGTCCGTCAAGGGGGCCGAGAGATTATCATGGTAGATCACCTGATTGTGGTAACAGTCCACGATAAAATAGGTGTCCTCCACTTTCGTGACATAGGTGGGGACGCTTAGGTCACCTAAGGAATTGCGGGGAATATCCTGCGCGGCGGCGGGGGTGAAATCTTTGCCCGCAAGATCCTGCACGGTCGTAAAGGCGCGCAGATGCGCTTCGCTTGGGAGCGGGGCATTCATTTCTTTTGTGACTGTGCGGGCGGGAGACTCGCCGGGAGCGTCGCCTGGAGTGCAGGCAGTGAGGAGTCCTGCCAAAAGCAGCGGGGAAATAAGGTATGGTATATTTAATAGCGGGTGTTTTGATTTCGTTTGTGTTCTTTTCATAACCTTGTCCGTTTCGTTGTCAGATTATTTTGTCAGCAGCGTATATGCCCATTTTAGAGGGCCGTGTATTATTTTACAATATCTTTTGTGGATATTCAAATAGGGGCGTGGTACAATATCATAAAAGACAGGACGGCAAAAAGCGTTGTTCGTCTGGTAGACGACTAGTAGAAGGCTGACAATTTGGATGAAAAAGAAAAAGGAAGTGACAAGTGTGTCATATGAGAGGCGGGAGGGCGCATTTTCCCGCGAATATAATGTTACATTCGGCGTTCTCTCCGCCCTTGCCATCATCATGATCGTGGCGGGCCATTCGGGCTATGATATTTTATCGGTGGGCGGTCTGTTTCCCTACTATTCTTTTCATGTACCGCTCTTTATGTTTATTTCTGGTTATTTCTATCGGGAAGAGGAGGAGAGCAGGCCTTTCGCGTATCTGAAAAAGAAGGCGAGGCGTCTTCTTCTGCCTTACTTTATCTGGAATGTGATTTACGGAATCGCCGCGTGGGCGCTGCGGGCCTTTGGCGGTTTTGCGATGGGCGAGGCGGTCTCGTTCAAGACTCTGTTTGTATCCCCTTTCTTAAACGGTTATCAGTTTATCTATCATTATGCGGCATGGTTTGTGCCCGTGCTCTTTATTGTTGAGGTGATGAATCTGTGTATGCGGCTTCTGCTCGGTCGGCTGCATATAAATAGCGAGTGGCTGAATCTGATCGTCACGCTGGCGGTGGGGATGCTTGTGGTGCAGTTTGCCATAGAAGGCCGTGTGTGGGGATTATATAAGACGCCCGGACGGATTCTCTTTCTCTATCCTTGTTTCCAGATGGGCCAATTTTATAAGAAGAAACTGGAAGCGCGGGACACACTTGGAAACGGTTCCTACTTTGCCGTGGTGTTTGGCATACAGGTGCTTCTGCATCTGTGCTGCAACGGGCTTGCCTACAGCAGTGTGTGGTGCACAGGCTTTGCCAACGGGCCGGTGATTCCGTATGTGACAGTGGTGTCAGGTGTGGCGTTCTGGCTGCGCGTTTCAAAAATTCTGGCTCCGCTCTGCGGGGCTGACTTCCTATATCTGGGACGCAATACTTACGCGGTGATGATGCACCACATTATGGCGTTTATGCTGGTAAAGGCGGTTCTGGCAGGGATTGCCGCCCATACGGGGTATCTGTCGGATTTTGATTTTGTGCGCTTTTACGCAGACATTGATTATTATTATCTGGTAAAGGGCTCGGAGGCGTTTCAGATGGTCTATCTGGCTGCGGGGGTAGGGCTGCCGCTGCTATTGCAGAGAGGGCTTGACCGCCTGTTGCCTGCGGTAAGGCGCGTTTTTCCGTTCCGGGGCGTGGGGGCGTGATTTGAATTGCAATCGGCGGGGGAGTGTGTTACTCTATCTAAAGAATGTCTGGAGAGATGTGCCGGAATGGAGGCACAATGGGAGAAAAAGTAAAGATTTATAACTGGGACGGCGAAAACTATCGGTTTCTTGGGAGAGAACGGCTGCGGAAGCTAAATGACATGTATGTCGTAAATATGCGGGAGCGGATGGGAGACATGTCTTTTACGACAAGATATCTGCTTTATGCTTCTGCAAGATTTGTGAAGAAGCACCGATATGAGAATCTGCTGTTTCGGGCGGGAAAGAGCGAGGCGTGGCTGCCTGTGGAGGAGAGAATGCAGACGGAAGCGCTGTTTTCTTATCGGTGATGCGGGAAGTCGCATGCCGGAGACGGGGGCTGGTCTGCCGGCGGATGATAGGGAGCGCCGCGCAGAATGCGGGGAGAGAAAGGAAGGATATCCATGGTCACAATCAGCCTGTGCATGATCGTGAAAAATGAAGAGCGGATTTTAGCCAGATGTCTGGACAGCCTGCAAGGGCTTGTGGATGAGATCATCATTGTGGACACGGGTTCTACCGATGAAACGAAGCGGATTGCGGCGGGGTATACGGAGCAGGTCTATGATTTTGTGTGGACGGGGAACTTCTCCGAGGCGAGAAATTTCGCCTTTTCCAAGGCAAAGATGGAGTATATCTATTCGGCGGATGCGGACGAGGTGCTGGATGCGGAAAACAGAGCCGCGTTCCTGCGGATGAAGGAGGTTCTGCTGCCGGAGATCGAGATTGTACAGATGTATTATGTAAACCAACTTGCAAATGGGACAATCTACAATTATGACAAAGAGCTTCGCCCGAAACTGTTCAGGAGAAACCGTACGTTCCGCTGGCAGGGAGCGATTCATGAGCAGGTAGGAATTACGCCCGTTATTTATGATAGTGAAATCTGTATACAGCATTTGCCCGAGGGGAACCACAAGGACCGGGATCTGGCGGCTTTTGCGCGGCTTGTGGAGGCGGGAGAGTTTCTGGATAAAAGACTGCACAGTATTTATGCGAAGGAGCTTTTTATATCCGGGGAGGGAAAGGATTTTCTGGCGGCCCGGGCATTTTTCCGGGACTCCTGCAAGGATGAGAGGCGGGGGGAAGAGGAGCTGATGGAGGCGGCATGCGTGGCGGCAAGGGCGGCGAGACTTGCCGGGGACGTGGCGGATTTCTTCAAATACGCGATGAAAGTTGTGGCGTCCGAAGGGTGTGCGGAAATCTGCTGCGAGCTGGGCGCTTTCTATATGGAACGGGAAGACTATGACGAGGCCATTGTGTGGCTGTATAATGCGGCTTACGAGACGGAGAGCATTTTAGATATCCACAGCGGCGGCGATTTTCCCCTGCGGGGACTTGCCAAGTGTTATCAGGAGCTGGGCAATGAGGAGCAGGCGGCGGAATATAGCAGACTCGCGGCTGAGTGGTCAATAACGTGAGAAGAAGGAGATAAACCGCATGAAATGGGAAGAAAATGTGCGCAGGGTGGTACCTTACACACCTGGCGAGCAACCGAAAAAATTGGGCGTTATCAAACTAAATACCAATGAAAATCCGTATCCGCCTGCGCCGGGGGTAGGGAAGGCGCTGGCCGCTCTGGACGTGGAAAAATTCAGGCTCTATCCAGAGTTCCCGGAACAGACAGAGCTGGCGGAGGCGCTGGCGGCGCGCTATCAGATCGGGACGGATCAGATTTTTATCGGTGTCGGCTCGGACGATGTGCTTTCTATCGCTTTTATGACCTTTTTTCAGTCGGACAAACCGGTTTTTTTCCCGGATATCACCTATTCTTTCTATGACGTGTGGGCGGATGTGTACGGAATACCCTATGAGAGGAAGGCGCTGGACGCGGACTTTCAGATTTGTCCGGCGGATTACTGCAAGCCTAACGGCGGCGTGATTTTCCCGAATCCCAACGCCCCTACGGGGGTGCTGATGCCCCTTGAAAAGGTGGAGAAGATTGTGGCGGCCAACCGGGATGTGGTGGTGATCGTGGACGAGGCGTACATCGACTTCGGCGGGACGAGCGCGCTGCCGCTGATTGATAAGTACGACAATCTGCTGGTGGTGCAGACCTTTTCCAAGTCCCGGTCCATGGCGGGTATGCGGATCGGCTTCTGTATGGGGCATCCTGCGCTGATTCGGTATCTGAATGATGTGAAGTACTCGGTCAACTCCTATACTCTGAATACGGCGGCCCTTGCGCTTGGCGTGGAGGCTGTGCGGGATGAGGCGTACTTTAGGGAGTGCTGCCGAAAGATCATACAGACGAGAGAAAAGGCGGAAGAAGAGTTGACAAAGCGGGGGTTTGTCTTTCCGAAGTCCTATGCCAATTTTATCTTCGCCTCCCACAAAACGATTCCTGCCCGTGAAATTTTCGAGCGGCTGAAAGAAAATGACATTTATGTCAGATGGTGGAATAAGGAGAGAATCGACAATTATCTCCGCATTACCATAGGGACGGATGAGCAGATGGGGGCGCTTTACCGGGCGCTTAATGAAATCTGCGGGTAGAAAACCGGCGGCAGATGTTCAGGGAAGATTTATCGGAATAAGGTGTTTTTCATAAGTATATGCGACATATACTTATAACAGCAGAGGGCAGAGCGAGCGAAAGGCCAGAGAAAACGCGGCGGATCGAGTTAGTTAAAATAGGATTTAATAATGAGAATAGTGGAGGAGTGTAAGAAAATATGGAAAGTTTAGCGGTGGCATTTGCCAATACTTTGGGAAGATATGTGAGTAAGGAGATCGTGGTTTTTGTGATTTCCATGATACCGATTTTGGAGCTGCGCGGCGGTCTGATCGTCTCCAAGCTTTTGCAGGTGCCGATCACCACGGCGATTCCGATCTGCATCATCGGCAATATTATTCCGATTCCCTTTATTTTACTGTTTATCAAGCAGGTGTTTAAGCTGCTTAAGAAAATAAAAATTTTCCGCGGTATCATTGAGAAACTGGAAAACCGCGCCATGAGCAAGAGCGACAATATCAAGCGTTATGAATTTTGGGGGCTGGTGCTCTTTGTGGGGATTCCCCTGCCGGGTACGGGAGCCTGGACGGGTTCTCTGATTGCTGCTCTTCTGGATGTGGACTTTAAGAAGGCGGTTCTGGCGGAGCTTTTGGGCATTGCCATCGCAACGGTGATCATGTCGTTCCTCTCTTACGGGCTGCTGGGCGCGCTTGTGGGGTAAGATCACGGATGAAGGTAAAAAAAGACAGGAAAAAATATATGCTGGCTGGCGCTGCGCTTATGGTGGTTCTGGCGGCGGCCGGGCTGATCGGTGTCTTGCTTGGAGAATCGCTTTCCGGGGAGGATAACCCGAATCTGGCTCTGGGAAAGGGCGTGAAGGCTACCTGTGACAGCGTGGAGCAGGAGGCCTTGTCTGCGGCTATGGCCATTGACGGGAACGATGTGGACCGCGCTTCCCGCTGGTCCAGCGAAAATAACAGGGAGGACGCCTCTCATTTTATACAACTGGAATTTCCCGAAGAAATTTCAGTTTCTTTTGTTGTGCTGAAATGGGAGCGGGCAAACGCTGTCTCCTATGCGCTGGAAAGCTCCGTGGACGGTACGGCTTACGAGACACTTGCGGTTTTTGAGACGGCGCCGGAGCTGCTTAAGCAGGAAATCGTTTTGGAGGAGCCTGTGCAGACACGTTTTCTTCGGCTGTCCACTTATGAGGTGTCGAAGGAGGCGGCGGATTACTCTGACCTGTATCAGAACGTTTCCCTTTATGAGTTTGAGGTCTACGGGGACAAGCCCACGGCCTACAAATTGGAAACACCTGTTATTGAAAAAACGGCGGAGGGCGGCAGAAAGCTGGTTCTCCCGGAAACGCTGGACGGTTTTCGGGTAACGCTGATCGGTGCGGACTTAGAGCAGGTGATCGGGGCGGACGGCACGGTCTATGACACGATTCAGGGGAAGGACGTGACGGTGGGTTATCTGGTGGAGGACACGAGGGGCCGGGAGGAGACAAGGGAGGTTTCCTTTGTGGTGCATGTGCCTGCGGCGGATGTCTTGCCGGAGAACGGACAGGCTGATGCAGATAAGGCTTTGGCGGAAGAGGGGCAGGGGACGGTCAATGCCTGTCCCGGCTGGGTGATTCCCTCGATTGCGGAGTGGAGGGGAGGCCGTGGCAGCTTTTATCTGGAGGAAGGCGCGCGGATTATTGTGGATAGGGACAGCTGCCCGTCTGGAAAGGAAGAGAAGACGGATCCGGCCGGGGGGCAGAACGTGAAAACGGGTGAGAGCGCAGAGGCGGATGCACAGACACTTTGGGATGTGGCGGAACTTATGAGCGGGCGCTGCGGTAAGGACAGGGATTTCCAGAAGCGTCTGCCTGTTATCGAGGGGACGGAGGAGGATGTCAGGCCGGGGGATATTTATCTTGGCTATGCGCAGGAGGAGAATGGCCTTGGCAGGGAAGGATATACCTGTGAGATAACTGACAAATGTGTCATAAAGGCGGAGACAGTGACAGGAATCCGCTGGGGTACGGTCACCTTGATGCAGATGCTGTTTACCGATTGGAATGAAGGGGAAACTGCCCCGCAGGGATATATCCGTGACTATCCGCTCTACGAGGTGCGGGGCTTTGGGATCGACGTGGCCAGAAAGGCTGTGTCGCTTGATGTACTTTATACAATGATGGAGACGATGTCATGGTATAAGATGAATGATCTGGCGATTCATCTGAATGACAATGAGATCCTTGCCACCAGCGGACTCACCGGCTCGGCGGAGCAGGCCATGACGGCGGAAAGTGCGTTCCGGCTGGAATCCGGCGTTCTGGGAGTGCAGGCCGAAGGGGATTATCCGACGCCGCAGGAGTATGCCTACACGAAAGAGGAGCTTGCGCAGTTCATTGCCACGGCGAAGACTTACGGCGTGACGGTAGTGCCGGAGATTGATACCCCGGCCCACTCGCTTTCCATTACGAAACGCTACCCGGATTATGCTCTGCGCACTTCCGGCGAATCGGTGGATCAGATTGATCTTGGGAACGGAAAGGCCGTGGCTTTGGCAGAGGAGATCTGGCGGGAAGCGCTGGATGAGGAAAGCGGCGCATTCCGGGAAGCTGAGATTGTCAATATCGGCATGGATGAGTATTACGGAGACGGGGAGCAGTACAGGCAGTATCTGACAAGAATTAACAAGCAGGCGCAGGAAGCGGGAAAGACGGTGCGCCTCTGGGGAAGTCTTAGCAATATGGGCGGCACGACAGTGCCTTCCCCTGAAAACCTGCAGATGAATATTTGGAGTACGGAATGGGCCGATCCGCGGGAAATGTATGAGGCGGGCTATTCTCTGATCAACATGCAGAATAACCATCTTTACATCATACCGGGCGGCGGCTACGACTATCTGGATTGCAGGGAATTGTACGAAAATTGGGCGCCCAACCGGTTTTATGACTATAACAGGACGGAGACCATCCCCGCCTATTCGCCGCAGATGCTGGGGGCGGCTTACATGATCTGGAACGACATGTGCGGCAGTCTGGATATCGGCATCAGCGAATATGATCTGTATGTGCGGTTTTTGGAGCCGCTGGGTGTGTTGTCCGCCAGGCTGTGGGGGGCGGACCGGATCGCGGCCGATTTGGAGAAGGAGACCGGGAGACTGGAGCAGCTGGGGGTTGAGGAGCTGGCAGCGGAGCCGCATTACACGGTTAAGATGAAAGTACGGCTGGATGAGAACACGGCAAAGAGCAATCAGCCACAGATCATAGCGGAGGGCGACTGCGCTTACGGTAAGTGGGCGTTCTATGCGGTGGAGCCGGAAACAGGAAAGGTGGGCTTTACCAGAGAAGGCAGGACTTACACCTTTGACTATACGCTGCCAAAGGGCGAGTGGGTGAATTTAAAAGTAGAAGGCGAAGCGGGTGTGACGAAGCTCTATGCGGGCGGCGAATCCTTTTTCCTTGGCGAGGAGAAAGAAGTGGACAGTCTGGGAAGCAGCGAGCCCTTTGAGGAGCACGCAACCTTTGTGTTTCCCTTGCAGAGAGTGGGGGAAGAGACGGAGAGCTTTGACGGAGAGCTGGAGCTGTACGTGGGAGGAAACGGAGGCGGAGCGCTGCACGCTGATCCCTTGCAGTGAGCGATATGGGGCGGGTTCATGCGAAAGAAGGGAGCGGACGGTTTTCAGGCAATGGTATTTGACAGGTAGCGGAAAGTACCGTCCGCAAAGGGCTGTATGACGATGATGCTGGTGAAGGCGCAGTCCGTGTCCTCCTCGACCCATACCCCGTCCACGGTCAGCGTGATGGTGCCGTCCGGGTTTTCGGTGTAGTCTGTCACCTCTCCGAAGGGCGGATACTGTCTGTGCATCACTACTTCATGGGGGTAGCTGTCCGTTTTCCCGTCATATCCGCAATGTGCCCGGACCTGTTCTTTGCTGACAGGAAGATAACGGGTCATAATCTGCTCATATTGACTGGCCGGAATCCGGCCGTTTTCGGACACTGGCTCCTGCCCGGTGTGGATGCGGCAGAGATCTTCATACAGGCTGGAGGTCAGAATGGTTTCCGCATTGCTGTAATCCCAATTTTTCACAAGCAGGTCGTGATTTACATAACTTAAATATTTGACGTATTTTTCTGTCAACTCCCGGCACTTTTCCGGGAGAGGGTGAATGCGCCAATACTGACACAGGGAGGCATATTGGGGTGTTTCTTTGTAGGAGTAGATAAAGTAACCTTTCGGGGTCAGGCTTATCCTGGCGATATCCCGAAAACGCGTCTCCCGTATTTCCGGCGTGCCGTCATCGCGAAAGTCTGTGCCGCCCACCACTTCTGGATAGGGCAGGTCTGGGTACTCCGTTTCGTAAAATCCCCGGGGGCGGTACTCATACACACCGGCTTCGGGCAGATATTTTGTTTTGGCGCGGAGGGCGGAATGGTCGATTGCAAGGTGCAGCGAGGCCGCTTTTTCCCGTAAAAAGAAAGTAACCTTCCGCCGTATACTGCCAGGAATCGGCGAGGAAGGACACGTGGCTTTTCGGCTCAAAAGTTCCCTCAATGTACTGATAGTAGGTTTTGATGACGGAAAGCGCGCTCTCTTCTGCGCGCAGATGATATTCGGTGAACCTGCCGTAAGCCGAGACGACAAGAACGGTAAGCTCCGCCGTCTCTCCGTTTTCCAGAGCGTCTGCAAAGGCGCGCATCCGCTGTGGGTTTACCATGTCCGTCTGGTTTTCGCCGTCGACTGCCGTGACGCCGTGGGCACGCAGTTCCCGTGTGATTTTTTGTATTATTGATAGGGTGTCTCTGACATTTGCGGCCGTCGGTTCATCTGCCAGTGTCTGCTCGTAAATTTCCTGATAAAGGGAAAGGAGGTCTTCCGGCGCGACAGCCGCTTCCGCTTCGGCCTTTGTGGGAGACGGGGTGGTCTGAGGCGGGAGGGCTTCCGCCTGATCCGGCCCGCAGCCCGACAGGATCGGGAGCAGCAATAGGAGCAGAGTTATAAATATCAGTCGTTTTCCTATTTGAATCATCTTGTGTTCTCCTGTGTTTTTATGCATTTACAATATGGCATATTTTCGGGCGGCTGTCTATGGCGTTTGTTTATGATATAGGAAATCTTAAGAAATGCGGATCGGGCAGCCGGAATTTTTGGGTTGCGAAAGCATTTGCGTTGTTATACAGTTATACAGTAGAGAAAAGCAAGGACGGACAGGAAGATGGAAGCATATTCTGATTTTGCGGAAGTTTATGATGAACTGATGGACGACACGCCCTATGAGGAATGGTGTGAATTTCTGATGGAGATTTTTCGCCGGTACGGCGTGGACGAGGCGTCGAAAACGGCGGATCGGGCCATAAGTGACACGAATGTCAGAAATGAAGAAGCAGAAAATAAACGGAATGCGGACGGGGTGACAGAGAGAGCGGCAGACAGCGAGGAGACGGCCGCAGAGCCGATGGATCAAAACCTCCGGCAGGAGCGCAACACCATCCTCGACCTTGGCTGTGGGACAGGCACGCTTACAGAACTTCTGGCGCGCAGAGGATATGACATGATTGGCGTGGACAACGCGGAAGAGATGCTGCGCATCGCCATGGACAAACGGGAGCGGTCGGGACTTGACATCCTGTATCTTTTGCAGGATATGCGGGAGTTTGAACTTTACGGCACGGTGGGGACGGTTGTCAGCGTCTGTGACAGTGTCAATTATCTGCTTACGGAGGAGGATATCGTGCAGACCTTTGCGCGGGTGAACAATTATCTGTACCCGCAGGGAATTTTTGTCTTTGACTTCAATACCGTTTTTAAGTATGCCGTTGTGATCGGGGACGCGACCATCGCGGAAAACCGGGAAGATTGCAGCTTTATCTGGGAAAACTACTATCACGAGGAGGAGGAGATCAACGAGTATGATCTGACTGTCTTTGTGGCGGAGGAGAGAAATGTGTCCGTGGCAGGGGGAACCCCGGCGGGGCAGACAGCCTGCGGGGAGAGGATGCAGGGAGAAACAGGGCAGGGATTTTGTCAGGCCCGGCTAGGTGAGAATGTGCAGGCAAAGCGGTTCCGGCGTTTTCAGGAGGTACACTACCAGCGCGGCTACCGGCTGGAGCAGGTGAAGACGCTTCTTTTGCAGGCGGGACTGGATTTTTTGGAAGCGCTGGATGCGGACACCCACGGAGAGGTGACGGAGGAGAGTGAGCGAATCTACGTGGTGGCGAGAAAGGGCGCGGAAACAATGGCGAATCAGACCGTTGTTTCGGATAAAGAAATATAAAAACATTTGTTATTGAAATAACAGACGACAAGGGGATTGACAAAATATGAAAAATATAATAGAGAGAAAATATTGGATTCCGGGTGTTCTGCTTTTGGTCTGGATGGGTGTTTTTGCCTTTGCAAACGGGAATTGCCAGTCTTTTTGGGCGGACGAAATGGCGTCCATAGGATTTATCAGGGACGGGTTAAGTATACCGCAGGTATTAAATACCTATCTGTATCGGGAAAATAACTTGCCGCTATATCCAATGCTGCTGTATGTGACTTACCGTATTATGCCATACGGTGAGAAATATCTGCTGATTCCCTCTATTTTGTTTTGTCTGGCCGGGATTGTATTTCTGGCCTTATCTGCGGGAAGGCTGAAAGGAAAAAAGGCAGGATTTATCGCCCTGTGTCTGGGGGCTTCGTCAAATGTCCTGCTCTGGCAGGCGGCTTGGGAGATCAGATGCTATGCCATGGCATTCTTCCTGTCTGCCCTGGTGCTTTATACTTTTATCGGCAAGATGCAGAAGCCGGATGCGAAGCGGATGGTTTTATATGGTGTGGCTGTGGCGTTTTGCTTCTGGACGCACTGGTTTGCCTGTATCCTGCTTTTCTTCTACGGGGTGATTGATCTGACGCTTGTGATGTTGCGAAAGGTATCATGGAAACACCTTTTATGTTACGTTCCAGGCTGTCTCATCTATTTTCCGTGGCTTTTTGCATCTTTCTATTATAAAAGCTGGGGACTGGATCATTATTGGAGCGAGGCGCCGGAGTGGAAGGATATGCTCTGGGCGGTTCTATTTTACCTGAGCGGCAATCGCATTCTCTGGTATATATGTCTGCTTACCGGGGCGTTTCTTGCCGGCAGGGCGTTGTACGTGATGCGAAAATCGTATGCCGGGGAAAGGACAGGAGCGCTGCTTTGCGCGTTTTGCGTGGCGGTTACGGGCTGGATGATCGGATTTGTCTTCGTGTTCAGCAAGTACATTTATCCAGAGGGAGGTCTGTTTGTGGAACGGTATTTTACGGTCGTACAGCCCCATATTCTGCTGATCACGGCACTGGGAATCGACTATATACTTGATCTGGCGGAAAAATTTCCGAAAAAACCGGTTGTGTGGACAGTGCGGATTGCAGTCATTTCGCTTTTGGTGGTATCTTTTGCCGTCAGCTACCGCGATGCGTACCGATCCATCAGAAAGCCCATGGAACCATACCGTGAGGCGGCGGACTATCTTGCCAATGAAGGCGGCATATGGGAAGAAAATGCACTGTTTGTGGGCTCCAACGAGTTTTGTGCGCTGGATGGATTTATCGAGTACTATTTTGAAAAGAGAGGGTACGGCGCGCCGGCGCATATTGTGGACAGCATGGTGCACAGTGAGCAGGAGACAAGGTTCTATCCGAACTACGCGCAGGTGCCTGTGGAAGAACTGCTCTCCTACGACAGAATTTACTGTATGCGGATTCACATGGGCATGGACGAGGCATTGGAACATCTGCTTGAGGAAAATTATACGATGGTACAGACAAAGGACGAAACAGGGGTGGAAATCTGGGAGAAGAAAACGGCGGGGAAATAGTCGGGGATATTCATAAGCAGTCTTGCCAGGTATACGGCAGGACGAGGAAGTATATCGGAACAGAGCTGATGATATAACATAGATGGGAAAGGTGCAGACAATATGGGAGATTATATGGTACGTGCCACGGCGGCGGGCGCGCAGATACGTGCTTTTGCGGTGAATACAAGAGAATTGACGGAAGAAGCGCGGGCGGCCCACAACGCAAGCCCTGTGGTGACGGCGGCGCTCGGAAGGCTGATGACGGGCGCGCTCATGATGGGCAGTATGCTCAAGGGAGAGAAGGACATTCTCACCCTGCAGATCCGGGGAGCCGGACCGGTACACGGTCTTACAGCGACGGCGGACGCCGCAGGCCACGTGAAAGGCTACGCGGACAATCCGCAGGCGATGATGCCGCCGAACAGCGCGGGCAAGCTGGATGTGGGCGGCGTGATCGGCGCGGGCGTCCTGCATGTGATGAAAGATATGGGACTAAAGGAGCCTTACGCTTCCACGGTTACCCTGCAGACAGGGGAGATCGCCGATGATCTGACCTATTATTTTGCGACTTCCGAGCAGATACCGTCTGTCGTGGCGCTGGGCGTTCTGATGAACCGGGATAATACTGTGCGGCAGGCGGGCGGTTTTGTCGTACAACTGATGCCCTTTACCTCGGAGGAGGTAATCAGCCGTCTGGAAGAAAAACTGACAAGAATAACGTCTGTTACAGAATTGCTGGAGGCGGGAAAGACGCCAGAGGAGATTCTGGAGAGTGTGCTGGGAGAGTTTGGTCTGGAGATTACGGACAGGATGCCGGTGAGTTTTCGGTGTGACTGCAGCAGGGAACGGGTGGAGAAGGTACTCTTAAGCCTCGGAGAAAAAGATTTACAGGAAATGATCAGCGAGGGGAAAGAGGTGGAGCTGCACTGCCATTTCTGCAACAAGAACTACGTGTTCCCAGTGCAGGAAGTGGAACGACTGATGAAAGCAGGAAAGGCCCGATAATTCTTAGAAGAAGAAAATTAAAATAAGATTTGATATTTGGCGCCGCAATTGCAGGGAAGCGGATAGAAAACAGAGAAAACGGGAAAAATGAGTGTATTGGAGAAAAGGGAAGGAGAAAGGGCTGACAGGATATGAAACAGGGATTTATAAAAGCAGCGGCGGTAACGCCGAAAATTAAGGTGGCAGACCCTCATTACAATGCCAGGGAAATCGGTAAGGGGATCGAGGAGGCAGTGGGACGTGGAGCCAGGCTGATCGTCTTCCCGGAATTGTGCCTTACCGGCTACACCTGCGGCGATCTGTTTTTGCAGGAACTTCTGTTGACGCAGGCTATGGATGCGCTGTCGGAGGTGGCGGCGGCTACAGAGGACAGCGATGCCCTTGTCTTTGTCGGGCTGCCTCTGGTAAGGAATCATAAGCTGTACAATGTGGCGGCTGTCCTGCAGGACGGAGAGATTCTGGCCTTCATTCCGAAGCGCAACATCCCTTCTTACGCGGAGTTTTATGAGACAAGACACTTCGAGCCGGGAAATTTCCAGCCGGAGCCGTTTTTGAACGAGGGAAAGGAAATTCCTTTTGGAACCGATATTCTTTTCCAGATAGATGCAGTGCGGGGACTCACTGTGGGCTGCGAGATCTGTGAGGACATCTGGGCGCCGGAATCTCCCGCAACGGCCCATGCGCTGGCCGGGGCAACGGTGATTGTCAATCTTTCCGCGTCCAATGAGACGGTGGGGAAGGATGCTTATCGTGAGATGCTTGTGAAGTCCGCCAGCGCGAGACAGATTGCCGCTTATGTTTACAGTTCAGCCGGGGAGGGGGAATCCACACAGGATCTGGTTTTCGGCGGCCACAATATCATTGCGGAGAATGGAACGGTGCTGGCGCAGGCAAAACGGTTTGAAACGGGTGTAATTTATGCGGATCTGGATATTCACAGACTTTCCCATGAGCGCCGGAGGATGAGCACCTTCCAGGGAGAAAATCCGAGAGAACATACGATACTGCCCGTGCACATGGAGGAGGAAGAGACTTTTCTGGAAAGACGGTTTTCGGCGAGACCTTTTGTGCCGGATCAGGCGAAGGAGCGGGAAGCGCGCTGTGACGAGATTTTGGCCATCCAGTCCCACGGTCTGAAAAAGAGGTATGAGCATACCGGCTGCCAGTCGGCGGTGCTGGGCATTTCCGGCGGTCTGGACTCCACACTTGCGCTTTTGGTGACGGTGCGGGCCTTTGATCTGCTCGGTATGGAGCGAAATAAAATAACATCGGTTACCATTCCCTGCTTTGGCACCACCGACAGAACATATGACAATGCCTGCAGACTGGCACGCCTGCTCAAAACGACGCTGCGTGAGGTGGATATCAGGGAGGCGGTGAGCGTGCACTTTAGGGATATCGGCCAGAGCAGCGACTGCCATGACGTGACCTACGAGAACGGACAGGCAAGGGAGCGGACCCAGGTGTTGATGGATATCGCAAACCAGACGGGCGGTCTGGTGATTGGCACGGGGGATATGTCTGAGCTTGCCCTTGGCTGGGCCACTTACAATGGGGATCATATGTCCATGTACGGTGTGAATGCGGGCGTGCCTAAGACACTGGTGCGGCATCTGGTGCGCTACTATGCAGACACCTGTGACGATGAGACGCTCAAGGCGCTTTTGCTGGATATTCTGGACACACCCGTGAGTCCCGAGCTTCTGCCGCCTGTGGACGGGGTGATTTCCCAGAAGACGGAAGACCTGGTGGGCCCTTACGAGCTGCACGATTTCTTTTTGTACTATATGCTCCGCTGCGGCTTTGAGCCGGCGAAGGTTTACCGGGTGGCGCGCATGGCATTTGCAGGGATTTATGACGATGATGTCATATTGAAGTGGTTAAAGATTTTTTATCAGAGGTTTTTTGCCCAGCAGTTTAAGCGCTCCTGTCTGCCGGACGGCCCCAAGGTGGGAAGCGTGGCGCTCTCACCAAGAGGGGATCTGCGGATGCCTTCGGACGCCAGCGGGGCGTTGTGGCTTGCGCAGCTTAAGGAGTTGTAGAGAAAAAGAACCGACGGATCATCGGAGGAAAGATAGATTTTTCAAGGAAAGCAGGCAGTCAATCCGGGATGGATCAACTGCCTGCTTTCGTGTTTCCTGCTTTTAGATGTCACAGGTATTGCTCTATTTTACTTTGACAGAATAGCGGATGACAGTAGCTTTTTCGTTATCTGCCTGACCGCGGAATGTTACTTTCAACTGTAGCTTATAGGTTTTGCCCTTAATTGTCTCAGCGGTATTTCTCAACGTGATGACAGGGCCGTTGTTTCCTGCATCTGTATAATCGCATTGGAATGCGTCAGTTTCATTCAGCAGTTCTACGTTCTCAATCGGCAGTTCCGTTTCGCGTCCTTTCAGTGTGGCAGTGATACGGCGCGTGATGGCAGGAGATGTGCCGCTGTATATGGTGAGGCTCTTGGGAGAGACTGCTGCCTTGGGCTTGCCCTGCTTTAATTTGAGATTGATCTCCGGCGTCATGTAGCGGATCGAATCTCCGGCTGCGTTTTCAATGTTGAGATCGAGTTTTACCTTATAGTTGTACTTGGTAATCAGCGCTGCATTTGGCTTGGCATAAATGAATACTTTGCCGTCTTCGCACTCTGCAAGGAACAGGTGGGCTGCCCTGCCGGAAAGGCGCACGCCGGTTATGGTTCCGTTCAGAGACTTCAGTGAGGGTGTCACCGTCACATAGGTTCCTTCACGGTTTAATACGTCAATGTTTCCTTTGGCGGATATCTTGACTGCCTTATCCATAGCTGTGTCCGTGACTTTGACGGTGAGCGGTGTGCTTACTGTCAGCGTATCGGTTGCCCGGATATTTACCTTGAATTTGTAGCTGCCGGGTGCCACAGCCGTGTTGTTCAGCCTGGCAATAACCTGTTGGCGCTCCCCGTCATATTGGAACACAATGCCTGTCTGGATGACTGCCTGCGACTTTCCGTCTGCTGCGCTTACGCTCACCCCGGCGGGTGTAAATGCGGCGCCGTCCTTCCACATCACTGCTGTCGCCGCAGCGTCATAAGCCATGGATGCAGAGTTTGTGTTGAGCTGCAGCGTAGTTTTGGCCAGCTTGGCAGCCGGTTTGTTTTTGCTCACTTTAACGGTAAACGGCACGTCAAGCTCGTTTGTCCACGTACTGTGTGACAGTGTGAACGTGGTACCATAGGATGCATTCTGTCCGCCCTTTCCAGTGTACTGGATCAGCAGGTTCCCCTTCTCGTCATTCATCAGGGCGAAACCGGCTTTGCTGGATGCGCTGTCAAGTTCATACGTTACATCAGCGTAGGGGTTTCCGTCTGGCTGATAGACAGTCGGATTCAAAATTGCGCTGTTTAACCCCGCATCGGGATAGAGCGTTACAGTCTTGCTGGAGAACTTACATGCGGGCGCTTTCTTTTCCACGCCAACAGTAAAGTCTGCCGTAATGTCTTTATAGCCGCTGAAATGTAAGGTCAGCGTACCCTTCTTATCGCAGTCGGCGGCAAGTCCGTCTCCTTTGGCTTTCAGGACATGGGAACCGTTGACATTTTCGACGGTGAAATCACAGTCAGCCAGCTCCACCCGATCCAGAGTCTCCTCGGATGTCACCGTTAAACGGCTGTTTTCCCAGTTCTTATAGAAGAGATTTACCTTTGCAGTCTGTTTGATCTTAAATTTCGGTTTTTGATCGACAACCTTGACGGTAAGAGGCACATTGTCATAGTTGTACTCTTTTGCTCCGTCCTTTACCGTGCCCTGCAGAGTAAGTTTGTATGTTCCCGTGGCCGTGCCGTCGGCTGCCTTGATCACATACTGTTCCGGCGAGGCGTCGGTATTCAGTGTGAACTTACCGGCATCGCTTCCCGCAAGGCTGACATTTGTCACCTGGTATCCTGTGCACGGATAGAGTGCAAATGCAGTGCCTGTGGTCTGCTGCAGGTTTATTGTGACAGGTGTGTCACTGACGTTTGGCATCGCATCGGACACGTGCAGACGGATCTCGGTCTGTGTCTTGGCGGCGTCGTTTGCGATCAGGGTAATTTTTGCCATGCCAGCGGCTTTCATGGTGAGCGGTATGTTGTAGCCGCCCTCGACAGCCGTCGGCTTGTCGGTTTTGATTACCTTGGCGTTGTTGTTTTTAAGCGTCAGCTTATCTGCGCCTGTGACGGTCACATGGATCGTGCCCGTATTGGAGGCGTCAGTGGTGTTCATCGTACCGTAGTACACATGTTTCTGCTGTGCATCAGCGGAGAAACCGTCCACGGCGGTCACCTGTATTGCTGCGGGTGCCCCTTCGGTAACTGTGATTTTAAACTGTGTTTTAAGCAGTTTATTATCCGCAAATTTGATCTGTGCCTTTACAGTCGCATTTCCGGCTCCGACAGCGTCCAGGGTTACTTCTGATCCGCTGGCGGCGCTGAGCTTCGCAACTGCCGGTTTATCTATGGTCCATTCTACCCGGCTGCCGTATGCGGAGAGATCGAGCGGTGCACCGTTGATGTCCCAGAGCACGGACAGGGGTGAAGATTTGCCTTTCTGCAGAGAGCTGCTGTCTGCGCCTATGGCAATGCCGGTCACAGTGGTGAACGCCACGGATAAATCTTTTTCAAACGGTTTTGCGTCAGCGTCCTGCGGGTCATTGTACTGTGCCAGAAAGCTTTTGCTTTGCACGCCGGCAAACTGTTTCAAAGAAACGCTGCGGGACGGCTCGTGCCATGTCCAGCCTTGTGGAAGCTTTACATCTGCCAGTGTGAGCTGTTCGTTTGTCAGTGCCGTCAGTCCCGTAGGAAGGCTGGCATCATCCACAGTTGTGGCGGTCTTTACCACAACTTCGCACACAGCCGTCTCCGAGCCTGATTTTGTGGTAACAGTGGCGCTTATTTTAGCGGCGCCTCTGCTGTGTGCGGTCACAACGGCGGTCAGAGGATTGGTTCCGTTCTCTGCGACCGAAGCGACAGCCGGCTTGTCGGACGCCCAGGTGACCGACTCGATGGAGACATCACTTGGTGTCACAAATAACTTTAACTGCTGGGTATCCGGCATCTGGGAAACCGGCGCATTCTGCGCATCCAGATACAGGGTACAGCTGCTCATATTTAAGGTGACTCCGTTCAGCTGATTTCTGCTTACGGTTACGTCGCAGGTCAGCGTAGGGCCGTTCTTAACTGCGGCCAGAATTTTGGCAGTACCTGCGCCGACAGGGGTTACGAGTCCGGCTCTGGATACGGTGACAACGCTCTCGTCATTGCTGCTCCAGGTGATATCGCTGATATCCGCAGTACCGTCGTTTACCTTCAGAACCTCTGTCCGGTCCGGCTCAGCGGACAGGTCGAAATGCAGAGAGGTATGGTTTATCGTATAGTTATATACCTGGACGGTACAGGACGCCGTCTTACCGTTGTGGGTAGTGGCTGTGATTTTAGCGGTACCTGTCCCGGCTGCCGTCACGACGCCGGCTGTATTAACCGTGGCAACGGCGGTATTGTCGCTTGACCAGGTGACATTTTTGTTGGTTGCATTGTCGGGTTTTACCGTAGCCGTCAATGTTTCCGTCTGGGCAAGCTGCATATTCAGCGTGGTCTTGTCCAGTGTTACGCCTGTCGCATTTACGACAGTGGTGTCACCTTTCACAGCGAGATAGCCGATCTCGGAATCGTGGCTGCCGTCCGCATTTACTGCTGTCATGCGGTAGGCTTCTTTGGGATCCGTTTTTTGCAGATCGCCTGCGGTAAAGTAGTAATAATTGTTGTTCGTCGCTTCTTTTACTGTAAAGGTATCTATGACAGCCGTGTCATATGGTCTGGTGATCGTTACGGTTACAGGATATGCGTAGGAACCGAAACCATAATAAGCGTTCGTGTTGGTGTCGTCGCTGCTGAACCAGACGCCGCTGCTGCCCAGGGAATGCCACTCGCCATATGTTTCGTTTGCGTTGTATGTATCCGAGTAATATACCGTTCCGGAAGACAGTCTGATTCCCAGCTTTTCTGCTTTGCTGATCTTTGCATACACGCCGATGTATTCCTGGGAAAGGCCTGTCAGATACAAGGTGAAATTGGAGCCTGACCAGCTGACGTGGTCTAGTTTCCAGCCGCTAATCGGTTCTCCCAGTCGGTCGAAGAGCTCGAGCCGGAAGCCCCCGTCGTTCCAATAGCTCATGGCTGCCTCGTTGGTCACTTTGCCGTTATATTTGTGAATATAATGGCCGGCAAGCTGTTCGGAAGAAAATTCTACATAAGTTCCGCTTTTATTACTGCTGGACCAGGAGCCTGCCCACTGGTTATTCATGTAAAACTTGCTGTCATCATACACATAGAGGTCGTGCGAGAGCGCGCCGGACGCCCCTGCCATATACTGCACCCGATATACACCTTCGGAAAGGCCGGAGGAATCGCTCCATGTGCCGGTGTGATTGACATAGCCGTCAGTGGTTTTCCCTTTGGTGAATGTCACACTGCTGCCGATGCTGTTCTGACCTTTGTAAATCTGCGCAGTGACTGTCTCATTTGCAAATATGTATTTCTCAGGAATTGCTAAGTGCATGGACAGTTTCTTTAATGGCTGCGCATGGTAGCGGATGGTGTCGGAGTATATTGATTTTGCGCCATCGCCGCTGCTGCCCGTGGAGTAGTTATACCATCTGACAGTGCTGTTGGTATGGTTAAAAGTTTTCGCCTTTCCGTTCTTGTCCGTGTAGGCATATATGAAATATGCTGCCTTGTTCTGCGGGGGCGCGTAGCTGTTCCCGGAGCTGTCCACAAATGCGAGGGACAGCATTCCCTCAGTGATGGTATCTTCGGCAGTGCCCATGCAGGTTTCGTATTTGCTGTCGCTGTAGACAGATACGGAAACCTTCGTGCCTTCGTCGACAGTGGAGTCAGTTTTGACTTCGTAAAGGCCCTTCTTATAATTATAGTGTTCAAAGGAGACAAAATCCTCTGATGATGCGGACAGAGAGATCCGCTTGTCTTTTATCATGTCTATGAAAGCATAGCCGGGGTCTGCCTCGAATCGATAGGTATAATCTGTGGAACCGGCCGCATTCCAATACACATTTTTTTGAAGTTTCTTTAATTTGTAGAGATATGTTTCCCCATCATTTCCTGGTACGGCATTGACAAACTCCGAGATCACGGTGTTGCCATGATAGAAAACCGGACGGACTTTTGCCGGATCGATGTTGATGCCTGAAAGCGTAACATACAGATAGTCTCCGTAATTGTCGTAGTATGGATCGGTTGCCGGGTGCAAATAAGTCAAAACGGCCGTGTTATCGACAGATACTGTATTTTCTACCGTATAGGAGGTCTGGTCAGTACAGGTAATGACCGCCTTGTACATGCCCATCGTCAGATATTTGGAAAAATACATGGTGCAGGAAAGCGTCTGGCTCTGCAGGCTGGTTGTCAGGCCGGAGATATAGTAGTAACCAAAACAGTCTTCATACGGATCGTAGCTATTCGAATAAAGAGAGAGAGAGGTGGCCTTTCCAGCCTTCTTTCCATCGGCATCAACCAGAGTCACACTGGAAATCTGCTCCTCGGTACAGGACTCGGGAAGATTGGCGATCTGGATGTACACAGATTTGGCGTTTGGCTTGATGTATCTTGTCTCAGCCACAGGTGAGCCGGCTATATCTGCGGTAAATGTAAACTGAGCGTCCTGTTTCAGCCAGATGTTTCCGTACTGGTCTGTCAGGGTGACCTGGGCTTCGCAGGGTGCATCTTCCGTAATGGCGATGTCTGTGGCCGCACCGGACGAATCCGTCAGGATGTCCCTGATATAGTACATATCATAATAATTGCTGTCGGAAGCAATTTCGTTGCTGGACACGGCTTTTTCACCGATGGAGAGTGTCAGGGTATATTTTCTGCCGGAATCCTTTTTCAGACCGGACACTTTGGCAAGAAACGGTCTGGTATCACCCATTGCATAATACCTGGGTGCAAATACGGCCGCGATATCACCGCGCTGCTGGGAGACAGTGTCAGCAACCCAGTCAGGAGTCTGTGTCAAGAGCGCTGCAGGGAGCTTTTCCCCTGTGATCTTGTCTGCCGCAATGCGGTTGCCCTCGAAATAGGCTCTTTTGAGCCAGAACATCCCGGACAGATCCGGCAGGTCGGTCAGATCGTTAAATTCCAGATTCAGTGTTGTCATGTTTTTTAAGTCGGAAAGACCGCTGGCATCTGTTATGGAATGTCCCTGAAAATTGATTTCCGTCAGGTTGACCAGATGTTCAATACCCTTCAGGGAATGGATTTCGCCGGAGGCGCTGCTTCTCGAATAAGATAATTCGGTCAGGGTTTCCAGTTTATCACTGGTAATCTTGGCATCTGCGCCAATTCCGGCCTCCTGTCTGATCAGACTGCGGAATGTTTCGTCGGGGAAGTCTGTATCCTCATAGGTTACGATGCCTTCGGTCGTGAAGGTGTTCGGCTGATCCTCGCTTCCAAATGCCTCGGCAGATCTGGCTGCCAGCGGGCCCTGCGGAGCGATGTAGTACTCATATTCTGTGTTTTCCGTCAGATCCAGAAGTACAAGGTTTGCAGAGGCAGAAGCAGCTTCTTCACTGTCGTTCTTGATAGAACCGCGCACTGACTTCCAGGACTGCGTGCCGTTGCTGCGGTAGAAGACGGTCAGAAAATGCTCCTCGTCAATGGGATAATAGGGTGATAATGTGACCAAAGTCTGAAAACTGTTTGAGCCTGTTTTTTCCGTCACGGTCAGTTCTATGTCAGGAGCTGTGGTATCTTTGAACAGGATATCGATATCTGATGACGCCACAGTTATCTTTTCGCTTGCGCCGATGTAAGTTTCCAATGTGGCGCTGGCTTTTTTGACCCAGGGAGATTTTTCGCGGGACTGGTCAATGAAGGCGTAATATGTATCAGGCACAATCTGGCCGTCTTTATCACGGTACAGGGAGCCAGATACATCATTGGACTGTCCGTTCTCCGTGCTGTCAGTATAGTGCAGTCTGATCCTGGACACGGGAGACTTGTCCGGGTTGGAGATAGTCCAGACAACTTTAGCCTTCTGGTAGCCAATCTCCTCTACAGAGATATCCTTGATGGAAACCGACGTTTCCGCGACAGGCGGGCCCGTGGTAAACTGTGCCGGAACTGTCAGAAAATGGTAGTAATATTTGCTCTCCGTGCTGTTGTAATTATAGTATGCCAGCCGGTAATAGTAAGTGGTTTCGGGAGTCAGCGCATCTGCTCCTGCAAAAGTACCAGACACTTGATAGAAGCTGTCGGATTGATCATCCCATTCGTACGAATAATCCAGATCTCGAAAAGATCCGTCTAAGATTTGCGAGGAAGATAACTCTTCAGAAGATACCTTGGAGACACCTTTAAAGAATTCGTCTGTTCCATCGGTGGTGTAGAGCATCCGCAAATAGTAATCGTAGACGCTGGATTGTGAGTGTGCGGAAAACGCAGCAGAATAACTCCCCGGCTCCATTTTGATTTCGGAGAGTTTATATCCGGCCGGGTCTTCTGTCGGGTAATCGGTGTCGCTAAGCGCAGCAGAAGACAGGAATGTGTCTTCTGTGTCGGTCGCAGCGTCATTGTCGGAGACAGAAGGCGTCTCGGGAGTATCGTCGTTTTCATCCGTGGCATCGTCCTTGTCCGAGTCATCGCTGCCGATGTCGTCGGAGTTGTCATCGCTGCCGGAACTGCCGTCGGTGATGTCATCGCCGTCATTGTGATCGGAACTGTCGTCGTTGTTCCCGGTGTTGTCATTGTTGTCGGAACTGCCGTCGTTGTTCCCGGTGTTGTCATTGCTGTCGGAACTGCCGTCGTTGTTCCC
>CBCOZL010000006.1:0-15116 GCA_965114645.1 uncultured Lachnospiraceae bacterium | reverse complement strand
TGCCGTCGTTGTTCCCGGTGTTGTCATTGCTGTCGGAACTGCCGTCGTTGTTCCCAGTGTTGTCATTGCTGTCGGAACTGCCGTCGCTGTTCCCAGTGTTGTCATTGCTGTCGGAACTGCCGTCGCTGTTCCCGGTGTTGTCATTGCTGTCGGAACTGCCGTCGTTGTTCCCGGTGTTGTCATTGCTGTCGGAACTGCCGTCGTTGTTCCCGTCGCTGTTATTGCTGTCGGAACTGCTGTCGTTGTTCCCGTCGCTGTTATTGCTGTCGGAACTGCCGTCGCCGTTCTCGTTGCTTCCGATGCTCTCAGAACTCCTGTCTGTGGGCAATTCGGTAAGTTCTTCGACGCTTCCCGATTCGTTTGTCGTGTCTGCATCCGGCGTTTTTGCATATACCGGCAGACACGTCGAGAAAACATTTGTTGCGATTAGTACAGCACATAGAAAGGTAGTACATAATCTTCGTCTGCGTTGTTTCATTTCATTCTTCTCCTTTTCTTTATACGTCTTTTTGGGCAGTAAATCAACTTATTCTAGCATTTTTCGGGGGGGGGGGCAAGAGGGTATAGAAAAAAAGGGAAGAAGCGTACAAAATTCTGCATCAGAGTGCCGGGATTTTGGAAGTTTGTGATTGACAGAGAGTAAAGAAACGTGTATGATAAATTCGACAAGAGTAATCAATGAAACGTGCATTCGCACATTCGGGCAAGTTCTGCCGCTTACTCAAAACTACCAATCAAATAGCGGCAGGGGCGAAAGCCTGGGATGCACTTAACTGTAATAGTAGAAAACGATGAAAAGTGTGAAACCATAGCTTACCTTCTGCCGGAAGAAAAGGAGGAAAAAGTTTATGGAACACAGGAAGATGGAAAGAGAGGATATTTTTAGGATGATTGAGGGAGGGAAGTCTCATGGCACAGAGGTCTCGGAGAACATGCCGGATGACAGGGTATATACCATCAAAGACATCGAGGCGCTGCCGGAGGGAGAGCGGGCGGAGCTGATTGACGGGAAAATGTACAGGATGGCTACGCCCACACTGACCCATCAGGATATGCTTATGTGGATGAGTGTAAAGATTTGGATGCATATATCGGAACACGGAGGGGGATGTAAAGTGCTTCCCGCACCTTTCGCAGTCTATATCAGGAACGATGATCACAATTATGTGGAGCCTGACATTTCGGTGATCTGCGACAGGGACAAGCTGGACGAGAAGGGGTGCCACGGTGCGCCGGACTGGGCGGTGGAGATCGTCTCGCCGTCTAGTAAGACGATGGATTATATCAGAAAATGTACGCTGTACGAACAGGCGGGCGTGAGGGAATATTGGATTGTGGATGCGAAGGAGAAAAGCGTTTTTGTGTACAATTTTGAGCATGGGACATCAGAGCGGTATGCTTTTTCCGAGCCGGTGAAGGCGGGGATATATGAGGATCTGATTTTCGATTTTAACGAGGTGGCGTGAGGCCGGACTGCCATGTCAGACTGCGCCGGAGTGCGTTTTTATGTAAGTTTGTGACAGTGGTGTCATTTTTTGGAGGCCGAAGGTGGATTGTAAAACAGGGTTAAGCGGCCGGGGCGGGTAAAACACCCCGGTCGTTTGCTTTTATGCTGTTTGCCAATGTTTAGACTGTTAGGAAAACGGCTTTTGTTATTCAAGATCCGTTTCACCCTGATTCTCCAGCGCCTTATTGAGGGAGCTGGTAATGGCATCTAAAAGGATCATGGAAGTGTACTTGCTGTCATCGGGATATGTAATTCCTTCCAGACTCTGGTTTGTGATGATCTGGTCGGCAAGGTCCTCGAAGGAAGGCTGGATCAGAGGGTACATGGTGGTGACAGCCTCATCCAGATTTACCAGCCGGATGGCGTTGATGTTCTTTTCATCCACGGTCACTTCAATCTCCACGACATTGTCATTTAAGATCAGAGAAGTTGTATATACGCCGGGCACATAGGTGTCGTTTACGGGCTGCGTCACGGTGGACATGGTTTCCTGCTTCTTTTCTTTAGGCAGAAACATAATGATGAGCAGGATAATAAAAAGAATACCGAGAGCAGCGAAAATGCCGGTATATATTAACTCTTTTAAATGAAGTACGACAATTTTGGTTTTAGAACTCATACAAATAATCCCCACAGTGATTCTTTTTTTACAGTTTATGTGGGTGGGGATGGGTTTATGCGTGGGGATTTTTCTGTTGGTGTCTGTAGCACAATTGTAAATGATTCCACTATGGGGCTATCAATAATCTAAGATAGAAATATCTTTAAATTCTAATATAGAATCTATTTCATTATTTAGTTTAGCATTTTGGACTTATGTTGGCAATATTCCTTAAAAGCATAATCCTATATTACTATCTTATATAATAATATGAAAACTATTTACAAATATGATATGCTGTGATATATTTTAAAAAATGAACAAATGATGTAGTCGAACACTTCATCGAAAACGGCAAGTTGGTTTATCACTTGCGGGAATAAATGATACTACTATGCTGTAGGAAGAAAGGCGGGATACAGATATGCGGTTCAAACTTGATTTCATAACTGGTCAGTCGGAGTTAAACGCTGATTATCGGCGATATGTATTGAGTTTCATAAAGAACGCATTATCGCAGTCTGTAAACGGGAATTTACTGGATCGTTATTATACGGACACCCATACGAAAGATTTTTCGTGGACAATGATTGTCAGTAAGCCACGCTTTACGAAAGAGAAGTTCCAGTTCGCAGACAACAAATTTTCTCTGGTCTTTTCGACAGATGACGGGAAGCAGACCGGCATGTATTTGATGCTGGCGTTTCTGAACCAGAAAAATAGAAAATACCCGGCGGAAGAGGGTAATTTCATCATACTAAAAAATATTGTTCAGCTGGATCAGAAAGAGATCAGGGGAATGACTGTCAGATTTACCACGATGCCGGGTTCATCGCTTGTGGTGAGGGAACACGACAGAGATTCCAACAAAGATACATATTACAGCTGTGAGGATGAAGGATACCCGGAAAAACTGGAGCAGGCGCTGAAAACCCAGGCAGAGATGGCGGGGTTTTCGGAAACGTCGGTGGGGAGTATCAGACTGCATTGTGTGACAGGCAGGAAAGTGGTGGTGAAGCATTACGGGATCTATCTGGATGCGACGATTGCAGATTTTACGGTGTCCGGGGAAAACAGAATCCTGCAGTATTTTTATCAGAATGGGGTCTGCTCGAGAAGAAGTATAGGCTTTGGTATGCTTGATATTGTGGAGGAGGGATGAAGATTGGCCGGAGAGTTCACTGATTATCTGGAAGCGGATGACTGGAAAAATGCAGCGGCAATTGTAGGGCTGATTCGTTTTTTTGACTATGCACAGATACCCTATAACCGGGAGGAAATCGAGCTGGCAGAAGAAATTTATGACCACGATTCCGAATATGATGAGGGACTGGATTTCCTCAAATTTAATGCATCTGATATCACGGAGGAAACGTTGGATGCGTTTATTGAAGATTACTTTGCTGAAGAACTGCATCATTGTGCGGCGGAGCGGGCACTGCATAAGACAGAATGGTCGAAAGAGGAAATTGACTTTATTAACAGTAAGCTGACAGGAAATACGGTTTTGAAAAAAGTGTTTGCGAAGCACAAGTTTGACGGAACGAACGCGGAAGACATTCTTGCATTGATTGAAGAAAACAGAACAAACATTGTGAGGGAGACTTATAGAAATAAAAATAATCTATATCGAAATTTTTGCAATGAAAATGTATTTCGAAAGCCGAAAGGAGATGCGGCGCGGCTAAAAGGATACTATGTGGATTTGGCAAAGAAGGGCAAATCGCTTTCCTATCGCTATGATATGGGAATGTTTTCCTCTTCGGACAGCGAATTTTACGATTTCATACCGTTCGCATTTACCATCGGAAGAGAGTCCTTTTTTATCAATGACAATTCCACGATCAGGCAGTTGGTTCGGACAAATCGGATTCTGCAGGATAAGTGTCTGGAACAGCGGAACAATCAGTCAAATAGAAGTGTGGATCCCAGAAGAGTTTTGTTTGAAAACATCATATATGCTTCAGACTTTTTGAACTATGATGTGGAGATTATTAGAAAAAATGTAGACAATTCTTACTTTGAGACATTCTTTTTGAGACGGGAAAGCATTGCTGTATTTCAGCAGATCAAAAATTATCAGGTGTTTTGCAGAACGGTAAGAATTGGTGATGATTATGTTTCCATACAGGAGCATGTGACGGATTCTGTTAGGAATCTACAGTTGATGGATGGTCTGATAGAAGCGCTGATCGAGGACGACATAGACAAAAAGACAGACAACAATTCCATTTTGACGGGGAGCATGATCAAGGTGAATATGCTGCTTCGCGATAAATTACATATGGGAGGAGAGAACATGAACAAAGCGATGCGCGGTGCATATGCGGGAGCAGAAAAAGCGGCGGCGGTACTTAAGGGAAGGAAACAGGGCAATAAGATCAGCAGCTACAGAACAAAGCTGTTAAGCGCGTTACACTTCCACGATTACAATCGGTTTTCTGAGATACTGCTCAGCTTATCCAATTATACGGATGTGTATTTCCCGTTTGCTTATGATTTGTTTGAGGATTTTGAAGCCAACAAAGAGGCGGCCTATACTTTTGTCAATCATTTCAATGAGTATTCCAGAGGAAGGACAGAAGACGATGAGGCAGATCACAGAGTAGTGGATGAAGTGTAAAGGAGAGGACTTATGGAGAAGAAAACAATTACATTGACAGTGGCAGCCAATATGACTTCCAACTATTCAGAAAATTTAAGCAATATTGGCAGTGTACAGAAAATCTATAAAAGAGGGCATGTATACACGATTCGCAGCCGCGAGAGTCTGAAAAATGCGATTATGGTGCAGAGCGGGATGTATGACGATCTCGTGACTACAGTGGACGGGGCAACGCAGAAAGAAGCGACGCCCGAGAGAAACGCAGCCAATAACCGTGCACTGGAGGGCGGTTATATGACTACGGGAAAAGATACTTATATACGCAACAGCTCTTTTTATCTGACAGATGCAGTTGCCTGTGACCCGTTTGTCAGCGAGACACGTTTCCACAATAATTTGTTTTTAGCGAATAATTATGCCAAGGCGAATCATCTGAATCTCCAGAAGGATGCCGGCGCGGCAGGGCTGATGCCGTATCAGTATGAGTATGAGAAGTCTCTGCGGGTATACAGTATGACGATTGATCTGGGAATGATTGGGACAGATCCCAATTTTATGGAAGAGGAAGCCGATGGAACAGAGAAGGCGGAGAGGGTCAACAGTCTTCTCAGTGCGGTGGAAAATTTAAGCCTGGTTGTCAGAGGGAATCTGGATAACGCGGAGCCGATTTTTGTAGTGGGAGGTTTTTCGGAGAGAAAGACACATTATTTTGAGAATGTGGTCAAGGTGATCAACAACAGACTGGAATTATCAGAGGATCTGATTCAGAAAGTGAAGAAGGGATATTCCACAGCGCTGCTTCGCGGCCATAACTTGGACAACGAGGACGAAATTGTTGAGAAGCTGCATCCTGTCAGTGTAGAGGATTTCTTTGATACACTGAGACAACAGGTGCGGGAATATTATCAGTAGGAAACAGGAAGAAGGTGTGCGGATGTGTAAAGAGGCGATAAGGCTTGTTCTCTACCAGTCCAGTGCCAATTATCGAAGACCAGAAACGTTTGAAAATAAAATGACTTATCCACTGCCGCCCTTTTCGACTGTGATTGGTGCGATTCACAAAGCGTGTGGCTATACGGAGACGCACGAGATGGATGTCAGCATACAGGGCAGATATGGATCCATGAGCAGGCGGATATATCGGGATTATAATTTCCTTAATTCCACATTTGATGACAGAGGCATTCTTGTAAAGATGACCAATGAAAGCATGCTCAGTACGGCGTTCGTCAAAGTGGCCGAGGCGAAAAAGCAGGGCAGCAGTTTTGAAAAAAACGCGGATATCAAAGTGTATGACCAGAATCTGTTGGATGAATATCAGAGCCTGAAAAGAAAGGGAAGAGAAGTCCAGATTCTGAAAAATGAAAAACTCAAGCCGGAACTGGAACGATTGAGAGAAGAGAAAAAGAAGTTGGCGGGGCTGAGGAAGCAGCTGGATAAATTATCGCAGGAATTTGAAAGGGTAAAACAGCAGGAAGAAGATGTCAGGGAAGAGATAGCGGAGACTGAGAGAAAGTTTTCGGAGTATGAGAAAAGTGTGTTTTCGGTTCCCTATTCTCACTTCCGGGTGCTTACAACCTCGATCAAACAGTATGAAATATTGTCTGATATTGATCTGATTATACATATCACGGCAAAAGACAGAGGAACTCTGGAGGATATTTACGAGAACGTAACCAATATGACGTCCCTTGGGAGAAGTGAGGATTTTGTCGAGGTAAAGGAAGCGGCGTGGGTTACACTCCGTGGATGTGAGGGAGAATTGGAATCAGAATATCCGGCTTATCTCGCCATAGAGAATGTGAGACGGCAAAAAGTCTTTACAAAGGATAAGGGGATGAGCAGACAGATTGTCGGCACAAAATACGCGATCCCGAAGATGTACACGATCAGTGAAAATGGGCAGAGAGTCTTTGATAAGAAAAAGGTGCTGTACGCTTCCGGCTACACAATAGATGATATGGCGGAAGGGGCCGGCATCTATGTGGACTGGCTGGATGACGGGAAGTATTACATCGTAAATTTTGTTTAGGGAAAAGGTAAGGCGGCATGAAAGAAACAGCAAAAGATTTGTTTGAACTGGAAAGCGCAGAGATGACGAGGCAGATGGCTAAAAGCGGCGGTGTGACGATAGCGGAGCACAATCGCGCACTGTCAGAACGGGCTAAAGCGCTTTTCGAACTGCATTATATTGATCGGGATATATACGAATTGTTGTGTATGGCGTGCAAGTACCATGATCTGGGGAAAGCCAATCCAAGGATGCAGAAGAGACTTGAACATGCGGAGCTTAAGTTTGACCCGGATCAGGAGATCCCTCACAACGTCCTGTCCATGTATCTGATGCCAAGAGATTCTTCAGCGGCGTACTATATCGTCCTGTTTGCGGTGGGATTTCATCACGATTACGGGGATGTGTTCTGGCTGCTGGAAGATCGGGAGAAACGGGAGCTTGCGGAAAAACTGCTGGCGCAGTGGAAGTGCGCCGCTCATCCGGGCAGGAGAGCAATAAAAACGATCAAAAGTTACATTGCACAGGCGGCGATAAAAGATAAAATGATACTGGTCAAGGGTCTTTTGCATAAATGTGATTATGCGGCCAGCGGCGATGTGGAAATCGAATATAAAAATGATTTCCTGCTTCGTAAAACGGAACAGTTTTTCAGGAGAAAAGGATATTCGCTGAATGAGATGCAGCGGTTCTGCCTGGAAAGGCAGGATAAAAATATCATGGTCGCAGGGCAGACCGGGATGGGCAAGACAGAGGCGGCATTGTTATGGATCGGGGATCATAAAGGCTTTATTTTTCTGCCGGTGAAGACGGCAATTAACAAAATGTACGATCGGATAAGAGAAGAGATTATCAATGATGGGAGCGGTGACGGCGTAGAAAAACAACTCGGTCTTTTACATTCGGATGCGGTGTCCCGGTTGTTGGAGCAGCAGGAGAAAGATGCGCAGAAAGGGAAAAGTGCAGGCGGCAGTGTTTACCAGGAGATGGATGTGATTGCGTATCACAATCGCAGCAGGCAGCTTGCCATGCCGCTTACCATCTCAACGGTAGATCAGCTGTTTGACTTCATTTTTCAATACCAGACTTATGAGTTGAAGCTTGCAACACTGTCATACTCAAAAATCGTGATTGATGAGATTCAGATGTATGGCGCGGATCTGCTGGCAGATCTGATTTTCGGATTAAAGATGATTCGGGAACTGGGAGGCAGGATCGCCATTACAACGGCCACGCTTGCGCCTTTTGTGAGAGAGCGGATTGAAGAAGAGGTCGGAATGTTTGAATATGCCGTATTTTGCGATAGAGAGCAGATACGCCATAAAGTGAAGTGTGTGCCGGCGTTGATGGATACGGAAGCGATACGCGAACTGTTTTGGAAAGGCGGTAAGATACTTGTTATCTGCAATACCATAAAAAAGGCACAGAGGATGTATGAGGAATTGTGTGAACAGATCGGGGAAGAACATGAAGACAAAATCCATCTGCTCCATTCTAAGTTTATACATTGGGACAGGGCCGGGAAAGAAACGATGATTTGTGAGTGTGGGAAGACCGAACATGAGGACACAGTCATCTGGATCAGCACATCGCTTGTGGAAGCGAGTCTTGATATTGACTTTGATTATCTGTTCACGGAACTACAGGATATTCCGTCCTTACTGCAGAGAATGGGAAGGGTGAATCGGAAAGGGAAAAAGGCAGTCCAAGACTATAACTGTTTTGTCTATACCGAGATAGAGGATAAATATTTAGAACGCCCCTTTGCTTCGGGAAGAGGGCAGAGAGGAGGCAATGCAGCTTTTATTGACGGAGATATCTTTGAATTGTCCAAACTGGCTTTGGAAGAAACGCTGAGGCAGGAGAAGGAGGGTATGCTTTCTGAGGGATGTAAAATAGGGATGATGGAAACATACTTTACGACAGAGAGACTGTCGGGTACAAACTATATGCAAAAGTATAGAAAACAGATGGAAAGACTTAAAGATATTGAATGGTATGAAGTGAACCGCAATGAAATCAGGATAAGAGAGGATATTTTTACAAAAGATGTGATCCCGGTTTCCGTGTACGAATCCTGCCAACAGGAAATTGAGGATGGTGCCAGGAAGATACGTTCTTCCCATACAGGTATGCTTGAGCGGATCAAAGAGCGCAATCGTATGATGCAGTACACTGTTCCTGTGCAGAATTATATTGTGGAGGAGTATGAGAAGGCTGTCCGTAAGGGCCTGTCGGCAAAGCCCTGCCCTTCTGTGCAGATTGGAACTTATGAAAAGATAGCTGTCATAGATTGTGATTATGATGAACGGATAGGATTTCGTGAAAAAAAGTTTGATAAAGTAGAAGACCCTATTTTTGTATAGAAAGAGTGAGGGGAAGATGGAAGAGCGGATCACAGGAGTGATGATTTACTATTATTTTGTGTGCAAGAGAAAACTGTGGTACTTTATCCATGAAATCAGTATGGAGGCAGAAAACGAAAATGTCATGCTGGGGAAATTATTGGATGAAAACAGCTACCAGAGAGGAGAGAAACACATTAACATTGATAATGTGATTAATATTGACTTTATCAAAGAACATAAAGAACTCCATGAAGTGAAGAAGAGCAGGGCGATAGAGGAGGCAGGCGTCTGGCAGGTAAAATACTATTTGTATTATCTGAAGCAAAGAGGCGTAGACGGATTAAAGGCAAAAATTGATTATCCTCTTTTGAAGAAAAATCTTATGGTCGAATTGTCGCAGGAAGATGAAGCGCAGATAGAACGGATCATGGGTGATATTCATGCCATGAAGGAGCAAATGCTGCCGCCTGAGTTCTCCAAAGGGAAAATATGTGCGAAATGTGCTTATTACGATCTTTGTGTGATTTGAGCAGACTTTGCGATAAGTCATAAAAGTATACCATAAGGGGAGAGATATGGGACAGAGTTTTTATGTTTACAATAACGGTGATTTGAGAAGAAAAGACAATACACTGCAATTTACGCCATGTGAAGGGGAAAAGAGAGATATTCCGATAGAACGGATTGACGATATTTATGTGATGTCGGAAATGACCTTCAATACTGCTTTTATCAGTTATATATCTCAGTATGGCATACCCATTCATTTTTTTAACTACTATAATTTTTACACGGGGAGTTTTTATCCGAAAGAAAAGCTGCTGGCCGGGCAACTTTTGGTAAAGCAGGTTGAACACTATTCCGATTATGGTAAAAGAATCGTGATTGCCAGAAAATTTATTGAAGCGGCGGCAGATAACATATATAGAAATCTTCGGTATTATAATGGGCGGAGCAAAGATGTCTCCGCGTATATGTCGGAAGTGGATGACTTGCGAAGGAAAATACCTGATACAAATTCCATACAGGAATTGATGGGAATAGAGGGAAATATCAGAAAACACTATTATGCAGCGTGGAATGTGATTGTGGATCAGGAGATTCACTTTGAAAAGAGAGTGATGCACCCGCCGGATAATATGATAAATTCGTTGATCTCCTTTGTTAATTCCATGATTTATGCGAAAGTTCTGACGGAAATATACCATACACAGCTAAATCCAACGATCAGCTATTTGCATGAACCGGGAGTCAGAAGATTTTCGCTCTGCCTTGATATTGCAGAAGTGTTTAAGCCGCTTGTCGGCGACAGGTTGATTTTTTCTTTGATGAACCGCCGACAGATTACAGAGGACAGCTTTACCAAAGAATTAAATTTCCTGCATCTTACCAAGGAGGCTTCCGGGCTGATTGCAAAGGAATTAGAAGAACGGCTAAAGAAGACAATTATGCATAAGGAACTCGGGCGGCAGGTCAGTTACCAATACCTTATGCGCCTTGAGGCATATAAATTGACCAAGCATTTGATTGGCGAAAAGGAATATGAAGGGTTTAAAATATGGTGGTAAGATATGTATGTGGTGTTAGTATATGATATCAGCCAGAATAACAACGGACAAAGGCGCTGGTCTCATGTGTTCAAAACTTGTAAAAAGTATTTGACGCATATTCAAAATTCTGTTTTTGAGGGAGAGATCTCTAAAGTTCAACTAGTAAAACTGCAGCAGGAATTGAAGCCCTATATTGATAAAGGGGAAGATTCCGTTATTATTTTTAAAAGCCGCCAGGAAAAGTGGCTGGACAAAGAGTTTTGGGGAAAAGACGAGGATAAGACCAGTTTCTTTTTGTAACGGATTCTGTCGACTGGTAATGGCGCAAAAATTGCAGGGGGTTGACAAAGGAAGAAGTGGTCTGGGGTGCAGGGGCATAGCGGGAAGTATTTATGATAAATGAATGTGGGAATATTATCGTTTGACGGGAGGTGGACAAAAGAGGCAGTGCTGGACGTGAATGGATGGGAGGATATTTTGTGTGGGTTGATATAGGAACAGAGTGGAATTTAAAGAATTTAGAAAGAAAATCAGAGAGTTAGAGCATGAAGTTGATATAGGAACAGAGTGGAATTTAAAGGACATAAAGGCGGTGTTTGTGAATACTGGTCTTGAAGTTGATATAGGAACAGAGTGGAATTTAAAGTAGAAGCCTTATCCGCAAAGCTGGCGGCGAATGTGGGTTGATATAGGAACAGAGTGGAATTTAAAGGCTTAGAGATGATAGACTGCGTATCAAACCCTCTCTGGTTGATATAGGAACAGAGTGGAATTTAAAGTATTTTCGCGTAAGAACGAATGGGAAAATGTATTCAGTTGATATAGGAACAGAGTGGAATTTAAAGCTGATACAGAACACACGCCCTTGCCACAAGTCATGCGTTGATATAGGAACAGAGTGGAATTTAAAGCAGAATATCGGTACAAATTTTGTGGAACTGTAGAAGTTGATATAGGAACAGAGTGGAATTTAAAGCGAATGGGAATACAATAGATTTTATGACGCAATTTCGTTGATATAGGAACAGAGTGGAATTTAAAGTTAACAACAAATGAAGAATATAAAGAAGATAAGAATGTTGATATAGGAACAGAGTGGAATTTAAAGGATTGAGGGTTGGAGAAGTCACAGGAATTACATGGGGTTGATATAGGAACAGAGTGGAATTTAAAGTTTGGTGTTTTTTAGGTCTGTCGGTCTGCCGATTTCGTTGATATAGGAACAGAGTGGAATTTAAAGGCTGTCCTCTTGACTAAATCTATCCAGTCCTGCTTGGTTGATATAGGAACAGAGTGGAATTTAAAGCTGAATAGCTTTGCACGCCTGCCGCCACTCGCAAATCGTTGATATAGGAACAGAGTGGAATTTAAAGTTATTCTTTACTGCTTCTGTCTTTCCTCTTGCTTCTGGTTGATATAGGAACAGAGTGGAATTTAAAGGTGCTTGTTTGTGATAAACAAGGAAATGTATGCGTAGTTGATATAGGAACAGAGTGGAATTTAAAGTTCCGTAGCTTCTACCTGAGTAGCAGTGGCAACGGGTTGATATAGGAACAGAGTGGAATTTAAAGGCGGATAGCAGGCGGCGAGTTATGTCTTTGAGGATAGTTGATATAGGAACAGAGTGGAATTTAAAGTATGAAAATATGTACTGCGGTTCGTGGATTGCCGGGGTTGATATAGGAACAGAGTGGAATTTAAAGATAATGGTAATGGCTGAATACAGCAGTTTTGATAAGGTTGATATAGGAACAGAGTGGAATTTAAAGGCAATGATACACCCTGCGCCTACTTACAATCATAGCGTTGATATAGGAACAGAGTGGAATTTAAAGCTGCTTTTGCTAAGAAACTTTCCATGCAACAAAAGAGTTGATATAGGAACAGAGTGGAATTTAAAGTACAACATCCCCGTCTATGTCATTAGTAGTAAGCGCAGGTTGATATAGGAACAGAGTGGAATTTAAAGTGTGACGCTTACAAAAGTCTATGTCGGCGGCGGTGAGTTGATATAGGAACAGAGTGGAATTTAAAGATCTCTTCAGGATCTTTGTTGCCGATAGACTCCAGGTTGATATAGGAACAGAGTGGAATTTAAAGTGAGTGATGCAAGGGGAATCAGACACACAAGAACGGTTGATATAGGAACAGAGTGGAATTTAAAGTCCATAGCATTTTGTCACATTTAATTGCGAAAAAGAGTTGATATAGGAACAGAGTGGAATTTAAAGTTGAGAAATGATAGGATATATCTTCGTTCTGGTTGGTTGATATAGGAACAGAGTGGAATTTAAAGAAGACCATCGGCAAGCTGATTGACGAAAAGGTTTGTGTTGATATAGGAACAGAGTGGAATTTAAAGAAGTGGTACTATCTGGTGCATAATGAAGGGTTCACCGTTGATATAGGAACAGAGTGGAATTTAAAGTTGTCAATCAGGCTACAGGGCGTTGTTCGGTGGACGGGTTGATATAGGAACAGAGTGGAATTTAAAGTTGTTTGTGTACATAAAGAACCCATACAGCAACACCGTTGATATAGGAACAGAGTGGAATTTAAAGTTTGTGCCGTGTTTGCCGTCTGGATCGGGGCAGTCGTTGATATAGGAACAGAGTGGAATTTAAAGTGCAAAAGAGAAGGGCGTAAGTGTTGATGATGTAAGGTTGATATAGGAACAGAGTGGAATTTAAAGTAATTGATTTTCTGTATTTATTATACGTCAATGACGGTTGATATAGGAACAGAGTGGAATTTAAAGTTATGTAATTCAAAACTTTCTGACCGTCCTCGTCTGGTTGATATAGGAACAGAGTGGAATTTAAAGTTTCTTTGGCTTCTCTTGCCTCTTTTTCGGCGCAAGCGTTGATATAGGAACAGAGTGGAATTTAAAGCAAAGACGAAAATAAATTTAATAATTGTGTTGATAGTTGATATAGGAACAGAGTGGAATTTAAAGGATGACTCTCCGGCTTCATTCTGAAGCTGTTCGATTGTTGATATAGGAACAGAGTGGAATTTAAAGTTCCATGCATAGTTGTATGCTGTTATCATCTTTTCTGGTTGATATAGGAACAGAGTGGAATTTAAAGGTTTCTTCAGCTGTTGGCTGATATGGCGCGTAGCTGTTGATATAGGAACAGAGTGGAATTTAAAGTTCAACGGCATCTCCGTGCTGTTTATGCCATGCTGAGTTGATATAGGAACAGAGTGGAATTTAAAGTAATTCCTTGTGCTTCAACGCTCCATTCGGTTCAGAGTTGATATAGGAACAGAGTGGAATTTAAAGTGTCAATCCGGCACTCGGTATTGTCTGTGACAAGAGGTTGATATAGGAACAGAGTGGAATTTAAAGTTAGAAATGATAAAGGAAATAAGTAGAATTGAATCGTTGATATAGGAACAGAGTGGAATTTAAAGGACTTAAATAGATTAATAGAACTTATTGAGGATAAGTGTTGATATAGGAACAGAGTGGAATTTAAAGTCGGTAATGCTAAATGACTCTCTAAAGTGACTTCAGGTTGATATAGGAACAGAGTGGAATTTAAAGTTGAACTGTCCGCAGCAATTTGTCGGGAAAGTCACCGTTGATATAGGAACAGAGTGGAATTTAAAGCTGTACAGAGAATCCGGCGTTGGAATGTTCCACGCAGTTGATATAGGAACAGAGTGGAATTTAAAGACATTTCCGTCACGGAGGAGATTTACAACTCCATCGTTGATATAGGAACAGAGTGGAATTTAAAGCAAGCCCCCGGAAAAGTCTATCATTTACCGCCCGGAGTTGATATAGGAACAGAGTGGAATTTAAAGGAGTATGCCGTAAACGTACAGGCGCTCACACAGGTGCGTTGAGATAGTAACAGAATGGAATTTAAACGGCGTCCCCAGGATCAGACCGTTAGGCTTTTTGTCAAGAGGAACTTTTCAAGGGATGGGAAAAATCAGGCGGGAAAAGCCCCGTGGACGGTTAAAAGCCGTTTTCGGGGGTGGGTAGTATAAAACCCTTACCCTGCCCCGCGCCGGGGCTTGGAGCGCCCCAGGAAGCCCGTATTCATGCGGGGTTGGGGGCTGTGCCGCAAGCCTAAACGTCCACGCCCGCCGGTTACGCATTTGCCCTTATCCTGTTCTTTGGGAGAGGCCGGGGGCGCGGGGGCAGAGCCACCGCAAAACCTACCGGCAGCCGCCGCACCAGTGCAGACGGTTTTGCCGTTAAAATGAAGCGGACGAAAGCGGGGGCAGGGTTGTCAAATCCTGTTCCCCGTTTTCGGCGGTGAAATGGCAACGGCAAAAATCCAGACAGTCAAGGGTTTAAGAGTGGAGATTTTTTCGCGCCCTGTGCGAAAAAATACTACTCGGCCCTGACGGTCTGGATAGTCGGAACGGATGGGAAATGCAGATTGCTTTTCTTCATTGGCTGTAGTATAATTTCCCCAGTGCACACCGACAAATCCTGTTTAGGTAAAGTATGTTTTTTAAGGTAGAGAGCATGAA
>CBCOZL010000005.1:0-142607 GCA_965114645.1 uncultured Lachnospiraceae bacterium | reverse complement strand
CTCAACCTTCTTTCTTGGAATTTCCTATATTTGAATTATACAGGAAGCTCCTTTGTTGTGATAAGTGTATGATAGAGGCAGATGGAGGACGGGCGCTTGGATAAAATTGCTGTTTCTGCAATAATTACAGCAATATGATGCGTTTCGCAGTTGCTTCCATAAATAAGGATGAAAAAAGAGGAGAGGAGACATAAGAGATGATACGACGTGCAACGGTAAAGGACGCTTCCAGGATCGCGGAAATTTTAGTGTTTACGAAGCGGATGAATTACAGAAGGATTTTTCAAAACGACAAGGTCTCCTTTGGGGAAATACAGGTCTATCCTCTTGCGAAGGCATATATCGAAAATCCGGGAAAGCTGGAGGGAATCTGGGTGTACGATGATGAATTTGTCAAGGGTTTGCTGCACATTGCTGGGGACAGGATCGAGGAGCTGTATGTAGACCACTTCTTTGAAAACTGTGGGATCGGCGGCGAACTGATGGCATTTGCCATAAAAAGGAATTGCAGATACCTCTGGGTGCTTGAGAAAAACACGGATGCCAGGCGGTTTTATGAAAGGCAGGGATTTACAGATACTGGCAAAAGGCGGCTGGAGGAGGGGACGACAGAATTTCTTGTCGAGATGAAATGGCAGAAGCCGGTTTTAGAAGTTTTAGAGCAAAAACATGATTGTATTTTTCCACGCTTATGATACAATAGATGCAGACTATGCAATACAGACCCGATAAGGTAAAGCATGGTCGATATTATTATCTTAGGAAAATGGAGAAAAACAGTATGGGAAATGAACAGGCGATTGTGAAAAAAAGCGGCGGCAGAAAGAGGAAGCGTATCGGGAAAAAGGTCGGCAATGTTGTAGTGATCATGCAGGCCATTTCTGTAGTTTTTGCAGTAACTATTTGTGTTTATATGTACAATTCCCTTGTCAGGAGTATGCAGAAACAAATTTGTACGAACGGGACAAATGCACTTGCTTATGAGCTGAGCCGGGTATCTGAAGAGGATGACATCAACCAGATATTGGACGGAATGAAGGAGCGCATGGGTTGCGAATTTACTGTTTTTGAGGGAGATACGAGGGCATACAGCACGGTGACCAAAAACGGGGAACGCGTTGTGGGAACCAAGCTGGCCTCCAATCTGATTGATATTGTGCTTAAGAAGGGCCAGTCCTATGTGGGCGAGGCGGATATTCTGGGAGAGACTTATCTGTGTTCCTATGTCCCCACAAAGGGGGAGAACGGGCAGGTAGACGGTCTGATCTTCGCGGGCATATCCATGACTGAGGCGAAGGAGGAGACGGCCAGAATTATTACATATGCAGCCGTGATCAGTGTGGCGGTGATTATTGCCTGCATTTTATTCCTGCTGGTTTATCTGAAAAAAGGGGTGTCGGGACCGCTTGCCAAAATTACGCAGGCGGCTATGCGGCTGGAAAAGGGTGAGCTTGGACTGGCTGACGGCGAGGAAGTAAAGATCGGAGTCCGCTCCAATGATGAGATCGGTCTGCTGGGAGAAATATTTGAAGGCACCGTGACCAATCTTCGTTCATACATTGGTGAGATTTCTGATATACTGGGAGCGATTGCGAAGGGGGATCTGACACAGGACACGCATCAGGATTATACGGGCGATTTCCTGGCGATCAAAAAGTCTCTGGACAGCATTCTGGGTGCGCTGAATCAGACAATGGGACAGATTGCGGCCAGCGCCAATCATGTATCTGACGGTTCGGATCAGGTGTCTGCAAGCGCCCAGACGCTGGCGCAGGGTGCGACCGAGCAGGCAAGCGCGGTCACCGAAATTTCCACAACGATTCAGGATATTTCAGAGGGCGCAAAGGAGACTTCAGCGGCAGCGGCAGAGGTGGGAAGGATTACCAACCAGGCTGGGGCGCAGCTCGGTATCAGCATGGAGAACGTGAAGGATCTGAGTGTTTCGATGGATCGCATTTCCAGCGATTCGAAACAGATCGGTACCATCATTGCTACGATAGAAAATATTGCATTCCAGATCAACATCCTTTCGCTGAATGCGGCTGTGGAAGCAGCCAGAGCAGGATCCGCGGGCAAAGGCTTTGCCGTGGTGGCGGAGGAGATCAGCAGTCTTGCGTCGAAATCGGATGAAGCAGCCAAGGCGACAAAGGAGCTGATAGAAAGCTCTGCCGCAACGATTGCAGAGGGAAGCAAAGTGATGAACAAGGTGTCGGAGGCGCTGGAGCGGACGGGAGAGCTTGCCAGCAATGTGACAGCCAAGATGGACGAGGTTGTAGATGCGGTAGAGAAACAGACGCTTTCGATGGAACAGGTAGCTACCGGCGTCGAGCAGATTTCAGCGGTTGTGGAGAACAACTCGGCGACCAGCCAGGAATGTGCGGCGGCCAGCGAAGAGTTATCGTCCCAGTCCGGCATGCTGAAGGAGCTGATCAGTTCTTTCAGACTGAAAAACGGCCGCAGATGAGATACGGCGTCAGATCAGTTTGCCCAGGCAATCTGCTGGCTGGATGCGAAAGGATAGGTTTTTAAGACATCCGTGTCCAGGTTTTCCCGGTGGATATCGACGGCGGTGAGCTGTGAGTTGGAATAGGTTTTATAGTAATATCTGCCCTTTGTGGCGTTCATGCAGCAAGCGTAGGTGGTGGTGTCGTAATGCTCCTGCTTGGTTACGACACTTCCACGAATCATAGATACAGAATCCAGAATATGAAAAAGCTGGGCGATACTGCTCATCTCATCCTTTTCACAGACAGAATTCATGGAGAGATAGGCCGCCTTGACAAAACGTGAAGCGGGAGAGTAATCACCCGGCAGACCAAAACTGCCTAAGCCTTGTCCGAAAGGGACAAGGTTTTTTATATTGCTGAAACAGTTTTGCGGACAGGCTGTGGTCAGATTCATATACTGGCACAGGTTTGTGGTCTGAAAATGGAATCCGGGATTATTGGTCAGTACACCCACAGGGTTGTCATATATTTCCATGCCGCTTTGTGTGGATTCCAACACAATGGAATGCTCTCTGTCTGCGATATGCCAGTGCAGCGGTGTCAGCGGCAGATCGTCATTGAACGGAATATTTATCAGCTGGGTGGAAGTCATAAGCGCTTTTACATCCGTGACAGAAGCGCATTTGGCGCACAGCCACAGGATCAGCTCAAAGGGCGACACATTATGCCGGACAGGGTCTTCCTTCTGGGGATAATATGCGTTGTCGGGAAAATTCAGACCGGCGATGCACAGTCCCCGTTCATTTACCGCTTCCGCGTAGAGGGGATAATCTTCCATCACGCTTGCCATTCCAAGCATGGCGTAGTGTCTGTGAAGGGTGTCATTTTTGCGGAAGGATATGGGATAATTTCTTGGTGTGAAAACGACTTTTTCGCCGAAAGAATACTCGATATCCATTGTGCGTCCGAAATAAAAGTCTTCGGTATTCATAGCAATACTTGTACACATAAAGGCTCCTCTTTCATATATGACTTCCATAATAGTACGATAGGCAATACGGTGCTGCGCACTCGATTTTTAAAGTATATGCAAAGGAGGGACAGATTATGAAAAATTTAAAATCTGGATCTCCAAGCCAGGCTGCTGTTCAATTGTACCTTTTAACGTGCATTTTGCGACGGGGACAGTTTTTGCAGTCTTTTTTTTGGTACAGTATTGTCATTGCATCAAGAGGGGAATTTCATACCATACATGAAGAAGGGATAACAACATGATAAGGATAGCGTTTTGTGATGATGATCGGACGGTACTTGATGAGATTCGGGGATTGATGGATCAGTTTCGTGGAAAGTATTATCAGCAGATAGAGTATTCTTTGTTTCACAGTCCGTTAGAGCTTCTGGCTGAGATAGAAAGCGGACTGCGTCTGGATGTTCTGGTTCTGGATGTGCTTATGCCGGGAACGGACGGCATAAGCGTGGCAAAGGAAATCCGCCAGTATGATGAGACGGTAAAGATTATTTTTCTGACATCCTCCAGTGAGTTCGCTTTGGAGGCCTATACGGTAGGGGCGTATTTCTATCAGATGAAGCCTGTCAGTGAGGAAAATCTGTACCGTCTGCTTCGGTCTGTGATTTCAGAATGCGAAAGGGCAAGGCAGAACAGTCTGATCCTGCACAGCAAGAGCGGGATCACACGGATCCATCTGGATAAGCTTTTATACTGTGAAGTGGTTGGAAGGAATCTGATGTTTCATCTGGAAAACGGAAAGGTGCTGGAAAGTGTGGGAAGTATGAATATACTGTGCAGTAAACTTGCATCTTACAAAAACTTTCTGCATCCGCATCGGTCTTTTCTGGTGAACATGGAGTTCATCCAGAATATTTCCTATCGGGCGATTACAATGGATAATCATGTAGAAATTCCCATTCCGCACGGGAAATGCTCCCAGATTAAAAATCAATACCTTGAGTACGCGTTCAGCAAAAGGCAGATCTTTATGCTGTGAGTTAATCATATGATTCTTATTTTTTTATTAATTTTAGAGATTTTCATTATAAAGGGAGGATTTTTTGTTATACTGTTAATAGTTTAAAGCGGATAGCCGGTTCGAAGAGGGACTGACTGTGTAAAAGCCAAGCTTTTAGGGGAACTGCTTTTGTGTGTCAGGCAGATAGAAATGCGGGTACGGAAATGCGGTTCCTGTGAGAAGACAGGCGACAGAAAAGTGGACGGGATTTGAAAATATCATAGGAGGAATCAGGGTGTTTTTATCAAAATTTTTCCTGCTTCTGCTGGGGATCACTGTACCGGCTTTTTTTCTGTTACCTGTAAAATGGCGTGCTGGCGTACTTTTGGCGGCAAGCTATGTGTTCTGCGCTTATATGGAACCAAGGTCTCTGTTTATTCTGATTGCGATTACGTCAGTTACCTATTTCATGGCTGCTTATATTGAAAAACTCCGGGACAGAGGCGCTTGGGAAAAGGCTGGAAGGATCGCTTTTGCAGCGGTATGTGGTCTGACTTTTTTGCTGGCGGTATACAAATACACGGGATATCTGGCTGACTGTTTGGGCTTTACCGACAGGATTTCGGAGCGTGTGCGAAAAAATCTAGTGATGCCGGTAGGCCTGTCCTTTTACTCATTTCAGGCGATTGGCTATCTGGTGGATGTATATAAACACAGAATTGCGGCGGAAAGAAGGTTTGGCCATCTTGCCTGTTATCTGTCCTTTTTTCCAAAGTTTGTCAGTGGTCCGATCGAGCGGGGAGAGGCGTTTCTTCCGCAGATGAAAAAGCTGGAAGAGGTCAGATTTTGGAACCGGGGAAGGCTGTCGGTGGCTTTCACATATATGCTGTGGGGGTATTTTATGAAGCTGGTGGTGGCGGACAGGCTTGGCTGGATGGTCAATCCGTTGTTTGCGGAGCCGGAAGCGTTTGATAGTTTTTGGCTTCTGCTCGGGGTTCTGATGTATTCGATCCAGATTTACTGTGATTTTGCCGGATATTCCTATATTGCGGCAGGCTGTGCAAAGCTGTTTGGGATAGAGCTTCAGGAGAATTTCAGGGCGCCGTACAGGGCGGTAAACATGCAGGAGTTTTGGCGCAGATGGCATATTTCCTTAAGCGGATGGCTTCGGGACTATATTTATATTCCTCTGGGGGGAAACAGGAAGGGACACTTCAGAAAGTATCTCAATATTTTGATTGTATTTCTTGTATGCGGCGCATGGCACGGGGCAGGACTGCATTTTCTGGTCTGGGGACTTTTGCATGGGATATATCTTCTCGCCGATTCACTTACGGGACAGAGAATCAAAAGCAGGATACTCACTTTCTGGATGGCGGGATTTGCATGGATCTTTTTCCGGGCAGACAGTCTGGACGGTGCATTTCGTTATATCCGCCAGATGGTGACGGCTGGACTGTGGCCGGAACGTATCAGACAGGCGGCGGAAAGCCTGCAGTTAAACGGAGCGGAGATCGGGGTCGGGATTATTGGAATTGTTATAGTCTGGCTGACGGACTGGCTGTGCGATCGTGAAAAAATGGAACTTCCGATATTGGTCCAGCAAAAGAACAACGGAAAGAGGTATCTGGTGTTCTATCTGCTCCTGACAGCTATTTTTATTTTTGGCATTTATGGGGCAGGCTATCATACGGAGCAGTTTATTTATATGCGTTTTTAGAAGAGGAATAGGAAGAGATGAGAACAAAGACGAAAAAGAATCTGCTCAGAGCAGGATTCCTGCTTTTGCTTATAATGACGATTTATCTTGCAACAAGCGTTTTGCGGGTAAAGTCCGGGCATGGGATCAATCAGCTGGAGGGGCTGTACTGGCAGCCTGAGCATTCGATCGATGTGATGATGATGGGAAGCAGCCATATTCATTGTAATGTGAACACAGCCCTGCTTTGGGAAAAGTATGGGATAGCGGCATATGATTACAGCGGGGCGCAGCAGCCTCTCTGGATGACTTACTATTATCTGAAAGAATTATATAAATACCAGTCGCCTGATGTGATTGTACTGGACGTATACTCGCCTGCCAGATACAAGGAGGACTATCAGTACGACTGGATATCGGAAAATATTCTGGGGATGCGCTTCTCGGCCAATAAACTGGGCATGATGGCTGCCAGTGTGGAAAAATCAAGATATTTTCAATATTTTCCGTCCTTTACCATTTATCACAGCAGATACGATGATCTGGAGAGGGATGACTTTAACGATTTCTTCTGGAACAGCAGGGAAAAGGAAGATTTCAAAGGGTATACGCCCTATTGGCAGCGGACGCCGCAGACAAAGCCGGAAATTTCGGAGACTGAAAAGGGAGGACTGACAGAGAAATCCGAAAAGTATCTGCGCAGGATTATCAGTTATACGAAGAAAAAGGGCAGCAGGCTTGTCTTGATGGCGGCGCCCTATGTGCTGACGGCGGAGGATAAGCTTACCTACAATCAGATAGAAGAGATTGCGGAGGCGGAGGGGATCGTCTTTGTTGATTTTAACGAGTATTATGATGAAATGAGACTCGATTTTACACAGGATTTTAATGATGATTCTCATTTGAATTACTGGGGTGGGTGCAAATTTTCCGATTATCTGGGAGAATTTCTGACTGCCCGCTGTGAGGTGGCAGACAGACGGGGGCAGGCGGGTTATGAGTCTTGGGACGACCATGTCATGTTGATTGCGGAGGAAGTACAAAGCTTTCAGAACGGCACACCAGGGTAGCAGGTTGATGCGGAATGAAGGCAGCGGCAGGCAGTGGCAGAATGGCACTGCCTGTATTTAAAGGTTTCTTGCCAGAGGAAGATACAGAAACAGTTCGAATACCCCGTTCTCGGTCTTGATTTCCAGGTGACCGTGATATCTTGTCACAATTTCATGGATGCTTCTTAGCCCTAAGCCGTGATTTTTTTTATCCGCTTTCGAGGTAGGCAGAATCAGACCGTGCGCAGGCGCTTTTCCAGACATGGAAGCCGCCTGCGTTTCGTCCTGCAATCGGACGTTTTCCGAGTTCGGGTCGGGATTGCATACCTCCAGACAGAACAGGCCTTTGTCTGCCCTGCATTTCAGAGAAATTTTTCTCTGCGTTTCATCCAGTTTCATGCACGCTTCCACGGCGTTGTCGAGGGCGTTGGCGTACAGGGCGCAGAGATCCGTTTTGTCGTAAGGGAGCGGGGCTGGAATTTCCACATCCATTTCCAGGCGGATGCGGCACCGCTCCATCACGCTTTTTTTGACGGTCAGCACGGCGTTGACGGTGGAATCCCCACAGTAAGCGAAGGACTGAGAGAGCGCCGCGCTGCCGGACAATTCCTCGGCGTAGGCCGCCCGTTTTTCTTCGGGCAGGGAGGACAAGACCTGGATGTGGTTGGCCAGATCGTGCTTTAAACGCCGGATTTCAAAATGCTGCTGTTCCATCGTTTCGTAATATCTGCGGTTGATCTCCGCGAACATGCTCTGTTGCTCCAGTTTCCGCTGTTTTGCCAGAACCGTGATGCACCAGAGCAGACAGATGAAGGCAAACAGGGCAATCAGCAGCAAAACGGCATATTCCCTGTGCGCTATAGTATTTACACTGTAATCATAGTGACGAAGCAAGGTGACCACGGCCATTACAATGCCAAGGGGAAGGAACGTGAGAAAGAGCAGTAACCGCCACATGCTGTCTGAAAGGGCATAGTCCTTATCAGGCGCATTTTTTTTCGTGTAAAGGCAGAGGATCAGCGCAAAGGGCAGAGTGAACAGTTGGGAAATGTGGTAGCCGTGTTCGGCCGGTATCCATGTCCCATCAAGGGTATGGCTGATATCGCTGCCTCCAAAAATGACCACGCTGATTCCCCACTGTCCCGGCGGAAACAGAAAATCGTGGATATAGTTATCCCGCAGGGCGCTGAAGGAAAAGACTGTACTGGAAAACAGAAGCCCGATGGTTACTTTCTGCCAGAATGTGCCCTTGCAGGATAGAAATACAATAACCAGAAAAACGGGAGTGGTTGCCAGAATGTTAAAGGGGTCCCCGATAAAGATGATCATAGTGCACAGCAGAACACAGCCGCCAAAAAGCAGAAAACGTCTGCCTCTTTTTTCGGAAAGTGTAATCAGATATGACATGGCGCGCATAATCAGCCAGCCGGAGAGGAGGATGGCGGACAGGTGCAGGATATTCAGTAAGGTTATCATGTAAAAGTATCTCCCATCATAGATTTGGCTATTTTGCGCAGGGCGGACTCCCGGTATTTTCTGCTGCATGGAAGTTCCTGCCCGCAGATGGTCACAGACTCGCTGCCCAGGTAGTCCACATGGGCCGGATTGATCAGATAGCGCTGGTGAATCCGCACAAAATCGGCGGACAGTCTGGCTGCGATTTCATCCAGTCTGGCATAAAAAGGATACGCACCTTTGGCGGTCACCAGAATGACTTTCCGTCTGTCGGAATAGAAGTAGAGAATGTCACAGTGGCGGAAACGCCATGTGCCGTCTATGTTTTTCAGAGTAAAGGTACGGGATTCCTCCCGGGCTGATTTGGCCCGCACACGTCCGATTAACTGCCGCAGCTTTTCTTCCCGGACTGGCTTCATCAGGTAGTCCAGCGCGCCCACCCGGTAGCCGTCAAAGACATAATCAGAGTAGCCCGTCACAAAGACGATGAGAATCTGCTCGTCAAAGGTTCTGATTTTTTCGGCGGTTTCCATGCCGTTTAACCCTTTCATTTCCACGTCCAGAAAAAGCAGGTCGATTTCACCCGGGTGTTTTTTAAGCCACGAGGCGGCGTTTGTGCCCGATGAAAATTCGTAGACGATCGACTCACAGTCCTCGATCAGTATTTTCTCCAGTTGGATGCGCAGGGCGTCCCTTGCATCCGTCTCATCATCACAGATTGCGATTCGCAGCATGTGGATCTCTCCTTCCGGCTTACGGTAAATGGCATGACGCAGACCGCCCGCATGCCATCGCAGATATTTTACCATATTTTTAAGAGGCAGTCCTGCCAGGTCTTCCCAAACTTTACATCCGATCGGTCTAAACTTTACATCGTGTGTAAAAATCAGTCAAACTTTACATGTGGACTGCCAGGAATGACAGCCGCATCTTTGGCGGGCGGTATTTGTAGTATGCTTATTATGCAAATCTGCCATGCGAGGTAACTTGGCAGAAAGTCAGCCGGAAGGAAACAGGCATTCCATTCTGGCAGGAAAAGGAGGACACAGTGATGCTGTATGTGAAAGAGTTGTACAAATCTTACGAGACAGGCAAAAACAAATATGAGGTGTTGAAGGGAATTGATTTCCATGTACCGCAGGGGGAGTTCGTGGCGGTCATGGGGCCGTCGGGTTCCGGGAAAACCACGCTGTTAAACTGTATTTCCTGTTATATTCCCTTTGACAAAGGAAACATCAAATTGGGAGGCATGGAGCTGGCGGGGATGAATGAGGACGAACTGGCAAGGGTCAGAAATACGAAGATCGGCTTTGTGTTTCAGGACTTTATGCTTCTGGACGGGCTGACTGTCCGGGAAAATATTCTGGTGCCCCGCATTGTGCAGGGAGAGGTGGAGCAGGAGGCAGAGAAGCTTGCGGATCAGCTTGCAGCCATGTTTGGCATCGTACCCATTCTGAATAAATACCCGGCGGAAATTTCCGGCGGTGAGAAACAGCGGGCGGCGGTGGCCCGGAGTCTGATTAACAATCCGCTCATTATTCTGGCGGATGAGCCGACGGGAAATCTGGATTCCAAGTCCAGCCGGGCGGTGATTGAGACCTTTATCCATGCGAAACAGAAAATGAATGCCACGATTTTCATGGTGACCCACGACAGTTTTTCTGCGTCCTTCTGTGACAGGGTGGTTTTGCTGAAAGATGGCAGCATATACCGCCAGCTTGAAAAGCGGGAAGAACGCAGCGTATTTCAGGAGCGGCTTCTGGACGCGATCAAAGAGATGAGTGAATAGGGGGGATTGCAATGGGCTCGATGACAAATATGAAGCAGATGGAACAGAAGCTGCAGATGGCGGACAGGAAGCAGTCGCGTCTTTATCTGTTCTGTAATTTTATGGCGCTTATGATTATTTCGGCATACTCTGCGCTGATGCTTTCGCCAACGGTGCAGAAGGTGTTTCCCAAGGGCGGCGACAGCGCAAAGCAGATGTATATGATCTTTGTGATGACACTGGTGGGGTGCGTCGTCTTTACGATTTACGCGCTTGGACTGTTTTTCCGGCATAAGTCCGGGCAGCTCGGCATTCTGATGGCTTTGGGCGCTTCCAGAAGGCGTCTTGCGCCGGGACTTTACCGGGAAGTGATTTTCTTGAGCGGGGTGTCCGCCATTGCGGGGACGGTAGCGGGTTTTCCCTTTGTGCAGGTGATCTGGCAGTCGTTTCGCCTGTTTCTGGTGGACAGCTCAGATATGGTTCTTACGTTTGATTTCAGGTGTCTGCTTGTCTCGCTGCTGTTTTTATTTTTTGTGGTGGGTTTTGCCTGTCTGACGGCGTGGCGGTATCTGAAGAAAACGAATATCATAGAAGTGATCCGGGAAGAGCATATCAACGAGCCGGTGAAGGAGCCTGGCAGATGGTGCGGCCCGGTGGGATTTTTGGTGCTACTTGCAGGCGCGGTGATGGGATATCAGGCTCCGGGGGCATGGCATGCTTGGTTTTCCGCTTATCCGCCGGCGTGGGCGGGTGTGTTCTATGCGCCGGTGTTTCCCGGACTTTATATGGTCATGCTGCACACGGTGGTGCACGGATGGAAGAGCCATCGGAAGAATCCTTATAAGAATATCATTTCCCGGAGCATGATGAAGTTTCAGGGAAGACAGACGGTCAATAATATGCTGGTGATTACCCTGCTGGTCGCGGGAGGATGCTTTGCCATCTTCTATGTGCCGATAAACGTCATATCAGCGCTGATTTCCTACGCGTCCCAGCCTTTTGACTATTTTTATAACTATCAGGCGGATCAGAAGGTGCCGGACAGAGAAGAAGTGGAGGCGCTTGGCAGGGAATACGGTCTTTCATTTAAAGACTGGAAAGCGTGCGAATATGTCACTCTGGGAATCGGCGGTAATGGGATGATTGAGGAGGAGGACGGCAGGAGCTATCATATTGAATATGTGGAGATGAAGAGTGAAGCGATCGTGTTTTCCGAGGATGCATACAGGGAACTGACAGGACAGGAGGTTGACGTGGAGCCGGGAACTTACTTTAATCTCACGAACGAGGAAGGATCGACGCTGTTTACCAACGAGTCGGCAAGGGGATTTACCAATATGGTGACGCGCACACAGCTTGCCACGCAGTTTGCGGGATATCTGCACTTTGATCTTCTGGTGGATATAAACAGGGACTGCTGTGTGATTGACAATGAGGACTACGCTCTGATATCCGAGGGACTGACGGATGACTGGAGAGGGTATTTCGTAAGGTTTAATGTGGACGGAGAGGATTCCTATCCCTTTGCCAATGCCTTTTATCATCGCTTTGTGTCATCCTTTGACGCATCCTGTGAACGCCCTTCCTACTATGACAGGGTCCAGAAGATCCAGGAGAATGAGGCAGGGAAAGTGTACTGGGGGGATACGGATGATATGACGACCATCAGTTACGACATGTCGGATTCCTTTATGTTCAGAAACTTCTGGGTGTATCAGCCGGATTTTCGGATTTTGAACCAGAATGATTATGCAAGGAATATGGGGGTGATGTTTATGATGTTTCTCTTTATCTTCCTCGTGTGCATGATCACGGCGATGGTGGTGTGCTACACCCGCTGCCAGAGCATTGCGATCAACAACCGCTACATTTTTGATGATTTGAAAAAGCTGGGGGCGTCCCCCGCCTTTCTGGACAGGGAAGTGCGCAGCCAGTGCGGCAGTGTCTTCAAAGTGCCTTCTCTGGTCGGCACGTCCGCCATGTTCCTGCTGTTTTCCATGATCCTGTATGCGAACGACGGCAGGATTATCGGGACAGAGTGGGCGGCAATGGGTGTCTGTCTGTGTATAACTGCGGCGATCGGTGGGGTGATTTACGCGGTGTACCGCTCTGCGGTGAAGGTGATTAAGGGGCAGCTTGGGATCATCTATGTGCGTAAATGAGTTGTGCAGGGGGTCAGTTAATGGTATGCTTCTGATAAAGGAAAACATGCAAATGCGGTGGGATTTGCGTATGGATAAATCTGGAGGACAGCATGATTGATTTGCATATGCACAGCAAGTACAGCGATGACGGGGAGTACACCCCGTCTGAGCTGGTGGAGAAATGTGAAAGAGCGGGCGTCCGCCTGATGTCGGTGACAGATCATAACTGCGCGAAAGCAAATGAGGAGGCGCAGAGAGCGGCGGAGGAAAAGGGCATACGGTATATTCCTGGCATCGAGATTGACTGCACCTATGAGAACATAAATTTCCATGTGTTAGGATATGGTATTGACTATCGGGACAGCGGCTTTGAGGCAGTCGAAAAGAATGTGGCGGATCAGAGCGCACAGGCTTCTCTAGAAAGGCTGGAAAAAACGCAGGCCTTAGGGTTTTCCCGTATTACGGAAGGGGATATGCTGGCATTATCAGAAAACAGTTACTGGCAGAGGTGCTGGACGGGGGAAATGTTTGCGGAGGTTTTGCTGGCGATGCCGGAGTATGTGGAACATCCGCTTTTAAAACCGTACAGACACGGTGGGGCAAGAAGCGATAATCCTTATGTTAATTTTTACTGGGACTACTATTCACAGGGAAAACCGTGCTATGCGAAGACAGTCTATCCGACAATGGAAGAGATCCTTGACACGATCCACAAAGGGCGGGGCGCGGCAGTTCTAGCCCATCCCGGCGTAAATCTGAAAGAGAGAGAGTCTTTGCTGGAGGGTATTATGGGGCTTGGAATGGACGGCATAGAGGCATTTTCCAGCTACCACAGCACAGAGCAGGCGGCGATGTTTGAAAGGGCTGCCAGAGAGCATCATGTGTTTGTCACTTGCGGCAGCGACTACCACGGGAAGACCAAACCGGCTATTGCGGTCGGACAGCATGGCGGCACGGTTTCGGAGGAGATGGAGGAGCTGTTTGGGCGGATGTGTTTGTAATGGATGTATTGATGTGGTAGAATGGACGCAGGCAGTCGAAGAAGGAGTCCCCAATGCTTTACCACCCGATCCCCCCGCTCTACGATGAGCATTCCAAAATTTTGATACTGGGCAGTTTTCCCTCTGTGAAATCCAGAGAACAGCAGTTTTTTTATGGACATAAGCAGAACCGTTTCTGGCGTGTGATGGCGCAGGTGCTCGACTGTGCGGTGCCGGAGACTGTCGGGGAGAAAAAGGAGATGCTTTTGTCCCACCATATCGCGGTGTGGGATGTGATTGCGAGCTGTGAGATCACAGGCTCCTCGGACGCCAGCATCCGTGATGCAGCGCCCAACGATTTGACAAAGATTCTGACCTGCGCGGACATCCGGGCCATCTATACCAATGGCGGGAAAGCGCAGCAGCTGTACAGGAAATATATTTACCCGGTGAACGGCCGGGAAGCGGTTTGTCTGCCGTCCACAAGCCCGGCTAATGCTGGATATTCCCTGGAAAAGCTTGTGGAGGCGTGGCATACGATTCGGAAGGAACTGTAAACGATTCCGAGTTCGGAGATGTTTGTGTGAAATTTGTATGAAATTAAGAAATGTAAGGTGAAGAGTTTTGGTGGCAGGAGGTGGACAAAATGCCGTTAGTTTTGTGCATTGCAGGCGCTCCATGCAGAGGATGAGGACGCTGTATGGAGGAGAGATCTAAGGGGTATTGTCCTCAGCCTTTGCATCCTGAAGGTAACGTAAGTAGAAAAGAAGGAGCAAAGGAAAATGAAAAATACAATAAAAGATTTAAAAACGTTTCTGATTTTGTGGAGCACCCAGTCGCTGTCACAGCTTGGCAGCGCCATGACGGGCTTCGCACTTACCCTGTGGCTGTATGAAAAAACGGGGTCTGCGCTGCAGACGGCGCTTCTGGCTGTGTGCAGCTATGCGCCCTATGTGGTGATGAGCATTTTTGCGGGGGCGCTCAGTGACAGGTGGGACAAGAAAAAGGTGATGCTTGTCTGCGATACGCTGGCAGCCTGCTGTTCTGTGGTTGTTCTGGCATTGTTAAAGGCAGATCTTCTGCTGCCTGTCCACATGTACATTCTGAATGCGCTGACCGGCCTGATGAATACGGTGCAGCAGCCCGCAAGTGACGTGGCGATGACCATGATCACACCGAAGGAATATTACCAGAAGACGAGCGGCCTGCGGTCACTTTCGGCATCTCTTGTGACCATATTAAATCCGATCCTGGCCACGGCATTGTACGCTTTGGCGGGGATGGACATTGTCATTTATGTGGATCTGACCACGTTCGCGATCGCGTTTCTTTCACTGCTGTTTGGAGTGAAGCTCTCCGTGCCGGAAAAGAGGGAAGAGGTGGAGAAAGAATCTTTTTTGGAAACAGTCAGAGCAGGGCTTGTCTGTCTTCGGAAAAACGAGCTGGTACTCGTATTGATTTTGTTTCTGGCGGGGGTTAATTTTGTGGCCTCTGCCTTTGACGCGGTGCTTCCTGCGCTGATTCTGCCGAGAAAAAACGGCGGGGAGGCAGTTCTTGGGATGGTTACCTCGTGCGCGGGGATTGCGATGTTTGTCGGAAGCCTGATTGTGACGGTATTGCCGGCACCGAAGAACCGCATACGGGTGATCTATCTGACGATGCTGTTTTCTCTGGGAACGGAGAATTTTATTCTGGCATTTACGGATTTGCCCGTGCTTTGGTGTGTAGGACAGATCATCGGCTGGCTTCTTGTGCCTGTGATGAGCGCCAATCTTGACGTGATTCTGCGGACCACGATTCCGCTTGACATGCAGGGAAGAGTGTACTCCTGCAGAAATACCCTGCAGTTTTTTACGATCCCCATAGGGCTGCTTTTTGGCGGCTTTATGGTCGATGATATGTGCGAGCCGGCGATGGCGGCAGCTCCTGCACAGGGAATGCTTGTCAGGCTGTTTGGCGCGGGAAAAGGTTCGGGCGCGGCGCTGATGATGTTTATTCTGGGCGTGCTCGGGGTGGTGATCTGTCTGGGATTCGGACGGGTCTTGCGAAGATACAGATATACAGAATAATGACAGAAACAGGTTATATAACAAAGAGCCTGTAAACACAAAACCGACAGATGTTTTCGTGAGAAAAACCTGTCGGTTTTATGATGCGAACAATGAGCCAGGTTAGGTGCCGTGCCTGCATGAGCATTTGTGAAGCACAGAATTTATACCTGTGCACAGAATGCAAAATACCCTTTTCCCTCCGTACTGAGAAGCAGACTGTAGGGCGGATATTCCTTGTCGAACGTGCGGACGAACTGCTCAAAGGTCAGCATGTCGTTGCGCTCTAAAGTGCCGCGGACGGTATCAGGAAAATGCGTCTTCAGGCGGCTGATAAACTGTTCGGACAAAAGTTTCATGGCAGTGATGACCGTCTGGTCGATTCTGTGTATGTCCTTTCCCAGAATTTCACTGAGAGTATGTAAAACCAATGATTCTTCAAAAACCAGATAAATACGGATAGGGTTCTTTTCTTCCGTCCGATAAGTCAGGCGGAAGCAGAGCGTTTTTCCTGTGGAAAATTCTACGCCGCTGTAGTGGCGGCTTATGACTTCCGTGCGGGTCTGGGCGAGACTCTCCAGCCCCTGCATAAGCGCTTTCTCCACACTTTCCTGCTCGCTCTCATCTGTCTGGTGTACCCATTTGTGCGGGTTCTTGCCTGTGATGGCACGGTCTTCGACGATGATGTGGCCGTTGAGCCAGCCAACACAGATGCCGAGAAAATGGCCTACCGATTCGGTGGAGTAAACCTGTGCCTCCATCTCCGCCTCCAGAGCGGGAATCGTCTTATCCCGCAGGCTGTCATGCAGACGCTTATGTACGGCAAGGCCCGGATAACCGATGGACTGCATGTAGGCTTCCTCGTCTGCAAAATGCTTCATTGTGTAGTTTTTAAAATACTTGATGCCTTCCCGGCATGCGTGCTGTTGTTTGGCTTCGTCCTCATTGAGGGCAATCAGCTTGCCAACGATGGAAAACAGTTTCCTGTGAGCGCTGTCAATGCTGTCTACGCCCACGTTAAAGCGGTCGTTCCATTTGATTTCTTTTGCCATAATACAATCATCTCCCTGGTAATTGATAGGAATATGTTACCATATTCAATGCGGTGTCTCAACCGGCAAAAAGAGTTTCTTAAAAATAATAGTGCAAGAAAGAAAAAGTTTTGCTATGATCTATCTATGAATAGTTTTATAAAGTACGGAGGGGGAAAAGAGTATGAAGTATAAGGTGTTGCTGACGGGAAACAACAAGATGGTGATCAATGAGTTTTTCACTTATATGGACTTCAGCTTTGAGTGTTTCAGCACTTCGGACCGATATGATGATATCATAAATCATGTAAAGTACATACACCCGGATGTTCTTGTCTACTGTCTGTACGGGGAACACCCGGATGATCTGAAACGGTTCGTAAATGTGGAGCGGAAAATTTCCCGGGAAGGAGTTCCCATTGCTATTGTGGGAGATGCCGATGAGTGCGACCAGTTTGAGCGGGTTGCACCTTTGATGGATGTAAGTATTTTCCGCAGGCCGATCTCGTCCCAGAAGCTGGAGGAGGCTGTCATCGGTCTTTTGAAAGAAAAACGGCCGGAGCCTGCCCGGGGAAGCCGGTCAGTGACCGTTACAGAGAGCACGCTCAAGACAGAGGATGTTATGCGGGTGGCGGAGGAGCTTCTGGCCCAGCTTGCCAAGGAAGAAGAAAAGGAGAAGAAGCTGCAGCAAGAGGCAGTGAGAAAGAGGCATATCCTCGTTGTGGATGATGACAGCAGTGTGCTGAAACTGCTGAAAGGGTATCTGGTGGAACGGTATGATGTGGCAACTGCGATCAACGGCAAAATTGCCTTGAAATTTCTGGAGACGAAGACGACGGATCTGGTGCTTCTGGACTATGAGATGCCGGTGGAGAACGGGGCCGCAGTGCTTGGAAAAATCCGGGAGAATCCGGCGACAAAGAATCTGCCGGTTGTATTCCTTACAGGTGTGACTGACAGAAAGAAGGTGATGGAGGTTCTTGCGATGAAACCGCAGGGATATCTCTCCAAACCGATTGATATGGAAAAACTTTCCTCCACGATTAAAGGCGTGCTGGGATGACAAAAAGCGGCGCAGAAATGAGGTAAAAATGGCGGTCAGAGAAGGCGAAATCAGGCTGACAGATTTGATGGATGTGGAGTCTTTACAGAAAATACAGGATGCTTTCTCGGAAATGACGGGCATTGCATCCTTCATTACAGATGCCCACGGTGTGATACAGACAAAACCTTCCGGGTTTACGGATTTTTGTCAGAAATATGTCAGAAGCACGGAGGAGGGGCGGAGACGGTGCGAGGAATGTGATCAGATAGGCGCGGCGAAAGCGGCTAAGTCTGGCTCCGCCTGTGCTTATTTCTGCCATGCGGGACTGGTGGAGTTTGCGGCGCCGATTATGGCTCACGACCGTATGGCTGGGTGCTTCATAGGCGGACAGATGCTGCCCGTACCGCCCGATGCGGAGAAAAAGCGGAAGGTGGCGATGGAGATCGGGGTAGATCCCGAGGAGCTGATGAACGCCGCGTGGGATGTTCGGATTGTGGATGAGGAGACGATTGAAAAGGTATCAAATTCCATATACACAATCGCCAACGTTCTGTCGGACATTGCCTACAGCAGGTACCAGGTCAATTTAAAAAACATGGAGCTGCGCAAGAACTCCAATATGAAATCCGATTTTCTCGCGAATATGAGCCATGAAATCCGCACCCCTATGAATGCAGTGATCGGTATGGCAGAGATGGCGCTCAGGGAGGAGCTGACGCCTGCGGCGAGGGAATATATCGGGCAGATTAAATCCTCGGGACAGACGCTTCTTACCATTATCAATGATATCCTTGACTTTTCCAAGATTGAGTCAGGGAAGATGGATATCTGTGATGTGGAATATGAGCCGATGGCTCTGATCAATGATGTCTCTAACATTATTATGACGCGTATCGGGAGCAAATCGCTGGAACTGACACTGGACGTCAACCCGGATCTCCCGGTGGGACTTTACGGAGACAATGTGCGGATCAAACAGATTATGCTGAACCTGGCCAACAACGCGGTCAAGTTTACCAAGGAGGGAAACGTACATATACTGGTGGACTATCTGCGCACAGAGGAAAATATGATAGAGCTTTATGTGTCGGTCACGGACACAGGAGACGGGATCAAAGAGAGCGATATGACGAAAATTTTCCAGTCGTTCCAGCAGTTAGACAGTAAGAGGAATCGAAATGTCGAGGGAACCGGCCTTGGACTTGCGATTTGCAAACAGCTCGTATCCCTGATGGGCGGAATCATTCATGTGGACAGCGAAGTCGGGAAGGGTTCTGTCTTTACAATCGTAATTCCGCAGAAGATAACGAACGATAAGCCCTCTGTGGAGAAACTGCAGAAGAGAAAGACGGCGGCCGGACTGATGCAGAATAGTTATGCCGCGCGGGAACTGGCGATAGATATGAAAAAGCTGGATGTCGTCTACGAAGAGCTCGCGTCGGAGGAAGAACTTGGCCGGATGAAAAAGAAACAGATAGAGTATCTGTTCGTGGAGCAGCCCCTGTTTACAGAGGGCGTGCAGCATTTTCTGCGGCTGCACCCGGATATCCGGGTGGTGCTTTTGGCAAATTATCATTCAATGGGCTCCTATGACCAGACGAATGTGCAGATCGTCAAAAAGCCGCTCTACGTCATGGGTCTGGCGAATATATTGGCTGGAAAGGAAGACAATGCGGCATTTTCCCTGATGGAGGCGGAGGATTTTGATTTTGTAGCCCCAAACGCGGAAATTCTGGTCGTTGATGACAATACCATCAACCTTACGGTGGCGAAGGGACTGCTGAATCCCCTGCAGATGAAGATAGATTCGGCGCTGAGCGGAAAGGAAGCCGTTCGGATGGTTACGGATAAACGCTATGATATCATTTTCATGGATCATATGATGCCGGAGATGGACGGTGTGGAGACAACCCGTGTCATCCGCCGGCTTCTTGGAGAAAACGGGCAGGTGCCGATTATCGCCCTCACGGCAAACGCGGTGGGAGGAACGGGGGAGATGTTCATACGCGAGGGTATGGACGATTATGTGACGAAACCAATTGAGATGAGGGACATTACCGCCAAGCTCCGCAAATGGCTGCCGGCTGAAAAGATTGAGAGGAAAAGTAAGAGTAATGCGCCGGTGCGCAGTGTACAGCGGAGCGAGGGGGCGGAGCAGACAACCACAGATATTGTCATTGAAGGGCTGGACGTGCAGAGCGCGATGGGATTCCTCGGAAACGAAGAGCTTTTCTGGTCCGTGCTGAAAGAATACTACCGGGTGATCGATAAAAAATGCAGTCTGATACAGGAGTATGAAAAGAAAGAACAGTGGAAGGAGTACACAGTGGAGGTGCACGCGCTGAAGAGCGCCTCAAGGCAGATCGGCGCCCTTGACCTGGCGCAGACTGCGGAGCAGATGGAGGCGGCCGGGAATGCCGGAAATGTAGCCCTGATCCATAAGATTACGCCGGGAATGCTGGAAGAGTATATGTTCTATAAAGGCATTCTGGCGCCTTACTTTATAAAAGAGGAGGCCGAGCAGAGCGGAAGAGCTGCGGAGTCGGAAGAGATGGCGGCGCTTTTTGCGCAGATGGAGGAGGCGATGGAAAACCTGGATATGGATGCGATGGAGCAGGCAGTCCGGGATATGAGCCAGTATTCCTACGGGGATGCGCAGCGCAGTATTTTTGAAAAGCTGAAAAATGCGGTGGAAGATATCGACACGGAACGGTGCGAGGAAATCATCGCAGAGTGGAAGAGAGAACTGAACGCTTAAATATAAGGAGAAAAGTGTATATTATGCATTTTTCTCCTTTTCTTTCGGTAGGGGTTGTGGTATGATAGAGCGGGCACAGGAATGGGAATTGGAAAGGATGAAAAACGGATGGCAGAGTGGGCAGCAAATTTCAGTGATCTGTTTTATAAATGTTTTATCAGGGAAGACCGTTACAAGCTTCTTTTGAGCGGCATCGGGGTGACGATCAAGGTATCGCTTCTGGCGATCGTCATCGGTATTCTGATTGGCATGGTGATTGCCACATGCAATCTGTCAAAGAAGAAACTGCTTCGGTTTATCGGAGGTGTTTATACGGACGTGATCCGGGGGACGCCCTCGGTGACACAGCTTATGATAATCTATTTTGTCATCTTTGCCACGGTGCCTTTGGACAAATGGATTATTGCAGCCATTGCATTTGGAGTCAACTCCGGCGCCTATGTGTCCGAGATTGTCCGGGCGGGCATTCTGTCAATTGATAAAGGGCAGACGGAGGCAGGAAGATCCCTGGGGCTTTCCGCATTCCAGACCATGAGCCGGATTGTGGTGCCGCAGGCGGTCAAAAATATCTTCCCCGCACTGTGCAATGAGTTCATTGTGCTGATTAAGGAAACCGCCATTGTCGGGTATGTGGGGCTGATGGATATCCAGAAAGCGGGAGACTTCATCAAGAGTGCAACCTTTATTGCATTTATGCCGTTAATCGGAACCGCAGTGATCTATTATGTGCTGATCAAGATACTGACACTGACTCTTCGCCAGGTGGAGATACGGCTGAGGAAGGCGGATGTAAGATAACAGTGTGAGAGGCAGTTTGGAATCTCACATGGGAGAATGCCAGAAATGAGGTGTTCTCTGTATGGAAGATAGATGAAAAAATCATGCTGACATGGAGAATGTGATGATAAAAGTCAGAAACTTACATAAAAAATTTGAAGATCTGGACGTGCTGAGCGGAATTGACGAGCACATCACGCAGGGAGAAGTGGTTGTGGTGATCGGACCTTCGGGATCAGGTAAAAGTACCTTTTTGAGATGCCTCAACCTGCTTGAGACGGTTACCGAGGGGGATATTTATGTGGATGACGAGCTGATCACGGATCCGAAAGTGAATGTGAACCGGGTGCGTCAGAAAATGGGCATGGTATTCCAGCAGTTCAACCTGTTTCCCCATCTGACCATTATGGATAATATCACGCTTGCCCCGGTACTCCTTAAGAAAATGACGAAGGAGGAAGCGGTGAAGCGTGGGCAGGAGCTTCTGGAGCGGGTGAATCTGGGCGAGAAGGCGAACGCTTATCCGGCGCAGCTCTCCGGCGGTCAAAAGCAGAGAGTGGCGATTGCCAGGGCGCTTGCCATGGATCCTGAGATCATGCTGTTTGACGAACCCACGTCTGCCCTTGACCCGGAGATGGTGGGCGAGGTGCTGGATGTGATGAAGGATCTGGCCAGATCGGGCATGACTATGGTGATAGTCACCCACGAGATGGGCTTTGCCAAAGAGGTGGCCTCCCGTGTGCTCTTTATAGATCAGGGTGTGGTTATGGAGAGTGGCACGCCGGAGGAAGTTTTCGGGAATCCAAAAAACGAGAGGACGAAAAATTTCCTGAGCAAAGTGCTGTAGATGCGGCGGAGCCGGCAATGGACAGAGCGGGATACGGGCTGTGACAATGAGAATATGTGACTTGCGCGGGCGTATTGTCCGTGGAGTGATATATGATATAGGAAATAAGGAAATGCAGAGGAGGAACACATTATGAAAAGGACAACAAAATTACTGACAATGACGCTCGCCGCAGTGGTGACGGCGTGCACGCTGACGGCATGCGGCGGCTCTTCCAAGGGCGATGCACTTACCTTCGGCACCAATGCGGAGTTCCCGCCGTTTGAGTATGTCACATCAAATGGTGCGATCGGCGAGTATGACGGGATTGACATGGCGATTGCAAAGCAGATCGCGGAGGACAACGGCATGACAGCGGCCGTGGAAAACATGGAGTTTGACTCCCTTCTGGTTGCCCTGCAGAACGGGCAGATCGACGCGGTTATCGCAGGCATGACGGCCACCGATGAGAGAAGGGAAACAGTAGATTTTTCCACACCCTATTACACAGCGACCCAGGTTATGATCGTGAAAGAGGATTCTGACATCACGTCGGCTGCGGATATGGCAGACAAGAAAATCTGCGTGATACAGGGTTACACCGGCGAAGTGTGTGTGCAGGATATGGGTTACACTTACGAGGCGTTCAAGAAGGGCACAGAGGCTGTCATGGAACTGACAAACGGCAAGTGTGACGTGGTTGTCATCGACTCTGCGACGGCGCAGAAATATGTGAGTGACAATGAGGGCTTAAAAATCGTGGAGGATCCGAGTGCATTTGAGTCCGAGGAGTACGCGATCGCGGTACAGAAGGGCAACACGGAGCTGCTTGACAAGATCAATAAGACCATTGACAAGATGCTGGCAGACGGCACGATCAATGAGCTGGCGGTGAAGTACACAGAGGAAGCGACTGCTGAATAATACATAGGAATGCAGAAATGGGGCGGCACAGATTTGTACCGCCCTATCTTGACGCAAGATACTTTCTCGTAGTAGTATAGTGAAGTAACCCGTGAATTTGCACAGAAATGAGGGAAACATGAAAAATGTGTGGGAGAAGTGGACAGGCATAAGCCTGGTCAAGAGAATTGTTGTGGGGCTGGTGATCGGTGTCATTCTGGCTCTTGTCGTGCCGGGAGCGTCAGGCATCGGCGTGCTCGGAGATGTGTTTGTAGGCGCGCTCAAGGGGATCGCGCCGCTTCTGGTATTCTTTCTGGTGATGAGTTCGCTATGCAATGCGGGAAAGTCCCACGGCGGGGTGATCAGAACGGTCATCATTCTCTATATGTTCAGTACGGTGCTTGCGGCGGTGATCGCTGTTTTTGCCAGCATGGTATTTCCCGTGGAGATGGTGCTTGTGGACGCGGCTTCGGACGCCTCGGCAGCTCCCAGCGGTGTTGTTGAGGTCCTTAGCACGCTGCTGCTGAATGTGGTAAAGAACCCGGTGGATTCCCTGGTGAATGCGAACTATGTCGGCATTTTGTCCTGGGCGGTGCTTTTGGGCGTGGCATTCCGAAACGCGGGAGAAGGGACGAAAAAGACCCTCGGGGATATTTCGGAGGCGATATCCAGGGTGGTTGTGGTTATCATCAATTTTGCGCCTTTCGGTGTGCTCGGACTGGTTTATACCAGTGTGACGGCGAGCGGTCTGGAGGCTTTCAGAGATTACGGCAAACTGCTGATCCTGCTTGTGGGATGTATGCTCTTTATCTACTTTGTGACGAATCCGATTCTGGTGTACTGGTGTATCCGCAAGAATCCCTATCCGTTGATTTTTAAGTGTCTGAAGCAGAGTGCGATCACGGCTTTCTTTACAAGAAGCTCGGCGGCAAATATTCCTGTCAATATGGAGATCTGTGAGGAGATGGGACTGGATAAAGACACCTATTCCGTGACGATTCCGCTTGGCGCGACCATCAATATGGACGGCGCGGCGATCACCATTACAGTAATGACGATGGCGACTGCCTTTACGATGGGCATCAACGTGGATATTCCGACGGCGATTATTTTAAGTCTGCTGGCGGCCCTCTCGGCCTGCGGCGCATCTGGCGTAGCCGGCGGTTCCCTGTTGCTGATACCGCTTGCGTGCTCGTTGTTCGGCATTCCGGATTCCGTATCCATGCAGGTGGTGGCGGTAGGTTTTATCATCGGGGTGATTCAGGATTCTGTGGAGACGGCGCTCAATTCCTCTTCCGATCTGCTGTTGTCGGCTTCGGCGGAGTTCAGACAGTGGCGGTTAGAGGGGAAAGAAATCAAATATTAATATCATGTGGAGGAGAAAAATTATGAAAAAGAAATGGGTGATGATACTGGCGGCGATGGCTGTCTGCGGAAGCCTTGCGGGCTGCGGCGGCGCAAAGGAGACGGCTGCGGATGCCGGAAACCGGGTGTATGCGGTGGAGGCAGGTTCTGCGGGAGAGGCGGCAGCCAGTGAGAAGGGTTTTCAGACCAATGTGGTGGCTTCCCAGGCAGATGCGCTGATGGAGGTGGCTTCGGGCACTTCGGACGCGGCGATCATTGACCTTTTGATGGCGGGCGCCATGATCGGGGAGGGAACCAGTTACCCGGATCTGGTACATACGGATAAACTGACAACGGAGGAGTACGGGGTAGGATGCCGGAAGGGTTCCGATCTGGCTTCCTATATCAACAGCGTGTTTGCGCAGAGCTATGCGGACGGAACCATGCAGGGGATAGCTGCGGCTTACGGTGTGCAGGAGGCCCTTGTGGAGCAGAAGGCCTGTGAATTTACAGCATCGTCTGCGGACAGCGATGTGGCTTATATTCAGGGAAAGGGTACGCTGATTGTTGGTATTACGGAGTTTGAGCCGATGGATTATAAGGACGATTCCGGCGAGTGGATCGGCTTTGATGCGGATATGGCGCGTCTGGCTGCAGAGCAGCTTGGCGTGGAGGCACAGTTTGTCGTAATCGACTGGGACAACAAGATCATGGAGCTGGAATCCCAAAATATCGATGTTGTGTGGAACGGTATGACATTGACTGATGAAGTCAAAAATGCGATGGAGTGTACCAATGCATACTGCAACAATGCGCAGGTAGTCGTAGTACCTGGGAAGTAAAAGGAGAAGAAACCGCACGGATTTCACGAATGTTAGGAGAGTAAGGCATGTTTTTGAGTGTGACGCAATCGCTGTTGGACGGTCTTTGGACGACCTTTCAGGTTTTCATATTTACGCTGCTTTTTTCGCTGCCGCTGGGGCTTGTGCTCGCTTTCGGTGCGATGAGCAGATGGAAAGCCCTGCGTGGGCTGATCCAGACGATTGTATGGATCATAAGGGGCACACCGCTGATGCTGCAGCTGATTATTATTTTTTACGGGCCGGGGCTGTGGCTTAACCACAACATCTGGAGCGGCAGCGAGGCGGGACGGATCACCGCCACAGTGGTGGCTTTCAGCATCAATTATGCCTGCTATTTTTCCGTGATTTTCCGGGGCGGTATCGAGGGCGTTCCCGTGGGACAGCGGGAGGCGGGCGAAGTGCTTGGCATGACGAAGTGGCAGATCTTTTATAAGATCACGCTCCTGCAGATGGTGAAGCGGGTGGTGCCGCCCATGTCCAATGAAATTATCACGCTGGTGAAGGACACGTCTCTGGCGCGGATCATCGCGGCGTATGAACTTACGTTTGCGGGCTATTCCTTTATGAAGAGCAATGGACTTACCTGGCCTCTCTTCTACACGGGCGTGTTTTACCTTCTGTTTGTGGGTATTTTGACACTATTGTTTAACTATATTGAGCAGAAGCTTGGCTATTTCAGGTAGGCGGCAGATTTTGAGCGTGTGCGGCGGCAGTATCCTGTCCGGCTGGAAGAATAAGGGCAGGGTGTCTGGGAATGGAGGAACAAATGGCTGTTTTGGAAGTAAAAAATATCGGAAAACATTTCGGCTCCACCAGAGTGCTCGATGACGTGAGCTTTGATCTGGAGGAGGGGAGCGCGTTGGCGATCATCGGGTCTTCCGGCTCCGGCAAGACGACGCTCCTGCGGTGTCTGAATTTTCTGGAGGCGCCGGACCGGGGATTCATTGCGGTGCGGGGGGAAACCCTGTTTGACGCGGACAATCCCGTCAAAGGGCAGGGGAAGGATCTGCGCACGAAAAGACTGCATTTTGGCATGGTGTTCCAGGCATTCCACCTGTTCCCGCAGTATACGGCACTGGAAAATGTGACGTTGGCAGAGACGCTTCTGGCGAAGGAGCAGCCGGACTTTAAGCAGAAGAAAAAGGAAATTCTGGAGGAGATCGAAGCCCACGGGAAATCCCTTTTGGACCAGATGGGGCTTTCGGAGCGCATGGATCATTATCCCCACCAGCTTTCCGGCGGACAGCAGCAGCGGGTGGCCATTGCCAGGGCATTAGCGTTACAGCCGGATATCCTGTGTTTTGACGAGCCGACCTCGGCTCTCGATCCGGAGCTGACGGGGGAGGTACTGAAGGTGATCAGAGGGCTTGCCGAGAAGCACACGACCATGATTATCGTAACCCATGAAATGAGCTTTGCCAGGGATGTGGCGGATCAGATTATTTTTATGGACGAGGGCGTGATTGTGGAGCAGGGGGATGCCAGACAGGTGATTGACCATCCGAAGGAAGAGCGGACGAGACAATTTTTGACTAAATATTGAGGAATCAGGGAGCTTGCCGGCGGCAGGCTCTTTTTTTGTGAAAATACTACTTTTTATGTGATAAGTAGTATGGTATTTTCACTGCTTTTTGGGTATGATTCAGGTAGACGTAAAGCAAATGAAGCGGAGGGAGAGGAGCGGTGTCTTATGACTATGGAAATTATCAGTATTCTTTTGGGTATTCTCCTGTTGGGAGCGGTAGATTATGGGTACGGAGGGATTGAGCTGGTCCGGCTGACATATCTGATCGATATCCCATCACTTATTGTTATGCTGGTATTTACGGTGCCGGTGCTGTTTAAGGGCGGCGTGTGGAAGGATTTCAGGAGGGCATGGCGGCTTTTGAATAAGGATTATACCTGTCATCTGGATGAAGTGCGGCGCGCGCTGGACGTGGTAGAGATGATGCAGAAACAGGTGCTTTATGCGGGCGTGATCTGTGTGCTTATGACGCTGATTACCATTTTCAGAATGCTGTCCGATCCGGCCAGTCTCGGGCCTAATCTGTCGGTGGCGATTTTGACGATGCTGTATGCAATGATATTTGAGATGCTGCTTTTGCCTTTGCAGTTGGAGGCGAAACGCCGGATTATTGATTATATGGGAGTAGATACGGAGGAGGAAAGCGCGACGGAGACAGAGAATACAGCGGCAGAAAGAGAAAGCGCGGCGGAGACAGAGAATACGGCGGCAGAAAGAGAAAACGCGGCGGGGAAAGAGAATACGGCGGCAGAAAGAGAGAATGCGGCGGGGAAAGAGAATACAGCGGCAGAAAGAGAAAGTGTGGCAGAGACAGAAAAAGCGGTGTGTGAAACGGACAAAACAGAGGAAGGGCGGATATGAGGAAGCGGCTGCTTCGGGCGTTTTTGGGAGCCGGTTATGTCTGCCTTCTGACAACGCTGCTTTTGTATCAGGCGGATGTGTTCGGCGGCAGGCGGGAGTGGAAGGCAGCAGTGCTGGGAACACTGTTTCTCGGCGTGGCGCTGGCGGTAGTTTTGGCGCTCTATCTTCGTGTGACTGATCAGATTGCAAAATGGAAAGAAAATTCGGAAGCAGATCGGGGAGAGTGCAGGACGACGGCGGAAACAGATGCGGAGAAGGAGAGCGTGGAAGGCGCGTGTGCGATTATTGAGGAATCTGGCGGGGAACAGCGGGCGTCTTTCGGAAAAGAAGGGCCGCCTGTGAGTGGGTGTACCTTTGCAGATGCAGCAAGACAGACGCTGCCGAGAAGTTACGAGGAGATTTATGCGTGTTTTTTGACCACCATGGAAGCATGCGCGCTCTCCGAGCGGGAGCTGGAGGTGGCATGGCTTCTCTATAGAGGCTACACCAACAGACAGATCGGCGAGGAGCTTTACATCGCCGAAACGACGGTCAAGAAGCATGTATCGCACATTTATCAGAAGATGGACGTGTGCAGCAGAAAAGAATTTCGGGCGAAGGTGAAGGACAAAATGGCAGAGCCATCATGCCCCGGCGGATGACTTTCCGGCGTTTTCTGCCGCAAACAGGTCCTCTCTCGTAATGTTCTTCAGCCATTTGCCGCTGCGGTAATGTTTGATGACCCAGGGCCATTTCACAAACTCATCGGTGCACAGCAGAAAATATACCCAGAGAACGGGCAGCTTGAAGACGAAAGCCGCGAGAAAGCCGAGCGGCACCGCATAGACCCACATGTCGATCACATCGCAGATCAGACCGAAACGGCTGTCGCCGCCGGCACGGAATACGCCCGCGATCAGAGTCGTGTTGACGGCGGCTCCCATGATGTAGTAAGTGTTGATGAGCAGCATATATTTCAGATAATGCATGGCTGTCTCGGAAAGCTTCGCAAAATGCAGCACAAAGGGCGTGGCGAGAAGTACAAGCACGCCGCCGACAGCTCCCGTGATGACAGTGAGCTTCATCAGTTTGGAGGCATAGGATTTCGCGTGTTCCATATTCCCCTCGCCCATCACATTGCCGAGAAGAATGCCGCCTGCGCTGGCGGTACCAAAGCAGAGTACCGTGCCGAAATTCCTGACAACGATCACAAGGGAATTGGCGGCCACCGCATCGGAACCCATATGTCCCAGAATGACAGAGTACATGGAGAAGGCAACGCTCCAGGCGATGTCGTTGCCGAGGGCAGGCAGGGACAGCCTGACAAAATCCTGAAACAGCAGTCTGTTGCGCAGGAACATATAGCTGAATTTCAACTTGATATCCTTGCTGAACATGGATACCACGATACAGCCGATCAGTTCGATGATCCGGGACAGGGCGGTGGCGATGGCCACGCCGGTGGCGCCAAGCTGCGGGGCGCCGAAAAGCCCGAAGATAAACACGGCGTTCAAAAATACATTCAGGGTGAAAGCCATCACATTTAAAACCATGCAGACGGTGACCCGCCCGATGCTTCTAAGAATCGCCAGATACACTTCTATGATACCCCAGCACAGATAGGTGACAGCCATCACGCGCAGATACCCGGCGCCGATGGCAATAAGCTCCATGTCATTGGTGAAAAGCTTCATCAAAAGCTCCGGCGCAAAGAAGGCGAAGCCGGAGAAACAGAGGGAGATAACCAGAGAAAACCGCATGGCGATGCCCTGAACGGCACGGATCGGCTGGAGATCCCCCTTTCCCCAATACTGCGCGCTGAGCATGGAGGCACCCGTTCCCAGACCATAATAGATCATAAAGAGAACGCTTGCGTAATTTGCGGCCAGCGATACGGCGGAGATGGAGGACTGTCCCACATAGTTGAGCATAACCACGTCTGCGGAGCTTACGGCAGCGCTTAAGAGGTTCTGTATGATAATCGGAATGACCAGCTTTAATATCTTATGATAAAAGTTATCTTTTGCGGCTGCGCTCTGCATGGAAAAGCCCTCCGTTTTTTGCGTAAAGTGATAACATCTTAATACATTCCTTTCCCCATGTCAATTGGTTTTCCAAACTTTAAAATTTTTATGAATTTTGTAAAATAAACGCTTGTGTTTTCATTGCGTTGTGATACAATCGTCGCAAATGGTTATAAACTAGAGTGATGGAGGATATTATGGAAAAAGATATGACGAAGGGAAGTCCCATGCGGCTGATCCTGGGTTTTGCTGTGCCTCTTTTGTTTGGGCTTGTTTTTCAGCAGTTCTACAGCATGGTGGACGCGATCATTGTGGGGCATTATCTGGGAGTGGACGCTTTGGCGGCGGTGGGCGCGACAGGATCCGTCAATTTTCTGATTATCGGGTTCTGTATGGGCGTGTGCAGCGGCTTTGGCATTCCGATTGCGCAGGAGTATGGCGCGAAGCATGAGGAGGCGCTTCGCCGGTTTGTGGCGAACAGTGTGTGGCTGTCCGTGATTTTTTCCGTGCTGGTCACGACCGTGGTATCCTTGCTCTGCCGCCAGATTTTGCTGCTTATGCGGACCCCGGCGAACATCATTGACGGTTCTTACGACTACATAATTATTATTTTTCTCGGTATACCTGTGGTGTTTCTCTACAATATGACGGCAGCTATCCTGCGGTCGTTGGGAGACAGCAGGACGCCTGTGGTGTTTCTTGTAACAGCGGCGGTTCTGAATATTTTTCTGGACGCCTTCTGTATTGTTGTGCTGCACATGGGTGTGGCCGGGGCGGCGGTTGCCACGGTGGTGTCGCAGGCCATCGCGGGTTTTGCCTGCCTGATTTATATGCGCAGAAAGTTTACGATGTTAAAGCTCTCCGCGGATGAGCGCAGATGGGACCGGGATTATGCGGTGAAGCTCTGCAATATGGGGATTCCTATGGGACTGCAGTATTCGATCACAGCCATCGGCAGCGTGATTTTGCAGAGCGCGGTGAATGGCATTGACTCCAATGCGGTGGCAGCGGTCACGGCTGGCGGCAAGGTGAGTATGCTTCTGGTGTGCCCCTTTGATGCGATGGGTTCCACTATGGCTACTTACGGCGGCCAGAATGTGGGAGCGGGGGATCTGGAACGCGTGGACAGGGGACTTAAGAGCTGTACCCTGTTAGGGCTGATTTATTCTCTGATTGGACTGGGTGCGGTTTTTCTGTTCGGGAAACAGCTTCTCTTACTGTTTCTGGATGCGGGTGAGACGCAGATCATCGCCAACGCCTATTCCTTTATACGGATGAATGCGGTGTTTTATTTCCCGCTTGCGCTTGTGAATATTGTCCGTTTTCTGATCCAGGGGATGGGTTTCAGCAGGCTGGCGGTTTTTGCGGGGGCGTTTGAGATGCTGGCGAGAGCGCTGGCAGGATTCCTGCTTGTGCCGCAGTTTGGATTCAGCGCGGTGCGTTTTGCGAACCCGCTGGCATGGATTTTTGCAGATATTTTTTTGATCCCGGCTTTTTTCTATGTGAGGAAGAAGTTGGAAAGGATGTTAAATGTCAGGTCAGGCGGCACGGGAACGACACAGCAGACGTGACATGAATGTCTGAAAATCTAAGGGGAGAACATCATATGAGTGTAACGATCTTTACCATGACCCACAAAAAATTTCCGAAGCCCGGCGACCCGGTCTATGTGCCCTTACAGGTAGGGCGGGCCGGATCGGAGGATCTCGGTTACATGAGAGATGACACGGGTGTCAGTATTTCTGAAAAGAATTGTTATTACGGGGAGCTGACAGGTGTTTACTGGGTATGGAAAAATATAAAGACTTCCGATTATGTAGGGATATGCCATTACCGGCGGTATTTCTGTACGGAGGAGGGGCGGATTCTCACGGAGAGGGAATATGAAGACATCCTCTCGGCATATGACATCATTACTTCAAAAAAACTGAAACTGAACTTTACTTATTATGAGGGGTATGCAGGAGATTACAATATCCGCGATCTGGAGGCTGTGGGTGAGGTGATCCGGCAGTTTTACCCTGCATACCACGAGACCTTTGAGCGGCTGGTACACAGCAGGGGCACTTATTTCGGCAATATGATGGTCTGCAGAAAAGAGATTTACGATGCCTACTGTGCGTGGCTTTTTGATATCTTCGGGAAGGCGGAAGACAGGATCGACGCCTCCGGGTATGACGACTATCACAAGCGGGTCTACGGTTTTATCTCGGAGTTTCTTCTGTATGTCTGGGTGAATGTGCAGGGGCTCAGGGTCTATGAGTGCAAAGTGGGCATGACCGATGAAAAGCGGGAGACGGCGGAGATCAAGGAGAGACTTTCCGGGTTCTTCCTGGAAAAGGACATAGCCGGGGCAAAGGCGTATATGCTGGCATGCCTAGAGAAGCGGCCGGATGTGCTGATGGAAGCCTCTGACATAACGGGAGAGTTGAAGATGTCCATGCAGGTAATTGCGGTATCCGAGCTGGAAAGGCAGGCTTACGGAAGCGGCACCATCGACCGCATACAGGAGTTCGGAGCGTTGATGACGCATTTTCAGAAGCTGAATGATGTGATTCAGACATGGCATGAGAGGGAGAACAAAATGTCTCCCTCAGAAGTAGAGTTTTATCTGAAAAGTGAAAGTATTACCGAGATTGCGTTGGAAGCATCGGCGCGGCTGTTTTATCCGGCGCAGGAAGCGGCGGAAATTGCAGAGGAGCTGACGGCCTGCATGAACGGATAAACAATGGGATGGCACACAGGCGGCGGATTGCGGGTCTTTCAGTCTGCTCTCCGCACAGGTCTGATATATTTCCAAAACCGCTGCGGATCGTGGTAGAAGTAGAAGATCCTTCCGGGCGTGGTGTCAGGGCAGTGTGACAAAGCCCTCATTCCAGTACATATAGTACAGTCCGTGTTCTTTTGTGTAGCCGAAAATGAAGGAGCGGGGATGGCGGATCTGACTGCCGTCACTCTCCAATCCGTCACCAAATTCTGTGAAGAGTACGGCGATCGCCGGAACACCCCCGTCCGGGGCATCGGCGTGATACAGGGCGTAAGTGTCCTTCAGATAGCCGTTATCTTTTATATTCTGAAGTTCATCATCTATGACATCGCCGTAATCTTTTCCGTCGATATAAAAGGCGTATCTGCTGCTGCCGGTTTCCGGGTCTACGACCTGGCCGTAAAAGGCAAGCCCTTCCTCCGTGCCGTCTCCGTCAAGGTCAAAATAACAGTCGGGTGCGCCGTCAACAATGGGCTCGAAAGTTTCAGGGTCGTATTTGTAGATATAGCCGCGCTCATCCACGAAATTGCCGTCGTAGCGGTAGTCCTCCTTTAAGCCCAGATCATAAGCCTTTTCGTAGGGAAGCCGGAAGTAAATTTCCCCGGAAGCGTAAGGGCCGAGGACATAGGGAGCTGCTAAAAAGCTGATGCCGCTTTTGGTAAATACCCAGCTTTCCGGGTTAAACAGTGTGCTGTCCAGATCATCTTTGGAAGGCGGGCCGAACAGTTTATCCTGATAGGCGGGTGTCTCGGCCAGATTGATCATATAATCCAGAGCTGTGGCGTGGAAGGCTTCATAGTCTTCGCAAATCTCATCGAGAGCGAGAAGCTCCCCTGTTTTCGCGCTGTAGTTTTTTCCAATGGAGCCGTAGTTGCCGTGGGCGCCGCCGGTGAAGTCGGAAACCGTGATCTCGAAGGCAATCACGGACTCATCCATGCGGGTCGGCTTCGCGCTGATCCCCGTGCTATAGCCGAGGAAGTCCCAGCCGTCCTCGCCGAGACTTGCCGCGTAGTCTTCCTTTGCCATAGAGAGCGTTTCATCATAAGAGAAGGTGTCGAAGTATGCCGCAAGATCCGCGTTGATTTTTTCGGCGATATCCTCGGCGCCTTTGATGCTCACGACAGGACGCTGCGTGCTGCTTGTAAAAATGACTGTGCCATCGTCCCCCTTGACTTCGTCGGAGGTTTCCTCGAAAGTGACAGAGATGGGACTTTCCTGATTTTCCTGCTCTCCGGCATTGGGAAGCCCAGATGTGACATCAGCGTCAGATGGTTCGCTGGTATTTTCGGCGCCATCGGTATTTTCCTCTGTCTGCGGGGCATCCTGGGGATTTCCGCTTCCTGTCCCGTCGTCCCCGATGTCTGAAATCTCCAGTCCGGCATCCGTATCGGAGCTGTTTTCTGTGCCGCAGGCGCTCAAGGCTACCGCAGAAAGGGCCGTCGCCAGCAGTATGGATACATATTTCTTTTTCATCGCATTGGTTCTCCTTCCATGCATATGCGGGACATGACCCGCCTTATTGCAGTAAATTCATTATAAAGGAAAAGCGGGGAAATGAAAAGGATTTCCCTGTTGAGTGCCGGGCCGCCCCGTGTTAAGATAGTAATAATACACAGGGCGGCCTTGTCTGCTTATGTGCGGAACTTTGTATATGGAGTATAATTATGACATAAGTGTCAGAAAAAACGGAGGGTGCAATGAATTATCAGGAGGCGTACAAAAAACTGGAAAAATACGGACAGCTTCATGTGCTGAAATACTACGAGGAGCTGGGGGAGGAGGAGCGGGAGGCATTGCTTTCCCAGATTGAACAGACGGATTTCGATATGCTGTCGCTCTGCAAAAAAAGGGAAACCTTAAATCCCAGAGGGAAGATTGAACCGATTGCAGTGATGGAGCTTCCGCAGATTGAGGAGAACAGGGAGAAGTACACGGAAATTGGCGTGGAGGCGGTCCGGGCAGGCAAGGTAGGAGCGGTGCTGTTAGCCGGCGGTATGGGAACCAGACTCGGGTCCGATGCGCCAAAGGGTGTTTACAATATCGGTCTGACAAAGGATGTTTTTATTTTTCAGCGTCTGGTTGAGAATCTGATGGATGTTGTGAACCAGGCGGGGGCGTGGATTCCCCTCTATGTGATGACAAGCGAGAAAAACCATGATGCGACTGTCCGCTTTTTTGAGGAAAAGAAGTATTTCGGTTACAGCGCGGACTATGTGACTTTCTTTATGCAGGATATGGCGCCAGCCTCGGATTATGAGGGGAAGGTATACATGGAGGCGAAGCATAAGATGTCTACCTCCCCCAACGGCAGCGGCGGGTGGTTTCTTTCCATGATAAAATGGGGCGTGGCGGAAAAGATGCGGCAGGCGGGCGTGGAGTGGCTCAACGTGTTTGCCGTGGACAATGTGCTGCAGCGCATTGCCGATCCGTGCTTTGTGGGAGCGACGATTGCCACGGGCAGCGCGGTTGGCGCAAAGGTGGTGGCGAAGAATGCGCCGGACGAGAAGGTGGGTGCGATGTGTCTGGAGGATGGAAGGCCGTCCATTGTGGAATACTATGATATGACGCCGGAGCTGATGGCGGCGAAGACGGAGGAGGGAAAGCCGGCCTATGATTTCGGCGTGATCTTAAACTATCTGTTCCGGGTGAAGGATCTGGAGGAGATTGTGGCGAGACAGCTTCCGCTCCACATTGTGGAGAAGAAGATTCCTTATCTGGATGAAACGGGAGAGCTTGTGAAGCCGGAGGAGCCAAACGGCTATAAGTTTGAGCAGCTTGTGCTGGACATGATTCACGAGCTGGATTCCTGCCTGCCCTTTGAGGTGGTCAGAAACAGGGAATTTGCTCCCATTAAGAATAAGACGGGGATTGACTCGGTGGAGAGCGCGAGGGAGCTGTGCAAGGAAAACGGCATCCTTCTGTAGGGCGGGCGGTCTGTTTCTTTCGTTTTGCTGAAATTTCCTTCAGACAACATTTCGACAGATTTAGGTAACATTCCTGTATTGAATATGCGGGAAAAACAGTGTAGACTGTAATCATATTAAGAACAAAAAACACAGTTTCTGAAAAGAAAGGCGGGGTGCGGTTATGGCAATTTTAGTGACAGGAGGCGCGGGGTACATCGGTTCCCACACAGTAGTAGAATTACAGAGCGCAGGCTATGACGTGGTAGTGGTGGACAATCTGGCAAATTCCAGTGAAAAGTCTCTTGAGAGAGTGGAGAAGATTACGGGAAAGCCCGTGAAGTTTTATAAGGCGGACATTCTGGACAGGGATGCCCTGGAGCAGATCTTTGCGAAGGAGGAGATTGATTCTTGCATTCATTTCGCCGGGCTGAAAGCGGTGGGTGAGTCCGTGCAGAAGCCCTGGGAATATTATGAAAACAACATTGCGGGGACATTGACTCTGGTGGATGTGATGCGCAGGCACAATGTAAAAAATATCATCTTTTCCTCCTCGGCGACAGTTTACGGCGATCCGGCCATTATTCCGATCACGGAGGAATGCCCGAAGGGACAGTGCACGAATCCTTACGGCTGGACAAAATCCATGCTGGAACAGATTCTGATGGATATCCAGAAAGCCGATTCCGAGTGGAACGTAATCCTGCTTCGGTACTTCAATCCCATCGGGGCCCACAAGAGCGGCACTATGGGTGAGAATCCCAACGGCATTCCCAACAATCTGATGCCTTACATCACACAGGTTGCAGTGGGCAAGCTCAAAGAGCTGGGTGTTTTCGGAAACGATTATGATACGCCGGACGGCACAGGCGTGCGCGACTACATCCATGTGGTGGATCTGGCGCTGGGCCATGTGAAGGCGCTGAAAAAGATTGAGGAGAAGGCGGGACTTTGCATTTACAATCTGGGAACAGGCACAGGGTACAGCGTGCTCGATATCGTGAAGAATTTCGAGGAAGCGACCGGCGTGAAGATTCCGTATGTGATCAAGGAGAGAAGGGCGGGCGATATCGCCTCCTGTTACGCCAACGCGGACAAGGCGAAGAGAGAGCTTGGCTGGGAAGCGCAGTTTGGCATCAAGGAGATGTGCGCGGATTCCTGGAGATGGCAGAGCAATAACCCGAACGGGTATGAGGACTAATCCTGCGGCAGTTGACACAGCATGCCGGTGATAGGTACATGAAACAAGATATGGGGCAGAAACACACTGAAAAAGGGATTGTGGAATGCAGTCCTTTTTTCAGAGAAACATATAAGATCGGTGGAATCCGCATAGCCGAATGTCACGCCACATAGAAATACATGAAAATGAAATGGCACACGCTCCCGCCCATCACGAACAGGTGAAAGACTTCATGGGATCCGAAATTCTTGTGCTTCGAGTTAAAAACAGGCAGTTTTAACGCGTAGATGACACCGCCCGCCGTGTAGAAAATGCCGCCCGCAAGAAGCCATAAAAAGGCGCTTCTTGAGAGGGTGTTCCAGAGCGTGCCGAAAACGGCGAGGCATGCCCAGCCCATAGCAATGTAAAGGATCGATGAAAACCATTTAGGGCAGGTGATCCAGCACAGTTTGATAAGCATTCCCGCGATGGCGATCCCCCAGACTGCCGAAAGAAGCATATACCCGCGGCGGTCGCCCAGAATTACGAGGCAGACCGGGGTGTAAGAACCGGCGATCAGCACAAAAATCATCATGTGGTCCAGTTTGCGGAATACTTTCAAAATACTGTCTTTTACGGTGACGCTGTGGTAGAGCGCGCTTGCGCCGTAAAGGGCAATCATGCTGCCGATAAAGACCGCCAGCGCGATAAATACGATATGGTCTGCGTCGACGGCGGCTTTCACCATAAGCGGCGTTGCCGCGATAATAGCCATCATCATACCGATAAAATGGGTGATGGCGCTTCCGGGTTCACGAATGGTAATCTGCATAAAATCAACTCCTTTATGATATCAAAACCTTGACATGTAGTTTTTGAAACTATGTGTTATATATTATGATACTACTACCTAATGTGTGCAAAGTCAATCATTTTATGCATTTTTTGTGAACCCAGTTTCCGAACCGCGGGTTTGGCAGTCCGGATCTCCCGCCCGGGAGTCTCAGTCCTCCTCGATCACATGAATTTCCAGAAAATCGAAATCAATCTCTTCTATGAAATGATCCTGACTGAAACGGGCTTTGCTGTGCCGCTTAAATTCGGAGACGGTAGACTCCAGCCAGATCGGTTTTCCCAGGTCGAACTGCAGGCAGACTTTTTCCAGGGCGTCGAATACCTTGTGGGTGCGCGTCTCCTCCCGCCCGTCCTCAATTACGGTATCTCTTACCATTCGGTTGTCTTTAAACTCCTTTGCCCATAGACGAAACATATCTCACCTCATTTCCGTGACGGCTCAGCCGCAGGCTTTTTTGAAACCATCGCTTCACCGTTATCCGCTGTTCTCATACCAATATACAAATCCCGGTCATAAAAGTAAAGTCCTGCCTTTTTAAATGTTTTGCTGGCACTCTTTATATATGATATACTGTTTCCATGAAAAGTAGAAAAAAAATAGCATATATTTGGAAATCGGACATATATATATTGTTGGTGGAAAACAGAAGGCTTCTTTTTTATGCCCTCCTCTGGGGCATTCCGTTTGCCGCGTCCTGTGTGCTCGGCTGGCGGCTTGTCCATGAGGGAACGGTGTTTGGCCGCGGCGGTTCGGCAGCGGCTTACGCGGGCAGTTTTTTGTTATTTTTGCTGGAAACGGCGGTTCTTTCCGTACCTGCTGCGGGGGCTGCAGCTATTGTCATGCGCGGCGGGAAAGGGAAACGAGCGGCAGATAAAGCGGCGAAACGCCAGGAGGCGCGCCGTGCGTGGCAGGTGTGGCTCTTCTGCAGTCTGTTGATTTTTCTCTTCTGGCTGCCGGTTTTTTTCGCCTATTATCCGTCTGTGTTTGCCTATGACGCGGAGGGGCAGCTTTATCAGGTGATGGCCGGAGACTACAGCACACATCATCCGCTTGTGCATACCTTATTTCTGGGAGCCTTTTTCCGGCTTGGAATGGCGGCCGGTTCCAGCTCCACAGGCATGGCTGTCCACTCGGCGGTGCAGATGGCGCTGATGGCCGCCGCTTTCGGCTGGGCGCTTTCGTTTTTGCACAGGAGACGGGTTTCCGGGTGGGCGCGGGCGGTTCTGCTTCTTTTTTTTGCACTCTTTCCGGCCAACTCGGTTCTGGCGCTCAGTACCACAAAGGATGTGCTTTTTTCGGCTCTTGTGCTGCTCTATACACTGTGCCTTTACCGTGCAGTGTGCGGCCGGGATATGGGGATAGGCGGGAAGGAACAGGCGGTCTGCATTGTTCTTGGCGTGTTGATGCTGTTGTTTCGGAACAATGCGGTGTATGCTTTTGTGGTAAGCATTTCGATTGTATTTTGGGGCATAAGGAAGGCAAAGCCAGGGGAGCGGAAGACATATCTTCGCATGGCGCTGGTCACGTTGGCGCTGTACGGCGTATGCGCGTTTTCGTTAAAGGCCGTCACCCACGCGCAGAACGGCAGTCCGCGTGAAATGCTGAGCGTGCCGCTGCAGCAGATGGCGCGCACGCGGGTGAAGGCGGAGGAAAAAATAGCGCCCGAAGTCCGGCAGGAGCTGGAAAAATACATTCCCTCAGAATGGGTTTTTGCGGCCTACAATCCCCATCTGGCGGACCCTGTGAAAAGGCGGGCTGTGATTCACGATGATCCGGCAGGACTGGTTCGCACATGGATAAAGCTCGGGCTTTCACACCCGGCAATTTACATCGATGCTTTTCTGGATAATTCTCTGGGACTCTGGTATCTGTGGGACACTTCCCACGCCCAGGTGTACGGGATCGGAACGGAGAGCGGTTTCGGATATCTCTCCACGGATAACCGCACCATGCCGGCCGGATTTGAAGTGGTGGAGCAAAGCCTGCTGCCCGGACTGCGCGTCTTTCTGGAAAGGATCGTATCGGATAACGCATACAGTAAGATACCTGTGGTGAGACTTCTCTTCGCACCGGCGCTGTACTGGTGGCTGCTGTTTCTGTACATGGTAACGGCGTTTTACAGGAAAAGATACCGGGAGACGCTGCCGGCAGTATTTCTCGCGGCCTACTGTCTGACTCTTCTGCTTTCTCCCACGGTGCTGGTACGGTACGCTTACCCGCTGATGGTGACGGTTCCCGTCATATGGCCGTGTTTTGCGGCGGACACAAACGGGCAAAGTGAAAATATACAATAAATTATTAAATAATTCGAAAATATTGTATAATATACACATTTCAAATAAGAAGTATGGTATAATACACGCAATGGATGGCGCGCATGGTCTTTACAGGCGGTGCGCAGGGAATGCAACGGAATGAGAAATATAAATTCGGGGGATTCTTAAATATGGAAGTAGTGGTAGATAGAGGAAAAGACGGCGATATAGACAGTTGGAAAGAAGTACAGCTGATTTATAATTCGGCCCTGAAACAGATTTCCACAAAGCTGGAAATTTTAAACGATGAGTTTCAGCATGTACATCGGTACAATCCGATCGAACATATCAAGTGGCGTATCAAGACGCCGGAGAGCATTGTGAAGAAGCTGAAGAAGCACGGCTATGAATCCACCATTGACAATATGGTGAGCCATGTCAATGACATTGCGGGCATCCGTGTGATCTGTTCCTTTGCCTCGGACATATACCAGATAGCGGAGATGATAAGCAGTCAAAGTGACATTCGTGTCATGTCGGTGAAGGATTATATTGTGAATCCGAAGGCCAGCGGTTATAAGAGCTATCATATGCTTGTCACGGTTCCCGTTTATCTTTCGGACCGCATTGCGGACACGAAGGTGGAAATCCAGATCCGCACAGTGGCGATGGACTTCTGGGCCAGTCTGGAGCACAAGATCCACTATAAATTTGAGGGCAACGCGCCGGAACACATCAAGGAACAGCTTGTGGAATGCGCGCAGATGGTTTCCGCGCTGGATGCGAGAATGATGTCGCTGAATGAAGAGATCCAGCATATCGAACAGGAAAGCGAAGAGTAAGAGAAATTTCCCAAGGTACTTCAGAGAGGGAGTGGTGACTCCTGTGTCGAAAATTCTGGTTGTGGAGGATGACCTGACCCTGAATGCGTGACTGTGTTTTGCGCTGGACGGGGCGGGTTATCTTTTTGCCATGGACTACACTGGTGATAAAGCCCGGCAGATGTTAAGGAGTGAACAGATTCGATCCAGGTTCGGTGTATGATATGGATTACAGGAAAACGGGTAAGCTAAGATGAAACATATTTTGATCATTGATGACGATATCCATATCGGGAATGTAATGGAAGAAGCGCTTATAAAAGAGGGCTATCAAGTATCACGGGCGTATTCTGGGACGGAAGCTTTATATGTGCTGTCTGCGTCAAAACCTGACCTTATATTGCTTGATTTAATGCTGCCGGGTCTTTCTGGGGAAGAAGTATTGCCACAAACAAAGGGCATACCTGTTATCGTTGTCAGTGCAAAGATTGATGTTGACGATAAGGTTGACCTTTTGCTTGGCGGCGCAGCGGACTATATTACGAAACCTTTTGAAGTGAAAGAGCTGCTTGCAAGAATTACCGTTGCACTCCGCAATGGTTTCATTTCGGGTCATTCCATTCTGTCTTATGATGATCTGCGGCTGGATATCATGGCACATGAAGTCTTTGTGGGACAGCAAAAAGCCAATTTAACAAGGACAGAATATGCAATCTTAAAAATTCTCATGCAAAACCCATTGCAAGTAGTAACAAAGTCTATATTGCTTGAACGCATCAGCGAAGACACCCCTGATTGTACAGACAGTTCATTAAAAACACATATCAGTCACCTGCGGAAAAAGCTGCGGGATCTTGGGGGAAAGGAATATATAGATGCGGTATGGGGTATTGGTTTCAAATTGAAGTCGGAATAAAACGCAACCAAATCTCAACTGTTTTCTTAACCGTATTCTCAACTATTTTCTGCTACAATGCCAGTATCAGGCATGAAATACCCGTGCCCAAAAAGGAGGCTATCTATATGGACTATGTCCTGACTACAAACGCTTTGGCTAAAGAATACGGAACAGTCAAAGCATTGAAAGCTGTTTCTATGCACGTTCCCAAAGGAGCGATCTACGGTCTCATCGGAAAAAACGGTGCTGGCAAAACCACTCTCATCCGCTTGATTTGTGGATTACAGACTGCCTCATCCGGCGAATATACACTGTATGGGAGGAAAAACACGGATAAGGAAATTGACAAATCACGCAGGAGAATGGGAGCTGTTGTAGAAACACCGTCCATTTATCTTGATATGACGGCAGAAGAAAATCTAAAAGAGCAATATCTGATTCTGGGTCTGCCCTCTTTTGACGGGCTGACAGAATTATTAAAACTGGTTGGGCTTGAAAATACAGGGAAAAAGAAGGCAAAGAACTTTTCACTGGGTATGCGGCAGCGATTAGGGATTGCAGTTGCGCTTTGCGGCGACCCGGACTTTCTTGTGCTGGATGAACCGATAAACGGGCTTGATCCACAAGGGATGATTGAAATACGGGAATTGATCTTGAAGCTCAATCGGGAACAGCAGATTACCATATTAGTTTCCAGCCATTTACTCGATGAACTTTCCCGGCTTGCTACTTATTATGGATTCATGGACTGCGGACAGATGGTAAAGGAAATCAGCGCCGCAGACCTGGAAGCAGTTTCCCGAAAATGTTCCCGTATAGAAGTGTCAGATACAAAAGTCCTATCCCGTGTTCTTGATGAAATGGAACTTGAATTTACAATTATTTCCGACAGGGAAGCGGATATTTTCGGATCGTTCCATATAACCAATTTGACACTTGCGCTGGCTTCACAGGATTGCACGGTGAAATCCATACATGAGCGTGACGAAAGTTTAGAAAATTACTTTATGAATCTTGTCGGAGGTGGTAATCATGCGTAAATTGTTATTCTCAAATTTCTTTCGTCTGTCAAAAAGCAAACTTTTCAGGGGAGAAATTGTATTTATGATTCTTTCTGGAATCATTGCCGCTTTAGGAACTTTTGCCCAATACAAAATTCATTTGGTCTATGGACAAATAATCACCCTGGATCGGGTTTTTTATGGATATTCTTTGCTGATTGGTATTTTAACTGCTATTCTAAGCAGCCTGTTTTTGGGCACGGAGTATAGTGATGGCACAATGCGTAACAAAGTGATTTGCGGACATCGGAAAATCAATATTTATTTTTCAAATTTAATAACAATCATTCTGGCGGCGCTGCTTCTATGCGCAGTTTACCTTGTCACTGTAACTGTTGTGGGAACACCGTTCGTTGGCTTTGTTAAACAAAGCTGTGAAGATATTCTGTTGAAACTCTTGGGAAGTATGGTGCTGGTAATTGCATATTCTTCCATTTTTACACTGATCAGCATGGTTTGCGTTGATAAAACCGTGTCGGCAGTAATCAGTGTTTTAGGTGTGGCATTTTTTTCTATCATAGCCTGGCAGCTGAATGATTATACCGACTGGCAGGACAGTCCGGGAACGCCTGTATACTTGTGCCTTGCTTTCTTTCACTCATTTCTTCCGACGGGTCAGGCAATACAATATGGGGATATAGATAACTTTGCCCTGCCCATCATTCATATATGGGAAATGCTGTTATCTTCACTGCTTGCTGCCACGGTAACGACAGTCATCGGCAGCAGAATTTTCAGAAAAAAAGATTTGAAGTAAAGGTGGGCGAGAACTATGTTTCCCTGGATTTTGTGCGGTATTCTGCTGATAAGCGTTTTCGTGCTTACTGCAAAAATGATATTGCTGAAACGAAGTATGGATGAAATTTGCGCAGAGCTCAAGGAGCATCTTTCGGACGATACAAACACGCTTATTTCTATCTCTTCTAATGACGCTCACGTCAAAAAATTAGCCGCTGAAATCAACGCACAGCTTCGTCTGCTGCGAAAACAGCGCAGACAATATCTGAACGGAGACAGAGAGCTGAAAGATGCCATAACGAATATTTCCCATGATCTGCGGACACCTTTAACTGCAATTTTGGGATATTTGGATTTGCTTGAGACAGAAGAAAAATCTGAGAAAGTAACCGGCTATGTCACGGCTGTCCAAAACAGGGCGGAGGTATTAAAGCAGTTATTGGAAGAATTGTTTCGCTATTCAATAATCGTGTCAGTACATGAGCCTATGCAGCTTGCACCTATATGCGTGAATCATGTATTAGAAGAAAGCCTTGTGTCATTCTATGCAGCTCTGACTAAGCGCGGTATTACCCCACAGATAGAGATTGCTGAAAAAAGGATCATACGCACTTTGAACAGAACAGCACTGCTGCGCGTGTTCAGCAATATTTTGAATAATGCAATAAAATACAGTGACGGCGATCTGAAAGTTGAACTGCTCGAAACAGGGAAAATTATTTTCTCAAATACAGCACAAAATCTAAATGACGTACAGATTGGAAAACTGTTTAACCGTTTCTTTTCGGTAGAAACGGCAAGAAACTCAACGGGATTGGGACTTGCTATCGCAAAAACATTGGTTGAACAAATGCGCGGTACTATTACAGCGCAATACCACGACGGAATATTAAGTATCTGTATAGATTTTCCATAAACATGCTCTACGATCAATACGAAGGCGAGCAGGAACAGTTGCAGAGCGAGCTAGACGGTTACAAGGCAGAACGGACGCGGTATGAGAAAGACCGTAAATCTGCCGCACGTTTTCTGAAACTGGTTGATAGATACAACAATGCAGAGGAAATGACAACGCTCATGCTGAATGAGTTTGTGTAGAAAGTAGTCGTGGAACCGCATTGCAGTCAGACGACAATGCGGAGAAATTCATCACGACAAGGAAGATAGACAGCATAACAGGCAACAGAGCAGAACGAAACGGAGGGAGGAAGAAATTTAATGTGAATTTTATTGTAAAGGCAGACGCTTTTTTGTATAATTGAGATATAGCAGGAGAAGGATATATCGTATCTTGTGTCACAGATTTTTAGAAATCGAGGTATTAAAGTGCAGGGCGATACAAAACAGATAGAGGAAGTCATGGCAAAGCGTACCGCAAAAAATAGCGTATTCCTTGACTTTTTCAAAACAAGAGTTATCTACTAAAGCTATATAAAACGCTCCACCCAGAGGACACCACAGCGACAGAGGATTCACTTACAGATGTGACGATCACAAATGTATTGACAGATAATCTATATAATGATTTAGGCTTTATTGCCAATAACAAGCTGATGATACTCGTGGAGGCGCAGTCAACATGGACAGTGAATATTTTAGTAAGAGTTTTGCTGTATCTGGCGCAAAGCTATCACGAATATTTTCAACGTACCTGCCAAGACTATTACAAGAGCAGGAAAGTAAAAATGCCAAAGCCTGAACTTTATGTGATTTTTACGGGAAACAAAGGGCGGAAACCCGATAAAATATCTTTGTCTAAAGAATTTTTCGAGGGCGCGGATATAGATATTGAGGTAAAAGCAAAGGTTATCTATGAAAGCGATACAGATGATATTATCAATCAGTACATCATTTTCTGTAAAGTTTTTAACGAGCAGACTAAACAGCATTGAATGACACAAAAGGCGGTTACGGAAACGATCCGCATATGTAAAGACAGGAATGTATTAAAGGAATATTTGCTTGATAGAGAAAAGGAGGTCGTGACGATTATGATGAGTTTGTTTGATGAAGAACAGATAATGAAATCATTTATCAGAAGCGAAAGGCATGACGCAGACAGGGAAACCGCAGAAAGATTGATAAAAAAAGGAAAAATGACTTTTGAAGATATTGCGGAATGTGTTCCGTCATTGTCATTTGATGAATTGAGAGAAATTGAAGCCGAAGTCATGCAGTTAGCATAGCCAATAACATAATTTAATATCAAAATAACAGCGTAAAGGCGCGTGGAACAGTAAATTTGTAAACCATGCGTCTTTTTTATGTGCGCTTGCACACATTGCCCAACAAGAAGGAATATAAGCGACAACATTCAGACCAACACCACAGGGCGATTTACGTCCTGTTTACAACAGAAGATTGACAAGACAAGGTTATTTGGTCGAGATCCGAAAAGTGATTTAGAACAAAATGAGTGTTTCTTGACAAATATACATCGAAATGATATAGTTACTATTATAGTGGTAACTAAAATTGAAACATAATTAATGGGATTTATAGAAAAGAAGATAAAAATTAGAAAATTGCAGAATGAGAAAGGGTTGGGGTATAGAAATGACTTTTAATATCGTATGTATGTCAGGCGATGGCATAGGTCCTGAAATTATTGCTGAAGCAAAAAGGGTTCTAAATAAAGTCGCCGAAAAGTATGGTCACAGCATTACATATAAGGATATTTTAATAGGCGGAGCCTCGATTGATGTATATGGAGAACCACTTACGGATGAGGCAATTGAGATTGCAAAGACTTCTGATGCTGTGTTATTAGGTTCTATTGGCGGAAATGCGGCAATATCACCTTGGTATAGAATAGCACCGGAATTAAGACCAGAGGCAGGATTATTAAAGTTAAGAAAGTCATTGAACTTATTTGCAAATCTTAGACCGGCATATCTCTATGAAGAATTGCAGGAGGCGTGTCCACTAAGGGAAAATGTTATAAGTGACGGTTTTGATATGGTGATTGTAAGAGAATTAACAGGAGGTCTTTATTTTGGTGAACGCAGTACAAAGGAAATGAATGGAATGATTACGGCGACGGATACTTTGTCGTATAACGAAAAGGAAATCCGGCGTATTGCTGTTAAGGGCTTTGAAACTGCAATGAAGCGTGGGAAAAAAGTCACAAGTGTAGATAAAGTAAATGTATTGGATTCTTCAAGGTTATGGAGGAAAGTTGTTGAGGAAGTTGCAATGGATTATCCGGAAGTTACATTAGAACATATGATTGTTGATAACTGTGCGATGCAGCTTATAAAAAATCCGAAACAGTTTGACGTTATACTCACTGAAAATATGTTTGGTGACATTTTATCAGATGAAGCAAGTATGATTACGGGTTCTATTGGAATGCTTCCGTCAGCAAGTTTGAATGATACAAAATTTGGGGTATATGAACCAAGCGGCGGTTCTGCTCCAGATATAGCAGGAAAAGGAATAGCCAATCCGATAGCAACAATATTAAGCGCAGCAATGATGTTTCGCTATTCTTTTGGTTTAGAGAAAGAAGCAAAGGCTGTTGAAGTTGCGGTGAAACAAATTCTGAAAGAAGGTTATCGTACGGTTGATATCATGCCACAAGATAAAAGTCGGTGTAGTTTTTTCAAGCAGGTTGGTACAAAAGATATGGGGCGTTTGATTACAGAATATATATAGAGATTTGTTAAGTTGGTGCGACAGCGTTTGGAAAAAAATGAAAGGAAAGAATAGAAAATGAAAGATACGATGCTTGATAAGTTACAAAAGTTTGGTTTAAATCTTTACGAGGCAAAGGCATATTCCAGTCTGTTAAAAATTGGAACGGCAAATGCTTACAAAATCAGTAAAGAATCCGGCATACCAAGAGCAAGGATCTATGATGTTTTAGAATCAATTACGAAACTTGGCTTAGCTATGGTAGAAGAAAGCAGTGATAATGTAAAAATTTATACTCCTGTACCAAGTAAAATATTTTTGGAAAGGATAAAAAAGGAGTGGGAAAGTGATTATGAAGAAGTAAAAAGCGATCTTCATGATTTGGAGGCAGAGGAAAAAAAGCAAGAGATTTATGTTTTTACTGTCAAAGGGAAAGAGAATATAACTGCTTATTGCAGACAGTTAATAAAAGAAGCAAGTCAGTACGTTATGATTTCCATGTGGAGTCAGATGTATGAATTACTTTTGCCGGAACTGGAAGAATGTAAAAACCGGGGATGTAATGTGCTGGGAATCAGTCATGACATTGATAATCCAATGGAGGGAATTGAGAAGCATTTTGGCGGTAAAACACATAATATGCCCGAAAATATGTATTGGTTTGTTCTTTCGGCAGATGGAAAAAAGTTGTTATATGGATATTCTGTTGAAATAGAAAAAGATGCTTTTTATACAGAAGATACGAGTCATATTTATTTGATGGAAGATTACATTTTGCATGATATGGTGGTGAATCATTTTATAGAAAGTGAAGAAGACAGGAGTAAAATGGTTCGCATCATGCAGGAAATTGTCAGTAAAGTAAATAGGTAGCACATTGCTGCCGTTTATAATAAATTTAATTTATGGGAGGTCATATCAATGGCAAGAATCTATTATGAACAGGATTGTAACCTTCAGGTATTATCAGGAAAGAAAGTTGCGATCATAGGCTATGGAAGTCAAGGTCATGCGCATGCACTTAACTTGCATGAAAGCGGTGTGGATGTTATTGTTGGTCTGTATCAGGGCAGCAAATCTTGGGCAAAAGCTGAAGCGGCTGGTTTATCGGTCGTTACAGCGGCAGAAGCTGCTAAGGCAGCAGATATTATTATGATGCTGGTCAACGATGAAAAACAGGCAGATCTGTATAAAGAATCAATTGAACCTAATCTTACAGAGGGAAAGGCTTTGGTATTTGCACATGGATTTGTGATACATTATGGCTTGATTGTGCCGCCGCCTTTTGTGGATGTATTTTTAATCGCGCCTAAAGGTCCCGGTCATACAGTCAGGAGCCAGTTTTTGGAAGGAAAAGGGGTTCCATGCCTGATTGCAATTCATCAGGATGCATCAGGAAAAGCGAGGGAAACTGCACTTGCCTATGCCCTTGGAATTGGAGGCGCAAGAGCCGGAGTAATAGAGACTTCATTTAAAGAGGAAACGGAAACAGATCTTTTTGGAGAGCAAGCGGTACTTTGCGGCGGTGTTTCCGCATTGATCAAAGCTGGATTTGAAGTTTTAGTTGAAGCAGGTTATCAGCCGGAGATGGCGTATTTTGAATGTTGTCATGAAATGAAACTGATTGTAGATCTTATCAATAGGGGCGGATTGACTATGATGCGGTATTCTGTCAGTGATACAGCGGAATATGGCGATTACATAACAGGTGAGAAGATTATCACTGATGAAACAAGGAAAGCGATGAAAGGTATTCTCAAAGATGTTCAGGAAGGAAAGTTTGCCAAGAACTGGCTTCTTGAGAATCAGGCGGGGAGAACCTACTTCAACGCGAAAAAGCAGATTGAATCAGGACATGAGATTGAAAAGGTTGGGGCAGAACTTAGAGGCTTAATGTCATGGATGAAAAAGCCATTGGATTAGAACAGCATATGGAATCAGTAGGATTTATAGTGATGTAAGGTGGGAGAGCGTTTGTTGGGAGAAAACCGATAGACGCTTTTCTGCATTTTATACCAATCAAATGTCATCGCGCTCCCCGATTCTGATTTTGTTTCAGATGATACAAAGATTCGGAAATGGAGAATAAGGACAATGATTGATGAGAAAGTAATCGTAAAACAATTTGCATCATTTTGCAGGAAGATATTGAAGTGTGAAAAGATAGATTACTATCGGGAACGGAAATATAGAGCAGAGCGTGAGCTTCACCTTGAATTGTTTGAGGACTATGAGGTGGAGAGGCTTATACAGACATCTGATACATACAGCTTTGACTGTTTTGAGGTTATGGGATATGAGATTTTCGTAGATAATGAATATTTGGAGCAGGCTTTAAGAAAACTTCCGGAAAGATATTTGAAGATTATTCTGATGTATTATTTTATCGGGCTGAATGATGTTGAGATTGGACAAGTATTTGGAAAGGGAAGAAGTACCATTTGTGAACAGAGACACAGGGCGATAAAAATGTTGTATGAATTTATTGAGAGTGGAGAAAATGAATGAAAAATACGAAAAATACCAGATTACATTTTCGACAATAGTGAAAGCAACGCAAGGGGATGAAATTGCAATGCAGGAAGTAATAAGGCTGTATCGCGCATATATGGTAAAGCTCAGTATGGACGAGGGAGTAATAGACAATGAACTTTATGAAAGACTGGTACGGAAGTTGATGCTTGCAGTTGTAAAATTCAAAATTGACTATGAAAGAATATAAGCTGTCAGATGGCAGCACAGGGAGGACATTCAGAGGTGAGTGTCCTTTTATCTTATACGGCGGTGTAGTCGGTTAGGGAATAAACAACAAATGAAACATAAACAATATGCTGTAAAATATTTCGTTGATTATTACAGCGTTTTTGAGTATAATATAAAAAGAGATATTATAGTTTGAGTTGAAAGGAATGGTATATCTATGGCAAGTATATTACCGGTATCAGATTTAAGAAATTATAATGAGGTTTTGAAAAACTGTCAGATCGGAGAGCCTGTGTTCCTGACTAAAAATGGCAGGGGCAAATTTGTGGTAATGGATATAGAAGATTACGAACGTGATAAAGCAGAAAAAAAGCTGCTGGAGAAGCTGCATGAGGCAGAGGAAGCTGTTAAAGATGGAAATGGCTGGCTGACAATGGATGAATTAAAGGCTGAGGTTGGAGAGTAAATTTATGATGAAATTGCGAATCAATCCGGTAGTGGCAGAGGATTTAAAAACAATTAAGAAATTTATTGCAGAAGATAACGCCGATAAAGCATTAGAAACGGTTCAGGAGATTTATAGGCAGTTTGAGAATATACAGCAGTTTCCTTATATTGGTGCAGATTTGTCTAAACGTGTGAGTTTTAAGACGGATTATAAGTATGTGGTGTGGAATGATTATGTTGTGTTGTATAAGGTTAATAAAGAGGCAGTTGAGATTTATCGGGTGGTGAATCGGTATCAGGATATTACGAAGATTTTTAGTTAATGTAATTTTAAAATTAATAAATGAATATTGAATTCGCTACATGCGTGTAGCGAATTGAGGAGAATTGAAAATGTCAGATATGAAATTAATGGATACAGAGGATGAGGGACGATTCTACAAGGATGTCCATAAAATATTAGATGATGCAAAAAATAAAACTTATGCCGCTGCAAATAATGTTATGACTTATGCATATTGGAACGTGGGAAAACGCATTATTGAGCAGGAATAAAAGGGCGGGTCAAAAGCAAGATATGGTTCATATCTTGTTAAGCGGCTTTCACAGGAACTTTCAGAAGAGTATGGAACTGGATTTTCGGTCGCTAATATTAGAAACTGCAGGCAGTTATATTTAACATTTCCACCAAAGTCATATGGATATTCTGTAATGGGTAAAATACATTGGTCACATCTTCGGACAATTATGAGGTTAGATAATGAAGAAGAACGAAATTTTTATCTGACCGAAGTTGCAAATGAGTATTGGTCAGTAAAAGAATTGGAACGAAATATAAAATCAGGTTATTACAAGCGCATATTATCTACACATTTTCCAGATAAAACTGGCGAAAATCAGAAGTTTGTTAAAGATCCTTATGTTTTAGAATTTATGGGAATAAAGGAAGAAAACAAAATTATTGAGAAGGATGTGGAGAATGCGATTATTTCTCATTTACAGAAGTTTTTATTGGAGATGGGTAAAGGATTTTGTTTTGTAGATAGGCAAATGCATATTTGTACAGAAACATCTGATTTTTATATTGATTTGGTATTTTATAATTATATTTTGAAATGTTTTGTGCTGATAGATTTGAAAGACCATAAGTTGACACATTAGGATATTGGACAGATGGATATGTATATTCGAATGTTTGATGATCTGAAGCGGCAAGTGGATGATAATCCTACAATTGGAATTATTTTCTGTACGGATAAAGACGAAACGATGGTAAAATATTCTGTTTTAAATGAAAGCAAACAGATATTTGCATCTAAGTATATGACTGTGTTGCCTACAGTAGAAGAACTGCGGGATGAATTAGAACGTAATCAATTGATGTATAGTGAAAATAAATCGGAATAATTTGCTACACACTGTATAGTGAAATTAAATAATGATTAGAAAAGTAATAAGGGGATTCTAATGCCAAAAGATAATAGAAATTTTTTTGAAAAGAAAAAAGATTGGTCGGAAATAAAAGATACTTTGCTTGGAGCCTATCTGAAACCGTACTTTAAAAAATTTTAATGACAAGGCATCCTGATATGCTCCCTATATGGTAGACACAGGAAATAATTAAATGTCTATTGTATAAGGAGCATATTTTATGGGAAGAAGAAAAAAGCGGGATGAATGGGATGCAGCAGACAAATTAAAAGTAGTCAAAGAATATCTGGCGGGCCACGATTCCTTTGTGAAACTCGGTCGGAAATATCAGCTCAACGAATCCTCGATCCGTAAATGGGTGGCCAAATATAAAACATTTGGCGAAAACGCATTTATGATCCGTTCGGCAAACTTAAACTATTCTGCTGCGTTTAAAGAAGAGGTTGTTAAGGCCTATTTACATGGCGAAGGATCTTATAAGGATATTGCCATCAAATATAAAATTGCTGACTTGAAATTTCAAATTCCAGTGCAGATCCGAAAAGACATGCCGACTGCTTGCTATGCGTGTCCATTTATGCTATGATCTTGACAATACTATCTTTTAAGTACATTTGGAGCCTTTGGGGCGGAAAGGTATGGTTATAAAGAATGAAAAAATCAATCAATCAATCAACGCTGACAACGATTCTGAATGTCGGCTCGATCTGCGCGCTGCTGTTTATGCTGGTGCTACTGGTTACATACAGTGATGTAAGCCGGCAGTTGGAGCGTGCCAACGAGGACCGCTTTGAGCTGACCTATAATGCCAACCGTTTTATGAACGGTTCCGCCTATCTGACCAACGAAGTGCGCGCCTACGCATCCACCGGGAACCAGGAACATTACGACAATTACTGGAACGAAGTCAACACCTTGAAAAACCGGGATATCGGTGTGGCGGCCATGCAGGAAATCGGCATCACGAACGAAGAACAGAAGATGATTGACGATATGTACGGCCTCTCAAACCAGCTGGTTCCCCTGGAGGAACAGGCGATGAAGCAGGTACAGGCCGGTGAACAGAGCGCCGCTGTCGACTATGTTTACGGTGAGGAGTACAAGGATTCCATCACAAAGATTAATGCATTGAAGGAACAGTTTTTGACAACTCTGGATGCGAGAACCCTCCAGGAGGTGGATGCACTCACCCATTCCAGCAGCATGATCCAGTTTCTGATGGTGATTGCCCTGGCTATGGTGGGCACGCTCCAGCTGATCAGTATGTGGGTGATACGCAGGAAGATTTTGCGCCCTGTCATCGCCGTGCGCGACCAGATGGGAGAAATTTCCCAGGGAAATCTTTCGGCAGAGTTTGGTTTTCGTTCCGACACGTCTGAGATTGGTATGCTGGTAGCTTCCATCCACGAGACCAAGGGAGAACTGAAAAAATATATTTCGGATATTGACAATAAACTTTCGGAGATGGCTCACGGCAATATGAATCTGTCCATCGACAGCAGCTACCGTGGAGAATTTTTACCGATACAGGATGCCATGCGTCAGATTCTGGACGGGCTCAATGACGCTTTAAGCCGGATTCACCAGACCGCCGGGAAGGTTTCCGACAGGTCCGAGCGGATGGCTGTCAGCGCACAGACCCTGTCCGACGGCGCGGTTCAGCAGGCGGCCGCTGTGGAAGAACTCTCTGCCGGCATTCAAGATATTTCCGGGCAGGTGAAACGCACTTCCAAGGATGCGGACAATGCCCGCAAATCGGCGGTGGAGACGGAGAGCCAGCTTGCCGTGTGCAGTCAGAAAATGGATGCGCTGTCATCTGCAATCGCCGATATTTCGGAATCGTCGGATCAGATCAGCGGTATCATCAAGACCATAGAAGATATTTCATTCCAGACCAACATTCTGGCGTTGAACGCTTCCGTTGAGGCAGCCAGGGTCGGAGCCGCAGGAAAAGGGTTTGCGGTGGTTGCGAACGAAGTGCAGCAGCTTGCCGCCAAGAGCGCGGAGTCTGCCAAGAATATTACGGATCTGATTGTCAATTCGGTCCAGCTTGTCCAGTATGGCACTTCCCTGTCCGGGGAAACCATGACGGCGCTTACCAATGTGGTTTCCAGTTCCAGACAGTCGGCTGAGCTGGTGGAACACATTGCAGATTCTGCCAAACAGCAGGCGGAATCCTTAAGCCAGCTGACGGAGGGAATGGAAAATATCTCCGCAGTTGTGCAGACCAATGCCAACACGGCGGAGGAGTCGGCTTCCTCCGCGCAGGAGCTTCGCCACCATGCGGAGAGACTGCAGGCGGCAGTGCGGCATTTCCAGCTTCGGGGCTAGACATTCGGCCGGTTCATAGAGTTACTGACAGACGGTATGGGAAAGGTTTCCTGTACCGTCTTTTTTTGTGTCCGTATTCTTATCAGATTAGAGAAAAATCTGAGATTGTTGCATATTCCGTTCTGGAGGGAAAACCTATAATGGGAGTATCAAAAATAAATTTACAGGAGGTAGCATATGAAAAAGAGCGTGAAGAAACTGATAAGTCTGGGTATGACAGCAGCGCTGCTGACCGGCATACTGGCAGGATGCGGAGGAGAAAAGACAACCGCGCCGGCTGCAGAGGAGACACCTGCAGTGGAGGCGGAGAAAACACAGGAGACGGAGAGCGCCCCGGAAACAGCAGAAGCGGAAGCGCCCGCTGCGGAGACAGAGACTGCGGAAACATCCGATGAACTGATTACGCCGGAGACGGCAGGCAATGTGAAGCCGAACAACCAGGGCTACAAGGTGGCGCTCTGCAACTTCTCCCTCGCAAACACATGGCGGGTGGAAATGCAGGAGACATTTATCCATCAGTGCGAGCTGTACAAGGAGCAGGGCATCATCAGTGAATATTATGTGACAAACTCTGACGGTGATGTGTCACAGCAGGTATCCGACATGGCGGATCTGGTGACAAAGGATGTGGATCTGATCTGCCTCACGGCGGCGTCCGCTTCCGCTCTCGTACCGGCAGTGGAAGATGCGATGGAGGCAGGCGTGGCTGTTGTGAACTTTGACTGTGCCGTGGATACGGACGACTTGACAGCAAAACTTATTCTCGACAATGAGGAGTTTGGCAGGGTGGACGCGCAGTGGCTGGCGGACCAGCTCGGCGGCAAAGGAAAGATCATCCTGATTGCGGGACAGGCAGGCACGGACAATGCGGAGAAACGCGTGAACGGCGCGAAGAATGTCATCGCCCAGTACCCTGATATGGAGATCATTGCGGAATCTTATTGTGACAATGACTACGCAAAGGCAAAGGCGGCTGTGGAAAGTATGCTTTCCGCATATCCCGAGATCGACGGCGTTCTCTCCCTTGGCGGCGCGATGACAAGAGGCGCCATAGACGCTTTTGAGGAGGCAGGACGGGAACTGGTTCCCATGTGCGGAGAGGCGAACAACGGTTATCTGAAGGTGTGGCATGACAGAGTAGACCAGGGATTCCAGGCAATTGCACCGATCTCTCCCAATACGAGCGGGGCAATGGCTCTCCGGCTTGGCATTGATGCGCTGGAAGGACTGAACATCAAAAAGGACAATACGCTGACCGTGAATTTCGTGACCAACGAGACGCTGGAGGAGTTTGTGAGGATGGATCTGTCAGACAGTTTCTGGGCGCCCACGGAACTGCCGGAAGAAAAGCTGCAGGAGCTGTTCGGTGAAGAGGCCGGAAATTAGACAAAGAGACTCGGATGGAGGAAAACATGGCAGAAGAAATCTTACGCATGTCAGGTATCTATAAAAGTTTTGGAGGCTGTAAAGCGCTGACGGATGTCGATTTTGCCTGCAACAGAGGTGAGGTGCATGTGCTGGCGGGAGAAAACGGGGCCGGTAAGAGCACCATCCTGAAAATACTGGCGGGACTGTTTGAGGCGGACAGAGGAGAAATCTGCCTAAAAGGGGAGAAAGTAAAAATCAGGACGCCCAGACAGTCCCAGGATATGGGAATCGCTATGGTCTTCCAGGAATTGACGCTGGTGGGGGAAATGACGGTGGAGGAGAATCTCTTCCTGAATATGGAGCCGGTCAGGTTTGGCGTTGTGGACCGCAAAAAGATCCGCAGGCAGGCGGAGACGGTTATGGAGCAGTACGGCATAACGATTGATCTGGATGCCATCGTGTGCAAGCTGACAGTGGCGCAGCAGCAGATGGTGGAGATCATCAAAATACTGCTCCACGACCCGGAACTGATTATTCTGGACGAACCCACATCCGCCCTCGCCAGAAAAGAGGTGGAGAAACTCTTCCAGATCGTGAGAAACCTGATCGGGAAAGGAAAGACGATTATTTTCATTTCCCACAGACTGGAGGAAGTGTTTGAGATCGGTGACCGGGTCACGGTATTTAAGGACGGCGAGCGGGTGGACACAAAGTTGGTGAGCGAGATCGATACGGATGAGCTGATCCGCATGATGGTGGGGCGGTCCTTGCAGAATATTTTCCCGCCGAAGAATACACAGATTACAGAGGAAGTGCTTTTTGAGGTGAAAGAACTGACGGGAAAAGCGCTGCAGCAAGTCTCCTTTGCGGTCAAAAAAGGAGAGATACTCGGGATTGCGGGACTCCAGGGACACGGGCAGACAGAGTTGATGAATGCCATAAGCGGCCTGTACCCTCTCGAAAAAGGGGAGATACGGATGAAAGGCCGGGAGATTAAAGTGAAGAATGCGAAGGCTGCCCTGAAAAACAAAATTGCGCTGGTGCCCTCAGACAGAAAGACCGAGGGACTTATGCTGGGACTGCCTGTCCGGGACAATCTGGCACTCTGCAGTCTGGGACGGCGGGCGAGAATGGGCGTGATCAGCGCATCTCAGGAGAAGGCGTACATAGACCATTCCGTGAAATCCCTGTCCATCAAGGTATTTAACGTAAACAATCCGGCATCCAGCTTAAGCGGCGGCAATCAGCAGAAGGTGGTGCTCGGCAAGGAGCTTGGAATTGACCCGGATGTGATACTGTTCCACGAACCCACGAGGGGAATTGACGTGGAGGCAAAAAACGAGTTCTACAATATTATGAAAAATCTGGCAAAACAGGGAACGGCAGTTATTATGTGTTCCAGTGACATGATGGAAGTCATCGGCATGTCCAACCGGGTGGCTGTTATGTACGAAGGGGCGGTTACGCAGATCCTGGAGGGTGAGGACATCACAGAGGAAAACATTATGCGGTGCGCTATGGGTGTTTCGGTGTGAACGCATGGCTGACATGGAGGTAACTATGACAAAAGTTCTGAAACTTATGAAAGAGGAAAAATTCAAATATAAATATTCCGGGGTAATCATGGCGTATCTGTTTCTCGTGCTCTTCATGGTTTTCATCGGGATGTTTGACGACAGCTTTTTTACCGGCAGAAACCTGTCCAATGTCATATACACCGCATTCCCCCTTGTGATGGTCTCCTTTGGACAGACAATCTGTCTTCTGACCCACGGGATTGATATTTCTCTCGGCATGATATTGTCTCTTAGCAACTGCGTATGCATTGTTCTGATGAAGCCGGATGAGCCTTTGGGATGGGTGACGGGTGTGGCGGCAGCTCTTGTGACGGGTATGGTCTGCGGCCTGATCAACGGCATTCTGATCGGACGTTTCCGGCTGGCGGCCCTGATCGTTACCCTTTCCATGTCCACCGTGTATGGAGGCATTGCGCTGTATCTGCTTCCCATGCCGGGCGGCAGCATTCACAAAGGGTTCGCCAAATTTCTGAGGGGGAAGCTCTATGGAATCCCGGTGGTATTTTTCCTGCTGCTGATTGTGCTGGTGATCGTCAGAGCGGTGTTGAATCAGACGCCTCTTGGCAGAAAAATCCGGGCTGTGGGAGGAAACTATGCGGCGGCATACGCAACAGGCATTGACGCCGTGAGGACAAAGATCATAGCGCATATGCTGGCGGGGCTTTTGAGCGCTGTGGGCGGCGTTTTTCTGGCGGCCTATATGTATTCCGGCGATCCCACGATCGGTTCCAGTTATTCCCTGCGGGCCATCGCATCCAGCATCATCGGAGGAGCCGTATTTTCAGGGGCCGTGGGAGACGTGCTCGGTACGCTTGCAGGAGTTGTGATTCTCACGCTGATTAACAATATGCTGAACCTTCTCGGCATTTCTTCCTATTTCCAGTTTCTGCTGCAGGGCATCATCATCATAGCGGCGCTGGCGCTTGGTTCTTTGAAAAATGTGAATCGTTAGGGGGCATATATGGAGACAAAAGTGTTACATATCAAAGAAAATCTGAGAAAGCCGGAATATTTTGTGTATATCATTCTGGCGGTCATGTTCACGGTGGCAGTGATTGCATCGCCGGGCTATCTGCAGCGCGCCCATATGTCGGGACTTTTGAAGACAGCGTCCTTTCTTGGGATCGCGGCGATCGGCCAGACCTTTGCCATTCTGCTCGGGGACATTGACCTTTCCGTTGCCAACACGATTACGCTTGGCAATGTTCTGGGAGCGCAGATCCTGATGGGGAGCGATGCCAATCTGGGAAAGGCTTTTGTCATCATCCTGCTGGCGGGCATACTCATCGGCGCCGGAAACGGTTTTGGCATACGGTATCTGAAGCTGGATCCGTTTATTATGACACTCGGCATGAGCTCTGTCATAGAGGGCGTTTTTATGATCTATACCCAGGGGGCGCCTAAGGGGAAAACTTCTCCGTTTATGAGCAGCCTGTGCAGGTCGGCGGGCACCGGGGTTGTGACAGGGGTCTTCCTGATCTGGATTGTGCTTGTTGTCATCGCCATCTTTGTGATGAAAAAGACCACCTTCGGACGCAATGTGTTCGCGGTGGGGGCGAATAAGACGGCGGCACGGTTTTCCGGCATCAATACGACGAAGATTTATTTTATCGTGTATATCATATCCGCTGTGCTCGCCATTTTTGCAGGATTTCTCCTGGTGGGCTACACGGGGACAAGTTATCTGGACGTAGGGGTGGATTACAATGACAATTCGATTGCGGCCGTCATAATCGGCGGTACGGCGGTGACCGGCGGACGGGGCGGCTATCTGGGCACGCTGGCAGGCGTCATGCTCATGGTCATGCTTGTGGATTTTCTGACGATTGTCAATATCTCCGAGGCGGGCAGACAGATGATACAGGGCGGTATTATCATTATCCTGCTTTTGCTCTACAACAGAGACAAAGCCAGTCATTAAGCGTTTGCGATACCGCAGAAAGGAATGAGACATCCTGCGGGGTGCAGATGGGAACAAGGATGGAGGTCAGGATGGGAACAGAGACGAAAAGGGAAGGGAAATACCGGGTTGTCAAAGAAGAACCGCTGGACGGTGTCTATGTGGCTTCCCGGGTGTGGGAAGAGGGGAAATGGCAGGTTGCCTTTGCCTCGGAGACGCAGGATGTGGGAAAGACCGTGCGGGTCGACCTGGATTCTCTGGAGGAGCAGGAGATGCTTTCCGGCCCCGGCGGCTGTATGGGTGTCATCCCTGTGCCGGGGAAGGGAGGAGAGTTCCTGACCATAGAGAAGTTTTTCCCGGTATTTCAGTCGGAGAATGCGCAGATTGTATGGAACACCCGGAAAGGAACGGACTACGAGAAAAAGGTGATCTGCATTCTGCCCTTTGCCCACCGCATAGACATTGTCAAGGCTTTTGGGAATTATTATCTGGCGGCCTGCTCTCTGTGCAGGAAAAAGGACTTTACGGAAGACTGGTCCACGCCTGGTTCGGTGTATGTGGGCAGGCTGGATCTGGAAAAGAAATATGTGATTGATTTCCGGCCCATACTGGACGGGATTTTCCAGAACCACGGATTTACAAAAGTACCCGGGGAGGAGGCGGAACGGATGCTCATTGCGGGCAGATCCGGCATCGTGGAGATCCGTCCAGCAGAGGAGAGCGGGGAAACGGCATGGAAGATGACAACACTTCTGGAGGAACCGTGCAGCGATGTGGTGGTCACGGATATCGACGGTGACGGGGAGCTGGAATACGGGATTCTTTCCCCCTTTCACGGAGATCGGTTCCGCGTCTGCAAAAGAAGGCAGGACAGGCTGGAGAGCATCTACGAACTGCCGGGAGAACATGCCTTTGGCCATGCCATTTACGGCGGGCAGGCGAACGGAAAGAACTTGTTCCTTGTGGGTTTTCGGGGAGCAGGGAAGGAGCTTTATGCGGTTTATATGGGCGGGGACGGCGCGCTCCGGGCAGATCTGGTCGATGAGGGGAAGGGCCCGGCCAATGTGACGGTAGTCTCCGGCAGGACGCAGGACTATATCTGTGCGGCCAACAGACAGAGTGACGTGTATACCATTTACGGAAGAGACGGCGCGTGACCCGCACAGGAGGTGGAAAATGCCGCAAAGCAAAGAGAGTCTGGCGGCAGAGGGAACACAGATAAGAGGAAAATGCGGAAAGCAAAGTGAGATTTGAAAAGGAGGAAAAAGGATGAGCGTAGAAAAGACAGATGGAAGAGGACTGGTGTCCGGCATTTACATCCGCACAAACAGAGAGATCACAAGGGAAGACTGGATTCTGGAAGCCTTTCCTGAGTGGGGGACATTTTTGAACAAGGAAATAGAGGCAATGGAAGTGCCGAAAGGTTCGGTCAGCCTCTGGTGGTGCGGCGGCCCTTCCTGGGTGCTGAAAACAGATGAGGGCGGCATTTTCCTGATTGACCAGTGGTGCGGGCCTTCCCATTACACGACCATTGATTACTGCGGTGTTTGTAAGCAGAACGGGGCGCCCAGCATGAACTGGCTGCGGCTGAATCCCCAGGTGATTGATCCCTTTTCTTTCAGCAGGGTAGACGGCGTGTTCTGCACACATGTGCACAACGATCACTGCGACATCTACACGGTGAAGGGCACAATGGGAACTACGGATGCTGTCTATGTGGCGCCCCCGGAGACGGTAAAGAGACTGAAAGAGTTTGAGGTGCCCGATGAGAGAATTGTAACGGCAAAAGTGGGGAACAGTATAAAACTGCCGGGAGCGGAAGTGGAGTTTCTGATGAACTATGACGACTGCGCCACAAAGACGGGGGACGGCGACGCTCAGCCCTACGAAGATGTGGCATGTTCGTTCCTGTTTAAGACTTCTGCCGGAAATATTTTGTTCCTGGGTGATACATGGTATAATGATGCCTATGTGGCAATCGGCCAGAAGTACGACATTGACGTGGCGGTTTTTGATATCGGTTACAATGCGCCGGGAGCTTTCGACAAGATGACGCCCTATGACGGCGCGCGTCTTGGCAAGGCGCTTAAGGCAAAGGTACTGATCCCGGATCACTGGGAGAACTGGGCCAACTCTTCCTCCGATCCCGATATGCTTGTGCGCCAGTTTGAGAGCATCAGCGCGGACATCTGTCCCGAGTGTAAGACGGTGATTATGAGGTGCGCCGGCCGGTTCGATTATCCGAAGGATCAGGACATCAGGCGGTACAAATATCCCGATCAGAGCGACAGGTTCCGTCTGGATCATTCCATGTATGCGAAATATCAGTAACGGATTTGAGGGTGTTTGAAAAGGACACCCTCTTTCGGGTATCTGCACTCTGCACAGATGCCGCCCGGACATTGATCGGAAAACAGGGAGAGAACAGAGAAGATGAAAGTATGGATGAAGCGTTTGCTCTGCGCAGCGGCGGCGGCAGCAGGAATCTGTGCGCTGGCCGCTCTTTCGCAGGGCGCAGCCGGCGGGACGAAACAGGGCGGGGAAAAGGCCGAAGTGACGGCAGCTCCTGTCAGAATCGGATTTTCCGAGACGGATTCCTCCAACCCCTGGAGAGTGGCGCAGCAGACAAGTCTGATTAATGCGGCGGCGGATCGGGGTTTCCAGTTTTTGTTTGAGGAACCGAAGGAGCGGACTGCGCAGTGGCAGCTGCAGAACATACGCGAAATGCTCGATGCGGGGATGGATTATCTGGTTGTCATCCCGGCCAGTGAGACGGCGCTTGGAGAAATCATCGAGATGGTGAAGGAGACGGGCACGAAGCTGATTCTGATGGAATGCAGCACATGGGATGTGGACCCGGAGGACTATCTGTTTATGATCTGTACGGATTATTATAAGGAAGGGCAGCTATGCGCCCAGATTCTGCATTCCCGCTATCAGGGGGAACCTGTCAGCATTCTGGAAGTGGCCGGGGAGGAAGGCTCTACGGTGGCAGGACAGAGAGCGGCAGGATTCCGGGATGAAATTTTAAAATACCCGCGCATGAAAATTTCCGGGCAGATTTTAGGAAGTTTTGACAGGGTGACGGCGCAGAAGAGCATGGAGGAGATGCTGGCGGGGGAACCTTACTATTACAACGCCATTGTGGCCTATTCGGATGAGGACGGCCTTGGCGTGCTTCAGGCGCTCAAGGTGGCGGGGAAGGCGGACGGAAGCGTGCCGATTATCTCCATCAACGGCGTGCAGGACGCGCTGAAAGCGATTATCGCAGGGGAATACTATGCGACTGTGGAGAGCAGCCCGGAGGTAGGTCCGCTCATCATGCAGTTAATCGGATCCAATGAGAAGGGGTATGCGCCGGCAAAACAGATCTTTATTCCCTACAATATTTTTGACCGGGATAATGTGCTGGAGCAGTACAAAAATGCGTATTAGACGAATGGAGAGAAAGATGACCCGCTTTTTGCAGCACCTGCGTTTCAGGACAAAACTGATTATGATATTCGGCCTTGTGTGCGTGATCCCGCTCAGCGCGGAAATGATACTTTCTTACCGCATCAGCGCGGAGAATACGTTCGGGATCACAGAAGAGTACACGGTGACAAACATGAATGTGGTGTGCGAGGAGATCGACGGGATCTTCAAGCGTGCCAATGCCGTCTGTGACGAGCTGGAAAACAGCGTGAATATTCAGGAATATCTGCGCAAAGACTTTTCAGATACGGCGGAGCGGTATTCCTATGATCTGAAAGTGAGCATGGAGCTGCTGAACCAGTATTCGTCCAGCCAGGATATTTTTGGCGTCTATGTACTGGGAAAGAACGGCGCCCAGTATAAGTCCAACTACAATTCCTTCCGCATTGTCAATTTTGCGGAGCAGGACTGGTATGAGACCTTGTCACAGACAGGGAAGAGCGTGTGGTTTCTGCCGCACAAAGGCTCCTATGTGGTGAAATCGGAGATGAAAAACTTTGTCTCCCTCGGAAAGATGCTGATGGACAAGGCGAGCGGAAACATGAGCGGTGTGGCCATTGTGGAGATTGACGAAAATATGATTACTTCTCTCCTGGACAGGTATGAGGGAAGCCGGAACGGCTTTTTTGTGGTAGATGAGAAGGGAAATGTCATTTTCAAAAGTTCCTTTTATGACGACGGTATACAGGCGGATTTCCAGACCATAGCGGCAAAGGAGACGGACCATGCGCAAAACCAGTATTACCGGCTCTGTGGCAAACAGTATCTGGTGAGCGGCAGGGAGCTGAGCAACGGTCTTTGGAGCATCTATTCCCTGATCAGTGTGGATCAGATCAATGCCACCGCGTCGGGGACACTGCTCGTAAACTGTATGATACTTCTCTGTTCCGTGGTGCTCATGCTTTTTCTGATTTTCTGGGCTTCCGCAGGCATCACCAGGCCCATTGCAAGACTGAGCGCGGGCATGCAGGAGATCCGCAGCGGCAATCTGAACGTTTCCGTAAAGCCGGAGGAGACGAAGGATGAGATCGGACTGCTGATTGATGACTTTAACCGTATGTCCGCGACCATGAATGAGATGAATGAAAAGATATATGAAAAGCAGCGCAGTCTGCAGAAGGCCGAGATGAAGGCGCTGCAGGCCCAGATCAATCCCCATTTCCTGTACAATTCCTTAGACTCTGTGACGTGGCTTCTTCGCCTTAACAAAAAAGAGGAAGCGATCACGATGGTCGGGGCGCTGTCGAAACTGTTCAAGGCGGTGCTCAGCAAGGGGAAAGAATATATTCCCATAGCGGATGAAATCTGTCATGTGGAGAATTATCTGCTTATTCAGAAAATCAGATACCGAAATAAATTCCGCTATGAGATGCATGTGGAGGACAGCGTCATGCAGTACCGAACGGTCAAGCTGATTCTGCAGCCTCTCGTGGAAAATGCGATTTATCACGGCATCAGGGGAGAGGTGGAATCGGAAGAGATCATTGTCTCTGTGTATGAGCGCGGGGCACAGATCGTCTTTCAGGTGGCAGATACAGGAAAAGGGATGGAGGAGGCACAGCTAAAGACGCTGCGGGAAAACGTGAAAATGCTGCGGGAGACGACAGACAGTTATGGGCTGAAAAATATATATGAGAGGATTCAGATCTACTATGCCGGAAGGGCGGACATGACGATTGATTCAGAGCCGGACAGAGGAACCATAATTTCCATCTGTATACCGAAGGAGAATGTAGGAATATGATAAGAATGCTGTTATGTGATGATGATGAGGTTATTTTGGAGGGAATCTGCGAATGTATTGACTGGCAGTCCTATGATATTGAACTGATTGCGGCAGTGAATAACGGGAAGAAGGCGATGCAGATTCTGGAGCAGGAGTCTCCCGATCTCATTTTGACCGATATCAGGATGCCCTACTACACAGGGCTTGATATCGCATGGGCGGCAAAACAGAAAAGTGCGGACATCATTGTGGTCATTCTCAGCGGCTACAACGATTTTGAGTATGCCCGAAAAGCGATCAAAATGGGAGTGCTGGATTTTATTTCAAAGCCGATTGATCTGGATGAGCTGGACCATGTGCTGCGGAAAGTGACGGAACAGTGGAAAAACCAGCAGTACAGCAGGCGCCGGGATATGCGTGACGGATTTGCCAGACTGATCAACCGGGCGGCGGAGGCGCTGCCGGAAGATGTGACATGGATGTCAGAAATATTTGAAAACAGGATCGTCTGCGTGCTAATTCTGGAACTGGACGAATTTCAGCTTGTCATGTACGGCGGGAGTGAGGAGACCAGGTATGAGACGATAAAAGATTACAGGGAGCTGTCGGCCCTGTTCCACAAGCAGGGAATTATTGTCATGGAGCGGTCGGAGTACAGCATGTTTTTGTGCTGCTACCGGGAGTCTGTGTCCGATCTGGAACTGCAGCTTGGCATGATGAGACAGCATGTGCGGATGTTCAATGAAGCGGAATGCCATATCACAAAGATCACGCTGGCATGCAGTAAGCTGTCAGAAGACTTCCAGAAGATGAATCTGTTGAAAAATCAGGCGGAGGACGCCCTGCGGTTTAAATTTATCAAGGGAATCGGGCAGACGATACGCTACGACGATATCGAGGACTATGCCTGCGGGCAGGGACAGGCGGTTATGGGGGAGCTTTCCCTTCCCTCGCCGATGAAGCTTGCAGGACGGGAGGAGATACCGAAGATCATGGAAAAGATCCGGCAGAAGTTTAAGAGTGCGGAGGGAAACGCGGAATTTGCCATCAGGCTTTCGGCCGGAAACTGGATTATCAGACTGTCCCAGGAACTGGCGGAATATCACATTGACCTGACAGATATTTTTGAGAGGCCGACCGATATTTACGACAGGATTTCAAGCATATCCGACGTGGAAAATATGGTGGCGTATATCGGGCAGATCTATACGGAGATCTATGCATATGTGGAAAAGAAAAAGAATGGAAAATATATCGACGTGATCTCTCTGGCCACAAAATATATCAGGGAAAATTATAAGAAGAATACGCTGTCCATTTCCGAGGTGGCTGAATACGTCAATATGAGCGTTGGCTATTTCAGCTTGATTTTTCACAATGAGACGGGGGACACTTTTTCGGACTATCTTTTGAAACTGCGCATGGACAAGGCGTGCGAGCTGCTGGAGCACACGAATATGAAGCTGCTGGAAATATCCTGGGCGGTTGGATATGAGAACGCAAACTATTTCAGCACGGTGTTTAAAAAGGTGATGGGGGTGACGCCGTCCGCTTACAGGCATGGGGCGCGTTCTGAATGAGTTCTGACGTGTGTCCGCGTATTTCGTCATGTCCGCGTATAAGCAGAGACTCGAAATGGGGCGCGTATTTCGTCATGTCCGCGTATAAGCAGAGACTCGAAATGCTGCGCATTTCTCGTTCGCGTTGCTCGCCGTAAGCCTTACGAAGCACACCCTTGTGCAAGCACAGTGTGCGCTTCATAAGGCTTCCTTCTCTGCTTATACGCGGACATGAGGAGTGCCCAGGCACCTTTCGGCACCCGGGCTATTATGAAAAAATTTATCTATGTGTGTAATAGTTACACGACATCTCGTGTTGTTTTGTATAAATTGAGTATACTTCGGAGTTGTGAATAAAGTATGAATAAAGTGTAAAGTTATGGTTAATATTTATAATAATGTAAAAAATGGAAATTGAATTATATGCATATTGCACAATAAAATGCAAATCCAGGAAGTGGAAGAGCGCGTGAAAACTTTTGGCTGTTGTCATAAATGCGGAAAGATGATAAAATGCAGACATGGTTTTTCTGTTTTGCGGAAGACTAGAAGATAAAGGAAATGGAGAATATCATGGATACTTTTATAGATAAGCTGGCACAGAAGAAAAATGCGCAGGAGATGATCCGGGCAAATTCTGCGGCGGAGGCTGCGAAAATGGAGCAGATGCAGAAGCAGATGAAAGCGTATGACGAGCTGATGCAGGAGATCCGCCGGGTGAATATCAAGACGGCGGAAAATGTGGATCATGTGCAGGATATGCTGGCACAGTGCGTGGAAAAACTGGAGGCGCTGGAGGCAGGAAGCGGACAGGCTGAGGATGTGGAAAAGCAGCTTGCCGGGATCAAAAGCCTTCTGGAGGAGAGGATTGCCCAGTCCGAGGAGTTTATGCACAGGGAGAACGTAAAGGTATACCGTAATGTACAGGCGGCCTTTACCGAGGAGCTTGAGAAACAGAGCCAGACCCCGAAGGGCAGCAGACTGCCTGTGGGACTGGCTGTTGCCATTTTAATCGGGGTGCTGGCGGATATTGCGGTCAATGTGTTTGCTCTGCTTATGCAGCTTACAAACGGAAAGCTGTTCTGAGCCGGGGCATGTAAGAAAAAATAATGATGAAAATATTGAGCAGATATTATAAAAAAATGAAAATTGCATATATTAAGGTTGCGGTGCTTGCAAGCATTGTCGCAGCCTTTTTCCTGCCCCATCTGCAGACACTGGAAAGCGATGGGGATAACCTTTTTACGGTATACCTAAACGGGATGCAGGTAGGCGTGATGGGTGATGCCGCAGAGGCGGACGAGTGTCTGATTGAAGCGAGAAAAGCGCTTGCGGCAAGCAGTGACGAGATGGTGCTGGCGGAGAGCGATCTGAGCTGGGAAGGGGAAGAGGTGCTTTGGGGCACGGTAGATGACAAGAATGTCATTGTTGCCAATATGCTGACTGCCCTGCGCGGCAGCGTCAAGGAGACACTGAATCGCTCCTATACTGTGAAAATCAACGAATATACGGTGAACCTGGCAAGTACGCAGGAAGTGCTTGCGCTCTTACAGGCATCCATCAAAAAATATGACAGCGGCAATCATTATTATGCGGATCTTGTGCTGGACTCCGACAGGGAGCTGAACGTGCTGACGACGCAGATTTATTCGGCCAGAGAGCAGAAAGAAGAGGCGGAGGAGGCAAAGGAGACAATGACCAGCGCGGGGATTAACGCGGTGCTGGATGATATTTTTGAGGATATCGAGCCGGCTTCGGAGAAAGAATTTTCCGATTATGAGCTGGGGCTTCTCGCACTCGATTTTGGCGACACGGTGGAGGTGGTGGAGTCCTATCTGATGGACTATGAACTGACACCTCTGGAGCAGGCGATCGAAGAGGTGACAAAGGACCAGGAAAAGGAGCAGATTTACGAGGTGGTTGCCGGGGATACGCTCTCCCAGATTGCCGAGAAGAATGAGATACCATTGGATGAGCTGATCGCCATGAACGAGACGATAGAGAATGAAAACTCTGTGATCCGTGTGGGCGATGAGCTGATTGTGACCGTGCCGGAGCCGGAGCTTTCCGTGGAGCGCACGGAGCAGATGTACTATGAAGAGGATTACGAGGCGGACGTCATCTATGTCGACAACGACGACTGGTACACGACCGATATGCAGACGCTGCAGGAGCCTTCTGCAGGTCACCGCAAGGTTGTGGCGGATGTGTCCTATCGCAATAACGAGGAAGTGGGAAGGGAGATCCTGAAGGAGGAGATCACTTATGCGGCTGTGCCCAAAATTGTGGAGCGCGGCACGAAGATTCCGCCCACTTACCTGAAGCCGATTTCGGGGGGAAGGCTTTCTTCCCAGTTTGGCAGACGGAAAGCGCCTACCAGAAGAGCGAGCACCTATCACAAGGGAGTGGACTGGGCGACACCTGTAGGTACGGCGGTTATGGCGTCCTGCGCTGGAACGGTATCCAGGGCAGGATGGGGCAGCGGCTACGGCTATGTAGTTTACATTGACCATGCGGACGGCAGACAGACCCGCTACGGCCATTTGAGCAAAGTGCTGGTAAAACAGGGACAGACTGTGAGCCAGGGGCAGAAAATTGCCCTGAGCGGCAATACGGGCGTAAGCACGGGACCGCATATTCACTTTGAAATTCTCATAAACGGCACGCAGGTAAATCCTTTCGACTACTTGAATTAGCAGTTCGGGCGTGCGATGCGAAGGGGTTTACAAACCTTCAAAATCTGTTATACTGTATTTTAATGTTTGAGTTTTTTCGATGAAGAAAGGCAAGTAAACATAGATGGAACAATATGCGATTAAAGGTGGGAATCCGTTAGTCGGCGAGGTGGAGATCAGCGGTGCGAAAAACGCGGCGCTGGCGATCCTGGCGGCCGCCATTATGACGGACGAAACCGTGTTGATAGAGAATGTGCCGGACGTCAGGGACACCAATGTCATGATGCAGGCGATGGAAAGTATTGGCGTTGTGATTAATCGGATAGACAGACATACGGTGAAGATCAATGCCTCACAGGTCCACAATCTGGTGATTGAGGGCGATTATATCAAAAAAATCAGAGCATCCTACTATCTTTTGGGGTCTCTGCTTGGCAAATACAGCAAGGCTGAGGTCGTTCTTCCCGGCGGCTGTAATATCGGGCTGCGTCCCATTGACCAGCATATCAAAGGATTTCGTGCGCTGGGAGCTGACGTTGGAATCGGATATGGCCGCATAAGCGCGGAGGCTGCGAAACTGAAGGGAAACCATATCTACATGGACGTGGTGACCGTGGGCGCGACCATGAATGTGATGATGGCGGCAGTGATGGCGGAGGGCACCACCGTGATTGAGAACGCGGCGAAGGAGCCTCATGTCGTTGACCTGGCGAACTTTTTAAACAGCATGGGCGCCAATATCAAGGGCGCGGGTACGGATGTGATCCGTATTAAGGGCGTGTCGAAACTGCACGGGACGGAGTACGGAATCATTCCCGATCAGATTGAAGCGGGCACGTTTATGTTTGCGGCGGCAGTGACGAAGGGTGACGTGACGGTAAAGAACGTGATCCCGAAGCACCTGGAGTCTATCAGTGCAAAGCTTTTGGAGATCGGCTGTGAGATTGAGGAGTCTGACGATGCGGTGCGTGTGGTGGCAGCGAAGCCTCTGGGACATACCCATGTGAAGACCCTTCCCTATCCGGGATTCCCCACGGACATGCAGCCGCAGATTACGGTGGCGCTGGGACTTTCTGCGGGAACCAGCATTGTGACGGAGAGCATTTTCGAGAATCGCTTTAAATATGTGGACGAGCTCACCTGCATGGGCGCGAACATCAAGGTGGAGAGCAATACGGCGATTATCGACGGCGTGTCCAAGTACACCGGGGCGCATATTACCGCACCGGATCTGAGGGCAGGAGCGGCGCTTGTCATTGCGGCGCTGGCGGCGGACGGGATCAGCACAGTTGACGATATCAAGTATATTCAGCGCGGTTATGAAGATTTTCATCTGAAGCTGCAGCATCTGGGGGCACAGATTGATCTGGTGACCACGGACCGGGATCTGCAGAAGTTTAAATTAAAGGTGAGCTGACTGTAAACTGCCGGCCGGTTCCGGCTGATACAGAAAGTGAACATTCGGGGCTTGACACAGGCTCCGAGTTGGTGTATCTTGAGTTTAGATAAATTTTATATTGTGATGTCTTTCTCTTATTCAGAGTGGTGGAGATACATAGGATCTATGAAGCCACGGCAACCCCTGACAAGGAAGGTGCCAACCTGAGCGAAGCTGTTACGGCAGCATGATCGAACAATAAGAGGATTTGATGCTTGTATGTCGGGTCCCCTTATTTCCAAGAGAAGTAAGGGGATTTTTCACGATTAAGCAGAGAAGAAAGCTTATTCACATTCACACAAAACACAAAAAGGAGAGGAAAAATGGAGAAAAGATTATTTACATCCGAGTCTGTAACTGAGGGGCATCCCGACAAAGTCTGCGATGCGATTTCCGACGCGATCCTGGATGCCTGCATGGAAAAGGATCCCATGAGCCGCGTGGCATGCGAGACGGCAGTCTGCACCGGGTTTGTGCTGGTGACAGGTGAGATTACCACCAATGCATATGTGGATATGCAGAAAATTGTGCGCGATACCGTAAAGGAGATCGGTTACACCAAGTCCGAGTACGGCTTTGACGCAAACACCTGCGCTGTGTTCGTGGCGATTGACGAGCAGTCTGCAGATATCGCGATGGGTGTGGACAAGGCGCTGGAGGCAAAGAAGGGCGAGCAGAACGACGATCTGGACACGGGAGCAGGCGACCAGGGTATGATGTTCGGCTATGCGACCAACGAGACCGAGGAGTACATGCCTTATCCCATCGACCTTGCACATAAGCTGGCGCTGCAGCTCACGAAGGTGCGCAAAGACGGCACCCTCAAATATTTGAGACCCGACGGCAAGAGCCAGGTTTCCGTGGAGTACGATGAGGCAGGCAAGCCGGTTCGTCTGGAGGCGGTTGTGCTGTCCACCCAGCACGATGAGGACGTGACCCAGGAGCAGATCCATGAGGACATCAAAAAATATGTGTTTGATCCCGTTCTGCCGAAGGAGCTGGTGGATGACCAGACCAAATTCTTCATCAATCCTACGGGACGTTTCGTGATCGGCGGCCCTCACGGTGACGCAGGTCTGACTGGCCGTAAGATCATCGTAGATACCTACGGCGGCTATGCACGTCACGGCGGCGGCGCGTTCTCCGGCAAGGACTGCACAAAGGTGGACCGTTCTGCAGCTTATGCGGCGCGCTATGTGGCGAAGAACATTGTGGCGGCAGGCATTGCGGACAAGTGCGAGATCCAGCTCTCCTACGCGATCGGTGTGGCACAGCCCACCTCTATCATGGTAGATACTTTCGGCACAGGCAAGATTGCCGATGACAAGCTGGTGGAGATCGTGCGCGAGAACTTTGACCTAAGACCTGCAGGCATCATCAAGATGCTTGACCTTCGTCGTCCGATCTACAAGCAGACTGCGGCATACGGACATTTTGGCCGCAACGATCTGGATCTGCCCTGGGAGAAACTTGACAAGGTGGATGCACTGAAGAAATATCTGTAAATTCATAAAAAATACCCAAAGTCCCTGTGCCAATATGGTGCGGGGACTTTTTGAAATCTGCGGCCTGTCAGGCATTGTTACATGCTAAAACATTGACCAAATTATGGAATACATGTAAAATATTATGATAAAGAGGGCGATATATACTTTGGAAGTATGTTCGCGTATCAAAAGAGCAGTTTGGATTTTCAGTGTGAGAATTGGGGGCGATGAGTATGTACAGGAATTGGAAAGGCGCGGCGGCGTTGGGATTAGCGCTATTGCTTGGATGTATGATGCCGATGAGTACGATGCTGGCGGCGGAGGATGATGCGGGAACCGGGGTGTGTTCCGACGCAGATGCCGGCATGACCGGCGGCGATGAGAGCACGCAGGAAGATGAGAACGCGGCGGACGAAGAAGACACATCGGAAGGTGAGGATGTATCTGACGGAGAAAACGGGCCGGAAGACGAGAACGTGCCGGACGTAGAAAACACGCCGGAAGACGAGGATGTGCCGGACGTGGAAAACGGGCCGGAAAACGAGAACGCGGCGGATGAAGAAGACACATCGGAAGGTGAGGATGTATCTGACGGAGAAAACACGCCGGATAACGAGAACGTGCCGGACGGAGAAAACGGGCCGGAAGACGAGAATGTGCCGGATGTGGAAAACGGGCCGGAAGATGAGGACGTGTCAGACGTGGAAGATACGCCGGATTTTGAGGAGGCTGGTATTCTGACTGTGCCGGCGGCAGTGCCGGATGCGGAGCCGCAGGAGGCGGAGGATTCCGAGAGCACAGACGCGCCTGAGATTGTCATTACGAGGGATGGAAAAGAAAGTACTTGCAGTCTGGGCGGAAAAATTACCTTTGAATATATTGGGAACTGGGGACCGCAGCTGGAGGTGACTGTCAGCCAGAGTGACCAGGATATGTCCGTTTTCTGGGCCAAGGATAAAGTGACGGACATGGAAGCGGAAGCGAAGACGGAAGAGCAGATGAGTTCTTTGATGTGGTGCAAAAAAGAGCCGTCTCAAACGATTCTTCTTACGCAGGATGGGAGCTATGTCATATATGTAAAGGTGACGGCCGGAGAAAAAAATTACTACGCCCGCTCTAACGGAATCGTGGTAGATACCAAAAAGCCTGTCATAAAGGGTGTTGAGGAAGGAAAGACATACCCGGAAGGAACGGTATTCCAGGTGGAGGATGCCAATCTGGACAGAGTTCTGGTAAATGAGCAGCCGGCTGTTCCCGAAGATGGAAATTATAAAGTGGCGGCAAACGGTACCTCCTGTGTGATCCGGGCAATCGACAAGGCTGGCAATGAGACGGCCTGCAGCATTACCGTATTAACAGAGGAGAAGCCGGAGACGGATCATGTCATTTCCCAAAGCGGCGTCTATGCGCTCAAGGCAGGAGAGAAATATCATCTGGCGCAGGGACAATGGAAAGTGGACGGTGACAAATCGGTTTATCAGGGCGGCAATGATTTTTATGTCAGCGCAGATGGAAATTATAGCTTCGCCAGGTAATTTTACGGTGAAAAGCAGTGTGTGGAAAGAGGGGCGTGGTAGAGGATGCAGAAACGGATATCATATAAGAAGCTAATCGTTTGTGTCTGCGCCGCAGCGGCAGTAATCGCAGTGGCGGCAGTCGCACTACTATTTCATAAAAAGGAAGAGGCATTCCGGTCCATACTGGTCTATGATGTGCAGGGAAGCGCCGTGATTGAGCGTGAGAGTGTGGGAACCATGAATGCGGCGGAGAATCTGTACCTGGAATCGGGTGACCGTGTCAGCGTGGCGTCAGATTCCAGTATGCGTATGAAGCTGGATGACGATAAGTATGTGATGGCGGAGGCGGATACGACTTTTTCCCTGGAAGCGGAGGGGACGGAGGCAGATTCCAAAACAAAGATATGTCTGGAACAGGGAGCCATTACCAATGAGATCCAGCATCCGCTCAGCGAAGGAGCCCAGTATGAGACTTCCACTCCCAATTCTGTGATGGCTGTCCGGGGAACCATCTATCGTGTGGAATTGTATGTGGATGAAAATGGCGATCAGAATACAAAACTGTGCTGCTTTCAGGGAAAGGTCGGGACGAAGCCCGTTCTTCCAGACGGTACATACGGGGAGGAAACCTTAGTTCCGGCAGGCAGTGAACTGACTGTGTATCAGGATGGAACGGTGAGCGATGTCGAGGATATTGCATACGACGAGCTTCCCCGGCAGGCGGTCATAAATCTGCTTGATATGATGGAGAATGGACAGGATATGACTGGGATTTCGCTGGAGGAACTGACGCAGCTTGCTTCGCCGATGGAAGATCCCGGTAAAGCGGCAGAGAATGAGGAAGAACAGGCGCCGCAGATTGAGGATGAGCCGGCAGAGCAGGCAGAAGAAGAGATTCCGGGCGGGGCTGACGCGCAGATTGACACGGATATGGCAAAGAACATCACCGACAAACCGTCTGAGGCACAGCCACAGGCTCCTGTGATTCAGCCGACGGCAGGAAAACCTGCGCCGCAGGTTCCGGCGATGAAACCGCCAAAAGCGGAGCGGCCGGTGAACAGCGGTCAGGTGGATCATGGCAATACTGGCGGAGGAGATTCTCAAGACGAAAATACCGGGAACAATCCAGACGACGGCAAATCAGATAAGGATAAGCCAAGTAAACCGAATAAACCGAGTAAACCCGATAAGCCGGATAAACCCGACAAGCCGGACGAACCCGACAAGCCGGATAAGCCCGATAAGCCGGACGAACCCGACAAGCCGGAGAAACCCGATGAGCCGGACGAACCCGACAAGCCTGGCAAGCCGGATGAACCAGGTAAACCCGAAGAACCGTCAGATCCAGTGACTTATACGGTGACCTTCATGTACCAGGGCAGGGTGTTTGCAACGCAGACTGTCACAGACGGGGAGACGGCGGCAATGCCTGTGCTTGTTCCGGACCAGAGCGGTGCGTGGGAGTTTGATTTTGGAACCAAAATTGAGGCGAATACGACAATATCTTGGAAATAGCGGGATTTAGAACATGAAATATCTGAAAAAAATGAAAACGGCGGCGGTTACTGCCGCCGTTATTCTGATCTCTTTTGTCTTTTTCTATTTTGGTACGGCCGGTTTCCTTGACATAGGAATTTCCGACAGGCTGAACCAGCGGGAGAGTGTCACCAACAAAAAAATTTATATCATAGGTATCGACGATAAAACGCTGGAGGAATATGGTCCTGTCAACACCTGGAGCAGAGAAGTCCCGGCGAAACTGGTGCGCCTGTTAAACGGTGCGGACGGCGTGCGTCCGGCTGTGATCGGATTCGATGTGATCTACAGCGAGGAGGCGGACCGGGAAGCGGATGACGCGTTTGCCCGTGCCTGCGGGGAAGCGGGAAATGTCGTGTCCGCCATGAGCTTTTCCTTTAAGGAGCAGCCGGAACAGGGTGAGGATGGGCGGATCGTCTACAATCCTTATCATGTGGATTATGTGATAGAGCCTTATGACAGTCTGAAAAACGCAGTCATGTGCGGCTTTGCCAACACCTTTGTGGATACGGACGGTTATGTGCGGCAGGCGATGGCTTATCTGGATTATGAGGGGAAAAGGGAGTACAGTCTCTCCTCGCAGGTCTATCAGGTGTATCAGGAAAGCCGGGGAGAGGAAGCGGTGTTCCCGGCTGTCTATGGAAGAAATAATCGGTTTTATTTTACCTATTCCGGCAAAGCGGGGGGTTACAGTGTGATCTCTATGGCAGATGTGCTGGATGGCACCGTGGATCCGGCGATATTTCGGGACGCGGTTGTGCTGGTGGGAGCCTATGCCGTGGGCATGCAGGACTCCTATATGCCGGCGATCGCCCACAACAGCCAGATGTACGGGGTGGAGATTCACGCAAACATCATAGAGGCGCTTCTGGAAGGAAAGACCCAGCTTCCGGCTCCGCCCCTGTACTATGCGCTGGCGGCGGCGCTTCTGTGCGGCATATTCTTTGCCTGCAGTGAAAAAATAAGAATGCTGTATTCCACAATTCTGCTGGCGGCTCTGACCGTTCTTGACCTTGTCTTTGCAAAAGGGATGTACGGGAAAGGATGGATTGTTCCGACAATCCTTCTGCCGGTCTGCCTGTTAGTCATTTATCTGGTACAGATGGTGCGCAGGTATCTGGCGGAGATCATGCGCAGGCGGCGGGTGCTCAATGTGTTTAAACAGTATGTGGCGCCTCAGGTGGTGGATAAAATCAGTAAAGACAAAGACTTTGAACTGGTGATCGGCGGGGAAAACCGTCATATCGCGGTGCTGTTTGTGGATATCCGGGGTTTTACCACGATGTCGGAGAGTCTGAAGCCGGAGGAAGTGGTGGAAATTTTGAATGAGTATCTGGGACTCACCACGCAGGCGATTTTTGATCATGGCGGAACGCTGGATAAGTTTGTGGGGGACGCGACCATGGCGGTGTTCAATGCGCCGTTTGATCTGGACGATTATATTTTCCGGGCGGTCGCTACCGCATGGGATATGCAGGCGGGGGCGGACAGGATTGCCGAAAAATTCCGCAAGAGATACGGCAAGAGTGTGTCCTTCGGGATCGGCGTCAACTGTGGAAATGCCGTTGTGGGGAATATCGGCTGTGACTTCCGGATGGACTATACGGCCATCGGAGATACCGTCAATACGGCAGCCAGGCTGGAGAGCAATGCGAAACCGGGGCAGATTCTGATCAGTAAGGATGTCTATGAGGCGGTAAAGGACAGAGTGCTTGTGACGCCAATCGGGGAAATCCCCCTGAAGGGGAAGAGCAACGGCGTCTTTGTATACCAGTTGGACGATGTAAAAAAATGAAGCATAGTGGAGGAAACATGAGTAAGCTGTATTTGGTTCCTGACAGGAAGGATATGGAACGGATGTGCTCTCTGGCGGCAGAGTACGGATGCGCGTTTGAATATAACGATTTCTATGTTGCGAAGGTGATGGACGATTCAGAAAGGCGGGAAGAGATCATTGCGGACTACAGAAAGCGCAGGGGGGAAAGCGCGGAGCGCGGATCTGCCGCGAATGTATTTTCCACAGATACCATGCATGGTGCATTTCTGGATGTGACGATTCACAGTGACGATCCTCTGATCAGGAATGTCTCTACGCTCCGGGTACGTCAATCCATGGAGACGGCTCAGAAAATGGGCCTGAAGGGCGTCGTCTTCCACACGGGACGGCTGGCCGGATTTCGCGCGCCGGAATATCTGAGGAACTGGCGGGACAGAAACGCAGCGTTTTTTACGGAGATTGCGCACCAGTATCCGGCACAGCAGATCTATATGGAGAATATGTTTGACGAGGCGCCGGATGTTCTGGCCGGTCTGGCGGAGAAGATGCGGGACGTGGAGAATTTCGGGGTTTGTCTGGATTATGGACATGCCATGCTCTCGCGGTGTACCGGGCGGGAGTGGATTGAGACGCTTTCTCCTTATATCCGCCACATTCATATCAACGACAATGATTTGCAAAACGACCTGCATCTGGCGGTGGGAGCAGGAAAGCTGGACTGGCAGGAGTTTGACAGTCTGATGAGACAGTACCGGGTAGAGGCGCCGGTACTGGTGGAAGTCAACAGTTACGAGGCGCAGAAAGAATCACTTCAATACATGAAGCGCTGTGGGATCTATCCGATGGAGAAAGAGGGGGAAGAAAGGGATGCATCTGCAATACAAGGACTTTGAGAAAATAATGGATATTGGCGTACGCCTTTCCACGGAAAGGGACAGAAACCGTCTGCTTATGACCATTCTGGATAAGGGGATGGAGATTACAAACTGTGATGCAAGTACCCTGTATCTGTATGAGCATGACGAACTGCACTTTAAGTTCATGCGGACTCTTTCCAAAGAAATTAGCCGGGGTCTGGATGGAGAACCGATTGATCTGCCGCCTGTGCCGATGAAAGAGGAAAATGTGTGCTCCTATGCGGCGATTCACCGGGAGGTCGTGAACATATCTGACGTGTATGCCAGCAGCAGGTTTGATTTTTCGGGTCCCAGACAGTATGACAGTCTGACCGGGTACCACACGCGGTCCCAGCTGGTAGTGCCGCTGGCAAACAATGAAAACGAACTGATCGGTGTTCTGCAGCTGATCAACGCCATGGATGAGAAGGGCAATGTGATCGCCTTCAATGAAGAGTATGAGATCATTATTCGCGCCCTGGGAGCCATTGCGGCGATCGAGCTGACCAATCTGTCCTATATGGAGGCGCTCAAAACCCAGATTTATTCTTTTGTGGAGGCGCTCACAACGGCTTTGGAGGAGCGGACGCCGTACAACGCCCTGCATACAAGGAATGTAGAAAAATATGCGAGCCTGCTGGCAGATTACATCACCGACCTGCACAGGGAGGGTAAATGTGAGAAAACCTTTGATCCGGCAAGAAAGGAGCAGCTGATGCTGGCGGCGCTCATCCACGATATCGGCAAGATGGTGGTACCCCTCAGTATTATGAATAAGGCCACCAGACTGGATACGGCAGTTGGGAAGGTAGATGACCGGTTTGCGCTCCTGAAGGCCTTGTATGAGATCGATCTGCTGCGTGGCAGGATCACGCCCGAGGAACATGAAACGGCGGTAAAGGATCTGGAGTCGGAACTTGCCTTTATCCATGAGATGGATGTGGCGGACTATGTGACGGACGCTGACTGTGAACATATCAGAAGACTTGCCGGGAAACAGCATGTCGGTGAGGACGGAGCGGTTCTTCCGTATCTGACAGAGAAGGAGGCGGAGAGTCTTGGAATCCGAAGCGGCACGCTGACCCTGCAGGAACGCAGGGAGATGGAGAATCATGTGGTCATGACATCCCGTATTCTGGAGAAGGTACAGTTTTATAAAGGCTTTTCCATGGTGCCCAGGTGGGTGGGCGCCCACCATGAGTATCTGGACGGCAGCGGTTATCCAAATGCGCTGAGAGGTGATGAACTTGATCTGGAGACAAGACTTTTGACGGTGGTAGACATCTACGATGCGCTGGTAGCTACAGACAGGCCGTACAAGCAGCCGATTTCGAGGCCCAAGGCGATTCAGATTCTGAAGGATATGGCAAAGAAGGGGAAAGTGGATCTGCAGCTTGTGGAGTGGCTTGACGAGGCGCTGGAGAGAGAATCGGGGAAAGCGCAGTGACAGAGGTAAAGTGATGAATCCATACAAAATTCTTCTTGTGGAGGATGACGCTGAAATCAGCGAAATGTTAAAAAATTATCTGGAAACGGAAAATTATGAGGTGGCCTGCGCCCTTGATGGGCAGCAGGCCTGCGCTATGTTTGACGATACATCGTACGACCTTGTCCTTTTGGATCTGATGATACCGAAGATCAGCGGCATGGGGGTGATGAAACACATCAGACAGAGCAGCTTTGTCCCGATCATCATACTTTCGGCGAAAGATTCGGAGAGCGATAAGACGCTGGGGCTTGGCCTGGGGGCGGACGATTATATCACGAAGCCGTTCTCCGTGGTGGAGGTGCTTGCCCGGATCAAGGCTTCCCTGCGAAGGACGATGCAGTATGACGGAGCGGCAGCCGGGACTTCCGCTGGGGAGCCGCCGGTTCTTCGGGCGGGGGAACTGACTATGAACCTGTCCGACTATACGGTGAAAAGGGGAGAGGAATCCATCGACCTGACGGCGAAGGAATTTGAAATCCTGAAGCTTTTTATGCAGAATCCAAAGAAGGTTTACACAAAGGAACAGATTTACTCCTGTGTGTGGAATGACGCCTACTGCGGGGACGAAAATGCCGTGAATGTACATATCAGCAGACTGCGGAATAAGATTGAGGATGATCCGCGCAGTCCGCAGTATGTGCTGACGGTCTGGGGCATCGGGTATAAGCTGGGGGGAACGACATGATGATGTTTGTTTTGGGACTGGCGGCGGCAGCCCTGGCAGCAGTCGTCCTGTACCAGCAGTTTGCGTTCCGAACAGGCACGCAGAGAAAACTCCGGGAAATCCATCAGAGGCTGAAGGCAATTCTGGATGAAGACAGCGGCGGGAGGCTGATGGTTTTTACGGATAATAAAGAGCTGATGGAACTGGCGGCACAGATCAACCGTCTTTTGGAGAAGAGCGCGAAAGTGGAGGCTGATTTTTGCCGCTCCGAAATCTCTTCCAGGAAAATGCTTTCCAATATTTCCCACGATATGAAAACGCCTATGACCGTGATCCGGGGCTATCTGGAGATTATGAGGACGAAGGGTACGGCGGAGCCGGAAATGCTGGAGAAGGCGGAGCAGAAGGCACAGGCGCTTATGGAGCTGATCGACAGCTTTTTTTCATTGGCAAAGCTGGAGGCAGGAGATACGGATATGACGATTAGCAGACTGGATGTCTGTGAAATCTGCCGGGAGAGCGTTCTGGAGTTTTACGAAATACTGACGGGAGCCGATTTCCAGGTGGAGATCGGGCTGCCGGACGAAGCTGTTTACGCGCAGGGAAACCGGGAGGCTCTGCAGCGTATTCTGGGAAACCTCATCTCCAACGTGATCCGTTACGGCTCGGAGGGCAGGTATCTGGGTGTTTTCCTCAGATCAGATGAGCGGTTTATTTATGTTGACGTGGCGGACAAAGGGAAAGGGATAGACAGCGCGTTTGCGCAGAGTGTGTTCGAGCGTCTGTTTACCATGGAGGATTCCCGCAGCCGGAGCGTGCAGGGAAACGGCCTGGGGCTGACGATCGCAAAAAAACTGGCGGAACAGATGGGCGGGAACCTTACGCTTGAGAGCGATCCGTCTGTGCGGACCGTATTTACGGTTTCCTTAAAGAGAGCGCCGCAGCAGACCGGCATGTAGTCATATCGTGTGAACGAAAGAAATTTGTAAGAATTGGGCAAGAGTTTTGAAAATTGCGGCCGTTACAATGGTTATATAAAGAAAGGGGGCAGCGAAATGTCTTATATTTTACAAACCAGCCGCCTGACCAAAACCATTGGCGGCAAGGAACTGGTAAGAGATGTGGATATCCACGTGAAAAAGGGAGAAATTTACGGATTTCTGGGTCCGAATGGCGCGGGCAAAACGACGGTTATGAAGATGATCCTGAATCTCTGGAAACCTACGATGGGGACTGTCGAGCTGTTTGGAAAGCCGCTGACACCACAGTCGTACGAGGTGATGAGGCGGATCGGGAGCATCATCGAATTTCCCACGTTTTATGAGCATATGACCGGGTATGAAAATCTGCGGATGCACTGTGAGTATATGGGATATTATCAGCACGGAAGTGTGGAAAAGGCGCTGGAGGAGCTTGATCTGACGGCAGCGGCGCAAACGCCTGTCAAGAATTATTCGCTTGGCATGAAAGAGCGCCTTGGAATTGCGAGGGCAATTTTGTGCAGGCCCGAGCTGCTGATTCTTGATGAACCGACCAACGGCCTTGACCCGGCGGGCATGAAGCAGATCAGGGAACTGCTGCGGATCCTGTGTGCAGAGCACGGGATGACGGTTGTGGTTTCCTCCCACATTCTCCCGGAGATAGAGAGCATTGCGGATACGATCGGTATCATTCACAAGGGCAGGATGAAAAAGGAAATCGGCCTGAAAGAGATCGAGGAGATGAATCTTGCCTATATCGAGCTGGGGGTGCAGAACACGGAGAGGGCGGCTTATGTGCTCGCTGATAAAATGGGACTGACCAACTTTAAAGTGATCGACGGCGGAATCATCCGCATTTATGACAATCGTGTCACAACGGAGGAACTTGCGAAGGCGCTGGCATTGAATGAGACAGCCGTAACTTCGCTTGGAAGAAAGGCGGAGACGCTGGAGGATTATTTCCTGAAACTGACCGGGGAGGTGAAAGCAGATGCTTAAATTGATAAAACTGGAATGGAAGAAAAATAATATAGGGAAATATATCCGCAATGCGGTGGTGACGACGGCAGTCCTTCTTATATTGCTGCTTATGGCGGCGGGGGAGCTGGAGACGGAAGCAACGGTGCAGTCATATGGCAAAACTATGCTGGATGTTTCCGTGGGAATGTTTGTCCATGTGGCGTACATTATTTTTACAGGTGTGATGATCGCGGCATTCATTGTGGGCGCATATGAGAAAAAGACGATCCATCTGATGTTTTGTTATCCGATGAAACGCAGCAGGATTATTTTATCAAAAGTCTGTGCGGTGTGGATTTTTGGTTTTGTGGCGATGACAGTCAGCAAGGCTGCGATCAGTCTCATTCTGATTCTGACAAAATCCTTTACAGGGATCACTGCTGCCGGCCTTGCGGTCGGGGAGCCTGCATTCTGGCTGGAAGCCGTTCTCTCTTCAGCGGCCATGGCGAGCATCAGCTTTATCGCACTTCCCGTAGGCCTGAAAATGAAATCGTCCAAGGCGGCCATAGTGGCGTCGGTTATCATCGTCTGCTTCACGCAGGGAGGGATCGGCTCGGCGACTCTGGCGAATAATATGACGTTTTATGCCATTTTGTTCGTGGCGGCTATCGTGTCTGTGTATCTGTCCGTGCGGCGGGTGGAGACGCGGGATGTGATGTAGAGAAGGCCTGTCTGATCTGTGTGCCTGTGGACGGGGCCGGGGAGCCCTGCCCCGGATGTGTTTGACTGATTCCGCTCCAGCGTCTATAATAAACAGGACGATAAAAACACGGATTTGCGGCATTTACACAGGATTTTCCGGGAAGGATACCATCATGGCATTTGCGCATTTACATGTCCACACGGAGTTTAGTCTTCTGGACGGTTCCAACAAAATAAAAGAGTATGTGAGGTATGTGAAGGAGCTGGGAATGGACAGCGCGGCGATCACGGATCACGGTGTCATGTACGGTGTCGTTGACTTCTATAAGGCGGCGAAGGAGGCGGGGATCAACCCTGTCATCGGCTGCGAGGTTTACGTGGCGCCCCACTCCCGCTTCGACAGGGAACTGACAGGCGGCGAGGACCGTTATTACCATCTGGTGCTTCTGGCGGAGAACAATACGGGCTATGCGAATCTGGTGAAGATCGTCAGCAAAGGCTTTACGGAAGGATACTATTACAGGCCCCGTGTGGATCTGGAAGTGCTGGAGCAGTACCACGAGGGGCTGATCGCGCTCTCGGCCTGTCTGGCGGGGGAGGTGCCCCGTTACATCCAGAAGGGCCTTGTGGATGAGGCGAAGAAGGTAGCGTTAAAATATCAGAATATTTTCGGGAAAGATAATTACTTTCTGGAATTGCAGGATCACGGGATTCCGGCGCAGCAGTCGGTCAATTCCGTGCTTCTTCGCATGAGCAAAGAGCTGGACATTCCCCTGGTGGCCACCAATGACGTACATTATACTTACGCGCAGGACGCCCAGCCCCACGATATTCTGCTCTGTCTGCAGACGGGAAAAAAGGTGGCTGACGAGGACCGGATGCGGTATGAGGGCGGCCAGTACTATGTGAAGAGCGAGGAGGAGATGAAGGGGCTTTTCCCCTACGCCTGGGAGGCGGTGGAGAACACCCAGCGGATTGCCGACCGCTGCCATGTGGAGATCGAGTTTGGCAATTATAAAGTGCCACGCTATGACGCGCCGGAAGGGTATGACTCCTGGAGCTACCTGAATAAGCTCTGTCAGGACGGCATGAAGGAACGTTACCCGGAGGACGACGGTTCCCTGCAGGAGCGTCTGCGATATGAACTGGACACGATCCAGAGCATGGGGTTTGTGGACTACTTTCTGATCGTGTGGGATTATATCAATTTCTGCCGGGAAAACGGAATTGCGGTGGGACCGGGCAGAGGGTCGGCAGCGGGAAGCATCGTGTCTTACTGTCTGAAAATTACCAATATTGACCCCATCAAATACAGCCTTCTCTTTGAGCGGTTCTTAAACCCGGAACGTGTCTCCATGCCGGATATTGACGTGGATTTCTGCTTCGAGAGAAGACAGGAAGTGATTGACTATGTAGGTCAAAAATACGGCGGTGACAGGGTGGTCCAGATCGTCACCTTCGGTACGATGGCGGCCAAGGGCGTGATCCGTGATGTGGGCAGGGTGATGGATCTGCCTTACGCCTACGTGGACCGTCTTGCGAAGATGATTCCGCTTGAGCAGAATCAGGGCGTTTCTATCGACCGCGCCCTGGAGATGAACCCGGAGTTTAAGAGTCTCTATGAGGAGGATGAACAGGTGCACAGCCTGATCGACATGTGCAGAAGGCTGGAGGGACTGCCCAGACATACTTCCATGCATGCGGCAGGTGTGGTGATCTGTCCCGAATCTGCGGACGAGTTTGTACCCCTTTCCAGAGGAGCCGACGGTTCTATCACCACCCAGTTTCCCATGACAACCATCGAGGAGCTTGGGCTTTTGAAGATGGATTTTCTTGGCCTGCGGACACTGACGGTAATCCAGAACGCGGTGCGGCTTGTGGAGCAGAGCAAGGGCATTGTGATAGACATTGACAGGATTGATTACGATGACAAAGAGGTGCTTGCCTCCCTCGGAACAGGGCGGACGGACGGCGTGTTCCAGCTGGAAAGCGGCGGGATGAAGAGCTTCATGAAGGAGTTAAAGCCCCAGAGCCTGGAGGATGTGATCGCGGGCATTTCCCTCTACCGCCCCGGGCCTATGGACTTTATACCGAAATATATCAAGGGAAAGAACCACCCGGAGACGGTGACTTACGACTGTCCCCAGCTTGAGCCGATCCTGGCGCCCACTTACGGCTGTATCGTGTACCAGGAGCAGGTGATGCAGATCGTGCGGGAGCTGGGCGGCTATACCATGGGCAGGAGTGACCTGGTTCGCCGTGCCATGAGTAAGAAAAAGCAGTATGTGATGGAGCAGGAGCGTAAAAACTTTACCTACGGAAACCCGGAAGAGGGGGTACCCGGCTGTGTGGCGAACGGCATCGACGCGAAAGTAGCCGATCATATCTATGATACGATGATGGACTTTGCGAAATATGCTTTCAACAAATCCCATGCGGCCTGCTATGCGGTGGTGGCATACCAGACGGCTTACATGAAATATTATCATCCCGTGGAGTTCATGGCGGCGCTGATGACATCCGTCATTGACAATCCCGGCAAAGTGGCGGAGTACATTATGACGAGCAGGAGCATGGGCATACAGATTCTGCCGCCTGATATCAACGTGGGGGAAAACGGCTTTTCGGTGGCGGGGGGACAGATCCGCTATGCGCTTTCCGCCATCAAGAGTGTGGGAAGACCCGTGATTGACGCGGTGGTTGCGGAGCGGGAGGCCAGAGGCCCTTATCTGAACCTGGGAGATTTTGTGACGCGCGTGACAGACAGGGATATGAACAAGCGCGTGGTGGAGCATTTTATCAAGGCGGGCGCCATGGACAGTCTGGGCGGCACGCGCAAACAGCTTCTGAGCGTGTACCTGCAGGTGATAGACGGCATCCAGCAGAACCGCAAAAACAATCTGGCGGGCCAGATCACCCTCTTTGATCTGGCGGCGGAGGAGGAGAAGGTGGACTACCGGGTCAGCCTTCCCGATGTGGGCGAGTATTCCAAGGAGATGAAGCTGGCTTTCGAGAAGGAAGTGCTCGGCATCTACATCAGCGGCCATCCGTTGGAGGAATATCGGGAGACGTGGAAAAAGAACATCACGAACACCACAGCGGACTTTGCCATGGATGAGGAAACCGGGCAGGCGAGGGTAGCGGACGGTGCGAAGGTGACCATCGGCGGTATGATTACGGAGAAAAAGATCAAGTACACCAAGAATGAGAAGGTGATGGCCTTCCTGCAGGTGGAGGATCTGGTAGGCTCCGTGGAAGTGATTGTTTTTCCGAGGGATTACGAGCGCTACGGCAGCGCGGTGATGGAGGACAGCAAGGTCTTTGTCAGGGGCAGGGCGTCCGTGGAGGAGGACAGAGACGCGAAACTGGTCTGTGAGCAGATCACGACCTTTGAGCAGATGCCGAAAAAACTGTGGATTAAATTCCCCACAAGGGAAGCGTACGAGGCGAAGAAGGATACACTTTTCGATATATTGCGGGAGGCGGAAGGAAAGGATCATGTGGTGATCTATGTGGAGAACCCCAAAGCCATGAATCCGCTGCCGGCTAACTGGAACGTGTCGGCACAGGCGCCGCTGGTCGCAAAGCTGGAGGCGGCGTTCGGTGAGGGAAATATAAAAGTGGTATAACGGACGAGAAAAGTTTTTCTATTTGTAGCAAAAAATAGAAAAACTTTTTTTTGTACAAATTTTTTGTAATTTGTCGAAAACGGGCGTATAATTGATGTATAGCACTTGGGGAAAGGAGTGGTTTAATGAAGGGAAAGGTAACTGATGTGGGTAACAAGTTGAAGGGTTTTCGGAGTCTGACGGTCATGCTGATTTTAACAATCTGTCTTATGGTTTCGGTTCCTGTCATCGGCCTGGTCTTCCTGGGCATTCTGGAATTAAGCGAGTCGTCAGATGAATCTGTGGAATTATATGAGACTTCTATGATAGACGGCTACGAGATGGAAATTAAGTCCCAGGTTCAAGGAGCGCTTGCGGTGATACAGAGCTATTATGACCGGAGCCAGAGCGGAGAACTGACTGAGGAGGAGGCACAGACAATGGCCAGGGACGCAGTGCGGTCCATGCGCTACCGGGATGATTCATCCGGCTATTTGTGGATAGACGGTGCGGATTATACGCTGGTTGTACATCCGATCCTTACAGAGCAGGAGGGAAACAACAGGTACGACATGACGGACCAGAACGGCGTCAAGGTGACACAGAATATTGTGGCATCTGCGGAGGCAGGCGGCGGGTACAACGAATTTTACTTTACCAAGGCGGACGGCGTGACGGTTGCGCCCAAGCTAGCGTATTCCCAGATGTTTAAGCCCTGGGGATGGGCGGTTGCCACCGGGAACTATGTGGATGACATGAATGCGCAGATTGAGCACGTGAAGGAGAGTATCAGCCATAAATTTTCTGGAATGCTTATGCTTTACGGCGTTGCGGCGGCAGTGATGCTGATTGTGGCGCTGCTTGTCTCAGCTTTGACGGGTGTGCGGATCACCAAGGATATCAAAGTGGTAAACGCCAACCTCGGCCAGATTGCTGAGGGGAATCTGCAACTGAGTATCAGTCCGGCGCTTCTGCAGAGGGCTGATGAGATCGGGGCGATGGCACGCTCGCTTGAAAATGTGCACGGGGCATTGACGGATATGATCGGAAATGTCATCCACACCGGCCAGGCGCTGAACGAGAGCAGCGAGAAGTTCAATGAGAAATTCGAACATATTTCGGCAAGCGTCAGGGATACCAACCAGGCGATTGACGATCTGGCACAGGGGGCGACCAACCAGGCCAATGATACGGAGACAGTGAACAACAAAATCGTAGAGCTGGACAGCGTCATTGAGACGGAAAAGAATGATATTTACAAATTGGAAGAAACGGTATCGTCTATGACGAAACATTCCGAAGGCGCTGCGGTGAGCATCGGTGAACTGGAGCAGATTACCAGAACAACCATAGACACCATTAACATTGTATCTGAGCAGACAAATCGGAACAACAGCTCTGCGGTACATATCAACAAAGCCATTGAGATCATCAAGGGTCTTGCCAACCAGACAAATCTGCTTTCGCTGAATGCCAGCATAGAAGCGGCAAGAGCGGGAGAATCGGGAAGAGGATTTGCCGTTGTGGCGGAGGAGATCAGAAGTCTCTCCGAGGAATCCTCCCGGAATGCGCTGGAGATCGAAAGGATCGTGAAAGAGCTGGTTGATAATATCATCAGCTCCGTCAGCAAGATGGATGAAGTGATGAGAAATGTGCAAAAACAGCAGACTTGCCTGACTGAGACAAGGACGGCATTCGGCCTTCTGACAGAGGAAGTTTCCCTTGTCGGCGAGGTTACCAACGAGATCAATGAGCAGACCAGGATTCTGGATACGCTGAAAGGGACTGTCACAGATTCGGTCAACAGCCTGGCAAGCGTGGTCGAAGAAAATGCGGCGTCCACCGAGGAGACGAGCGCCAGCATGATGCTCCTGTCGGATACGCTTGAAGAGTGCACGGAAGATACCCAGCATCTCGTAGACCTGAGCCACCGGCTGAACGAACAGGCAAGCAAGTTCCAACTGTAACTGTCATCCTGCCCATAAAACGGCCGAAAGTGCAAACCTTATAAAAATCGTTGAAAAACCTTTCTTTATCATGTAAAATACAGATAGGATTTTATGGGCAGTAAACAGCCAGCGTGCTGGCGGTTAGCTGAATCAAAGGCATAACACATGACAGAGTGGAAAGGTGTGGGAATCGGTATGGCGAAGCAGATTAAGACGATCGGTGTGCTGACCAGTGGGGGAGACGCGCCGGGTATGAATGCGGCGATCCGTGCGGTGGTCAGAAAGGGAATCGCTAACGGGGTCAAAGTGAAGGGGATTAAGAAAGGATATCAGGGTCTCCTGAATGAAGAGATCATAGATATGGAGAAGTGGTCGGTCTCTGATACGATTCAGCGCGGCGGCACCATTCTGGGAACGGCGCGATGCCATGAGTTCCGAACGGAAGAAGGACAGCAGAGGGGTGCGGAAATCTGTCATAAGCACGGAATCGACGGTCTGGTGGTGATCGGAGGGGATGGCTCCTACCGGGGTGCGCAGGCTCTTTCGAGACACGGCATCAATACCATCGGTCTGCCGGGAACGATTGATCTGGACATTGCATGTACAGAGTATACCATCGGTTTCGATACGGCGATCAACACGGCGATGCAGGCTATTGACAAGGTAAGGGACACATCATCCTCCCATGAGAGATGCAGCATCATTGAGGTTATGGGCAGGAACGCGGGATATATTGCGCTGTGGTGCGGTATTTCCAACGGCGCGGAGGACATTCTGCTGCCGGAGAAATACGACTATAACGAACAGCAGATCATCAACAATATCATTGCCAACAGGAAAAAGGGAAAAACCCACCATCTGATCATCAACGCGGAGGGCATCGGGCATTCCACTTCCATGGCGAGAAGAATTGAGGCGGCTACGGGCATCGAGACGAGAGCAACGATTCTGGGCTACATGCAGAGAGGTGGCTCACCCACCTGTAAAGACCGCTACTATGCTTCGATCATGGGCTGCTATGCGGCGGATATTCTCTGCGAGGGCAAGACAAACCGGGTGGTAGGTTACCAGCACGGCGAGTTCCTGGATTTCGATATCGAGGAGGCGCTGAGCATGGAGAAAGGCATTCCCGATTATCCTTACGAGATGTCGAAGATTTTATAACTGCAGAGGCGTGGGTTTGCGGACGCAGAAGCTGCAAAAATATAGGATATGGATGTTCCCCGCAGATGCTTGCATTTGCGGGGAATCTTTATGAAGAAAGAACCAGGCGGACGGCAGACGCGCTGCGTCCAGACTCCGCTTATGACAGGCATGTCAGCATGCTGTATGGAGGAAACTATGATTACAAGTTTGCACAATAAATCGGTCAAGGAAGTGTCTGCCCTGATTGGGAAGAAGAAGGAGCGGGACAGGCAGGGCCTTTTTGTGATTGAGGGCGCAAAAATGTTCGGTGAGGCGCCGGCAGAACGGATCAGCCGGGTGTATATCGCACAGGGCGTCGAGAAGGAAATGTATGCGCGATATGGGGAAAAGCTGTCCGGGCTTTCCTGCGAGATCGTGGCGGATGAGGTTTTTACCAGGATGTCGGATACGGTGACTCCCCAGGGGATCCTCTGCCTGGTGCGGCAGCGACACTATAATATAGAAGAAATGCTGCAAAACACAGATAAAAAACAGATGTTATTTATTGTTTTGGAGGATATACAGGATCCGGGAAACCTGGGAACGATCTTTCGCACAGCGGAAGCAGCCGGCGCGGACGGCGTGATTATGAGCAGCCGGACGGCTGACATCTATAATCCGAAGACCATCCGTTCCACGATGGGTGCGGTTTACCGGGTGCCGTTTCTCTATGCGGAGTCGCTTCCTTCCGTCATCGGGATGCTGCAGGGAAAGGGGATCGCTGTCTATGCCGCCCATCTGGATGCAAAGTCCTTTTACGATGCGCACGAATATCGCCGGAGTACGGCTTTTCTGATCGGCAACGAGGCCAACGGCCTGCGGGAGGAAACGGCGGCCTGCGCGGATACGCTTCTGGCGATTCCGATGGAGGGAAAAGCGGAGTCACTGAATGCCGCAGTGGCATCTTCTATATTGATGTACGAAGCTTACAGACAGAGGAGAAACGGTTAAATCTGGATTTAATCATGAAATAACACCAGGTTTTCAATCAGGGAACCGAAGTGCCGAAAATGTCGGTTTTTGGCTTAAAATGCGTAAATGTAACGAATGTTATTAAATGAAAGGCGGTGTGGGGTTTATGAAGATTGGATTTATCGGACTTGGCAATATGGCATGCGCCATCATCGGCGGCATGCTGGAGCAGGGAATGGTGCCGGCGGAGGACATCTGTGGCAGCGCGAAGACACAGAAGACCCGTGACGCGGTGCGGGAACAGTTTGGCATTGACGTGAAAGCGTCCAACGCGGAGGTGGCGGAGGCGGCGCAGACATTGGTTCTGGCGGTGAAGCCGCAGTTTCTGGGGGATGTGATCGGGGAGATCCGTGATACGGTGAAGCCGGACACGCTGATTATCAGTATCGCGGCCGGAAAGACGCTTGCGTGGCTGAGAGAGGCCTTTGGCAGGCAGATGAAGATTGTGCGCTGTATGCCGAACACGCCCGCGCTTGTGGGGGAAGGCTGTACGGGCGTCTGCGTAAATGATGCGGTATCGGAGGATGAGAGGGAGTACAGCCTGCGGCTGATGGAGAGCTTTGGGAAGGCGAGCCTGGTGGAAGAGCGTCTGATGGATGCCGTCGGAGCGGTGAGCGGATCCTCCCCGGCGTATGTGTTTCTTTTCATAGAGGCGATGGCAGATGCCGGTGTGGCGGCGGGTATGCCCCGGGCGCAGGCTTACGAGTTTGCGGCGCAGGCAGTGTACGGCAGTGCGAAACTTGTACTGGAGACGGGAAAACATCCCGGTGAGTTAAAGGATATGGTCTGCTCTCCGGGCGGCACCACGATAGAGGGTGTGCGCGTGCTGGAGGAGGCAGGCTTTCGAGGGGCCGTGATGGACGCGCTCTTAGCCACGGTGGAGAAGTCCCGGAAACTGTAATTCTGCTTCGGCCGGAATTGCGGTCAAGAGCCACATCGGGGAAGGCTGTCGGAACATCTTGTGTTTTGTAAAAAAATAGTAACAAAATATAGAGATAAAACAGAGCCAAATTGTATAAACTTGACAAAGAATAGGTGTTTTGCTAAAATAATCCATACTTAACGGAAATGTAACAATTTTGTAACAAACTTTATCTTTTGTGTTATGGGAAATGGGGATTTCTTGTATGGATGAAGATGGAGGGATGTTTATGCGGAAAGAGTATAGACTTCTGCTCGTCAGTTTGATTCTTGGTATATGTTTATGCGGTCTGCCTCTGCAAGTACAGGCGACTAACAGGGACGACTATCTGGACTCGCTGAATGTAGGTGTAGCCCAGATTGTGGATCCTACCGGGAGAGCGGCAAATGAGGACGCGATCCGGGAACTGACCGAGGTATCGGAAGCAAACGGCGCGGAGAGGGAAACGGATCTGGTTATGGCTAACGTGCAGGTGGCTATGAATGTGCGCGCGGAGGCGGATGGAGAGTCCGAAAAGGTGGGCCTGCTCTATAAGGACTGCGGCGGAAGGATTCTGGAGAGAAAAGACGGCTGGACAAGACTTCGGAGCGGGGATCTTGTCGGCTGGGCAAGTGACGAATATCTGCTTTTCGGCGAGGATGCGGAGCTGCTGGCGAATGATGTGGGAAACCTTATCGTGCAGATAGAGACGGATACACTCTGTGTGAGAAAGGATCCAGAGACGGAAGCGGAGGCGGTGGGTTTCATTCCGAGGGACGAGGAACTGGAAATCATCGAAGTGCTCGACGAGGAATGGATCAGCGTGGATTATGAGGGTGAGACAGGCTATGTGTCGGCGGAATATGTGGACATTGACTTCCACATTGACGAGGGCGAAACGCTGGTAGCCATCCAGAAGAGAGAAGAGGAAGAGCGGAAGGCGAAGCTTACGGCAAACAGAGGCGCAGTGGTGGTGGGCGGCGACGACACCAGACTTCTGGCGGCGCTGATTTACTGCGAGGCGGGTATCGAGACGTATAACGGCAAGCTGGCGGTGGGCGCGGTGGTTATGAACCGTGTCAGAAGTGCGGCTTATCCGAATACAATATCTGGTGTTATTTTTGCATCGGGACAGTTTACGCCTGCGCTCAACGGCAAGGTGGCCAGAGTGTACGGCGGCGATATCCCGGAAAGCTGCTGGGAGGCGGCCAGAGCCGCGATCAACGGAGAGACGAACGTGGGCGATGCGACCCACTTCAGACGTGCTGGCAATCACGAAGGCCTCCTCATCGACAGACAGGTGTTCTGGTAACAATGTGAGAAGTACTTCTAAAAACTCAGCAGCAAAGGCTGCTTCGTTAAGAAGTACTAAGTCTCACATGGGAGAATGCCCCAAAAGCGGGCATTCTCCGTGGCGGGCAAATGGTGTTTGCACGAATGGGCGTGTGCTGAACTGGGAGTGCGGGCATTCTCCGTGTAGATCGAGTGGGCAGGGTAAATCGTGTCTGCACGAATTTGACAGGCGCAAGAAGGTCTGTGAGAACGCCCGTAGTGTTAGTCCTTGCCACATTGGGAATACTATGAGATAATGTAATTGTTGCAAAAGAAAGATAAGTGTAATATTAACATCAGGGAGGGAACATGATGGAGATCCAGGCGTTAAACATGACGGTGATCTGGCTGGTTATTCTTGTGGCGCTGGTTGTGATCGAGCTTCTGACGATGGGACTCACAACCGTCTGGTTCGCTGGCGGTGCGCTTGTGGCGACTCTGGCTTCTCTGCTGCATCTGCCGGTTATTTTACAGATTATACTGTTTCTTGTGGTTTCAGCGCTGCTTTTGTATTTTACGAGGCCCATTGCGGTAAAATATTTTAACAAAGACCGGGTGCGCACGAACGCGGAGAGTCTTGTGGGACGGCAGGCTATTGTCATAAGCGAGATCGATAATCTGCAGGGGATCGGACAGGTGAATGTGGGCGGCATGGAATGGTCCGCCAGGACAAAGACGGACGATGAAAAGCTGCCGGTGGGTGCCGTGGTGATTGTGCTCGCCATAAACGGCGTGAAACTGATTGTTGAGGAAAAGAAAGAGATGCAGTAACTGTCCGGCGATCATGCGGAACGGTTGCTGTCTGTCGACACTTTCGGAAATGGAGAGGAAAAATGGGTGGACTTGTAGCGTTATTGGTTGTTTTGATACTGATCGTACTGATTCTGGCGTCCTGTATCAAGATTGTGCCGCAGGCGCAGGCTTATGTGGTGGAGCGTCTTGGCGCTTATCAGCAGACCTGGTCGGTGGGACTGCATATCAAGGTTCCTTTTATCGATAAGGTGGCCAAAAGAGTGGTATTGAAGGAGCAGGTGGTGGATTTCGCGCCCCAGCCCGTGATTACGAAGGATAACGTGACCATGAGGATTGACACGGTGGTGTTTTTCCAGATCACGGATCCGAAGCTTTTTGCTTATGGAGTGGAAAATCCGATTATGGCAATCGAGAACCTGACGGCCACAACCCTCCGTAATATCATTGGTGAGATGGAGCTGGATCAGACGCTTACTTCCAGGGAAGTGATCAACACGAAGATGCGCGCTTCCCTCGATATTGCGACGGATCCCTGGGGTATCAAAGTGAACCGCGTGGAGCTTAAAAATATCATTCCGCCGGCGGCGATTCAGGACGCCATGGAGAAACAGATGAAGGCGGAGCGTGAACGCCGTGAAGCGATCCTTCGTGCGGAAGGTGAGAAGAAATCCACAATCCTTGTGGCAGAAGGTCAGAAGGAGTCCGCTATTCTGGAGGCGGAGGCGGAGAAGCAGTCCGCGATCCTGCGTGCGGAGGCACAGAAGGAGAAGATGATCCGTGAGGCGGAAGGTGAAGCGGAGGCGATTCTTAAAGTGCAGAAGGCTACCGCCGACGGTATCCGTATGATCCGCGAAGCCGGTGCGGACGAGGCAGTTTTAAAGATCAAGAGTCTGGAAGCATTCGAAAAAGCGGCGGACGGACAGGCGACGAAGATTATCATTCCCTCGGAAATCCAGGGGCTGGCGGGACTTGCGGCTTCTGCGAGGGAGATCCTCAAATAGAAACAGGCATTCTATGTATTGGTTTGCGTAACAGGAAAGCGACAGGACGGTTCTGCGAACCGTCCTATTTGCGCGAATAGGAGAAATCAGGCACTACATAAGGAGGAGGCAGTATCATGGACTTAAAAGGACGCAGTTTTTTAAAGCTTCTGGATTTTACCCCGGAGGAAATATCGTACATGCTGGACGTGGCGGCAGATTTGAAGGATAAGAAAAAGAAGGGAATCCCCGTGGACGGTCTGCGGGGAAAAAATGTGGCGCTGATTTTTGAGAAGACGAGCACCAGAACCCGATGCGCCTTTGAGGTGGCGGCGCATGATCTTGGCATGGGAACCACGTACTTAGATCCGTCGGGATCCCAGATCGGAAAGAAGGAGAGCATTGCGGATACGGCGCGGGTGCTGGGGCGCATGTTTGAGGGAATCGAGTACCGCGGATACGGACAGGAGATTGTGGAAGAGCTGGCGAAACATGCGGGTGTGCCTGTCTGGAATGGTCTGACCAATGAGTTTCACCCAACCCAGATGCTGGCGGATCTTCTGACCATACGGGAGCATTTCGGGCGCGTAAAGGGCATTAAGCTGACTTACATGGGGGACGCCCGCTACAATATGGGAAATTCCCTGATGGTGGTCTGCGCCAAGATGGGGATGCACTTTACGGCCTGCACGAGCAAAAAGTATTTCCCCGATGATGCCCTTGTGAAGACCTGCCGGGAGATTGCGGAAGAAAACGGCGGTTCCATCCGTCTGACGGAGGATGTGGCCGAGGGTGTGACGGGAGTCGATGTGGTGTATACGGACGTGTGGGTGTCCATGGGCGAGCCGGCGCAGATCTGGGAGGAGAGGCTTCGTGATCTGGCGCCTTATCAGGTCAACGCGGAGGCGATGGCCCTTGCCGGGAAAGATGCCGTGTTCATGCACTGTCTGCCCGCTTTTCATGACCATCAGACAGGAATCGGAAAAGAAATTGGCGAAAAGTATGGGATGGCGGAGCTGGAAGTGACGGACGAAGTGTTTGAGTCGCCGCAGTCTATCGTGTTTGACGAGGCGGAGAACCGCATGCACACCATCAAGGCGGTTATGGCGGTGACACTTGGGTTAGAGTGAAACGGAGTTGATTATGGGATTCCGCGAAGCGGAAATCTAGGGGGTAAGAGATAAATCCATGAAGACAGACAGATCCGATATTTTAACATGTCTGCGGAGCAGCGAGGACTATGTGTCGGGACAGCAGCTCTGTGACCGTCTCGGCGTTTCCCGCACAGCGGTCTGGAAGGTGATCAACCAGCTGAAAGAGGAAGGATACCGGATCGAATCGGTGCCAAGCCGCGGCTATCGTCTGGTGGAAAGTCCGGCGGACGTATATTCGGAGAGCGAGATTGTCAGCAGACTCCGCACGAAATGGGCGGGGCAGCGGCTTATCTTTTTCGAGTCCACCGGCTCCACGAATCCCGATGCCAAGCGGTTTGCGGAAGAAGGCGCGCCCCACGGTACCACAGTGGCGGCTGACAGGCAGACTGCGGGCAGGGGGCGCCGGGGCAGGATGTGGGAGTCGCCGGCGGGCAGATCTATCTATTTTACGATTATTATCCGCCCGTCCTTTGTCCCGGATAAGGCATCCATGATTACGCTTGTGATGGCGCTCTCCGTGGCGGAGGCCATCCATGAGGTGACAGGTCTTGACACGGGCATCAAGTGGCCCAATGATATTGTTGTGAACGGGAAAAAGGTGATCGGCATTCTGACGGAGATGAGCATGACGCCGGAGATGAACGAGATTCAGTTTCTGGTGGCGGGCGTGGGCGTCAATGTGAATCAGGAGAGCACGGAGGAATTTCCAGAGGAGATCCGGCAGACGGCCACTTCTCTGAAAATAGAGTCCGGCAGACCGTTTGACCGGGCCGAGCTGCTGGCGCGAATTTTGGCGCAGTTTGAGGCGGATTATGAAACATTTGAGCGGGGGCTTACGCTGTCTGTCTTAAAGGACCGTTACGAGGCGCGTCTGATCGGCAGGAATGCAGCCGTGCGTGTTTTGGATCCGGCGGGGGAGTATACAGGCATTTCGAGGGGGATTACCGACACAGGGGAACTGATCGTTGAGAAGGAGACGGGGGAAACCGTTCTTGTCTATGCAGGGGAAGTGTCTGTCAGAGGCCTTTACGGCTATGTGTAACAATATGACACGTTCGTCATTTTGATGACGGCAGAGCAGAGGCAGTGGGAGAAAACGGATGGTGGAAGAAGAGAAAAGAATTGTGCTCTGCGGCGCGAATGCCTATGAGCAGAAATATTATTTTAACGAGAAGTTTGAAAAGATTCCGCAGTCGATCAAGGAGGAACTGCATATCATCTGCGTGCTTTTCACGGAGGAAGTGGGCGGTATCTTTACCATCGTCTTCGAGGAGGATGGCAGTATTTCCCTGGAGACGGATGCCGAGGAGGATGACCTGCTCTATGACGAGATCAGCAGCGGACTTCTGGTGGGAGAAATCCGCAGGAACAGGCAGGAGATGTTAGAGGCCCTGCAGCTGTATTACCGGGTGTTTATCCTGCACGAACCGATACAGGAGGCGGACTGAAAATGAGCCACTTACTGAAACCGCTTACAATCGGCGGTGTTACTCTGGAAAATAATCTCATACTGGCTCCCATGGCAGGCGTGACAGACCTGCCATTTCGTTTGTTGTGCAGCGGTCAGGGAGCGGCACTTACCGGGATGGAGATGGTGAGCGCCAAGGCCATCATGTACGGCAATAAAAATACGGAGGGACTGCTTGCGATTCATCCCCAGGAAGGCCCCGCTTCCCTGCAGCTGTTCGGTTCGGATCCGAAGATCGTCAGCGAGATGGCGAAACGGATTGAGGAGCGTCCTTTTGCCATACTGGATATCAATATGGGCTGTCCCGTGCCGAAAATTGTGAACAACGGGGAAGGTTCGGCGCTGATGCGGGAGCCGGAGCTGGCGGGAGAGATCATTGCTGCCACGGCAAAGGCAATAGAGAAGCCTGTCACCGTGAAAATCCGTAAAGGGTTTGACGAGGATCATGTCAATGCGGTGGAACTGGCGAAGATCGCGGAGGATGCGGGCGCTGCCGCAGTGGCGGTACACGGCCGGACAAGGGAACAGTTTTACAGCGGAGAGGCGGACTGGGAAATCATTGCCAGGGTGAAAGAGGCCGTTTCCATTCCCGTAATCGGAAACGGGGATGTGACAGACGGGGAAAGCGCCAGAAAACTGCTTGTACAGACTGGCTGTGACGGCGTGATGATCGGCCGTGCCGCGAGAGGAAATCCGTGGCTGTTCCGGCAGATCGCCGCTTATCTGGAGAAGGGGGAAATACTGCCGGCACCGTCCATGGAAGAGAAGAAGGAAATGATTTTGCGTCATGCAAAACTTCAGTTGGAGATAAAGGGAGAATATACCGGCGTCCGGGAAATGAGAAAGCATCTGTCCTGGTACACGGCGGGGCTGCCAGGTTCCGCAAGACTCAGAGGGAGTGTGAACCAGGCGGAAAGCTTCGCGGATATCAGACGGCTGGTAGAATCCATGTGAGTGCGAAATCCGGCAGAGCAGTCCGTGAAATTTGTCTGCATGTCTGAAAGCCTGGAGTCATATACTGTGTCAGAACAGAAGACAGGCACAGGGGAAACTAAGATGGAAACAGAGAGTATTGTCTATTTTCATCCCATACAGGATATGCATAAAATGGCTGCGGCTAAGAGACACTGGTGGGAGGGCGCATCCCTGCTGGCAAACGTTTTGAAGGCGGAGGATGCGGGCGGGTTCTTTATACCCGTCGACTGCCCGGTTCCGCCTTTCTACTATAAAAAGAGACCGTGGCCGCAGGAGATCTTGTCGGAGGTTATGGAATCTGTGCTGCACGGTGCGCCGGGACTGGCGGACGCATACTTGCACCCACAGATAATGACACTTATGTCGGAAGATCAGAAGAAGCGATGGGAACCGCGCAGGGAGACCATGGAGAGGCTTGCTGCCGGTCTGCTTGCGGCCTGTGCCGCCGGCTGCCTGTATCAGGAGGGCAGGATCAATGTACTGCTCGGCAGGCCGGAGGATACGGACTGGCAGATGGAGATGACAAGGCGGCTGCTCGGGCCGTATCTGCCGAGAATCAACAGCCTCCTCTTTTTTTACGAGGAAGTGGAAGGATCGGATATCTGGGAGGAGATGGCGGATGAGCTGGAAGCGTACGGGTACGAATACGGGCTTGTGCCAGGCGTGCGTCCATATCTGACAGCGGAGGCAGGATTTCGCTGCGACAGGGAAAGGTGCGGCGGGGTGATTCTGGATTATGCGGACACGCCGCGATATCCCAGAGTGGAGCGGGAGGGACAGACGGTTTACGCGGATTTGACCTCCAACCCGGAAAAGGAGAGAAGCTGCATCGGAAAAAACGGGCGTATTTTCTATATATCACCCATCAAATATCTTGACACTATAGTGAAAAGTCGTTATGATAAAAAAATGTACGCGAAGCCCGTAAGCGGGATGAAAGAAAGCGGAATCGAGCTGCACTACGATAGAAATAAATCGGGGAAAGGAAGATTTTACCATGCAGGAGAAGAAAAATATTTTAACGTATGAAGGTTTGCGTAAATACGAGGAGGAGTTGCATGATCTGAAGGTCGTAAAGCGAAAGGAAGTGGCCCAGAAGATCAAGGAGGCCAGAGAGCAGGGAGACCTCTCCGAGAACGCTGAGTACGACGCAGCCAAAGATGAGCAGCGCGATATTGAGGCGAGAATTGAGGAACTGGAGAAAATTCTCAAAAATGCTGAGGTTGTGGTGGAAGACGAAGTGGATCTCGACAAGATCAACATCGGCTGTCAGGTGAAGATACTGGATGTGGAGTTCAATGAAGAACTTGATTATAAAATTGTAGGTTCTACAGAGGCAAACAGTTTAAAAGGAAAGATTTCCAACGAGTCTCCTGTGGGCAAGGCACTGATCGGAAGCAAGGTTGGCGACACGGTAGAGGTGGAGACGCCGGCGGGTACCATTCAGTATAAGGTGTTGGAAATCCAGAGGTCAAACTGAAGAATACGAGAAAGGACAGCGATATGGCAGCGATACAGCAGGATATCAATCAGCTTTTGAAGGTGAGAAGGGAGAAGCTTGCTGCCCTGCAGGAGGCGGGCAGAGACCCTTTCCAGATCACAAAGTATGACGTAACCCATCACAGTCAGGAGATCCATGACGGTTTTGACGCGCTGGAAGGCAAAACCGTGTCCGTTGCGGGCCGTGTGATGAGCAAGCGCGTTATGGGCAAAGCATCCTTTTGCAATGTGCAGGATCTGGAGGGAGACATTCAGGTCTATGTGGCGAGGGACAGCGTGGGCGAGGAACCTTACGCCGATTTCAAAAAATATGACGTGGGTGACATTGTAGGCATCGAAGGGGAGGTTTTCAGAACCAAAACCGGCGAAATATCTGTCCATGCGGCAAAAGTGACACTGCTGTCAAAAAGTTTGCAGATCCTGCCTGAGAAATATCACGGGCTGGTAAATACAGATATCCGTTACCGGCAGAGATATACGGATCTGATTATGAACGGGGATGTGAAAAAGACCTTCGTCATGCGCTCCAAAATCATCAGCGCGATCAGACGTTATCTGGACGGGCAGGGATTTCTGGAGGTGGAGACGCCCATGCTTGTGTCCAATGCGGGCGGCGCGGCGGCAAGACCTTTCGAGACCCACTACAATGCGCTGGATGAGGATGTGAAGCTGCGCATCTCCCTGGAATTATATTTGAAGAGGCTGATCGTGGGCGGTATGGAGAGAGTCTATGAGATCGGGCGGGTATTCCGCAACGAAGGACTGGACGCCAGACACAACCCCGAGTTTACGCTGATGGAGCTTTACCAGGCATATACCGATTATAACGGGATGATGGATCTGACTGAGAATATGTTCCGCCATGTGGCAAAAGAAGTCTGCGGCACCACCACAGTGCCTTACGGGGATGTGGAGATTGATCTCGGGAAACCTTTTGAGCGGATCACTATGGTGGAGGCCGTGAAGAAATATACAGGCGTTGACTTTGACGAAGTGCCCGATACGGCGGCGGCAAAGAAGCTGGCGGACGAGAAAAACGTGCATTACGAGGAGCGCCATACCAAAGGGGATATCATCAATATTTTCTTCGAGGAGTTTGTGGAAGAGCACTTGATACAGCCCACCTTTGTGATGGATCATCCTGTGGAGATTTCGCCCCTCACCAAGAGAAAGCCGGACAAGCCGGATTATGTGGAGCGCTTTGAGCTGTTTATCACGGCGAGGGAGATGTGTAACGCTTACTCCGAGTTAAATGACCCGATTGACCAGCGGGAGCGGTTTAAGGCGCAGGAGGCTGCGCTTGCGGCGGGCGACGAGGAAGCCAACACAACGGATGAAGACTTTATGAACGCGCTGGAGATCGGCATGCCCCCTACAGGCGGTATCGGGTACGGCATTGACAGGCTGGTGATGCTTTTGACCAACTCTCCTGCGATCCGTGACGTGTTACTCTTCCCGACCATGAAAAGCCTGGACAAGAAACCTTCTGACACGGCCAGGGCCGTGAAGAAGCAGGCGGGTGGCGAGGCGAAGAAGAGCAGCGTGACCAGAGAACAGGCGCTTGCGCTTCTGGAGAAATACAACAAGGAACCGTTCCATATCCAGCATGCCCTGACGGTGGAAGGCGTGATGCGCTGGTACGCGAAAGAACTGGGCTATGGGGCGGAGGAGGAGTTCTGGGGGATTACCGGGCTCCTGCACGATATCGACTTCGAGCTTTATCCCGAGGAGCACTGCAAGAAAGCGCCGGAGCTTCTGCGCGAGGGCGGTGTGAGTGAGGACATGATCTATGCGGTCTGCTCCCACGGCTTTGGATTGTGCAGTGAGGACGAGCCGAAGCTTGAGATGGAGAAAGTGCTCTTTGCGGCGGACGAGCTGACGGGACTGATCTGGTCCTGCGCTCTCATGCGTCCCTCCAAGAGTACGATGGATATGGAAGTCAAGAGTCTGAAAAAGAAGTTTAAGGACAAGAAGTTTGCGGCCGGATGTTCCAGAGAAGTCATTGCCCAGGGAGCGGAGATGCTCGGCTGGGAGTTAGATGACCTGTTTGACAGAACGATCCAGGCGATGAGAAGCTGTGAGGAATCCGTGACCGCAGAGATGGAAAACAGGTAATGAGTTGTTTGCAGAGGTATGGAAAAGGCTGTCGCCCTCAGGGCGGCAGCCTTTGCTGACTTATTGTTTTTTCCGTTCTCTCTTGTTTTCATACATTTTTTCGTCCGCTTCCTTCATCAGCTTTTCGTAGTCTGCCGACTGCCCGGTCAGACAGCAGCCGAAGGAAAAGCGGAGGGGAACCCGTACCTGGCCGTTCAGATCAGCGAAACTGTGGTTTTGCATGTCTTCCAGAAGAGCAGCCGTATCGAGCAGCTCCTGCTCGCTGTCATATCCGTACAGGAACAGGACAAACTCATCGCCGCCGAGCCTTGCGGACACACAGCTTTCCGGTCCGAAATCACGAAACAGTCCGGCGATTGCCTGCAGATAGACGTCCCCGGCGTCATGGCCGTAGGTGTCGTTGATCACTTTCAGATTATCCGCATCGACCATGACGACCGCGCTGCGGCCAAGCGCATGGGGGTCACGGAACAGGGCGGAGAGTTTCTCCTCCAGTCCCCGCCGGTTATACAGGCCGGTCAGCGGATCAAAGTCGCGTTCGGCTTCTATCTTTTTACGCCGTTCGATCTCTTCCGTCACGTCGATAATAACGCCGAAAATCTCATCCCGCTCAGTGATTTCCTCCAATTTGACATATCGCTCCCGGCATGAATAAACACAGTTTTCGTCAGCCAGGGGATGTTCGCGCAGCCCGGCAATGAATTCCCGGAATGCCTGATAATCCGCACAAAGCCGCTCGGCTTCCCCGGATTCCAGGGAAAGGATTCTCGGCACATGTTCGGTGATGCGGACTCTCTTCATATGGCGGTTATACTCGTATACGCCGATGTACATATTGGTTTTGCCGAGGACGTAGGACATTTTCCTGTTACTGTCCAGAATGCTCTTTTTCATATGGTTAATATAGCTGCTCAGTTCCGAAAATTCCACGCTGCTCTGGATATCAACGGTTTCATCCAGATTACCAAGGGCGATGCTGTGCAGTTTTTCATTGATGCTGTGGATGCCCCCGACCACATACAGGTTCATATAACGGATGACCACGGAGGACAGAATCATGGCAATGGTGATGAGGCATACGGTAAGCACAGCCGTGGTGGAGGGGATGCGGTGGTACAGATTCTGGCAGGAGATAATCCGCCCGATCAGGTTTTCGCCGGCTTCCGTGAATACACAGTAGGAGCGTTCCCCGTTTACATTTGCAAGGAACCCCTTTTTATAAGCGGCGGCCTTTTCGAGGCTGAGTCCGATTTCCGAAAGGTTTCTGCCGACGCAGGACAGATCGGTGGAGCCGACGATCACCCCGGTTTCCCTGTTTGCGGCATAATAACTGGCATCGGGATTGACGCGGAACAGTGAAAAAATGTAGGAGAGGTCATTTTTTTCCGCAGCCTTCAGTACATTGGCAGGCTTCATGCCGACCTGGACGATAAAGCTTTCATCCCGGTTCCACAGGGCAGAGTACTGCATCAGCTTTTTTTCCGCCGTGTTGGGTGTGATCTCCTGTACGAGACGGAGTGATTTATCTGTGAGCATGGGCTTGAAAAACATCATCTGCTCGCCGGAATCAAAGGTATAGTCGTAGTATTCCGGGTGTGTTCCCGCATAAATGCGGCCGGTGGTATCGAAAATATGGATTTCATCCACTTCCATAAGAGCGGCAATTTTCAAAAGCTCATCCACATTGTCCAGGACGGAAGGATCGTCTTCTATCATGTAGGAGATGGCCTCCGCATTGTGCAGACAGGTCTGCCGGTAGGCCTTTTTGGTTTCCACAAGCTCTTCCTGATTTTTTTCCATGAGCTGTTCGATTCGGTAAAAGCTTTCTGTGGCAGCTTCGTAAGCCTGCCGCCGCTCATATGTGATCTGGAAATACAGAAGCAGCCCAAGAAGGGCGATTACCAGAAGCAGGGTGACGGACCGCATGTAATGGCTGATGATTCGTTTAAGAGTCTGCATGAAGGTCTCCTTTTCGGGAAAATGGTTTATCATCTGAATTGGTTTACATAATTTTCGTTTCAATTATTGACTTCTCCATAAGATACTATAACGGGTATAAAAGTGTCAAGGTAAAAGAACAGTTTGCAGGAAATGGGGTATTATTTGCGAAGAAAAGGAAAGTGAGGCTTGTCATTTTGAGAGGGGCAGTGATAGACTGGTAAGTGAGATTTGGGAAAGGATGACAGGGACGGAAAGCATGGCTAGTATCAGGGATGTGGCGAAGGAAGCCGGAGTCGGCGTTGGGACGGTGTCCCGGGCAATGAACAATACCGGCTACGTTTCGCCGGAGACAAAAAAGAAAATAGATAAGGCGGTGCAGAAACTGAACTATACCCCCAATGAACTGGCGCGGAATCTGTTCCGCAACAAAAGCGGGATTGTGGGCGTGATTGTGCCGGATCTGGATCATCCTTTCTTTTCCTGTCTGGTGAAAAACATAGAGATGGAGCTGTACAGACAGGGCTATAAAACGATGGTCTGTAATGCGGTAGGGGTCAGCGACAGAGAGAGAGAATACCTGGATATGCTGGAGCGCAATATCGTGGACGGCATTATTACGGGTTCCCACTGTCTTGACGGAGAGGAATATCTGAGACATGAGAAACCGATTGTCTCCATCGACCGTGACTTTGGCCCTAAAATTCCTATCGTGGGAAGTGATCATGCTGCGGGCGGAAAAATGGCTGCGGAACTGATGATTTGTGATGGACGAAAGAATGTGATACAGATTGCAGGGGTGTCTCCTCATATTCTGGCAAACGAAAGACACACGGCATTTCAGAGAACTCTCGAAGAACACGGGGTGAACGTGGAGACAGTATCTATGGACTGGAATGTGTTCGGCTGGGAAGCTTTCTGTGAAGCGGCCGGCAGACTGTTAGACGAGTTTCCTGATGCGGACGGGATTTTCTCCGGGGACCTGGGCGTAGTGGCATGCATGAACACGGCCGGAAAAAGAGGGATGCGGATTCCCGAGGATATCAGTCTGGTCGGGTTTGACGCCACCAGCGTCACGCAGATGGTTTACCCACATGTCACTGCGGTGAGACAGAACACGCCGCTGCTGGCGGAAGTTTCTGTGAGTACGCTGCTCGACCAGATTGAGCAGAGAAGGGACATTCTCCACAGGCAGATTTTGAATGTGGAGATCTGCTACGGGGGGACGACCAGGTGTGCGGGTTGACGGTGCGGCGCTGTGGTAAGGCCGTATGGATGGAGTCCGTTTCAGGGATAAATGAAAAAGGAAAGCAGGGGTTGTGCAATCTATACAAAAACATCCCCTGCCTTTTTGTGTATAGGGTAAAAAATGTAGCAGGGCAATTGACAAACGGTTGGAATGGAAATATAATCATAGACATGGAACGGGTTCCACTAAAATAAAGATATAAATAGTGGATAAAAAATGAAAAGCAACAATAAATAGACAAAAATGGATGTGGAAACGGTTCTATATATGAGCCGGAAAATACAGCAGAAAATCGGAAAGGAGGAAATATGAAAAAGGTAAATACGAAGAATCATACCTGTCTGGAGATCTTTGCGAAGCAGACGGCTGACGGAGGTAAAATCCGTGTTCTGTCCAGAAATGCAGACGGCTCTGTGCAAAGTGTGGAGAAGCCGGCTGGCAGAACCTATTTTGCGTGGCTTAAAATCCCGCTAAAACAGAATACGGACTATGAAATCTACAGTGAGGAATGCGAGGTGTCGCTCTGCTATCTGAGCGGCAGCGGGGATATGCTGGAGGAAGGTGTGTGTTATCTGGAGAAAAATCCGGCGGATGACAGGTTTTATGTGCCGGACCAGGCGGCGTGGTACGACAGGCCGTCGCGTGAAAGATATCACTTCTCTCCGTGGAAAAACTGGATGAATGATCCAAACGGCCTGTGCTGGTTCCGGGGATATTACCATATGTTCTATCAGTTTAACCCGCACGGGCAGCAGTGGTCCAACATGTACTGGGGCCATGCGGCCAGCCGGGATCTGGTGCACTGGGTCCATCTCCCCGTTGTGCTCGCCCCCCAGGAGGAGATTCTGGAAAGGCCGGAGGAATGGAAAGGCGGCGCATTTTCAGGCTGTGCTGTGGCTTCTGAGGAGGAGGTTGTATTTTATCTGACCAGACATAAGGGGCCGCTGCAGGACGGTGAGGACACGGTGGAACAGCAGTGGATGATGAAAAGCCGCGACATGATCCACTTTTCGGAGGAAACGTGTGTGATCGGCCAGCCGCCGGAAGGCGCGTCCTTTGATTTCAGGGATCCCAAAGTGCTGCGCGCAAATGACCGCTGGTACATGGCGCTTGGCAGCGCCATAGAGGGGAAGGGCGCGATTCTCCTATATGAATCCAGAGACGGAGAACAGTGGGAGTATGTACATCCTCTGCTTGTGGAGGAGCGCGAGAAAGTGCGCTGTTTTGAGTGTCCTGACTTTATGGAGCTGGACGGGAAATATGTGGCAATAGGCGCGTGGATGGAGCACCGTGACGAATGCGGAAGATATCAGATGAGCAGATATTACACGGGAACCTGGCATAATCGCGAATTTGAGATAGAAAGCGATGGCTGGTTTGACTTCGGAAGCAACTGCTATGCGATGCAGAGCTTTGCGCATCAGGGCAGGCGGATCAGCATCGGCTGGATTTCTGATTTTTATGAGGAGCACGCGGCGGACGAGAATGGCGCATATGGAAGCATGACGATACCGAGAGAGCTTCATGTGAAAAACGGAAAGCTGTACATGACGCCGGTGCGGGAAATCGATGCGCTGAAAGGCGAAACACTCGCCCGGGGCAGGGGAGAGAACCTGTCTCTTCCAAAGATAGAGGGAAATGCGTACCGGGCGGAAATTAAGTTTGACAAAAACACCTGTTTCACCATTCTGCTCGGAAAGGACGGAGAGAAGGAGCTTTCCCTGGTCAATGATAAGGACGGGCTGCGCCTCGTGACAAAGGGCGTGAAGAGTGAAGGCATCCGTTTCAGGGCGGACGTGGAGGAAGTCAGGACCCTGGAAATCTATGTGGACGGACGCACGGCGGAAGTCTATGTCAACGAGGGAGAGGCGGCAGGAACAAAAGTGTTCTACAACAGTTCCGCAGACGGGTGTTTTGCGCTGGACGCTGAGGCGCCGGAACATGTCGCATGGGTGGAAGTGGCCTGCATGAAGTCCATCTGGCATTAGATAAGCAGTGAATATAAAAGTGGTGTGAGGCAGAGAAGAAAGGAACGGTCAAGATGAAGAAAAGAGTGGTTGCGGCTGTGCTTACAGCCATGCTGGCCGGCAGTCTGTGTGCGGGATGCGGACAGGTGAAGGAGCGGGTCAACGAGGACGGGGAGTCGGTCATCACGGTGTGGAGCCCGACGGATGAGCCTGCCATCGAGGAGTGGTGGGTGGAAAAAATAGATGCGTTCAATCAGGCGCATAAGGGCAGGATCCACCTGCAGAGAGAGGCCATCGTGCGCGCGGATTCCTACGCCTATGAGGATAAGATCAATGCGGCGATCACCTCCAACGATCTGCCGGACATTCTCTTCGTGGACGGCCCCACGGTATCTGTCTATGCGGCGAATGAAATTACCCTTCCGCTGGACGATCTTTTTACGGAGGCGGAATGGGATGATTTTCTGGATTCCTCCAAACAGCAGAATACATATGACGGGAAAATTTATGCGGTGGGAGCGACGGAAAGTTCGGTAGCTTTGTTCTACAATGCGGATATGCTGGAGGAAGCCGGCATACGCATACCGCAGTCGAAAGAGGAAGCGTGGACGTGGACAGAGTTCTATGAGGCGGCGAAAAAGCTGACGAAGGACGGTGTGGTCGGCACGAACATTATCATGGACAAGGGAGAAGGACTTCCCTATGTTCTGGAGCAGTTCTGGATATCCAACGGTACGGATCTGGTGAGCGCGGACGGCAGTCAGGCCGACGGCTATATCAACAGCCCGGAGGGAGTAGAGGCGGCGGAATTTTTGAACAGTCTGATTCAGGGCGGCTATGCCAACATCGACCCGATCCAGAAGGAGTTTCACAACGAGCGGGCGGCCACAATGCTTGGCGGTTCCTGGGAGGTGGCGACCCTTGAGAACGATTATCCCGATTTGAATTGGGGCATCACTTATTTCCCTGTGGCTGAAAACGGAATCCTCTCCTCCCCCACCGGGGACTGGGCGGCTTCCGTGACAAAAAACACCCAGGATATGGAGGCGGCCAAAGAGGCGCTGCGGTTTCTGTTTTCCGAGGAGAATGTCACCACTTACGCGAAGGCAATATCGAAACCGCCCACGCGCAAATCCAGTTATGACGTGCTGACGGAGTACAATGAGTATCCGCGCTCCATGATTAAGGAACAGCTTATGGAGACCGGGCACCCGAGACCGAGAACACCCTCCTACAGCGTGCTGTCGGCGGAATTTTCGGAGGCAATGCTAAATATCTTTACGGGCGTGGACGCGAAGGAAGCGCTGGATGCGGCGGCGGCAGCCACGGATAAGGATTACAACAAATATTATGCGCAGGAGTAAGGGCGCGGAAGGAAAACAAGGAGGGGCTATTATGCAAGTATCGGTTGATAAAAAAAGTGAGAGAAAAGCGGCATATCTCTTTATCATTCCTGCGGTCGTCCTGCTGGCGGCGTTTCTGCTCTACCCGGCGCTGCAGACTGTCAGGTATGCTTTTACGGACTATAACATTATGCGTCCCGACAGGATCAAATTCTGCGGATTCAATAACTTCATCGAACTGTTTCAGGACAAAGACTTCTGGATTGCAGTGAAGAATACCCTGCATTTCACCATTTTGGTTGTGCCTTTTCAGACGGTGCTGGCACTGGCGCTGGCGCTTCTGATTTCCTCCCGGAGGAAAGGCGTCTCCATCTTCCGCGCGGCCTACTTCAGCCCGCAGGTGACGTCGATGGTTGTTGTGGCGATCCTCTGGACGGTTTTGTACAACTCCAATCCAAACAGCGGCCTGTTGAACGCCCTTCTGGTGAATCTCGGAATGGAGCCGTGCGGTTTCCTGAATGATCCCAAAAGCGCCATGAATTCCATTGTCTTCATGTCGGCATGGCAGGGAGCGGGTTACCAGATGATGATTTTCCTCGCGGGCCTGCAGGGCATCCCGAAGGATCAGTATGAGGCGGCCTCCATCGACGGCGCAGGAAAGATCAAGAGCTTTTTCTATGTGACGCTGCCGGGCCTGAAAAACGTGATCTCCTATGTCATTATGATAACGGTGATCCAGGCGATGAAGCTTTTTACACAGCCCTATGTGATGACCAAGGGCGGCCCCCAGAATGCCACCAGAACCCTCGTGTATTATGTGTATGAGCAGGGCTTCCAGAAGAGGAATTTTGGCTATGCCTGCGCGGTGGCGGCGGTGTTCTTCGTCATAGTGATTTCCCTGTCAGTGGGAATGAAAAAGATTATCAAGGCGTAATGTGAGAAGTACTTCTATTCACTCGCAGCAAAGGCTGCTTCGCGAAGAAGTACTAAGTCTCACATAGGAGAATGCCCCAAAAGCGGCATTCTCCAGGACGAACTTGTTCGTCCGTGGATTTGGGCACACAGCCCTGGGAGAGGAAGGAAAGGAGCGTCATTATGACACAGAAACAGAGAAAGCAGATAGGCAGTCTTGCCTTTTACATCGGAAACACCGTTATCGCGCTGATATTTGTATCGCCTTTGATATGGATGATCGCGGCCTCCCTGAAGCCGGAGGCGGAAATTTTTAAGGGCCTCAATTCGATCTCAACCTTTGTTCCGAAGGCCGCTTCCCTGGCCAATTACCAGGAAGTGTTCAGCCGGATCAACATGTGGAAGTTCATTTTTAACAGCCTGTTCTATGTGATGGTTATCATTGTGTCAGACTTGTTCGTCAACTCCTTGTGCGGCTACGCGCTGGCAAAGTTTGAGTTTAAGGGTAAAAATGCCCTTCTGACCCTGGTGATCAGCCTGATGGTATTTCCGACGGAAGCGATTATGCTGCCCATGTACCGGGAGATGGCGGATCTGGGGTGGATCAACACCTGGGCGTCCCTGATCGTTCCCTTCATCGCAAAGTGCTTCAGCATCTACATGTTCAGACAGTTCTTTCTGGATATACCCAATGATCTGCTGGAGGCTGCCAAGATAGACGGGTGCGGGCCGGTCAAAACATTTTTCCGGGTTGTGGCGCCGATTTCGGGAACCGTATATGCAACCATCCTGATTCTGGATTTTGTAGCGCACTGGAATGATTTCATGTGGCCGCTGCTTGTGGTGACGGGGGAGGAGAAGAGAACGGTACAGCTTGCGATCCAGACCTTTTTCGGATCAAAACCGATCAACTACGGTCCGATCATGGCTTCCCTGACCATCTCGGCCATTCCGATGCTTCTCATGTTTGTGTTCCTGCAGAAATATTATGTGGAAGGAATTGCGTCAACGGGCATCAAAGGGTGAATCTGCCCATAAAAATTTACCATATTTTTTAAACGGGAGTTTGGCTGTGCGAAGCGAAACTCCCGTTGACATTCCGCGCAAAAATATGTATAATTTGTGTATTGTTACGTTGATGTTACATATTACATAGAAAACTAGGGAAAAAGGAGGGAGAAGATCCGCCGTCAGCAGGCGGGTTGATCGGAGAATATGAGCGAAAACGCAACCAGAGAGCAAATACTGATCGTGGACGACGAGGAAGTAAACAGAACAATACTCAGTCTGATGTTCGATGCCGATTATGATATTGTGGAGGCTGCCAACGGAATGGAAGCGATCGAGGCGGTAGAGAAAAACAACGATATCGCATTGATCCTGCTCGACGTCATTATGCCGGTTATGGATGGCTTCGGTGTGCTCGATTATATGAAGGAGAAAACCCTTTTAGAGAAGATTCCGGTCATCCTGATTACAAGCATGACGCCCCAGGAGAGCGAGGAGAAGGCGTATGAGTACGGCATCGCGGACGTGATGCACAAGCCCTTTGAGTCAGCCATCATCAAGCGGCGTGCGAATAACATTATCGAGCTTTACCAGAGCAAGAAAAATCTGGAAATCAAATTGAAAGAGCGGGAGGCAACGATCCGCGAGCAGGAGAAGGCGATCCGTGAAAACAATGAGTTCATGATTGACGCTCTCGGTTCCGTGGTCGAGTTCAGAAGCATTGAGACAGGGGATCATGTCAAGAGAATTAAATACCTGACGAGAATCCTCTTGAAATATCTTGTGAAATATTTCCCGAAATACGGGCTTACACCGGTGCAGATCGATCAGATTGCGAGGGCTTCTGCGCTCCATGATGTAGGTAAGATCGGCATACCGGATTCCATTCTGTTAAAGCCGGGCAGGCTGACAACGGAGGAGTTTGAGGTGATGAAGACCCACACCACCATCGGCTGTGAGATTCTGGATTCCTTTAAACCGCAGTATCCGGACGAGTTTTACCAGTACTGCTATGAAATCTGCCGCCATCACCATGAGAGGGCAGACGGCAGAGGATATCCGGATCATCTGGCGGGCGACGAAATCCCGATCAGTGCGCAGATCGTATCCATCGCCGATGTGTATGAGGCGCTCGTCAGCGAGAGAGTATATAAAAGTGCATACAGCAATGACGAGGCATATCAGATGATCTTAAACGGAGAATGCGGACAGTTTTCGGAAGATGTAATAGAGTGCTTTAAGCTTGCTAAGGAAGATTTCTTCAACCTTGTTGAAGTGATCAATATGTTTAATTTTACTACGTAAGACAGATCAGGCGGCGAAGACTGTAAAACAATATAATCATGTTTTGCAGTCTTCTTATTTACTCTATCGGAAAGTTTATCTTAAGCTTAAAAATGATAACGGAAAGGAAAGGGCGCTATGGACGACAAATTCAGACAACAGTTGGAGGAATGCGGGGCGGACGTGGAGACTACCCTGAAACGGTTTATGGGGAACGACGCGATTTACCAGAAATTTCTTGGCAAATTCCCTAACGATCCGAATTATGCGAATCTTGGAACGAATCTGGAGGCGGGCGCATTCGAGGAGGCATACAAGTGCGCGCATGCTTTGAAGGGCGTAGTGGGCAATCTCGGTCTGACTCCTGTTTTTGATAATGTTTCCAAGCTGGTAGAAGAGCTTAGAAACAAATCCGCCGAGGAGGTGGATGCAGCGCGCGCGAACGAGCTGTGGCAGGAGATCAAAAGAATATACGAGCAGTTTATTGGTATTATCAACGAAAATATTCCGAACTAACAGCGTGAAAAGTGCTTCTAAAGACGTCCCGCCATTGGACGGAACGCCAGGAAGCACTAAATTTCACGCGGGAGAATGCCAGAATGTGGTATTCTCCGCAAGGAGGTTTGCATGGAATTTGAATGGTTGAATTCCCGGATTGCGGATGAAACGATGGAGCTTGTGCTGCTCTTCAATGAGGAGGGCAGCATCCTTTACGGCAATCAGACGGCAGCGGCCAGGCTGGAGTATGACAGGGAGAAGCTGATAAAGTGCAGCATGTCCCAGATTTTCCGGCAGGATTTCCCCAATTCGCCGGATGGATTTATCAGCTTTGTAAAAAAGTGCACGAAGGGCGTTAAGGAGATGACGATGTACAGGAGCAACAACTCCTGCTTTTCCGTTGAGGTCCGTATTTTTCCGCAGGATGGGATGGACGCTTACCTCCTCCTTGCGGAGGATATTTCTGCGCAGAAAAATATGAACATGCGTATCCGCGAGCTGAAAGAGAAAGAGAGCGAGAATTACCGGGCGCGAAATGAGTTTACGGCGAATGTCACTCATGAGCTGCGCACCCCCGTCAACGGCATCAAAGGGCATGTGCTTGAGCTTGTGGAGGAGGTGACAGACCCCGGGCAGAAAAAGACACTCGACATTGTCCTTAGCTGCTGTGACAATATGCTGACAATCATCAATGATATTCTCGACTTTGCCAAGCTGGAATCCGGCAAGTTTGTGATAGACGAAAAGCCCTTTGATTTCCAGGAGATGATGGATAAGGTGATTGCCACGCACAGCGCTGCGATTAACAAAAAAGAGCTGCACATGAGCGTGGATATAGACGAAAAAATCCCTCAGAGGCTGATCGGTGATGAGCTGAGACTAACCCAGATTCTGAATAACCTGTTGTCCAACGCCATCAAGTTCACGATGGTCGGCTATGTCAACGTGGTTGTCGGAATGACCAGACGGGTTTATGACGAGGTGGAGCTGTTCTTCATGGTGAGGGACAGCGGGATCGGCATTTCCCAGAAGGAACAGGACCGCCTGTTCCAGAGTTTCAGCCAGGTGGACGCTTCCATCACCAGACGTTTCGGCGGGACAGGACTGGGACTTGCGATCACGAAACAGCTTGTGGAGCTGATGCACGGAGATATTCATGTGGAGAGTGAAAAGGGGAAGGGAAGCACATTTTCTTTCTCTGTGAAGCTCAAGAGCGAGCAGGTTCTCGACGACAAGCAGAGCCAGGTCTATGTAAACTGGTCCGAGTACATGAAGGAATCGGAAGGACAGGGTACAGACAGTCTCATGCAGTTCGGGGAGGCGGAAAACCGGGATGAGTTAAAGAAGCGCATGGATAAACTGGTGCTTTCGATTGAAATGGGGGCCTGGGATAAGGCGGAGCTTCTGGCATCTACGCTCAAGGCGCTGATCGAATCGTCCGGGGATGAGGATCTGAAGCGTCAGGAACTGCGCATGGAGATGGCGATCAGAAAATCCAATTATGACAAGAGCATGGATATGTACGGCAGACTGAAGGATGCGATCACAGAACGGATCGGAGATCTGTGGAACTCAGAATAAAGGAGGAAAGCGATGGAGACAGAACATGTTAAGAATAACGCGCCTGCCATTCTGATTGTGGATGATATCAGTGTGAATGTGACCATTCTGGAAAATATTCTCACACATGAGGGGTATGAGGCATTGACGGCTTTAAGTGTCCAGGAGGCGCTGGAGCTGATGAAGCACACCAGACCGGATCTCATTCTTTCCGATTTGTCCATGCCCGAGATAAACGGGCTGGAGTTTTGCAGGATGTTGAAGAGCGATCAGGCCACCCGGGATATTCCGTTTATCTTTATTACGGTGTTAAATACCAGCAAGGAGAAGGAGGAGGCTTTTCTGGCGGGAGCCGTGGATTTTATACCGAAACCTTTCGATAATATAGAGGTTATCATGCGGGTGAACAACCACCTGAGCAGTTACCGCATGCAGCAGGAGATGGCGGACTATAACCGCATGATGCACCGCCTTGTGGAGGATCAGAAGAACCAGATGGAGAGGGAGCATGCCAATGTGCTGCGGGCACTCTCAAGGATTATGAAAAAGATGGACGACGACAGCGGAACCCATCGGAGCCATGTGGGTTATAACTGTAAGATCCTCGCCCAGGGGATGCAGTTTTCCCCGGCCTATGAGGACGAGGTGACAGATGAGTTTGTGGAAAACATCGGCGTTGCGGCCAGACTTCACGATGTAGGAAAATTCTTGATGACGGGGGAGGAGATCGCGGCGAACGGTGGGCCGGACAGACAGAATCCGGCGTATATCGAAAGGTGTGCGGAGTGCGGCAGTGAAGTGATCGGAGAGTTCGGTGCAGATCAGGAGAGCAACGGCGCGATGCAGATGACAAGGCAGATTGCCCGGTGCCATCACGCACACTGGGACGGTTCTGGATATCCGGCGCTGTCCGGCAGAGACATTCCGCTGGAGGCGAGGATAGCGGCTGTGGCCAACGACTTTGATGAGATGACGGCGCCTTTGTACGGAGAGGCGGCCTGTTCCCTGGAAGAAGGACACAGAAAGATCAGCGAGAGAAGCGGCACTTACTATGATCCAGATGTGATCCAGGTTTTTGATAAGCTCTGGAGCAGGATGAGAACAAATTGACTTTTACGAAAGAGTATGCTTTAATTAAAGATGGTACTTTTGGGAGGCATAAGAAATGATTACCGACAGCGAGTTCCAACGGATTGTTAGCTATGTGAAGCAGCACTACGGCATTGATCTGAGTCAGAAAAGGGTGCTGGTGGGCGGAAGGCTGGAAAATTACCTTGTCCGCAACGGCTACGCGAATTATAACGAATATATGGCGAAGGTGGAGAAGAATCCGAAAGGCAGCGAGGCTACCGATCTGGTCAACATCCTCACCACAAACCATACATATTTTATGCGCGAGAGCGAGCATTTTGAGTTTATGAAAAATGTGGCGCTTCCCTGGGCGAAGAGCAAGACGATGGGAACGAAGGATCTGCGGGTCTGGTGCGGCGCATCCTCCACAGGGGAGGAGCCGTATACGCTGGCCATGATTATCAACGATTACTTTGGCGTTAACCACTCTGGCTGGGACACCAGACTTCTTGCGACGGATATTTCCATGAAGGTATTGCAGCATGCCTCAAAGGGCGTATACCTGAAGGAGGATATAGAGCCGCTGCCGGCGAACTGGAAAAAGCATTACTTTAAGCAGACCAGCCAGGATGAATTTATGGTTAAGGAGGAGCTTAAGAAAGAGGTGATCTTTAGGCAGTTTAATCTGATGGATCCCATTCAGTTTAAGAAGCGATTCCATATTGTATTTTTGCGCAATGTGATGATCTATTTTCAGGATGACACGAAGTACAGCTTGATCCAGAGAATATATGATCACATGGAGCCAGGCGGTTATCTCTTTATCGGCTTGACGGAGAGACTGGATCGTCAAATGGTAAAATTCAACTATGTTCAACCATCAATTTACAGAAAATAGGAGAGCAGGACATGAGACCGATAAGGGTGTTGGTTGTGGACGATTCGCTGATGTTCCGCAAGCTGCTTGTGCAGGGATTGAATTCAGATCCTAACATTGAGGTGGTGGCGGATGTTGAAGACGCTTATGCCGCAAGGGATGCGATCCTCAAGTTTAAGCCGGATGTTATGACTTTGGATGTGGAACTGCCGCGGATGAACGGCATAGACTTTTTAAAGAGGCTGATGCCACAGTATCCGCTTCCTGTCGTTATGATCAGTGCACTGAACAACAAAGTGTTTGACGCGCTTGAAGCAGGCGCTGTGGATTTTGTCAATAAGCCGGCCAATCTGACAAGGGAGCAGCTGAACAATTTCCTGACACAGGAGCTGGCGGCAAAGGTAAAAATTGCCTCCACAGCAAAGGTTGGCAAGCTGAAGCGGGTAGACAGTACAGCGATTTCGAGTCACATTACTGTTGCGGGAGGCAGAGACCGCATCGTTGCGATCGGCGCCTCCACGGGAGGAACGGAAGCCATCTTTGAGGTGGTGAAGAGATTTAAGAGGGATATTCCGGGCGTTGTCATTGTACAGCATATGCCGCCCGGATTTACGCAGATGTATTCGGACCGCCTGAACAACCAGTGTGAGGTTGCGGTCAAGGAGGCCCAGACAGGGGACCGCGTGATGCAGGGACAGGTGCTGATTGCACCGGGTGACAGGCAGATGCGGTTAGTCAAGGTGGGCGACGGCTACCAGGTAGAATGCCGGGGTACGGAGAAGGTGAGCGGACACTGTCCTTCCGTGGACGTTCTGTTCAGCTCTGTGGCGAAGGCGGCGGGAAATAAGGCGGTAGGCGTGATTCTGACAGGTATGGGAGCCGACGGCGCGAAAGGTCTTCTGGAGATGCGCAACGCCGGTGCGCTGACTGTCGGGCAGGATGAGGCGACCTGTGTCGTCTATGGAATGCCAAAGGTGGCTTTTGATATAGGCGCGGTGCAGCAGCAGGCGCCGATTACGGCAATCGCAGGAAAGGTTTACAGCCTGTTGAGCAAATAGATACTACTTTGAAGAAAGGAGCTGAGCGCATATGAAGATTTTGTTGGCTGAGGACGACTTCGCCAGCCGTAAGTTTATGGATAAGCAGCTCTCACGTTATGGAGAATGCGACGTGATGGTGGATGGCGAAGAGGCTGTGGATGCATTTATGATGGCGCTTGAAGATGGAGAACCTTATGATCTGGCTTGTCTGGATGTAATGATGCCGGTTATGGACGGCTATCAGGTATTGAAGGCGATCCGTGATATCGAGGCGCAGAAGGGTATCCCCAAGAGTAAGCGTGTAAAAGTCATAATGACAACGGCGCTGAATGACGAACGTAACGTTAAGATGGCGTTCGAGCTTGGATGCGAAGCCTATGCCGGGAAACCGATAGATGTGGAAAAGTTTGAAAAGGTGTTAACAAAGCTTGGGCTGATTTAAGAAATGATGTAACTGTGAGGAGACAGAACAGTTACGAAATCCTTAAGATGAGGAGGAAATATGGCAGAAGAATTCAACACAGAAAGTATGCTTGACATGTTTTTGTATGAGAGCGGACAGCTTTTGGAAAAACTGGAAGGCATAATATTAGAAAAACAGGATGCTGATTGCTTCGATGATGCCGATATCAATGATATTTTCCGCGTCATGCACACCATCAAAGGTTCCTCGGGTGTTTTGATGTATGACAACATCACAAAAGCAACCCATAAGCTGGAAGATGTGTTTTATTACCTGAGAGAATCCCACCCGGATGACGTACCCCACATGGAACTTGTGGAGAAGGTACTTGCGGTGTCGGATTTCGTGACGGCGGAGCTTGATAAATTGAGAAACGGCGATACGCCGGACGGGGATGAGAAATCGCTGGTGGAGGATCTGGATGAGTTTCTGGGCCGCCTTAAAGGCGAGATTACCAAGCAGGGCATCCAGATGCCGCAGGCGAATAAGCATGTGGAGCCGACACAGTTCTACATCACGCCGGTGGCAGGCGAAGACAGTCATTTTTATCGGATTTCGATTCATTATAGAAGCGATACGCAGATGAGTAATCTGAGGGCGTATTCGGCGACCTATGCCTTGAAAGAGGTTGCTGAGGATCTGCTCTACACACCGGATGACATCCTCTCCAACGAGGCGAGCTCCGATGTGATTGTGGCAGAAGGATTTCATATGCTTTTGCAGACGAAGAGTTCCAAGGAGGAAGTCATTGCGCTGATTGACAGCTCCGAGGCGGAAGAGATCAATTTCGATGAGCTTTCGAAGGAGGAGTATGGCAGGGCGCTCGGTGAGTTCGGCAGAGAGGAAGTTGAGCCGCCCGCTCCAGAACCTGCGGCTGCGAAAGACGATGGCAATAAAGAGGCGAAGAAGGAAGGACCGAAACCGGGCGACTATGTGGTTAAGACCAAGGAAGCCGGAAAAGGCAAGACACTGGCAAAGAACCAGCCTAAGCAGCAGAGCATTATCAGCGTGAACGTGGAGAAGATGGACGCGCTGATGGATCTGATCGGTGAGCTGGTTATCGCGGAAGCAGTGGTACTGCAGAACCCCGACCTCAAAGTGCCGGGGCTGGAGCTCTCCAACTTCCAGAAGGCGTCCGGGCAGCTTTCCAAGATTACGACGGAGCTGCAGGAAGTGATCATGTCCATGCGTATGATGCCGCTGACGAACGTCTTCCAGAAGATGAAGAGAATCGTCTTCGACGTTTCCAGAAAGCTTGGCAAGGATATCGAACTGGAAGTGATCGGTGAGAACACAGAAGTGGATAAGAACATCATCGAGCACATTACAGACCCGCTGATGCACCTTGTGAGAAATTCGGTGGATCACGGAATCGAGGAAAATCCTGAGGATCGCACTTCGGTCGGCAAACCGGCGAAAGGAAAAATTACGCTGGAGGCAAAGAACGAGGGCGGCAAGGTTTATATCAGTGTTAAGGACGACGGAAAAGGTCTGAATAAAGAGAAGCTGTACCAGAAAGCGCTGGATAAGGGCGTGATTGAGAACAAGCCGATGAGCGAGTTTACGGATAAGGAAATCTTCCGGTTTATCACGCTGCCGGGCTTCTCCACCAAGGAGGAGGTAACCGAGTATTCCGGCAGAGGCGTGGGTATGGACGTGGTGGTAAAGAATATCCAGTCCATCAGCGGAAGGCTTGATATCTCGAGCGTGGAGTTTGAAGGGTCGGAGATGACGCTTGTCATACCGCTCACGCTCGCTATTATCAATGGTATTGTGGTACAGGTAGGTAATTCTCCGTTTGTGATTGAAACAGCGTCGATCAAGGAGTTCGTGAGAGTGGGAGAGGATTCTCTTATTCACGAGCCGAGCGGCGAGGAATATATTGTGCTGAGAGGGGAGTGTTATCCCTTTATCCGCCTGAATGAAAGGTATGATCTGCCTGATTCCATAGACAAGATTGAAGAGGGAATCATTGTTGTATTAGAGCATGAAGGCAGTCAGGTATGCGTCCTGATTGACAAATTGCTTCAGGAACAGGAAATTGTGGTTAAGCCAATTCCTTCCTATGTCAGGAAAGTCAAGGGTCTTTCGGGCTGTACGCAGCTTGGCGACGGAAGCATTGCACTGATCCTGGATATCGCCGGATTGCTCATGCATGACGGAGAAAGGAGATAGTACATGGCGGAAGATTTATTAAAAAAAGAAACGGACGATATGGAAGAGTTGTTGGAAGATGATTCCCAGAAAGGAATGTTTATGACATTCCAGACGGGAAAGGAGCTTTTTGGCATAAGTATCAGCTATGTGAATGAGATCATTGCGATGCAGCCGATTGCAGCAATCCCGGAAGTGGAAGATTATGTGAAGGGACTGATCAATCTTCGCGGTAAGATTATTCCTGTGATTGACGTTCGTGTCAGATTTAAAATGGAACCGTGTGAGTATACGGACAGGACGTGTATTATCGTCATTGACGTGAAATCGACTATGATCGGTCTGATTGTGGAGAGACTGGCGGATGTAGATACCATTGCGGAGGACAATATCGCGCCGCCGCCGTCCCTTGGAAGAAAGGAACATGAGCATAACAAGTATGTTTATGGGCTGGCCAGAACGGGAGATACGGTTACGCTTCTTCTTGATCCCGAGAAACTGATCAGGCAGGACGACATAGTGGCGGCTATGGAAGAGGTTCGTAAGGAAGAACAATCATAAAAAGGAGAAACTACCATGAAGAAAAGATTTTCAATTGTTGACATGACAGTCAAGAAAAAGATTACTTTATTCAGCGCCCTGATGCTGATTATGCTGATCCTCGTTTCGGCTGTGGGATTATGGTCCTCTAATATGGTAAACACGGCGCGCAAGAGCCAGTATGACAATTATGCGATGCCCCAGTATTATGTGACGCAGGGCTTTGCTAATTTCTGTAACATCAAGGTGCGCATCCGTAATATTCTGTTTTACTATCATGATGATATGGACACGATAGCGAAGCAGGAAGAGATGATAGAGAGCTATAAGGCGGATGCTGCCAGCTATTTTGCTCTCTTTGAGGAAACAATGGATAATCTGACCCCGGAGATCCAGGATCAGTATCATCTGGTGCGGGATAAGATTGACAGCTGGTATGCGTCCTCAGAGGAGGATATCAATCTTGTTAAGGAAGGCAAGACAGAGGAAGCGGTCAATGAGCTTGTAACGAACAGCAAGTTTGTCGCTGACGAAGTGGAAGACAATCTGCGCATTCTGATTGAGATGATGGAGACCACATCTGACGCGAAAGACTTAGAGCTGAATACGCAGCTGATGGCGCTGACCATTCTGCAGGTGATCGTAATGGTGGTTGCTATTCTTATTACCATCATGTACTGTGCACTTCTGATCAAGGCGATCACAGTGCCTATGGCGAAGCTGTCCGAGGCGGCTAAGAAGATGACTATGGGTGATATTGATGTGGACTGCGAGAAGGTATACAATGACGATCTGGGTGAGCTGCTTGACGAGTTCGCGCAGATGTCTGAGGCGATCAGAGTGCAGACCGATATTACCGAGGCTATTTCCAAGGGTGATCTGACGATGGAAGCAAATCCCCGCAGTGACAGGGACGTGCTGGGCAAGGCGATTGTCAGACTGCTTTCCGAGAACAATATGACACTGAGCAACGTGAAAGAGGCAAGTGCACAGATTACCGTAGGCTCCGAGCAGGTGGCGAATGCCAGCCAGGCTCTTGCACAGGGATCTACCGAGCAGGCGAGCGCTATTGAGCAGGTAACCGCTTCTATGGATGAGGTAACACAGCGTACCAAGGCGAATGCAACGCAGGCTGGCGAGGCGAATGTTCTGGTACATAACATCAAGGATATGGCGACATCCGGCAATGACCAGATGAAGTCCATGATCCAGGCTATGGATGACATCAACGCATCCTCCGAGACGATCTCCAAGATCATCAAGACCATTGATGACATTGCATTCCAGACCAATATTCTGGCGTTGAATGCGGCAGTTGAGGCGGCGAGAGCAGGCGTACACGGCAAGGGCTTTGCTGTGGTGGCTGAGGAAGTGAGAAATCTGGCGGCTAAGAGTGCGGCTGCGGCAAGCGAGACCGCAGAGATGATCGATGATACGATCCATAAAGTAGGCAACGGTTCGAAGATCGCGCAGGATACAGCGAAGTCTCTCGATGAGATTGTGGGTTCCATCGACGAGATTGTGGGACTGATCGGAAATATCACAGCTTCTTCCAACGACCAGGCTACGGCGATCTCCCAGATCGACCAGGCGATCTCCCAGGTATCTACCGTGGTACAGACCAATGCGGCTACCAGCCAGGAGTGTGCGGCAGCCAGCGAGGAGCTGTCCAACCAGGCAGTTACCCTCAAGAATCTTATGGCGAGATACCAGCTGGCATCCGACAGGATGGGCGGCGGCGGTTTTGTAGACAATACGCCTGTATACAGCAATGAGCCGACGATTTCCCTCGACGGAGATTACGACGACAAGTATTAAGAAATGGACAGACCAGAGATGGGTCTGTACACAATAGAGAAGAGAGCCATTGTACTTCGGTACAGCGGCTCTTTTTTTTGTGTGCATAAGCAGAGTCAGAAAACGGCAGAGACAGTCTGCGTATATTTTTGAATCTCATGTCACAATCCGGTAGCGGCGTGTGTATTATCTGTAAAAGGACAAAGGAGGAGGACTTCCATGAGGCTGGCATTTCGCAATCTGACCAGACATTACAGGAAGAGTATCTTGACAGCTGCCATCGGTATCCTGACGGTGCTTCTGCTTGTGATTTACGCGGGAAATATTGACAGCACGAGAAGACAGCTCACTGCGCTTCCGAATGCAATGGAGATCAGAGGAGCGGTGAGCAACCTGAACGGCTCCCAGGATTTTTCGCTGTCCATTTCAGAGGAGCGGGTAGAGGGAATTGCCGCCTGCCCGGAGGTGGAGGATCAGGTGTTCACCGTGCAGCTGATGGCGGGTTTCGGGGAATTTACGCTGGAAGAATGGAAGGAAAATCTGCACTACTTTGGGGCGGGAATCAATGATATCGCGGGCGTGCCCGGTTTGCAGAGCGGGGAAATCCGCTATGCAAAGCAGTGGGACGAAAGCCTTTTTGCCGGGGAGGAGTCTGTCTGTATTCTGAATGAGTGGGTGATGGAGAAGAAAGGATTAGAGCTTGGAGATGAAGTGCCAATTACCATCTACTACTATCAGTACGGGCAGGGGGGCTCGGGAATCGGCAAGGTCACGCCCTTAATTGAAGGGAAGAGGTACAGGATTGCGGGAGTCATGGATATGAGGGAGTACAGTGGCAATATTGTGCCGCCGGATATGCTCTTTCCCTTTGAAAATATACGCGGAATATTTCATACGGAGGGGGTTGATTTTACGGCCGACTCGGCATCCTTCCGGGTGAAGGATCCCTTCCGGCTGAACGAGTGCAAGAGGCAGATGCATGAGATCGGTTTCCTGCCGGTAGCCAGGGATGCGGATTTCAGTTATGCAGGAAATGCGCTCACCATAACGGATGAAAATTTTATCAATGCGGCGGAAAACCTGCGGGAGACACTGGCATTTCTGACGGGAATGCTGCCTTTTGTGATTGTTATTATCCTGTTTGTGGGATATCTGTGCAGCTATCTGCTCATCCAGGGCAGAAGGGCGGAGTACGCCACGATGCGGTCTGTGGGCATGGGATGGGGACATTGCTTCCTGGTCCTGCTTTTTGAGAATGTGATGACTTCCGCAGCGGCCTGCGCTGTGGTCAGCCTGCCGGTTCTTCCGGCGGGAATGATGAGCGCCAAAGCCCTTCTGTTTTCAGATGCCGTATTTTTTCTGTCGTTTCTTGTGGGGAGTGCGGCAGCGCTGTGGTCGTTCCACAGCCTGAGCGTGATGGAAGTGTTAGCAGGCGGCGATTGAGAACGGCAGAAGAGTTGAAAGCCGGGAAAGGAGAGGAAATGCGAATCATAAAGACAAGCCTGCTCAGACTGCGCAGGACACCTGTGAGGACGATCCTGTTTTTTCTGCTGGCAGCCTTTGCCACGGCGCTTCTTGCCGCCGGCGGCGGACTGTGGCAGATGTGCCGGACAAATATGCTCCGCTTTGAGAGTCTTTTTCAGACCATCGGCACGGTGGAGCAGAAGCCGGAACGGTACGTCAGGAGTGAGATATGGTACGCGGATCTGGAGGACTATAAAGTCCGCAGCAAAGCGGAGTACGGAGAGATCATTGCCCCTTCCGTCCTCGATTTCGAGGGGGCAGAATATCTGAAAGGGCCGGAGAAGAGAGCGTGGTATGCCGCTTATCTGCCGGATTACGAGATGATGGACACGGGCACCGGCGTTACCCATGTGATGGTGGTGGAGGCGTCCCCCACGGAGGATGCCGTGCCGGCGGGGCCGGTCGAGATGGAGATTAAAAATTTTCTGTACACCTACTACCCCTATAATTCGCCCAAGTTCTATTTTTGCGATCATAACAATCCGTCGCCGGAGAAGCTGTACGCTGATCGGACATATATCATGTGTGTATCTGACTATATTCCCCACGGTTACCCGGACGCGGAGGGGCCCCGTGAGTATATTCCGGCGGACTATCCGATTACAAGCACACAGGCCGCGCCGGAAGGAGTTCTTCTTCCAAACCATCTCTCCGGCAATCAGATTGCGGAGGTGACGCCCGGCTTCTATGAGACGGAGGAGGGGCAGCACTGGCAGGGGCTGATCCGGGAATTGGAAATGGGCATCTGGAAGTCCGCGCCTGTCACTGCCACAGAAAATACAGATCTGATTCCAGCTTTCTATGACGGAAGCGTCTATATAGAGCAGGGCAGGGAGTTTACGCCGGAGGACTACAGTGAGGGGCGGAGAGTCTGTCTGGTGAATCGAAAGTTTGCCAGAAGAAACGAGCTTAAGGTGGGGGATTCCCTGCATCTGCCCCTTCGGTATGCCAACTACAACGCACCCAGCGAGCGGGCATCCTGGAACTGTTCCCTGACAGCGGAGGGAGAGCCATTTTCTGTGTTTGAGGAGGGTGACTGGGAGATCTGCGGCATTTACGACATGCTGCCCGGCGCATCCTTAAAGAGCAAAGACTATCAGATGGATCAGAATGAAATTATCATACCGAAATCTTCCATAAAGAACAGCGATGAGGACCATATTGCTGCATGGGGCTACATGGAGGGGTGGAATACCTCCTTTGAGATTCCAAACGGGAGTATCGGGCACTGGAAGGAGCTGTGGGAGAAGCAGGGGATTGACGGGCTGGAAATCACCTTCTATGACAAGGGGTATACCATACTGGAAGACGGGATCAGACGGATGAGAAAGATGGCGTTCATTCTGCTTGTGGCGGGAGCGGTCAGCACGCTCTGCGTCCTGCTGTTCTTCTGCCACATGTTTATCACGAAACAGAGCAGAAGGACAGCCATCGAGCGTTCTCTGGGGATGAGTAAAGGGCAGTGCACATGGGCCCTCATGTCGGGGATTCTGCTGATTGTGCTGTGCGGCTGTATGCTCGGAAGTGCAGGAGGATATGTGGGCGCAGTGAGGACGGCGGGAAGTATCACCCAGGTGGAACGTTTTGACAGAAACTACAGCTCCGGCATGATGTATGGAACCGGGGAGGAGATCAGCTATATCCTGGAAGGAGACTGGCGGGTGAGCGCGGTGTCGGGGGCGGCGGTACTGGCAGCGGCGGTGGGGATTGCAGCCGCTATGACAGGCAGGAGCCTGCGGAAGGAGCCGCTTGCGCTGCTTGGCGGCAGGGAGGACTAGAGACGGACGCGGTGACAGCCTGCCGGACGGTGTCTGTCAGCGGAAATCGGGAAAAATTGCGCAAGCCTATTGACATTTATCCAAAAACTATATATAATTTCATATGTTGCCGATGCAATGTGTTTCATGGCATAGTGCAGAGGCGGGCAGGTGCGCTTAGCTCAGCTGGATAGAGCGTTTGGCTACGGACCAAAAGGTCGGGGGTTCGAATCCTCTAGCGCACGTTGTTTTTTTGAGAGGCGGAAATGCTTGTGAATGGGTATTTCCGCTTTTTCTTTTCATTTTCCGAAATGTGATGATTAACATATTCTGGCTTCGAGCCAAATTGCCTCGAAGTTCATAAATTATATGACACCTATATATCCGAATCATTAACAAAACTGGACAAATTCCATGATATAATTGTCAAGACAGACTATCGACGTGAGGAAAATGTATGGACGATTTAACATTAAACTATCAAAGTGATTTTAATACCGTTCTGAAAATGATAGCAGATGCCCGCCAGAAAGCTTCCTATCAGGTGAATGCCACAATGATTGACCTTTATTGGGGGATTGGAGAATTTGTCTCCCGTAAGGCTATACAAGATGGTTGGGGACGTTCTACTGTAAAGGCGCTTTCCGAATACATTTTGTTGCAGGAGCCGGGAATCAGAGGCTATTCTCCACAGAATATCTGGCGTATGAAGCAGTTTTTTGAAACTTATAGTGACAAACCGGAGTTAGGAACTCTGTTAAGGAAGAATACATGGTCAAATAATCTGCATATCATGTCAAAGACAAAATCAGATGCAGAGCGGTTATTCTATTTGAAGCTGGCTTCCCAGGAAAAGTATAAGGCAAAGGAACTGGAACGGCAGATTGACAGCGGATATTATGAACGTTTGATGCTGTCGGACGGCAAGGCTCCTTCCGCCATATCCAAAGCTGCTTCCACGAATATCATTAGGGACATGTATATGCTGGAGTTTTTAGACCTGCCAGAGCCTTATAGGGAATATGATTTAAAAAATGCTATTTTGAAGAATATGAAAAAATTCTTACTGGAATTTGGCAGAGATTTTATTTTTATGGGGGAAGAATACCATCTACAAGTAGGGAAGAGTGATTATTATACCGACCTAATCTTTTTTCATAGGGAACTGCAATGTCTTGTTGCGATTGAGTTGAAAATAGATGATTTCAAACCAGAGTATCTTGGAAAAATGCAGTTTTATCTTGAAGCGTTGGACAGGGATGTAAAGAAACCGCATGAAAATCCCAGTGTTGGCATTATTCTTTGCAAGAGTAAAGACGAGGATGTTGTTGAATATGCCTTGAGCCGGAATATGAGTCCAACCATGATTTCCGAATACCGAACAAAACTAATCAGCAAGGAAATCCTGCAAAAGAAGCTTGAGGAATTAACAGGAATGGTAGATGAGGATGAAAACTCTCAATGTCATTGAGAGTTTTCAAAAACTTTTTTCATATAAGGATAAGAATGGCAGGCAGCTGGCTCTTCATTATCACTTAAAACAAATTTTTCTTGGTAAGCATTTCGTCAAAAACTCCAAGCATAATTTCCAGTTCCTCCCGGAAACCTTTATCTCAAACTGATTGTTGAATGCCACATTCTCAGTTTCCCATTCCAGAAGCAGATCACAGTACGCGAATCGCCTGCCCCTGTAGTTTCCTAATGTGTAATCAGAGCCTTGTATCTTGTTATATTTTGGAAGAATCCGACATTCCCTTATCAAAGTTTCATTGATTTGAGTTCGCTTCTAAGTTTTATCAATTCTGAGAGAACTGACTGCTCGTATTTCTGGTAACCCTTTACCGTATCAAGCATCTTAGTCAGCACATCATATCGCCTGGTAAGCGCAACATCGATTCCAGATTCACTCTCATATATGTATTCTAAAACCGGGGAAAACAAATTGGAATTGCGTAAGATGTGATAATTTGCCACTTGCTGCGCTGTTAACATATGGTTTAGCTGTCCCCGTTCAAAAGAAGTCTGGATTACCGCCTTTTGCTTTTCCCCATGATAAATCTGCCTGGCAGCACTTGAGTTTCTATAGCAAATCAAGTATAATAGACGTGTTGTTGCAAACAGAAAGATAAAAGTGTGAGGGAGAGAAAAATGGCTGATAACAATTATGTAAGCAATGGTTCTGTAAATGGAGATGAGCCTGGCAAAGGCGCTGCGATTGCAGGTCTGGTGCTGGGTATTGTGTCTATCGTTACATGGTTCTTTGGAATGGGCGCTTTGATTGGTCTTATCACCGGCGTGATCGGTCTGATCTGCGCATCTAACGCGAAAAAGGCAGGTTTTGAGGGCGGAATGCGGACAGCAGGCTTTGTGTGCTCTCTGATCGGTGTGATTGGCAGCGCGCTTGTTTTCGTGGCGTGTGTGGCCTGCGTGGGTATTTTAGGAACTGCGGCTGCGATAAGCTAAGCCTGTGTTGACAAAGGTCGCCTGAGTTGAAAGAAATACTTATCGGATTAAACGCTATAAGCGCCTACGGTCTGTGCGGAGCGGCAGGTTTTCTGCTGGGAATCGGATATCTGTTCTTTATTACAAGAGTGAAATCCAGAGATTTTGATGATTTCGTCTACATCTATGTCTGGGCAGCGCTGGGAGCAATTATAGGAGCAAAGGTTCTCTACATTCTGCTCGAGATTCCGAATATCGCGCGGACTGTTGGAAGCGGGGAAGCGGATCTGTGGCCGTATCTCGGAAGCATGGTAAGCGGCGGATTTGTCTTTTACGGCGGACTGCTCGGCGCAGTGTTTGCCGTAAAAACGGCATCCCGGTACTTTTCACTTGATTATGTCAAAACGTTGTCCTTGATGACGCCGGCCATGCCGCTGGCGCATGCGCTTGGGAGAGTGGGATGCGCGCTCGTCGGCTGCTGTTACGGGAGGGAAACCGGGCTGTGTATAGGGATAAGCTACGCGGATTCCATGTACGCGCCGAACGGCGTCCGCCTGTTCCCGGTTCAGGCGATGGAGGCGATTGCTGATCTGGTGATTTTCGGAGTGCTTGTATCTGTTCTTCTGAAGAGGACGGACGATTATGAACGGGCCGGGATTTTTGAAAAGTATCTGATGATGTATGCCTGTGCCAGATTTCTGCTGGAATTTCTCAGAGGCGATCTGGTCAGAGGACATTTGGGAGCGCTGTCGACGTCACAGTGGATCAGCGTTATCATTCTGTTATTTGTAGGGATTCATAATGGATTAAAAAGGAAACGGTTAGAGCGGGAATGATCATCCTGCTCTTTTTTTTGCCCTTTTTTAAGGAACAGGTGTTGACAAACTGTTCATACTGTATATAATAATATATATACAGTATATACTGCTGGCGCAAACTGTGACGACAGGGAGCGCGAAAAGGATGAGGGAGGCATGCATGCATTGAAAATTATCATATCGAATCAATCCGAGCTGCCGATCTACGCACAGATCAGGGAGCAGCTCAAGGAACAGATCTTAAACGGACAGATCCCGGAGGGAGAGACACTTCCCTCCATCAGACAGCTTGCGAAGGAGGTGGGCGTCAGCGTGATTACCACCACCCGTGCGTACAGCGAGCTGGAGGCGGAAGGCTTTATCGCCACCATGCAGGGCAAGGGAAGCGTGGTACTTTCCAGAGATAACAACCTTCTGCGGGAGCAGTATCTTCTGCGCATTGAGGAGGGGCTGTCCACGGCCATAGAGACAGCGAAAACAATTGGAATGTCCAAAGATGAACTGACGGATATTTTTCATAACTTATTGGAAACATAAGGTTTCGGAAAGGAATGGGAAAGATGGAACTGCTGGAAGTAAAAAATCTGTCAAAGCACTACAAGAGCTTTGATTTAAAGAATATCAGCTTCGCACTGCCGAAAGGCTATATCATGGGGTATGTGGGGGCGAACGGCTCCGGGAAGACGACGACCTTAAATCTGATTACGGGTATGCTAAAGTGTACGGAGGGAGAGGTGTATATTGACGGCTTGTCCTGCGGAGAGGACATGAGGGCCTACAAGGAGAAGATCGGCTATGTGGGGGATGAATCCTATTTTCCCGAGCACTATAAAATCAGACATATACGCACCGCGCTCAAAGACTTTTATCCGACCTTTTCCACGGATCGATTCAACGGCTTTATCCGGAAATGGAAACTGCCGGAGAAAAAGCCGGTCAAAGATTTTTCCAGAGGCATGAAGGTGATGCTGATGTTTGCGTCGGTGCTCGCCAGAGACACGAAACTGCTTGTGTTAGACGAAGCCACAAACGGGCTTGACCCGGTGATGCGGACAGAGATCCTGAAACTTTTGCAGGAGTATGTGATGGACGGGGAGCGGAGTGTGATCTTTTCCACACACATATTGAGCGATCTGGAGAACATTGCGGATTACATTTATTTTATTCACGGCGGCAGAACCGTTCTCTACGACGCGAAGGATGAGCTGATTGAAAATTTCCTTCTGGTTAAGGGCGAGAGTGCAAAGATTCCGCCAGCCCTTAAGAAAGAGCTGATTGGGTTGGAGGAGAAGACCTACGGATTCGAGGCGATTCTGCCAAGCGATAGGGCGGAACTTCTGGGGAATGCGTTTCTTTTCGAGAAGCCGACGATAGACCAGATCGTCATTCACTACATTAAAAGCAGGGAGGAGCAGTAAAATGAGAGCATTGCACTTTATGAAAATAGATTATATGTTGACAAGGAAACAGATGTATTTTATGCCAGCGCTTCTTGTTATGGCATGGGTTGTGGGTACGGGCGTAAGCAAAGGCGCAATGTCTTTGCTGGTGACATGTTCCTATGTAGCTTTTGTGGCTTCCATATTTTCGACGGCGCCTTTTGGCTATTGTGTCGGGAAGAACAGAGGATTTCTGCTGCTGCTTCCCGCGACGGTGAAAGAGAGGGTGGCAGGGCGGTTCCTGTACGGGCTGTCTTATGTGGGTTTGCTGGGTGTTTTCTGCGGTATCCTGTGGGGTGTGTATGCGATGATGGGATATGAGCTGCCGCTCTGGACTGTGGCGATTGGCCTGTGTGAGCTGGCAGTCGGGATTCTGATTATGGCATTAGAGTTTCTTTTTTTCTATCTGTTTGGAGAGGGAAAGGAAAACTGGCAGCAGTTGAGCAATATTGTACGAATTGCGCCGGGTATGGCTATGTTTTTCTGCATGACCTATTTTGTGGAAAAAAATGAGGAAATACAAAGTACGACGGTCGGCGGCATGGGGATTGATCCGGAGGCGCTTAGTGGAAAGTTTATGCAGGTGGGTGTGATTGCCATATTGGCGGCGTTACTTCTGACGGCGGTGGCAGCGGCAGTCTGCGTGAAGGTGATTGAAAACCGGGATTACGCGTAATCCGCAGCAGATATAGCGGAAAATACGGGAAATAGTGGAATTTTTCTCCATATGCTTGCAAAACACTGTTGAATACTGTAAAATAGGGAAGATATAAGCTGACGGTTTCCCGTCAGAGTAAAAGTTTTCAAGTGTGAAGGAGAAGGGATCATGGAAAGAATTTGGACTGTTACAGACAGTATGGGTAATCCCCATCAGATTACTTTTAAGAGAGGGTTCGGCGGCGCGAAGTGTATCGTGGACGGAGATACATATAAGATGAAATCAAAAAACTGGGTGATCTGGATGGCGGATCATCAGATCAGCATTCCCGGTGCAGAGTGTAATCTGGTCGTGATCGGTAACAAGACCAGGCTTGCGGTGAACGGCACTTACCTGGAGGACGGCACACCTTATGAGCCGATCAGAAACATTCCTGTGTGGCTCAATGTGCTGGTAGGTATCAATGCAGTTATCGGCACTTTCATGTACGGCATGATCGGTCTTGCCATCACGGTGCTTCTGGCGCTTCTGACTTATAAACTGACCTTGAGCAAGAAAACCACGCCGGCGATGATCATTCAGATTGTACTGCTGGTAGTGCTTCTGGCGCTTACGGCGTTTATCTTTGCGATAGCATAGGGACAGAAAGGGGTAGAGGAGCGGCGATGGACGAGAATCAGAATTTTGGATATAACGATGGAAGTTACAATAACCAGGGGGCGGACGCAAGACAGCAGTACGGCCAGAATGAGCAGCCTTTCGTGAGCGCACCGCAGAATGAGCAGCCGTACGCAAACGGACAGCAGTACACGCAGAACGGGCAGGGTACATTCGGCCAGGCGCCGCAGTATAATCAAGTGCCTTACGGAGCGCAGCAGCAGTATAACCAGCAGAATTATGGACAGCCAGTGAAAGCGGTCGTGTATGATGCCGTGCCGGATAAATTCCACGGGACATCGGTGGCAGCGCTGGTGTGTGGTATTCTCGGTCTGATTCTTTTCTGGTTTCCGGGTGTGGACATTGGATTGTGTCTGGCAGGTCTGATCTGTGGTATCGTTTCCCTTGTCAAGGGATTCGGAGGAAAAGGGCTTGCCATTGCGGGACTGATTCTCTCTGTTCTTGCAAGCATTCTGACTTTGATCTTTTTCTATTTCTTTATGCTGGGCATAATGCTTCTGTAAGTGTCACAGCCTGATATTCAAATACGCAAGGAACCCTGAGAAGGGTTCCTTTTTTAATCATAATAGGAAATTGCGACAATGCAAACCATTCAAGGAGAATGCGAAGCATTCTCTGAATCGTCGCTGCCGAGCGACGATTTTTTACATGGGGATGAAACTTTTTACCTCTCTCAATCGTATTGTAGATAGGAGGGAGAAAAGGAAGTATAATAAAGATGATCATCGAAGTTTAGAATGGTTATGCTAAGATATAGATATCTATAGACTGACAAAAGGAAGCATGAGGGGATGGAGCAGGAGTGGAGCTATCTGGTGGAAGAGTACCGGGCCATGCTGTATCGGATTGCCTTCTCTAACATGAAGAACCGGGCGGACGCCGAGGATGCGGTGCAGGAAGCTTTTCTGCGCTACATGAAGGATGAAAAGCCGATTCAGAATAAGGAACATGAGAAAGCCTGGCTGATACGGACCACCATTCATATTTGTCTGGACATTTTAAAAAGCGGCTGGTATCAAAGGACAGTTCCCTGGAACGAGTCCTTTGAGAATGCGGCAAAAAATATTTATCTGCCTTATCAGGTCAGGGATGACGAAACGCTTGAGGCGGTGCTGCAGCTGCCTGTACATTACAGGAATCCGATCTACCTTTTCTACTATGAGGATTACTCGATCCATGAGGTTGCGGGGATTCTCAATGAAAAGGAGGGGACGATCAAGACAAGGCTGCGCAGGGGCAGGGAAGAAGTAAAGAAAATTCTGACGGAAGGGAGGCCGTAGAACATGGGAATACAGGAGGTACAGAGCCAGAACGGGACGCCGGCTTATCAGAAAAAGAAAAAGGCCGGTCGTGCGGAGGGCTTTCAGGAGAGTCTCTTACAGAACCTGAAAAACCGGGATCAGGAAAAGCAGTCCAACACAGCTGCGGAGACGGAGGCGAAACAGACTGTTATCGGTACGCAGATCAGTGCGAAAGCGAAGGCGGATAAAGTGGGCATGGGAAGGATCGGTGCCGCGCCGGACATTCGCGTGAACGCCGCCGCGACACAGGAAGCCCTACAGGCTGTGGAGGTGAGACATATGAGTTATGAGGACAGCGATCATGTGAGAATTGCAGTGATGGAGGGGTATACGCTGAAAGGAAAGCGCGAGGAGGGGGCGGATGCCCGGGTCTATGTGGAAGCAAAGTACGAGGATGGCAGAGTGGAAGCCTATCAGGTGGAGATGGCGAAAGTGCCGGAGCAGACGGAGCACAGGATAGAACAGTTCGCGCTGGAGACGATGAAGGAAGGAGTGTAGACATATGATTTTGGGGAATCCCTATGGAGGATATGGAAGCATCGACACGACAAACCACACGGCAAAGCAGCTTTCCGAATATGCGCGCACCGTAGCGCGCCGGGAGAAGATGGGGCTGGAAGGGGATCCCAATGATGGCAGCTTTGCCTCCAAGTTAAAGAGAGCGGATGAGTTTATGGCGTCGGGAGAGTATGAGGGTCCGACAGATTCCATCGGCATTGTGCTGCGGCAGATGGATGAGCCCACGCCCGGGAACCCGGTGCACAAGGATTTCTGGCATAACGGCGCGCATGTATCTATCAGTAAAGACAGTATGTACGGGACGACTATTACCATCGGCGGCAGTTCGAATCCGGAATGGGTACATGTGGACACTTCCGTGGGAACGGTAAAGATCGATCTCAACGATATGACCAGTCTGATGAAGTGTCTTGACCTGTTTTCACCGGAAGACATAAACGCCATACTTAGGGAGATTCAGAAGGTAAAGCAGACAAAAGAGGCGCTGAGTCAGATTGAAAGAATGCAGGATGAGCTGGTGAAAAACGGACGGGATAAGAAAAAGGAAGGCGGCGAGGAAGGCACAGACCAGTCTGTGGGCGAGGTTGTCGGCGTGGTCAGCGCGGAGGAAATGCGCGGGATCGAGGAGAAACGGGATAAGAAATTTATCGGGTAATGGTATGCCGGCATAAGCGGGACAGCGAACGTGTGCTGCAGATGAAGCATTTGACGAAATGGGAGTGATGCAGTACACTGAAACAGAGAGATAAAGAGCTTATGGATAAGGAGCGGCTAAGAGACCGATGCAGAAAAAAATAGCGGTGATCAATGATATTGCGGGATACGGAAGATGCGCCATGACGGTGCTTCTTCCGATTATTTCTTATATGGGTGTGCAGGCATGTCCCCTGCTTACCTCTGTCTTTTCAAGCAACACGGCTTTTCCCGATTTTTTTATGGACGATTATACAGACCGGATGGAAGCATATATCGAGAGCTGGGAAAAGATCGGTCTGCGGAAACGGTTCGACGGCATTGCCACGGGGTACCTCGGTTCTGTCAGGCAGATTGAAATCGTGAGACGGTTTGTAAAGGAGTTCTCACGGGAAGGGACACTTGTGATCGTAGACCCGGTGATGGGGGATCACGGAAGATTATACTCTGCCTATATGGTAGAGTTATGCACGGAGCTGCGGGAGCTTGTGGCGCTGGCAAATATTATCACGCCGAATCTGACGGAAGCCTGCCATCTTGCGGATATGCCCTATAAAGAGAAGGGATGGAAAAGGAAAGAGCTCTTTGAAATGGCGGACTGCCTTTCGGCTATGGGGCCGTCCCATGTTGTCATTACAGGGATTCCACAGGGAGAGTATATTGCAAACTATGTCTATGTAAAAACAGAGACAGGAGACCCGGCAGCACAGATGATCCGCGTTCACAGGGCAGGCGAGGAACGGTGCAGTACGGGAGATGTGTTTTCCGCGATTGTTGCGGCGGATGCGCTAAACGGCGTGCCCTTTGACAAATCCGTCAGGAAGGCATCCGGCTTTGTCAAGCAGTGCATTGAAAAAGCGATGGAACTTGGAACGCCGCCTGCGGAGGGTGTGCCGTTTGAGACGGTCTTGTACCGTTTGAAGCGGGGATAGGGCGCGGCTTCGCAGTGCGCATCCTGCCTTCGCAGTGCGCGCTCGAAAAACCTGCGGTTTTCCTCGCTCGCGGGCTTCGCCCTATACATCCAGCGAAATAATTGCTTCGGTGAGCAGGCTCCCCGCTGCCATTATTTCACTGTCTGCGCACTGCTCAACTGGACAACGGATACTCCAGCTCAAATGGGTATCCGTCTTTTTTGTTTTCCTCGGAGAGCGTGTCCGTTTCAATCACATAAAAATCGTCGCTCTTTATCACTTCTTTCATCTCTTCCCGGATGGTTTCAAAGTCTGTCACGTGGGTAGAGATTCGGCGGCAGGCAAAATCGCCTTCGCTGATGGTGCGGACAGTCTGGCCGGAGGAGGCCGCAGAGGGCGCGTCCCCGGTGATGGTGAGGAACATGTGCCGCTGATATTTGCCGTTCCGGTATTCGTGCAGTACGCCGGAAGGATAGGCAACTACCGTTCCCATCTGCTGCGCGGTGACGAATAGTTTCAGGATATGCTGTCCGTAATATTTCGGGACATCCATTTCGTCCAGGGGCACTGTCAGCATCTTCCGGGCCACAATCTCGTTGTGATAGAAGCCGTCGGGCAGCAGGATGCCGCTCTTGCTTTCCGGGATTTTGGCGAGGCCGGTCACCGGGCTTGCCATGTTCTGTAAAGTTTCCTGCAGGGTGGCAAGGCAGTTGTGGATATCCAGAATCTTCTGCTCCGCCAGAATCTTGCCGTCATAGAGGAGCTTTTGCAGATTGATGGAGGCGCCCTCCACATAATTATTCAAATCTTTCAAAGGGATTCCCAGTTTGATGCAGACGGTGATTGCATCGAGAAGATAGAGCTGCTCTTCGGTGTAGTAGCGGTAGTTGGTCTCTGTGTTTACAAAAGCCGGTTTGAGAATGCCGATCTGGTCGTAGTAACGCAGAGATTTGATGCTTACGTTCTTTAACTTTGATACTTTTCCAATAGACATGTACTGACTCATAGCTTGTTTCCTAAAATCCTTTTTCCCATTTTACTGTATTTGTATATAACTGATTTCCTCCAAAACTATACCCGAGGGTAAGAGTTGGTAAGATTTATTTTGTCACATATTTTTCTGGAAGACAAGACTTTTTGGAAAATTAGTGGTAAGAAAAATTTCAGACACAATATGATGTATATGTCACTGTGAAAAAATACAATGACGGAAGCCTGCGATGTATTTCAAAGAGATTCACACACTGCCGATAAAAAGGAGGGAAACCATTTCCGGGTCAGCCAGAAAAGATGTTTCCCTCCTGTTTACAATCAGGATCAGCCCATAGTTACAACTACGTCATAGTCTTTCTTTCCCGCCACATACGGCACAACGCATCCTTCTGCCGCCTGTCCGTCCACGGCGAGGGATTTCACGCCCTTCTCCACGTTGTTCGGATTCACTACCTGAATGTGGTAGGTGCCCTCGCGGAATTTGCGGGTCAGGGTAAAGTCACCGAACCCTTCGGGCACACAGGGATCAATGCTGAGTCCCTTGTGCGTAGGGTACACACCGAGAATGTGCTGTGATACATTCACGAAAGTCCACGCTGCCGTGCCGGTCAGCCAGCTGTTTTTCGCCTCGCCGGGGGTGCACGCGTCGGCTCCGGCTACCATCTGGGAGTACACGTAAGGCTCTGTGCGGTGTATTTCGCTGAATTCTTCCACATAGGCAGGACAGGTCTTCTGATAGATCTCGAAGGCTCTGCCGCCGCGCCCGATCACGGTTTCCGCGATGGAAACCCAGGGGTTATTGTGGCAGAAAATACCGGCGTTCTCCTTGTATCCGGGCGGGTAGGAGGAGATTTCTCCCAGCTCCAGATGATATCTGGTGTAAGCGGGCTGTAAGATCATCACGCCGTACTCGGTATCCAGCTTTTCTTTTACGGAGTCCAGCGCCTTTTCGGCAAACCCTTCCTTTACGCCGATGCCGGCAAGAGGGCAGAAGCCGTTTGACTCAATGTAAATCTGTCCTTCCTCACACTCTTTGGAGCCGATCTTTTTGCCGTAGGCGTCGTAAGCGCGTAGGAACCAGTCCCCGTCCCAGCCGTCCTTTAACACGGTATCGTACATTTTCTGTACTTCGGCGCGGGCGTAATCCGCTTCCGCCTGGTTTCCCATAAGCTCGCATAACTGCGCGTACTCTTCACCGTACTTGACGAACATGCCGGCAATGAATACGGATTCCGCAACAGGCCCTTCGGAGGGTCCGAATGTCTGGAAGGATTCGCCGGGATGCTCGGAGAAACAGTTTAAGTTCAGACAGTCGTTCCAGTCAGCACGTCCGATCAGCGGCAGTCCGTGGGGACCCTTGTGGGATACGATGTAGTCAAAGGAGCGTTTCAGGTGCTCCAGCAGAGGCTTTGCGAGAGATTCGTTGTTGTCGAAAGGCACCTGTTCTGTTAAAATAGAGGTGTCTCCAGTCTCACGCACATAGGCGGAAGTGCCGGCGATCAGCCAGAGCGGGTCGTCGTTGAAGCCGCTGCCGATGTCGGAGTTTCCTTTTTTGGTGAGTGGCTGATACTGATGGTAAGCGCTGCCATCCTCAAACTGGGTGGAGGCAATGTCGATGATACGCTGTCTTGCGCGGTCCGGGATCAGATGGACGAAACCGAGCAGATCCTGGCAGGAATCACGGAATCCCATGCCTCTGCCGATTCCGGATTCATAGTAGGACGCGGACCGGGACATGTTGAAAGTCACCATACACTGGTACTGGTTCCAGATGTTGACCATGCGGTCGACTTTGTCGTTGGAGGACTTCACACAGTATCTGGATAACAGTTCGTTCCAGTAGGCGTTCAGTCCGGCAAAGGCTTTATCCACATCCGCGTCGGTCTGATATCTGGCAAGCATTGCCTCGGCAGGCTTTTTGTTGATGACGCCGTGCGCTTCCCATTTCTGATCTTCGGGATTTTCCACATAGCCCAGAACAAATACAAAAGTTTTGCTCTCACCTGGCTTTAAGGTAATGTTGATCTGATGGGACGCGATAGGAGACCAGCCGTGCGCCACGGAGTTTGTCGCCTGTCCTTTTTCCACGGCCTCAGGATTTGCCGCGCCGCGGTATGCGCCAAGAAAAGCGTCACGGCTCGTGTCGAAACCGTCCACGGGAGCATTCACGGAATACACCGCATAGTGGTTTCTTCTCTCGCGGTACTCTGTTTTGTGATAGATGGCGGAACCGTTCACCTCGACCTCGCCTGTGCTCAGGTTGCGCTGGAAATTGCGGGAATCATCGTCTGCGTTCCAGAGACACCATTCCACATAGGAGAAGAGAGAAACGCTCTTTTCGCTGTCGCCCTGGTTGATCAGTTTTATCTGGCTGATTTCGCAGTTGTCATCCATGGGGATGAAAGTGAGGACAGAGGCCTCCAGTTTGTTTTTTGCGCCGGTGAAACGGCTGTAGCCAATGCCGTGGCGGCATTCGTAGCTGTCAAGCTCTGTCTGGGTCGGTTTCCAGCCGGGATTCCAGATGGTATCGCCCTCTTTGATATAGAAGTATTTGCCGTTGATATCGTTGGGTACGTCGTTGTAGCGGTATCGTGTCATGCGAAGAAGTTTCGCATCCTTATAGAAGGTGTAACCGCCGCAGGTGTTGGAGATCAGCGTAAAGAATTCTTTACAGCCCAAGTAGTTGATCCAGGGCAGAGGCGTCCTGGGTGTGGTGATGACGTACTCGCGGTTCTCGTCATCGAAATAGCCAAATTTCATAGCTCCATTCTCCTTTTCATGTGATTGGTGTCATGTTCCGTATAAATGCCCTGAAACGGAGTGGGGTAAACGATTAAGTAAAGCCGTCTCCGATCGGTTAAGCAAATTATACAGAAGAAATGAAAGAAATGCAATAATTATATATTTTTCCATATAAAATCAATAAATTTTGAAAGGCGTTGCATTACTTGGGGTTGTATTGTACAATGGAAACACGAAAACGATTAAGCGATATGCGGCACTACAAGTACGGGTGGTTTAGCGGGTTGAAGAGGGTTAGAATATGGTATCTATGAAGGATATTTCAGCGGTCTGCGGTGTCTCAGTGGCGACGGTCAGCAAAGCGCTTAATGATCAGAGCGATATTGGGCAGGAGACGAAGAAACGGATTCGCCAGGTGGCGGAGGAGATGGGTTACTTTCCCAATACAGCGGCCAAGATGCTGAAAACAAACCGCAGTTATAATATAGGGGTTTTATTTAACCATGAGGATTACAGCGGCCTGACCCATGACTATTATGCTTTTGTGCTGGACAGTCTCAAGCGCACGGTGGAAGACAAAGGCTATGATCTTACTTTTGTCAATACGAGCATGCGCCGCACAGGTGCGGCGAGTTGTCTGGAACACTGCAAGTCCCGGGGATTTGACGGCGTTGCGGTTATCTGTACGGATTTTTATTCTCCAGAGATTTCACAGCTTGTGAGGGGCAGCATTCCCGTCGTTACGCTGGATCATCTTTTTAACAATGTCTGTGCGGTTATGTCGAATAATGTGCAGGGGATGAAGGAGCTGCTCACCTATATTCATAAGAAGGGGCATTGCAGGGTAGCTTATATCCATGGGGCGGATTCCGCCGTTACCCAGAGCCGGCTTTCTTCTTTCTATCGGACGGCGGCGCAGCTCGGACTGACCATACCGGATGAATATATCAGGATGTCTCCCTACCGTGATACCAATGGCACATATAAGGAGACGATGAAACTGCTCGAATTAAGAAAACCGCCCACCTGCATTTTATACCCGGATGATTTTTCCGCGTTCGGCGGCTATAACGCGATTAAGGAACGGGGACTTCGGATTCCCGATGATATTTCGATTGCGGGCTATGACGGCATTCGGATTGCGAGGCATATCGAGCCGACGCTGACCACACTGCGGCAGGACACGGAGGAGCTGGGGAAAATGGTGGGAGAGAAACTGCTCAGTCTGATTGAGCATCCCAAAACGACGCTGGTGGAAACGATTGTGGTGGACGGGCATGTGTTTGAAGGAAATTCTGTTGCGGAATTAAAGGGAGGGAATGATGTCGTCACCGATTTTATTTGACCAAAGCAGACTGAAGGCATATGATGGTCTTATGAGACTGTGCGAGTTTGCCGGGAAGTCCGGGGAGTGGCAGCAGACTCTATGGAGCGAGTTTCTGACAAACAGGGAGCTGTATGACGCCTTTGTCTACTATCTGGAGAACCACGGACTGCCGGATGCGCCGAAGTATGGGGCGTATTCTCTGACAGACTGTTATGTGTGGCAGATCGAGCAGGATAATCTGCGCATGGACACAGGGAAAAATACCGCAAGCTGTAATAAAGAGGATATGGTGCTCAGAGCGTTTATGATGATGGCAGATATGCGCAGACACCCGGAAGATTATGTGAAAAAGCTGGGTGACTGGAAGGGCATGGATCAGACCATGTGAAAGGCGCCGGGACAAAACAGAGGAAAAAGGAAAGAAGTATGGATCGGACAGAATTTATAGAAAGACTGCAGAGAGCGCTCGCGGGCGGTGTGAACAGTTCCCGGGTGGCGGAGAATGTACAGTATTACCGGGAATATATTGACATAGAGATCAGAAAGGGAAGAAGTGAGGAGGAAGTGCTTGGCAGTCTTGGTGATCCGAGACTTCTGGCAAAGAGCATTATTGAGGCGAACAAGCGCGCCGGTGTCAGCGAGGGAACGAATCGGACATACGATGAGGAGAGGGAAGAAAGCTATGCCGAAAAATGGAGAAACGCAATGAAACAGAATGCTATGCGTGTTCCCGGCTGGCTGATTTTGCTGATTGCGGTTGTGGTTTTTTTACTGATTATCGGTCTGGCTTTTTCTGTGATCTCTATTCTTGCGCCGATTATCATTCCCGTGCTGCTTGTCCTGCTTGTCGTTAATTATTTTAAGGGACGGAAATGACAACAGGCCGTTTACTTGGGATAAACGGCCTGTTGAGGGGAGTATAAATAATTAATATAAGGGTCTGTAGGCGGAGAATGAAGGGGTATCTCCGTCTACATTTCCTATTATAGTCCTTTTGTCGAAAAATGCAAGGGAAAATAGTACCAAAGTACCAACCTGTGTTTTGGTGCTTTTGAATAAAAAAATAGTACTAAAGGCCTATACTTGACCTGAATAACTTTGTTCTGAAGAAATCATACTATTTGTGTAACATGAAACCAATCAGGAGGTATGGAAGATGTCTAAGAATGATTTTAACCAGAACAGCCAGCAGAATGAGAAGCAGCAGGACAAGAACAGCCAGAACAATTCCAAGAACAGCACAAACAACAACAGCAAGAACAGTTCCGGCAGCAACGCTAACAACAGCAGCAAGAACAACTACTAAGAAGGATCAGCTCTGAGAAGGGGGACGCATTGGCCGTCCCCCTTCTCCGCGTATAAGCAGGGTCAGAATGTGCCACAGACAGAAAACTGAGTTGACAGGCATCTGTATACAGCATAAAATGTACCTATGGAAAAATTAGAGTATATTGTCCCCTGCCATTTTGGGCTGGAGGCAGTTTTAAAAAGAGAGATTACAGATTTAGGTCTGGAGATTACCTGCGTGGAGGACGGCAGAGTTACCTTTGCCGGGGACAGGCAGGCGCTTTGCCGTGCCAATGTTTTCCTGCGCAGCGCGCAGAGAGTGCTGGTCAAGATAGGAAGTTTTCACGCGGAAACGTTCGAGGAGCTTTTTCAGAAGACGAAGGCGCTGCCGTGGGAGGCATATATTCCCAAAGATGGGAAATTCTGGGTGGCGAAGGCGGCCAGCGTGAAGAGCCGGCTGTTCAGCCCTTCGGATATCCAGTCCATTATGAAGAAGGCTATGGTGGAGCGCATGAAAAGCGTTTACCACATTGACTGGTTTGCGGAGAGCGGGGCGGACTACCCGGTCCGGGTTTTCATTAAGAAGGATGAGGTGACGGTCGGACTTGACACCTCGGGAGAATCCCTCCATAAACGGGGCTACAGAAAGCTGACGGCGAAGGCGCCCATTGCGGAGAATCTGGCGGCGGCGCTTCTGATGCTGACACCCTGGAGAGGAGACCGTATTCTGGTAGACCCTTTCTGCGGCAGCGGGACGATTCCCATCGAGGCGGCCATGATGGCGGCTCATATGGCACCCGGAAAAAACAGGCGTTTTACGGCGCAGGAATGGACACATGTGTTTCCGGGATCGTTCTGGGAAAAGGCCAGGGAGGAAGCGCTGTCCTTGGAAACGCCGGATGTGGAGACACAGATCCAGGGCTATGACATAGACGAGGAGATGGTGTCGATCGCCAGGGCAAATGCCAGAATGGCAGGGGTGGATCATCTGATTCATTTCCAGCAGAGGGATGTGTCCCGGCTTTCCCATGCGAAAAAGTATGGATTTATTCTGACGAATCCGCCTTATGGGGAGAGGCTTTCTGAAAAGGAAGAGCTGGCGGCCCTGTATCGGACGCTTGGGGAGCGCTATCAGGCGCTGGATGCCTGGTCTATGTATGTGATCACTTCCTACGAGCAGGCGGAAGCTGCCATCGGCAGGAAGGCGGATAAAAACAGAAAGTTATATAACGGGATGATAAAGACCTATTTCTATCAATATATGGGCCCCAGGCCCACCGGGAGCAAAAGGTAAGCGATGCAGCAGAATAGTTTGATGAAAAGTACGTTGGTATATTGCGTTCTGTTTGTGGCGGCGGCTATGAGCGTTATGCTGTACTATGCGGCGACAAAGACTGTGGGAGTGGCAGATCTGGCCCAGGACGAGGTAATCCGCCCTGCGGTGCAGAAAGACAATCGTGCGCCGGCTGTCCCCACAGGGGAAAATGGAATTGTCATCGACCGGTCCGCGCAGAATACCAATTATTTTTGTATACCGATGCCGGAAAGCGTAAAGGCGGAGGAAGTGGTTTTGGAAAACCACTATATGGACAAAGAACTCTGGGTGTGCATCAGCACGGAGCAGCCGAAAAACTATGAGACGTTTTACCGGGCAGGCAGTGTCTACGGGAACTGTGAGAGCGTTACGGACGGCCGCTTTGAGACGGAGAAGGAGAGAATCTGCCTTCGCTTTGCGCTGGACGGTGTCTATGAGTACCGCAGCATCTTTGAGGATCATACCCTGTATGTGGAGTTTGTGTCATCGAAAGAGGTGTACGAAAAGATTATCGTGATAGATCCCGGCTACGGGGGCGAGGAGCAGGGCATCACCGCAGACGGAGTTCTTTCAAAGAACATTACGCTGGATATTGCAAAGGCGTTGAAGGCCATGTTTGATGAGAGCGATATCAAGGTGTACTACACCAGGATGGATGACAGCAATCCGGCGGCGGCGGACAGAGTGGAGCTTGCAGCGGCGACAAAGGCGGATATGATGATCCGCATAGAGGTGAGCGGCGACGAGAACAGCAAACTTTACGGGACATCGGCGGTCTATAACAGCAAATTCTTTATTCCCGGATTCGGCAATGTGGAGCTTGCGGACCTTCTGGAACGGGAGGTGGTCACGTCGATCAGCGGCAAGGCATGCGGTTTGATCGAGGCGGCGGAAGAGGACCAGGTTGTGAACAGCGCAACGGTTCCTGCGGCGGCTATCCGGGTAGGGTATCTGACCAACAGCCAGGAGGCCATTCTGCTGCAGCGGGATGACTATATCAGACGGATTGCGGAAGGCATTTACAATGCGGTTATGAAGGCATATGAACAGCGTGAAGAGTAATGCGGGGCGCGGTATGATATGGGGAGAAGAAAAGATATGTTCAAAATAGTATTTGCCACCGGCAACGAGGGGAAAATGCGTGAGATCCGGGCTATTCTGGGCGATATGGAGGTGGAGGTCAGCTCCATGAAGGAGGCCGGGCTTGCCCTTGAAATCGAGGAGGATGGCACCACATTTGAGGAGAATGCCCGCATCAAGGCGGACGCGGTGGCGGCAGCCCTTGCGGCGCAGGAAAAAGCGCAGGACTGCGTGGTGATGGCGGACGATTCCGGGCTGGAAATCGACTGTCTGAACGGGGAACCGGGCGTGTATTCGGCCAGATACCTGGGGGAGGAGACGCCTTTTTCCGAGAAGAGCATGGATCTGCTCAGACGCCTTGAGGATGTGCCGGAGGAAGAGAGGGCTGCCAGATTTGTCTGCGCCATTGCGGCGGTATTTCCCGATGGGGAAACCGTTATTGCCAGAGGAACCATTGAGGGCAGGATCGGCCATGAACTGCGCGGCGGTAATGGCTTTGGCTATGATCCCATCTTTTATCTGCCGGAATACGGCCGTACTGCGGCGGAGCTTTCCGATGAGGAGAAGAATCGGATCAGTCACAGATACAGGGCTTTGGAACAAATGAAAGAGGAACTAAAGAAAAGGATGAATTAAATAAATGAGAGTATTGATCGTAAGCGACAGTCATCGTCATAATACCAATCTGCTTGCCGTGCTGGAAAGGACAGGTCCCTACGATATGCTGATACACTGTGGGGATGTGGAGGGGAGCGAATATACGATCAGCGAGGCTGCAGGCTGTCCCGTGGTAATGGTGCAGGGAAACAATGATTTCTTTTCCAGTCTGCCGCGGGAGGAGGAGTTTATGATTGGCCGCTATAAAGTCTGGGTGACCCACGGACATCATTATTATATTGCCATGAACACGGAGACAATCAAGCAGGAGGCTGTAAGCCGCGAAGTGGATATCGTCATGTGCGGACATTCCCACAGGCCGGTCATTGATATCGGAACGGACATTACGCTGATCAACCCCGGCAGCATCAGCTATCCCAGACAGGAAAACCGCAGGCCGAGCTATGTTATTATGGAGCTGGACAGGGAAGGCGAGGCCCACTATACACTGAATTACGTTTAACGGGAACTGCTGCCGGGCCGGCAAATCGTCTGTATTAAAAAAAGACATAAAAAATAGGCAGAAAGCTGTTGACAGAAAAAAAAACGTATTATATAATGGAACATGCGTTGTGGGAAATGGCGTGAGATCCCTTGCGGGGTGTGGCTCAGCTTGGCTAGAGCGCCTGGTTTGGGACCAGGA
>CBCOZL010000004.1:0-158601 GCA_965114645.1 uncultured Lachnospiraceae bacterium | reverse complement strand
ATATTTTGATCCGGGTCAAAACTAGCACTTGGCTCGGAGCAGATCCCTTCAGGATTTGCTCCGTTTGTACCCTTAAATACTGTTTGTTAGTTTGTATCGTTCGATACTTTTCTGAAAATTTTCTCTTGGAATCTTTTCAAGGTTGCATTACTGTTTATTTGTCAAGGTGCTTCGGAGTTTAACTCCTGGAGAATGTTTCCATTCTCGGCTGTGTCAGTATGTTACCGACGCAACGGATTTATACTACCACAACCATTTCACATCGTCAACCCCTTTTTTTAATTTTTCTAAATTTTTATTTCGTGACGCATTTCGAAAAATAAAAACCGGGGAAAAAAAAGAAATCTCAATCTCTTAAGATTCTTTTTAAACGGAGAAAGAGGGATTTGAACCCTCGCGCCGCGTAAGCGACCTACACCCTTAGCAGGGGCGCCTCTTCAGCCTCTTGAGTATTTCTCCACAGTCTGAACTATTCCTCTACCAAATATATAGTTCCGCGTCTCCACAACGCAAAGTAATTATACATAAGGTGGTATTGTTTGTCAATGCCTTTTCTCGGATTCCTTTTTAAAATCCAATTATAAATTATTTTTCCAATTAAGTTTGTAACTATTCCATACTTTCTATATTGAATAATTATTATAATTTACAATATTCCCTGATTGCGCTCTCATATAAATCCTGTCCCGTGGAATCAGTAACTACGATCACAGGAAAGTTTTCAACTTCCAGCTTACGAACAGCTTCCGTTCCCAGATCATCGTAAGCAATTACCTCCGATGCCTTGATAGAACCGGCCAGAAGCGCGCCTGCGCCTCCCACTGCCGCAAAATACACCGCCCCGTTTCTGATGATCGCCTCTTTCACTGTTTCCGAGCGTTTTCCTTTTCCGATCATACCCGTCAAGCCCAGATCCAGCAGCGCCGGTGCATATTTATCCATGCGGCTGGCTGTAGTAGGCCCGGCAGAACCAATGGGCCTGCCCTCCCTCGCCGGAGACGGCCCCATATAATAGATGACATTATCTTTCATTTCCAAAGGCAGTTCTTCGCCCTTTTCCAATGCCTCATACATTCTCTTATGGGCCGCGTCACGGGCGGTATAAATTGTGCCTGTAAGATACACATAGTCTCCTGCCCGCAGTTCCTTCGCCGTTTCTTTATCTATAGGAGATTTGATATGTCGCTCCATACGCTTTACCCTTTCTTCCGCACTCCTGTCATACAAGGAGAAAATAAATAGATGTTACAGCATTACATTACAGTACCCGCACCGCATGTCTGTTAACATGACAGCAGATATTAACCGCTACAGGCAGCCCCGCTATATGCGTCGGATATGTTTCTATATTAACTGCAAGCGCTGTCGTTGTTCCGCCCAGTCCTCCCGGCCCGATCCCTGTTTTGTTGATCTGCGAAAGCATTTCCTCTTCCAGCTCCCTGACATAGGGAATCCCGGAACGCTCTTCGAGAGATCTTGTCAGCGCGTGTTTCGCCATCAGCGCACACTTTTCGAAAGTGCCCCCGATCCCGACACCCACCACCATAGGCGGGCAGGCATTCGGGCCTGCATCCCTCACGGCAGTCATAATGGCATCTTTTACACCCTCAACTCCGTCAGCAGGTTTCAGCATAAACACCCTGCTCATATTTTCACTGCCAAAGCCTTTCGGCGCTACCGTAATCTTAACCTGATCCCCCGGGACAATCTCGCTGTGTATGACTGCCGGGGTGTTATCCTTCGTGTTTTCACGGATCAAGGGATCACCCACCACGGACTTGCGCAGATAACCGCTCTCATATCCCTGCCGCACGCCCTCATTGACTGCATCAGTCAGATTCCCTCCCACAAAGTGCACTTCCTGCCCTATTTCCAGAAATACCACTGTCATTCCCGTGTCCTGGCAGATCGGAATCATATCCTTCCCTGCAATCTCCAGATTATCCTGCAGCTGTCCCAGAATCCGCCTGCCCAGCGGCGCTTCTTCCGTCTGTGCCGCACACTTCATCGCGCGCTCCATATCCGCGGAGAGAAAGTGATTCGCTTCTATACACATTTCCTTGATATTTCGGATCATTTGTTCTGTCTCTATCGTCCGCATGTTTCCTCCACTTTATCCGCCGGCTGATCGTTTTCGTCTTTCTGACAGTCTCATTTTACCCATATGCAGGCGTGCAGCTCCTGTCAGTCAACAATCTGCGCTCTGACTTTTTCAAGTTCTTCCGGCTCCACTTCCTGCGGTTTCCAACCGATCTTCTGTCCGTCTCCGCTGTAACGGGGTATCAGATGAAGATGAAAATGGAACACCGTCTGCCCTGCGAGGTCACCGTTGTTCTGCACCAGGTTAAATCCCTCACATCCAAGCTTTTCGCGCATCTTAATGATCATTTTTTTTGCCAGCTTCATAGCGTCGCCAGCGCTCTCCTCCGGCAATTCAAACAAATCCGCATAGTGAGCTTTGGGCAAAATCAGCGCATGCCCTTTTGTCGCCGGCCCCTGGTCAAGAATGACACGGAATTTTTCATCCTCATACAAAGTCTTTGCCTGAATTTCTCCATTTGCAATTTTGCAAAAAATACAATGATCCATTTTCAGCTCCTCCATTTTTTTAAACCGCTTTATATACAATTATTTTATAAGGCATGAACCCGAAAATCAGCCCGAACCAAAATGCAGCACCTGGTCAAGCGAACGCAGCACCTTAAAATCACCCTTCATCTTCATATCGCCTGCCATGAAGGAAGTCTGAAAACTTGTCCTTCCCGAAACGATATCCGTAAACGAAGCGCGGTCAAGCTGTATTTCCACATCCACACGTCCGCCTTCCCCATAATGGCAGTCAAGATTTGCACCGTCTATCAGAATCATAAGCGGCGTCTTTTTCTCCTCAATTACTACCTTGAATCCCGCTGCAAATCCTGGCTGCGGTACAAAATGCTGCCGGATCTCCTCAACAAATTCCGTGGTATCTTCCTTCTCACTGCTGCCCATCATATCGCGGAACAGACTTGCCAGCTCCTGAATATCCGCCTTCTGCCGCTGCACATAAGTATCGTCCGCCACATACTGGGAAAGCTGTTCTGACTCCTGCGGCGTGAAATTAACGGTCTTCGTAATAGCCACCTTCTGCTTCACCGCCTGATTGCTTGCCGGCAGGCACGGCATTTTCTGATTGATCGTGCGGTAAAGGTTCTCCGCGTTTTTCTCAATGATTCTGATATAGTCCCCGTTTTCCTCCAAAAGCGACGTATCCGCTATATAACCGCAAAGGCCGCTGCACGGAAGGCCTCCGAGGATCTCCCACGCCGTAGCAAGATTCAGCTTAGCTTCCTGTTCCCCGTAAGTTGTTGACATGACAATCGGGCACATATAAATCCGGCTGATCTTTTCTTTATCGCCGTAAAGCCAGCATGCATCCAGAAAAAGCTGCATATAGCCACCGATTCCGTACCACTCCAACGTCGTCGCCAGAATCACGCCGTCAGCGTTTTTCAAAGTCTGCGGAAGTGTGGGAATGCTGTTTTTCTGCTCATAAAGATAGAAAACCTCCACCGTCACGCGAAGCTCCTCCAGCACCTCCTTCATCTTCTTGATCACAAACAGCGTGGGATCATCCATCAGACCCCTTCCGCCATAATAGATATTGATCTGCATAAGACTCTTTCCTTTCTCATCTATGCTCGGAAAACACCTAAATTTTTTTGCATGCCGCTATGACAGCCGCTGATACAAATCCCATCAGAACGCCTCCCACATGCGCTGCGTTATTGACTCCCGTGCTGGTAAAACCACAATAGAGCGAAAATGCAACTGCAAACGCTACCCTGCCCGCTGTCATGGACTCAAGTTTCCCACGATGTGACATGGCCAGAAACAGCAGCGCGCCTTCCACGCCAAACACCGCACCGCTTGCCCCTGCCGAATTTACATAGGCATTTGTAAACAGTTCATACCCGATTGAAAAAATATTTCCCGTAAGCCCGGAAAGCAGGTAAAGCGCCGTATAAGGAACCGGCCCCAGCTTGCGTGCCACAATCGCTCCCACATAATAGAGGACAACGATATTGCTGAAAAGGTGCTCCACATTCCAATGCAAAAACATACTTGTAAACAGGCGGTACCACTCTCCCTGCCAAAGCGCCGCTACATTGAACGCACCCTTATTATATAACAAATCTCCCGTAAATGTACATATCAGAAATATGATTACATTAACTGCCACTAAAGCAGCATTTACCCATGACACATTTCTCAGATAATCCGCTTTTGCCGGTTTTCCTGCCGGCTCCGCCGCCTCCACGCTTTCCCGTGTCAGCGCAAACAGATATTCTTCCAGAATTTCCTTCCACCCGTAAAAGTCCGCCGTCTGTGTTTCATGAATCAGCAGCCTGTATTCCCGCGTATCAATGATCCAGCAAAATCGGTCATTTTCGCAGAGTTTTCTCGCCTTCTCCGTGTCGTCGCACAGAACCAGAGTCATCACATGAATTTCCTGTTCCCCTCTGTCTCGAAAAAACATTCCTATCCGCTCTTTCAGATGTGTATACTGATCTCCAGAGATGTAAAGCCCCTGCCTGTAGTCAATCACATGAAGCACATTGATTCCTTGTACCTCTCTGTGGCAGTAAAAATTGAACTCGGGCAAATTAGACGGTATTTTGCCATATCCCTGCTCAAAGAACAGATTTTCCAGTCGATCCAACGTTAAAATATCCATGAACAAAGAGTATCATTTTCGGCAGGGGATGTCAAACAGATCGGGCTAATCACATAAAACTCATCCATCACAATCACCGATAGCAGTAATTCAGCTTCCCAAACCGTATCTCATCCCCCGGCTCGATTTCCACCGTTTCCTGGGGCTGCATCCGCAGCCCGTTCCTGTAAGTGCCGTTTGTGGAATTCATATCCGTCAGCTGTATCACATCACCAGCTCTCTCAAATCTGGCGTGAATACGACTGACCGATTCATCCGCCAGAACACAGTCCACGCAGCCTGCCATCTTCCCCACCGTAAACGGAAATTTTGTGAGTTCGATATGTTTTTTATTTTTCTTATCCAACGCATACAATTTATGCTCCGTCAGTTTCGCACTGTCAAAAAAGACTGTGTTTTTGCAGCTTTCCTCTTCCAGCGCGACTCCCCTTCCGGCAGGTGCAGACAGTCCCGGCTCTCTCTCCCTGCTCAGTACATGTTCCAGTGAAATCTGTTCCTTATTCTGGACACATTCCGAAGATATCATCTCTCTGTTCCCCGCATATTCCGAAGATATCGGTTCATGCGCCGCCAGATACAGATCGTTGATCCCCTCAGAAGATTTTCTCTCTGCCGCCCTCTCTTCCACCGCTTTTTTCCTGCCCCTCGCTGAACCGCTTTTCAGCATACCCATAAGTCCTGCCGCCAGACAGACACCCAGCAGCGCGCCACATCCAAACAGCGTCATAATCTCTTCATCTGACAGCTCATATGAACCGTAAATGAAAATGATTCCCGCAATTCCCAGTGCCGAAATCAGTGCGACAAACACCGAAAACGGATTCTTCTTTCTAGTCCGTACAGGCTTATCCTCTTCCTCCTCCCACAGCGCAAAACCATCCCCGTGAGAGTCACGCATATCCGCCTGCTGATATACCGGCTCTGTCTTCTCGTGCTCAGAAGAAGCGTTCCCGGGAAGCAGAAAAATCTCTCCCGGCCGCGCTGCAGGTTCTTCCTTCTCCTCCGATTCTCCCAAAATCTGCAGCGCATCCCACAGTGAGAAACCACTATCCTCCGCCCTCTCATAAATCTGATAGATGGAGTCCCCCAGCCGATCATCCTCATTGTCCATATGTTCCAGCAGATAGTCCATAAGCCGCTCATAAGGTCTGTCCTCCTCATAATCAGGGTAGTAGAGTCCGATATATTTTTTGCGCGATAAATCGTAAAAAATATACTCTGGAGAAAAAACCATTCTCGTCTCGTCCAAAAAGAAGTCTCCGACTCTGCAATATATATGATAGAGCTGCTCAAACAGCTCTCTGATCTGACGATAGGTCATTTTTCTGTCCCGGTACAGGCTTTCCATCGTCGTTCTGGAACTGATATCATAATAAAAATAAGTCATACCGTTCACATGTCTCATGGAGCAGCGCAGAATTTCTTCTATTTTATTGGAAGTAAGCTGTCTGCACTGGTAGCTATTCTCCGGCTGCCTGCTTTTGCACGGTAAAATCATATAACTGTGTTTATAATCCCTGAAATATTTTGCTTCCAGCATCTGAATCTCCTTTCGTAGCCATTTCACACCTTTCTGGCTAGCTCTTTTTCCTTTTTAGTCCGAAAACATATTTTTTACCCGTCTGCATCCCCGTATCATCTTTGTGGGGTTGACGATCTGTGCCTTCGCCCGGGTGCGGATGCGCCATCCCGCCTTTCCGTGCATAGTCAGCATCTGCCGGACCGGCACCTTTACCTGGCACTCCCCGGTCACGCTTGTCGTATTTCCGTTTTTATCCACCGTCCCCTGCACTTTTCCCACGCCAAAATATTTCCTGCCAAACTGCTTCTGCATATTTGCGCTTATGTAAGGCACCACCTGTCCTTCATCTTTCTGGATGCTTCCGCGAAAGCAGATCATATAGGCATCCTGAAACAGCACACATTTGTCGTAGGAATAAAAGGACAGATAAATCAAAAGAGTGAACAAAAACATGGTCCATGTGATAAGAAAAGAAGCCTCCAGTGTCATATAGCCTCTCGCTGTCTTTTTTAAAAGCATACTGCCACCCCCATTCCCAGAAGCAGAAACGGCAAAAAAGGAATTTCGTGGTTACGGTTTATTTTTTGAAGCGACAGCAGCACAACCGCGACAGCAGATTCCGCCATAAGTCCGACAAGCAAAACCAGAAAACATCGGTAAAGACCCGAAAACAGGCCGATCATCAGAAGCGCCCAGCCATCCCCATATCCCACTTTCTCCCTTGTCAAAAAACTGAGCAGAAAAAATCCCGCGCCGGGTAACAGGGAAAGCGCCGCATCCATAAACCCTGTCTCCCCCATGGCCCCTCCGATCCGAAGGCAGACTGCCAGAAGCATTCCCAGCCAGACAACTGCCAGGGGAACCTTGCCGCTGAAGCCGTCAGACACTGCACAGACCGCCAGAAACAAAAACAGAACAATCTCTATCCACATTTGGAACACCTCCCTCTCGCACCGGCCTCCGACAACGGTACTGTATAAATCGTCCTTTTCAGCCCCGGACAGTTCAGTCGTTTATGATAACTGCTTCCATAACTCGTGATGTACACCTCGTCTCCGCCTCCATAAGTCCCACAGGAACCACAAGGCGCATATTTTTCTCCCGATTCGTTGCGCCTGTCAGAAACGGACTGCGCGGATACCGTCTCTATCTTCGGATTTAAATAGGTACAGTTCCTGTCCAGATGATAAACTGTCCCCGTTTTTGTGACATAGACCATGGGATCCTCTTCCGCGCCGCCGCTCACCGATCCCGCCGCATCATAGCCCGTCCATGCCCTGCCGTAATATCTTTGCGACATCAAAAATCCGTCAAATCCCATCAGTTCTACAAAGGGTCTGACCCGGTAAGATATTTTCAGGTCAATGATATCCTCCTCCCCCATCACCGAGGAACCGGCGAAAGATAAGCCGCCCGCGCCTCCCTTCACACAGGAATGTTCCAGGTACGATCTGCCCACATAATCCACAATCTGGCCTCTTGCGTACCCTTCTGTAACCGCCACGCCGGCAAGTCCTTCCGGCAGAGCGTCTCCCACTGTATTTTCATAGACATATCCCGCAAAGGCCAGCTTGTTTCCCACCTGATGCAGGGCGGCGTTAATCCTGCTCTGTGTCCCGATCATATTCACCGCAAACAGAATATTTAACACCGCGAACAGGAAAAAGGGCAGGGCAAAAGCAGCCTCCAGTGTCATGGATCCTCTTTTGCGGGAGAGGATAAAAGATGCCCCTTTTACCAATCGGTGTACTAAAATGTGAATGTGACTACCTTGATGTGCCTCAAGATATGCCCGGAGAGAATGTGCTGTCGATTTTGTTATTTTTGTGTTTCGTGACCGTAAAAAGGGCATCTTTTATCACCTCCCGCGTTAATAAAATCCATATCTTCTTGTCATCTCATAGGAATAACCAAAACGGCTCGTCACTTCCAGATGCGCCAGATAGGCGTCAAAGCAGCCGTCCAGCCGGAACCTCGCATTGCCGGGAGTCTGGCGGATATCCATTTCTATCAGATCCATCGCCCGCTCCGTCCGGGTTTCCGCATCCTGCAGAAAAACCATAATCTGTAAATATTCCTTATAATTGAGCCCGTTTCCCCCGGAATCCTCCGAAAGACTCCCTCTCACATTTTTAATGCTGTTGATTCCCGTCTTCCAGTCAGCGGCCGTTTTAAGAACAGGAACCCGGCCTCCGCCAAGCAGTGTTTTCACATCCTGCAGGCTCTCCACATAAGCCCACGCAAAGAGAATCGTATATTTGACCGGCTCCGCCAGCTCGGGCAGCAGCATCACCGCCGTGAGGGCCAACGCCAAAGCCTGCGCCTCCGCCATCTTGGCGCTGTCCGACAAAAGATACATCATATTTGCCGCTTCCCGCCAGAGAAGAAGCCTTTTTGCCACCTGTTCCAGATTCTGCCAGTCCGTATCTTTTCCGGCCAGAATATACTCGATCTGGTATTTCAGAAGGGATTTATCCATCTCCGCCCCGTAATAACCGCATTTTTCAAAAAGATACGTCTGGAAAACCAGCTCATTAGGCGCACCACCCGTTTCCACCGCCTCCGCGCACAGTCCCGCTCCTATCATCCGGCCGGAACGATGGGAAATGTATTCACCCAGATCAACCTTCACCGCCGAGACAGCGGACGGATTTTCCAGTACGAGATTTAACACCCCGCTGCTTCTGGTGGCATTGGCAAGATCCGCTGGATTGTTAAGCGGCACTTTTTCCTTTTCACCGTCCTCTGTCTCTTTTTCCGGCAGACCGATCGCCTCAATCTGCGCTTCATACTGCTGCCGCCACGCCCCCACATCCTTCGTGTCGATTCCTGCGCCTTGCAGCAGGCCGATATCAGCGCTGATCTTATCCAGAACCGCTCCCAGCGGATAGTCTCCCATGTAATCGGTTATCTGGCGTTTCAGCACTGCGCCGTTATCATCTGACGCAGCGGAATATTCCGGAATTTCTACCAGACCCATATCCATGGCCAGGAAATCCCTGCCGCCAAACAGTCCGTTTCTCTCCTCCGGACGGCAGTTATTTTGTGCAAATCTGCGCAGATGTGCCTCCGTGTTGGCAATCTCGGGCCGATCCCCTCCATATGACGTATCTACAAACAGAAGATCATACTGTTTCAAAAGCTCCCTGTGATATTCAGCCAGAACGGAATTCATACCGATATCCGTCACACACTCAAATTTCATGCGGATGGCACTGATCCGTGCCCCTTCTATTACGGTGAATACAAGGGACAGGATCAATGTGAGGGATAGGGATAAAAATACCGTTATATATCCCCGCCTCATTCCATTACCGTGTTGCTGTCTTTGGTGATCTTCTCGAAAACTTTTTCCACAAGTTCGCGAAGCTGTGTTTTGAAAATAATCACCAGACCGATCAGCACCACAATAATCAGAATAATTTCCACCGTGCCCATGCCTTCCTCCTCCCGCAGGAAGTTTCCGAACCCTTTCAGTCTCCTGTCATTTCCTTTTTTCAACATCTTGTTTTCCTCCTTTTGTCCTTTTGTCATTCTCCTGTTCGTAACCGTCTGGCGCAGAAACGGCAATTCCAGACGCACAAAACGGATACATTCAATTTAAAGTAAAAGAAAAATAAGCCGGTATCATAATAATCACCATAACCACACAGAGCATCATCATCATTGGCAAAAGCAGTTTTGTCCCCGCCTCCTCTCCCAGCTTTTTTGCCTGATTTTTCCGCTCCGCAAAAGCATGATCCGCTTCCTGTCTGAGGATCTGCAAAAGGTTATTGCTGCCCTTTCTGATATTCTGTGAAAGCAGTGCAGATAATTTCATATAAGGCTGCACCTGACACCGTTTTCCGAAATGGGCGTAAGCCTCTGTCTCCGACCTGCCGCTCTGCAGCTCATAGCAGGTCATTAAAATTTCCTCATAGACATACTTCTTTCTCTCTTCCTTCTGTTTTTTATAGTCCTCCCCCAGCTTCAAGAAAGCGTTTCGGATTGTCATGCCCGCCCCCATATAGAGTGCCAGTTTATTGACAACCTCTGGATAATCCAAAAGCAGTTCCCTCTTTCTTGCCTCCAGCTTCTGATCCAGTTCCCTGCCTCTTCCCCAATAGAGCACACCCGCTGCAAATATTACCAGGATCAGAAAATAGCCACTGCTGTCCTCTATAATCTCGCTCCAGATAACAGGTTCTGTGCCGATCTGCTCCGGCAGCGCCATCACTTCCCCGCTTCTGCTGCTCTCCCCGCTCTCGCGGAGCAGTTCCTCCATCCGCATCCGCAGCGCTTCCTCCGGCGTATAGACAGCGGAACGAACCTGCACAGGAATCTGCAGCTCCCGGAACCACTCTTCATAACGAAGCTTTGCTGTCAGAGTGACCACTTCACTGCCCGTCAGTTCCTCGTTGTGTATGATCCCGTCCGTATTGACCAGAGAATAGGCACTGCTCTCCCAACTGATCTGAAAGGGATACCCCTCCAGGCCGGAAACCAGCTCCAGATTCTTCCGCACATCTTCCAGACAGGTATTCCCGCCAAGAATCACCTGCGGAAGAAGCACTGCCGCCTCCGCATAGCTTTTTTCCAGTTCTTCCTCTGTGAGCCTGCGCTCCTCCAGAAGATACGCAAAGATTTCCTCCTGTACCCCCGGAATCTCCGCCTTCAGTCCCACCTCCACATCTCCCTCCCCGCAGGCATTTCTGGGAAGATAAACGCCGTCAGCCAGCCTTGCCGCACTGTGGGCGCTGAACCAGGCCGCCAGACAGAAAAGATCCCCCACAAACACCACCATAAGCACCAGCGTGTATAAGGCAACATAATGCTCACGGATCTGCTTCTCCACCGCAATTCCCGGCTGCAGCGTTTTCAGCTTTTCGCCAAGCTGCCTTGCATATAGCGCCCGCTTCCAGTCTTTCCTCCCTCGATCCGTTTTCTTTAGCCGTTCCTGTTGTTTTCGGAAAATGCGGGCCGCTATTCTTTGAAACGGGTTCCCGTTTTCTGACATGGATAAAAGAAACAGAACCAGATAAACCGCTAAAATGGTGCAATAAACATAAATCATCCAACACTCCTTTCCCCAGGCGCCCACACACCCAGCATTTGTGCCTCTATATAAGACCAGGCCCTTACCTAGACTTCAATTTCCACAATTCTTTTTGAGAGCAGATAAGCTGCACCGTAGAAGAGCAGGCACACCGTCATCACCGCCGCGCCCACAAGATTATGATAGAGCACATCAAAAAAACCACGCGAAGTTGTTCCTATGTAAAAAATAATCAGAAACGGCACCAGATTCATAATTTTCTGCTCCATCTTTTTCGCCCCGATCATAAGCTGGATTTCCTTATCCGTCTCGATCTTCTGCCCGATCACTCCGGCAGTCTTCTCCAGGATCTCTGTCAGATTGCCGCCGCTTCTTTTGGCAATCAGAAATACGTCCGCAAACTGCATGATATCTGTCAGCCGGCTTCTGACTCCCAGGTCATACAGCAGTCGTTCCAGCACCATATTGTTTTCCAGCCCCCGCAGGATGTGCCGCACTTCAAGGCAGATGGGACTGTCCGCGCCATAAAGCAGTTCCACGTCACGATAAGACTCCCGCATGGCATTTTCGATGGAATATCCGGCTTTGACATTGGCCGCGAGAGCCAGCACCAGATCCTTAAATTGTAAACTCAGTTCCTGTCTCCGCTTTTTTGCCAGCTGCCTTTTTCTCTCTCTGATAAAGAGGACAAACACGGGAAGGAGAAAAAGACACGCAATCCATGACCGATAGAAAAAATATCCGATCGCTCCAACCAGAAACCCGCCTTCCAGAAAAGCGAGCATCCCTTCCCTGGGAGAAAAATGATACTCAGCATAATCCGGCGGTTTGCAGCTTTTCGACATAGGCAAGTTCTCCTTTCTTTTGGAGCGCGCCGAGGATTTTCCCTCCGCCCGTCTCTCCCTCCTCTTCAAAGCGGTAAAGGGGGCTTAAGACGATTTCCCCGTTTTCAAAACCACGCACCTCCACAATCTCCATGACTTTTCTCGTTTTGTCCCGCAGCCGCCCCAGATGGACAATGATGTCAATGCCCGAGGCAATCTGCTGTCTGATGGCCTCCAGCGGGATCTCCATACCCATGAGAATCATGTTTTCCAGACGGCTTAACATGTCCCGCGAGCTGTTGGCGTGTCCCGTGGACATGGATCCGTCATGCCCCGTATTCAGGCACTGCATCATGTCGAAAGCTTCGCCGCCGCGCACCTCTCCCACGATAATTCTGTCCGGCCGCATCCTCAAGGACGTCTTAATCAGATCCCTTATGGTGATCTCCCGGCATCCCTCCACATTGGCGTTCCTCGTTTCCATCCGCACGATATTCCGTATGTTTCTGATCTGCAGCTCCGCGCTGTCCTCTATGGTTATGATCCGCTCCTCAGAGGGAATATAGTTGGACAGGGCATTCAGAAACGTGGTTTTCCCGGAGCCTGTCCCACCGCTGATAAAGATATTGTATTTTGCCCGCACAAGTCTGCTTAGCCACTCACATACCTCCTCCGTGATGGAGCCAGACGATACGAGATCGTTCATGGTGATGGGTTGGTCGGGAAAGCGTCTGATCGTGACGATAGGACCGTTTAACGCCACAGGATCCAATACCACATTGACGCGGGCGCCGTTCTCCAGTCTTGCGTCCACAATCGGCGATGCCTCATTGACAACTCTGTTACAGTCAGAGACAATCTGCTGTATCACATTCTGCAATTTCTCCGCACTGTCGAAGCAAAGGCTGCTCTGCGTAAGTCTGCCGTTCTGTTCTATAAAAATTTTATCCGGGCCGTTGATCATAATCTCCGTAATCAGCGGATCATCCACCAGCTCCTGCAGCACGTCCAGCTTGCGGACCGCGTGGAAAAGCTCTCTTCTGAGCCTGCCCCGCTCGGACAGGGAAAGTGGATTTTCCCGCCCCTCCCGCACAAGCATCTCGTCTATCAGCTCCTTGATCTCCTCATCGCTGCTCTCCCTGGAATAGTCGATGCTTTCCAAAAGCTTTTCCTTTAAAATTTTCCGTCTCTCTTCCCTGTTATCCATAGATATCCTCTTTTATGATGGATTTTACATAGCCGGCCAGCTCTCCGTGTGTCATCATATCCAGGCTGTCCGGCAGTTTCTGGAAAATCGGAAACCGGCATTTTACGGTTTTCTCGGAGATTTCTCCCAGCTCCCCCTGCTGCAGCATTCGTTCATACTGCCCAAGTTTTGCCTGCGCAAAGGGATCTTCCCTTGTGATGGTATATATCTTGTGACAATTTTTTAACAGATCAAACAGCCCGTCTATCCCGTCATCCAGATCCAGAATCATGTATTCGTATCCGCCTATCGCCGCAATATCCCGGCAGAGCGCAAGCCACTGTTGTCCCGGCACCTCCTTGATAGCCAGTGAGTACTGCATGGGCGGTATGTAATCCAGTCCGCCCGCATTCTGTATGATCGTGGGCAGGCGCAGCGCCAGCTTTTCCCTTGCGCTCTGGAAATAGTACATGACGTCCAGCATATCTGTCTGATACTCCCGCCTCAAAAGTTCTCCCAGGCCGGAATACATCTCAAAATTCAGATACATCGTCTTATGTTCCTTTGCCAGAAACTGTCCGAGCGAGAGGGCGAAAGAAGTCTGCAGGCATCTCTTTACCGGGGAATAAATTCCTATCATCTTAACCGCCGTATCCGCCTCCTCCTTGTAGTCTTTCCACCCGCTGCCATCCGCAATTACATTCAGCATTTCCTGTACTACCATTTCCGGGCTTTGGTACTTGTTGATGCATCGCATGTTTTCTTTCTCCGCTTCATCGCACTTATGCGAAACAAGTGCCTGTGCCGCCTCCCCGCTTTCCTGCAGAATAAACATCTGCGTCACCTGTTTTCTGACATACTCCTCTTTGAGCAGCCGCCATGCGTTCTCCGCAATGAGGAGTATTTCTATTTCCTCCCTCCCCGCAAATTTTTCCAGTTCCTCCACCGCCGTAAACAGGTGCAGCGTGTAGGGCAGCTTTACCTTATCCAGAAGATACTCCGCCATGCGGAAGGCATAGCCCTCCTCCGTATCACAGATTGCCATAATTTTATGTGTCAAAATAATCCTCCTATCCTGCACACCACACTGAACAGAATCGGCACCGCAAAGTGGATTTTGTTTTTACAGTAGGTGTGATAATCCTGTTTCAAATCCTCGCCATAAATTTTCCAATGTCCTGTCCGCCAGATATCATGCATATATGCAAAAAAATATCGAAATCTCTCTCTGCCGTTTTTTTCCGCCGCCAGCTTTGCCAGCGAAAATCCTGCGCCAATCACAAAAGCGCCTGCCAGTATGGCCAAAAGTTCAGCCACCGGCTGAAAACTCCCGATCATGACAAACAGCTTCACATCACCTGCACCGAGTGCGCCTATCATATACAGAGGATACATAAGCAGAAATGCCAGAAGCATAGATGTCAGAAGATCCGATAACTCCCGGTCGGAAAAAATACTTCCCAAAACGCCGGTCACAATACCCAGAAGAATAAAACCGTTCGGAATCCGATCTGTCTCAAGATCTGAAAAAGCAGAAAGCAGCAGAAGAAGGAGCAAAACAGATTGACAGTAAGTCAGTCCAATAAAACCACCTCCACATCCTTAAATAAGATTTTTAAAAATAACTCAACGAAATCATTTGGAAGATCTTCCCGATGCCCTGAAGCGAGAAGCGTGCATTCCACAGAAGGGAATGTCACATAGAATTTCTTACGTTGTGATTTGAATTATAACACAATAAAAATTCTTGTCTATTGTAAACTATTCACAAAATTTTGAAAAAATGAATGCCGTAAAGTACCGCAACCCCAGGAAATCCAAGGATTCCAGATGTCAAAACCGTAAAGGGATTGATACCTACCACAACATGAAGCTGTCTTGCCGCCAGCATATAATTGATCGCATAAATTCCGACCGTTCCCATCACCGCGCGCAGGACAAAATTGACCAGCCACTCTACCTTCCTGCCCATTGCGCCGATTGCCAGCACAATCAGGCATACCGCCAATATTGTCACCGCTCCGCCTGCATTTTCCATAATCCGTTTCCCCTTTTTCCGTCCCGGTTCCCTGCAGGACGTTTCCCTGTCCATTTCCCTACAGCATATGAACGGGCTGCCCATAATATTACATGAATATTTCTGGAAATTTTTACCTAAACTAGAGTGAGAAGAGTTTCTTTGCAACTCCCTCTCACTCAAGAGAATGCCAAAAGCATGCATTCTCTGTGCGATATCCACATAACCCGAAAGGAAGGTTCCGTATGAGAATGATTTTCAGACAAAGCCCCTGTGTACCAGAAGAAAATGAAATTATCGTGGACAGGCAGAAAATGACATTGAGAGAGGAATTGCTGCTGGCCAGAAATGCGCTGGAAAATGCTTACGCTGGATTTGATAATGCAACGGACCCGGACTTGATCGACTGCTATATTTATGAGCTGAACGCTGTCATGAAACGGTATAAGTACCTGTTGCAAAAGGCAGCGGAAAACGATCCGCTGCCCAAGGAAGAACGCGCCGAGGCTTACCGCCCCCTGACGCTCTCATAGCTCATACATGGCTGAGATGGCAGAGAATGCGAAGCATTCTCCCGATTGTCACTTCCAAGCGACAATTTGTTACACACAGAATCCCCGGTTTGCCGCAGGGTCGGCGGCATTTTCCTTCAGATCACTTCTGCCGTAGGTCAGTCCTGCATACACAGTCTGGGCATTCCCCATAACAGGGCCCGTAGTGTCCTGTGTCTCAATCTGCTTATACGCTTTCAAAAGCTTTTCAAGCACGGGACGGGCATGCCCCAGACTTTCCGCATCGCCATGCAGAACTGCCTTCGCCACCTCCCTGTTGACATAGAGGTAGAGCTGCAGCAGATTCTGTGCTATCTCATACTCCATATGCAGAGAGTCCATAAGCTCACACATACAGCCCTGAATCCTGCGGACGGCATTTTTCAGACCCGTCCGATCACCTGCCGCCAGCGCGGTCTCCGCCTCGTCCACATAGAGCAGCGCCATTTCATACAGAATGGTAATAAGCTGCGTTTTATTCGCCTGCGTAATCCGCAGGGTATATTCCTGTTTTAATTCCCTGGTCATATCGTCAATCTGCCTTTCCCATTATTATTCATCTATGGTGTAGAAGCCGTCTCAGTAAGGCTGCTGTGCAGATGCACATTCTCTGCCTATACCGCCTTCTGACTCAGCTTATACGCGGCTACTGTAATAACTGCAGCACCTGTGAAGGTCTCTCGTTCGCCTGCGCCAGCATGGAAACCGCCGCCTGGGAAATTACCTGCTCTGTCGTGTACTCTGTCATTTCATCCGCCATATCCACGTCCATAATACGGGAGTAGGAAGCTGTCATGTTCTCATTGGACACAGCCAGATTGTTAATGGTATGCTCCAGACGATTCTGATAAGCACCGAGTCTGCTGCGCGCATCCGACACATAAAGGATTGCTTTCCTGATTGTTTTATTCGCTTCCGCACAATCCTCCGATGTAGTCATGGTCATGTCTTCCATATCCATCCTGTTCAGAGAGATCGTGGGAACACGGATCGCAAGCTGCTGCCCCTCGTTCGCACCGGTCTGGATATCCATGGTGCCGATACCTGTAATGTCAATCTTCAAATCCTGAATCGGCTTCAGCGTTCCCCCATCCACAGAGACAGTCTCCGGCTCCGGCTTCGGATCCGTATTAGGCGCTGTCGTCGCAGGTCTGTTGCACACATACTCCAAACGGAATCCGTTGGCATTTTCAATAACTATGGTATCTGTCCCGGCAGCATCATTACGGACAATACCCGTAACCTCTGCGTCCTTCGGAATGGCTGAATTTCCAGATTCCTGCAGCATCTTGGTAAAGTTAGCCTTGACCGCATCCTCATCCAGACGCGGCTCCCAGTTCACTCCGCCATCCACAAACTCATAGGGCACTTCCAGACCGGGAATCATATTCTCTTTGGACAGCTCAAGCGTCAGTTTAAAATCCAGAGGCCCCGTCAGAGTAATTTTCGTCTTTGTCACCTCAGAGATCTCCACACCCTTCGGAAATTCAGGGCCCAGGCTGATTGTCGTCTTATCCTTGTCAATCCTTCCCTCTGCGTCATAAACGACGTTCAGCTGGTCGATCGTATATACTTTCGCCATCACCTCGTCCGCATAATAATCCACTTTGACCAGATTATTATCCGTGTATCCTCGCAGATCAAAGGTACCGTCCAGGAGCGTCTGTCCGTTAAACTGTGTATCTGTGGAAATTCTGGTGATCTCCGCCTTAAGCTGTTTTACCTCCGACTCAATCGTCATGCGGTCGGTTGTAGTAAGCGTTCCCGTCTCACCCTTAACTGCCAGCTCGTTCATTCTCTGCAGCATCTCATGCACTTCCGTCAGCGCACCATCCGCCGTCTCAATCACCGAAATACCGTTCTGGGAGCTCTGGGTTGCCGTGCCGATTCCTGTAATCTGCGTATTCATTCTTCTGCCAATGGCATAACCCGAAGGATTATCCTTTGACGCCGTTACCTTCAAGCCGGAAGAAAGGCGCTTCAAAGACTGGGATACCTTATTGTCCGACGCATTTAATGCATTACTTGCGCGCATTGCGGCCGCATTATAACTGATTTTCATATCTATTTCCTCCTTCTTATGCCGTCAAGGCCGTGATAAATGCTTTTGCCATCTGATACAGATCAGCCGTCTGCTGTCCCGCATCGCCCTTTATATCATCCTGTGTATACCTGCCGTCACTCACTTCCCCGCTGTACAGGATCACCACATTATCCGCCTTTTTGCTCTGTCCATTCTCTCCCGGAACCTCCAGGGCACTTTTGATATTTTCCTGTCTGCTATGCAGCCATGTCGTTCCCTCCCTGCTGTCGCAGGCAATATATCCAGATACTGTCTGTTCCCTGAGAGCGAACCTTGCCGTAATCTGACCAAACTCTTCCGTATGCACCGCCACATTCACCCTGCCCGCCTCACTGCCATGCAGAATCTTTAAGTTGATGGCCGTCAGCTCGCCGTTGATCTCCACGGGAATCTGGTAATTTTCCTCCCGCGAAAGGCTCCCTGCCAGCGCAAGCTGCTTTTTGCAGCTCTGCAAGGTGCGCAGATCAAGATAATCCGCCGGCGCATCCATGGCTTCGTCTACCAGATCGGAAAATGCTTCCTGCATCTCCTCATAGGCCTCCTGCGCACTCTCTTTATCCGTCAGGCTCTCTATCAGCGTCTCCGCTTTCTGCTTTCCTTCCGCAGTACCTGCACCGTCCTCTAAATCCCGCAGTTTCCGATACAGTGCGCCGGGCTTTTTCCGAAGCGCCGCCGCGGCCTCAAGGTTATTGGCCGTCACAGGCTGTCTGTATGCCACAAGCTCTCTCACCACAGCCTCTTCCACATTCTCCAGCCCGCGGCAAGACTGTATCTGTTCCTGCATATACGACTGTTCCAGAGTATCGTCCGCCGTCTGCTGCCGCAGCGCATCCGCAAACGCTTCCATGGTCGTGTCCGCCTTAACCTCCGTCTTTGCAAGCATTTCCGGCTCCAGGCCGTCCGCAATCTGTCCTGCAAGCATATGATAATAGCTCTCAGCCTGCTCTGAAGGCTGCTGTCGGTGCCCGCTCTCCCGATTCCCGGACTCTGCACTCTCCTGCCCGAGATTCGGAAATCCGCTTAAAATCTGGTCAGTGATGGATTTGTTTTTCGCCACGGCGTCCACGCCGTCAAATCCGTCATCCACCTTATAGTCCATGCCCTGCTTTCTGGTACTACGCATCGCCGTCAGAAGATTACTGAACGTAATCTGCGCCCCTTCCTTCAAGAGACTGCCCACCGCCGCATCGTCCGATTTTTCCAACTGCCGGAACAATCGGTAAATTCCGATATAAGCCTCTCTCTCCTGCTCGCTGACCGCATGGCTTTTTTCTAACTTATACAAATATTTACTGAATTTCTCTTCCCTCGCCGACTCATCGGCACCGCTCTCATCCAGATACTGATTTAGTTCTGCAATGGACATGGTAAGCGGATTTTTTCCGTCCCGGATGGTCTGTAAGGATACTGCCGGGGTCATTCTGCGGATGGTCTGCTGCAGCTCCATGTCATACTTCTTCACCGCATCCATGTTTTCATCGGTAATATCCATGCTGTTATAACCCAGAATCCGCACCGCTTTGCGGTTTTCCTCGCTCGTCTCAAGACCCATATCCTTGAGAATATCATCCACGTTGCGGAAAGCCTTGCGGATGGAATCTCCCATATCTGCCCTGGGTGCCGTCATCAGTGTCTCGTAGGACTCCCTCGCCGTCTCATAGGCATTCTTAAGTATGGTACCGTTCTTATGTACGCTGTCGAGCGTAAAAGCTTCCGTGCCGTCAATATACTGTACAAGCACTGCCACCGGCAGACTCGGAATCTCCGCAATCTTTGCCTGCGTTTCCTCGTAAAGAGCTGCTTTCCCGGCTGCCGCCGCCGCATCGGATTCCCCGAAAAGTTTCTGATTCAGCTCCTGCTCCAGCTTCTTCAAAGCCTCCACAAGCGCCTCTAACTCCGTCGTATCTATGGAATACCCCCGTGCAATCAACTGCCGGTTCGCCTCAATGGTCATCATCAGCCGGATCTCTTCCAACTGACGCCTCTGAGTAACTGCCGCCGGAACTTCCTGCGCTGCTTCGCCTGCATCTATCTTTTCCTGCGCCTTCGTCAGATTCCGCAGATTTACTTCCTTGTCCTCCGACACCGTCAGATCGACCGCTTCATCGCTGATCCGTCCGTAGCTCTCCGCATAATCAGCCGCGCGTTCCAGGCTGCTTCTGCCATCAGACATGTCAGCTTCTCCCGGCTTTTTCCCGTCAGAAACCGCAGCGGCAGCAGCTGACAGAATCTTCTCTCTGTCCCAAGGCTGTCCGGCCTGCCCGATCTCGTAAAGTCTCTGCATCGTCTCCACCGTCAGCGGTACGCCTGCGCTGATCAGCCACTGTGCGTTCTCTATGTTCTTTTCGCTGTTTTCAAGCCCGGCTTCCTCCAGCACGCGCTCAATCTGCGGACGGAGCTGTTCCCAGTTATACTCCTCCGCCTTCTTCGCATAATAGCCCGTACCGTCTGTGGCATAATAGCCATACGCCTGCCTCTTGCTGTCCGAAGCAGCGCTGTGGCCTGCCAGATAAAAATTATCAATGGTGGGATCCATGCGGTTTTCCACCATATACTTTACCGTGCCTTCACTGATTTCCGCCGTCTGCATGGCTCTCTCAAACGCATCCTTCACCGCCCGCACATTTTCCTCGGTCAGCGGAACGTCATGCGCCTGAAATTGTCTGGCCAGCTCCTCCGCAAAGGCTGCGCTTCCCGTAATCTGGCTCAGCGTTTCCGCATCCAGATCGTCTGTATAGCCTACAACCTCTGTGCCGCCTTTTACAAGCTCTGCCTTAATTTTGTCGACAATGGTGACAACTTCCTCAATTTCCATATCGCCGGGATGATATCCTTCCTGCTGTAAGCGGGAAAAATCTTCCCCGGACATAGTATTAGACATCACTGTCATAAAGTCTGTCTGCGTGGCCACGTCAATAGCCGCCGCATCCTGCATAACCTCTTCTGCGGTCTTTCCGTGACCTCCGTAAGCGTTGTTATCCATAACTGTGCCAGAAATGTCTAATGCGTAATCACCCGCACGCTCTGTCCTGGTCGTCCGGGTGTCCCGATATGAAGTTGTCGCCCTGTCTACATTTTGGTTTGCGTTACTGTGGTCAAACGTAATCTTCATATGTCTTCCTCATACAAAATGTAGTGTACTCTTTTTTATATCATACAAAAAAGGGCGAATGATTTCTCATTCACCCTTTATTTCGGCATGGTTGGACGGTTTCTTAACCTTTTTGGGCATTTTCTGTTATATAATAGCATCGGCGGTTATCTATCCGCTCAACACTAACTTCCTGTTCAGCTATCCAGTCACATCTCCCGTTTAGAAATATGCAGCAACTTATTGAGGAATACTTCATAAAACTCCCTTTCTTTCATAACTAACTGCTGCTCTTCCCAGCTTTTTGCAGGCGATCCGGCAAGCGGATGATCCACATCATATATCCATTTATTTACCGCATTGATTGCACTTTCCACTGAGTTGCCCAAAAGATCATCCTGATTAAATTGGCCCCAGTACCATCTGATCAACCGCTCTACACCCTTTTGTGTTATGTGAGCATGCTTGCCGTCAGCCGTTATATAAAGACCACCTACTGTAAAAAAAGCACCCGTCTCTTTTTCAGCTTCCATCCACGCCTGTTTCACCTCATCCGGCGCGTGAGAACCGATCGAATCCAAAACAGCCGAAGCCTTTTTATGTATCTCATTATTTCTGTCCGCTTCTGCTGCCTTCACAGCTGCCACATCAGAAAAAGAGCGTTTTGCGCCATCCACTGACTTTTTCTCCTCATTCTTCGACCCGTCTTTCGTTGACAGCTTTTTTGTCTGTGAATCATAAATGTAGGTATTCAAACTCCCGATTCCACAAATGCTCATGCAGTATTGCTCCTCCACCCCGTTATAACAAATTTGCAACTGTATTATTTCCTTCTATAGGGAATACGAATCGGGATGTTTAAAAGTTTCATTTTACTTCCAAAATCTGCCGACAGAGGTGGGCTATCAAAGCGGAGTAGGTGTCAACTTTTTAAGTTAAATATGATTCAAAAAATTAAAGCTGCCAGTAGTTAAGAGCGAGGCATCTATTTTTAATGCCTGGAACAATTCCATCCAAAATTCCCATGATTCCTCTCCCGCATTATCGTTCCTGTCAAATTTCTCCTTCACCTCCTTCCACCTTTTGGGATCAAAGAAGCATACCCAGCTGTTAATGCCATCTTTGTTCAGAAATGTAATGCTGTTTGGTCCGATCTGCATAATGCCCCCTGCGGTTCGCTTTGTCAGTCCTCTGACTTCAAAAGTTGCATGGAACCATGCCTCTTCATAGGAATGGACAAGATTCGGATATTGGGACAGGTACTCTTTGGCAAGGGAATCCAGTTTTTCGCGGGCTTCTTTATCCATGATGATCTGTCCGCCGCTGCTCTCAAAACCGTTTGGCGTTATGTACCGTATCCCTGTCTTCTGATCCTGCTGGACCGAGAAGTTTACGAGCGGCTTTTCGTATAATTCAGAAACGTCCAGTGCTTCCTTCAGCCCCTGTTCCAGTTCCTCATCCACCACAACCATATTAAAGAGCCCGCATCCCAGATCATTGATCAGAAATTTAAGTCCTGTCTTTTCATCTACCTGTACATCGTCTTTATTCAGTTTCCAGCGAAAGGCTTCATTACCGCCACGCTCTTTGTCATAAATGCACAGATACCCGCCCGGCTTCCACGTAATGGAATATCTCTCTGTCTCAACCTCTTTGGCGGCGTGTGTATCATACCTGTGCATATTCACCTGAAGTATTCTTCCATATACTCCGCAATCGGATATCTTATTTCTTTCCGCTCTGGTATAGGAGTCCAGCCCCGCATTTGCCCTCCGTAACAGGGTATCTGCAAAACATCCGCTTCCTATATTTTTTATGTTCTCCGATGGTTCTGGCTTATATGCTGATGAAGATATGCCATTTATCTGCATTAGATTCTCCTTCCATCTCTTCCTTACTTCCAATGCCGCTTTTTTGGCGCTGTATTTTCCGATTCTATAAGGAATACAACTCGGTACATTTAAAATTTCATTTCATTTTAAGAACCAGCGAAACAAAAAGTAATTGCATATCCTTTATTTCATATTTCACGCAAATTTCGGAGTATGATTACCAAACAGATCAATAAGTCCGCTTTTATAGACATACCATCCCGTAAACACTGTCAGTCCACTTAAAAACCGGCCATACTTCCTGTTATCACTCTCCGCCATAAAATCCTCATCTAACAGATCATAAACACGATAGATCTGCCCCTCCAGGCTTCCCGTATGAGATATCGAAAACGGAACATCCACATCCTTTCGGTTACCATTCAGCGAAACCCATAAACTACCGTTATTGGAAACCGAGTTTTCTTTGAAAAAGAGCTTGAAATCCCTAGGGGGAACTGCCGATTCATCTTCCATGCTGCCTCTGCCAACCTGATTTCTATATTCCCAGTTCCAGCAACTATTAAAATCCAGCTTTCCATCCAATGTATATACTGTGTTTTTTTCTATCTCTTCCGGGTTAATAGCCGGAATCTCCCACTGCTCTGTCACACTTCCGGCAGCCTGCCGCAACAGCTCTTTTGTTTCCTCACATTGATAATAATAATCCGAATTGTAGTAAACCCAATCGTCCGTTCTGCCGCCATATGCCTAATTTTCAGCCAGTCCCTCATTATAATTCGCATTTAGGGCTGCCCTCGCGTTCATTTTCGCAAAAACTTCGTACACCTGGCCTACAATCGACTGATTGTCCATTTCATTATACCCGGATGTATGACATTGCTGTGTCTGATATATCCTCATAGAAACACAGCATTCTTCCAAATAATTTTTCACATCGTTTTCACTGATCTTTCCGGCATAAAAGTCTGTCATACAGTCATATATAGAATCCTGCATTCTATGCCCAAATTTATCGCCAAACACGCTTAATGGCATTCCCTTCACAACCTGATAATTGGGATAACAGCCGCACACTCCTTCATAGATATCTCTGGCTTTTTCAAAAGAATCCCACGTTTTTTTATGAAACACTTTCCCAGACTCTGCCTGCACCATTCTCTCCCGGTAAGCCCAGTAATCGTTGCTTGTTGCCAAAAGAATATCCGTTGTATTTTCTCCAATATGCAAAATCGTGGAATCCATGTGATTAACCTCCTGTTATATAGTGGCATCAGCGGTTATCTAACCGCTCAACACTAACTTCCTGTCCAGCCACCCCGTCACATTGACCGCTTAGAAATATGCAGCAACTTGTTGAGGAATACTTCATAAAACTCCCGTTCTTTCATAATTAACTGATGGTCTTCCCAGCTCTTTGCAGGCGATCCGGCAAGCGGATGATCCACGTCATATATCCACTTATTTACCGCTTTGATTGCACTCTCCACGGAACTTCCCAGGAGATCATTTTCGTTAAATTCGCCCCTGTACCATCTCACAAATCGGTCTATCCCCATTTGGGTCATATGCGCATACTTGCCGTCTTTACTTATATAAAGACCATACACTGTAAAAAATGCACCGGTTTCTTCCTCTGCCTCCATCCATGCCTGCTTTACTTCATTCGGAGCATTAATACCGATCGAATCAAGAATGGCCGAGGTCTTTTTTTGCACTTCGCTGCTACCCACCGCTTCTGCTTTCATAGCTGCAACACCAGAAAAAGAGCGTTTTGCGCCACCCACTGACTTTCCCTCCTCATTCTTCGGCCCGTCTTTCGTTGCCAGCTTTTTTGTCTGTGAATTATAAATGTAGGTATTCAAACTCCCTATTCCACAAATGCTCATGCAATATTCCTCCTCCACCCCGTTATGACATATTTGCGACTGTATTATTTCCTTCTATAAGAAATACGAATCGGTGTATTGAAAAGTTTCATTTCATATCATTTAAAAACCAGTGAAACAAAAAGTTTCACTGGCCAGCTTATCTGCATTCACATGCATGTCCTTATAAATTCCTAGTTTTACATATTACTCGCCAGGTTTTTTCCTTTATTCACAGAGCTGATATATGACGCATTATAGTTATTACTAATTTGCATAATTCCCTCTCCTACCGAATTCTAAAATTGGTAATATATATGGTATTCCAGGGCGAGTTAGCAGATTTGGAATTGTTATATTTGAAAACATCGTCCATAACACCAGCATGACATGTCAAGTCAATCCATTCCTAACACGAATAGCCTGCTCCGATTTTTCTATCATACCAAGCCTTAGCGTATATTTATACTCACTCGAACGATGAGAATAGAAACTCTTATCAGAATGCATTCCCCCAATCACCCTGCTAATAGTTTCCATAGGATTATCGTATTCAGAAATCACCTCGCGGGCCTGCGCATAATAGAAAACGGACTCCGAAGAGCCCATAATCCATGTCATAATTAATAAACGTATAATGCAATACGCTCTATTGTCTTCGGTCTACCGCAGACGTTCTTTCCGAGAGCGGTTTGCAAAGCCATTCCTCATACTCTTTGAGGGCCTTATTCTCCAGCCAGACCGGTATGACAAATCGGCGGTGTTCCTCTCCATTTCCTTCTACAGGCACCGCATTTTGCGCCGTATCTGACTCCACATTTCTATTCGATCCGTGATCCGGCGTTACATTATACTTTTCATTAAATTCAGCCAAGAATTTCTCCTGCAATGCTTTTGTTAATTCAGCTTGATCTATGCACTGGAAAAAAGTGCAATCATAATCTGTAAACGCTTTCTTTCCATCTATAAAATAACGACTCTCTCCCGCATCGACCACTTCTGTCGTGATTTCAAACTCGGTTTTTGCAGGATCATTGAAAATATTACCCTTTTGATCCGATGACCAGATCTCAATCATAGTTTCTATGCCATTCTTTCTGCCGATATCAAATCCATTTAAGGAATCGCTGTCATCCCCCGATATATCCCCGTTAAAGTAATCCACAAAGGCATCCTTCGACCCGTCTTTCGTTGATAGCTTTTTTGTCTGTGAATTATAAATGTAGGTATTCAAACTCCCTATTCCACTAATGCTCATAGTAATTCCGCCCTTTCTTTTGCGAGAATCATTATCATTATGGATACAAAATGATAATGATTCTCGCCACATTACACGAAATATAAATTTTTAAATCATAGTTCGTTGCCCGGATATGGTGCCATTATACACATAAATCTTCCATTGAGCACCCCGCTCCATGTTGTGTCATGACGCCCCTTTGCGCACCTGCCCCCGATTGTCCACACCGTTCCCAGTGATGCTCCTCTTATATTATTGATTATACCCGATCCGCCTCCACTACTATTATAATAAGTTTTTCCACCCGCACTCATATATTTTTCAACTTCATAGCATTCTTTCCCCTGTGGAAACTTATCAGTCATGTTCATGTTTATAATAGCTGTAACCGCCGGCACTGCCGCCCCACCCAAATCACACGTATAAGTTTTATAGTCTTTATCATAAATATTGACAGAACCGTATGTCGGCATATCCACGATATCAAATTCTTGAATAGCCGGTCCTACATAGAAAAAATAGTGCATCTGATCCGTCCAGTCGCCTCCACTAGTCACTCTGATATGAAATGTCCCTGTGTCTTCTGCTTTAAAATAGAAATATTTCTCCGATTTCTTCTCATATATCGGTTTTTTCTCAGGATTAGTTGAATAACGATAAGGTTCAGCCACCTCCCAATTATATACTTCAATATACCAATTGGTATTTCCGACATTTCTTAAATCTACAAAATACTCTTCTCCTGCCGTCAAATCAATTGTATACCAGTCCTCATCACTCGGCGAATGTAACCCTGCCGACCGCATTCCCAAATAATATAGATCATATTTATTCGTCAGTTCACTTTGGAGAACTGGAACCTGATCATATGGGTATGCTGTCTGCGGCGTGTTGTTCGGTTCAAAATCATCCGGCACTGTCACTTGCGGTTCTATTCCGTCATCAGCATACAGTTCTTCAATTTCCTCAGGGCTTAAATATGTCGGCTCCATTTTTTTAGCATCGACGGATTTCAGCCATTCCGAACTTGTCGCTTCGACATCATAATCATTCTCAATATCCTCTTCTGCTGCCATTACCGGTATTCCAAACAACATGCTGCATACCAAAGCGATACTTATAATCCGTTTTCTTCTTTTCATACTCTTTTCCTCCATGCGTACGGTATTTTGATTGTTTATCTCGTCTGATATGTTCTGTAATAAACATCACACTTATTTGAAGTTCCATACACATATGCCTTCACCCTAAGTATATAAGGTCCGTTATTCGACAAATTTGACAGGTCAATGTCACGAATTTCGTTTCCAAAATTTGTAAAAGGAAATTCCTCCACAAGACCTCCAAGCACGGGGGATGCCGTAAGCGTTCCCTGTACCAGATCTTTTTTGTTATTATTGGGGCAGTAAAAAACGATATGATACCCATCAGACGTTGTAACCGTGCGTCGGAGTAATGCCTCGATCGGGTATGCGCGCGTCGCTGTTCCCAAGTTTTCATATGTATTGCCATCCGGACCGACAATGCTTCTAGCTTCCGCCGTTGTTTGTTCTGCTTCAACCACGACTGCATCCTCACAGGTAACACTTTCTTTGGCAAATGCCGTAGTTCCCATCATTGTTGATAAAACCAGTGCAAGTGCCAGCAGTGTACTCAGATGTCTTTTACTTTTCATTTTGATTTTCATTTGTTTCTCCTCCTATCATTTAGGTTTGTTAAAATCATAATTGTAAATACTTTTGTCCTAGTTCCCATCCCTGCTGTCAAAAGTCAAAAGCGAGGCATCTATTTTTAATACCTGAAACAAATCCATCCAAAATTCCCATGATTCCTCTCCCGCATTATCGTTCCTGTCAAATTTCTCCTTCACCTCCTTCCACCTTTTGGGATCAAAGAAGCATACCCAGCTGTTAATGCCATCTTTGTTCAGAAATGTAATGCTGTTTGGTCCGATCTGCATAATGCCCCCTGCGGTTCGCTTTGTCAGTCCTCTGACTTCAAAAGTTGCATGGAACCATGCCTCTTCATAGGAATGGACAAGATTCGGATATTGGGACAGGTACTCTTTGGCAAGGGAATCCAGTTTTTCGCGGGCTTCTTTATCCATGATGATCTGTCCGCCGCTGCTCTCAAAACCGTTTGGCGTTATGTACCGTATCCCTGTCTTCTGATCCTGCTGGACCGAGAAGTTTACGAGCGGCTTTTCGTATAATTCAGAAACGTCCAGTGCTTCCTTCAGCCCCTGTTCCAGTTCCTCATCCACCACAACCATATTAAAGAGCCCGCATCCCAGATCATTGATCAGAAATTTAAGTCCTGTCTTTTCATCTACCTGTACATCGTCTTTATTCAGTTTCCAGCGAAAGGCTTCATTACCGCCACGCTCTTTGTCATAAATGCACAGATACCCGCCCGGCTTCCACGTAATGGAATATCTCTCTGTCTCAACCTCTTTGGCGGCGTGTGTATCATACCTGTGCATATTCACCTGAAGTATTCTTCCATATACTCCGCAATCGGATATCTTATTTCTTTCCGCTCTGGTATAGGAGTCCAGACCTGCATTTGCTCTCCGCAACAGGGTATCCTCAAAACGTCCGCTCCCCATATTTTTTATGTTCTCCGACGGTTCTGGCTTATATGCTGATGAAGATATGCCATTTATCTGCATTAGATTTTCCTTCCTTCGATATAAAGTTTGAATTAAATTCATCTCTTCCTTACTTCCCAGTCTGTATAATCCAATATTTAAGAAAAAGATCAAAAAGTGCTAGAACTACATGTATGTAGTTCTAGCACTAATATAGCTCTCTTGAATACTGATGTCAAGTAAAAAACCGCATTTTTACTTTCCAACTATTCATGTCGTATAACTTTCATTTTAATGTGTGCATTTTGTTGATGTTTCTGTATGGGAATACCCTTTCATTTCCAACCTGCCACACTTACTGCATCTGTCTGCATAATAATAATCCGTCTTGCAGCTTCCATCCGAGTTCTTATGATGCACTCCAACATATCCGCTCACATAAGCATGTATACAGCCTGCTCTTTCTATGTTATCGTTCTCAACATCCGGCAGATCATGGCGACTGCCATCATCTCCCACAAATTCCGTGAAGTCCAATATCTCTCCTGCCATATGCTGTGTTTCTCCTGTATAAAACTTCACAGTATCCTGCCCATCCGCAACTGTCTCCAAAAACGCTGCTTCTGCCCCACTTATCACCTGCGGATTCTCATACGCGCAAACGCTCAAAGACCCCCCAAACAAAATTGCCGCTCCCAATAGCAGGGACACCACCCTCTCCATTCTTTTCCTTTTTCCACTCTTTAACATATTGATTAACCTCCTTTCAATCATTTTTTTGCTTCCACTTAAGTATGTCCGATATTTTCTTTTGTCAAGTCCATCATCCTGCGCCATACTAATAATCAAGTTTCCATACCTCTTTCGTGCCGCTTTATCAAGATCCCGTACCAGAATGGCATCGCAACTCTGTTCGCAGTAAACAGACATTGCATAAAAGAAAAGATATACCAACGGGTTAAACCAATGCAGAAGAACAGCAAGCAGACTAAAATACCGCCATGCTACATCTGCCCTCTTTACATGGATCAGTTCATGTTTAAGGCTATAATAAATCTCTTCCTCTGTCAGTCCTCTTTCTGGTATGAAGACATATTTTCGGAAAACTCCCATTGTACAGACCGTTTCAACTTCATCGGCACACAGTAATACGATCCTTTTTTTGATGCCGACTTCCTTTTTAACCCTTTCAAATATCTCCAGATAATTTGACTGGCTCACCTGCGGGTTTTCAACTGCCGCTTTCGCCTCGCGATACTTCCACAAATTTTTGGCACCTGCCAGCAGCAGCCCGCACACCCAGACAAACCACATGGCAATTATGTATGTCTGAAAGTTTATATGAAGTCTCCCGCCCTCTTCTATTCCAATGAAATTCATTGTCGCAATGTCATTCATGTCCCACTGCTGCCGAATGCCCAGTATACGGAGCAATCCATATTTATACCCACTGTTGTACTTGGGAAACGGCAGACAGAAGAAAAGCAGGTCAAGCCTGAGCATACTGTACACCCATCCAGGAGAAATCACTCTTTTCCCAAAAGCAGCGCACAGCACAATGGCAAGGAATATCAGACTTCCGCTAAGTGACATTGCCAGAATAAGCATTACATGTCCTCCAGAAACTTTCTCAGTTCGTCTGCCTCTTTCCCGCTCAGTTTTTCGCCTCCGCTGAATGCCGACATAAACAGATTCAGAGATCCGTCAAAATAGGAATCCAGGAGATGCCTCGCCCGCTCCCGGTCGTACTGCTGTCTGTTTAACGCCGCCTTAAAATATCGCCTTTTCTTGAAACGTTCTTCCCCTTCACATCGGACAGATATGACCCCTTTTTGTTCCATACGTGTTAAAAATGTTGATAATGTCTGTTTTTTCCACCCCTTTTCCGATTCCTCTCCAAACTGTGCCGCAAAATCCCTGTAGGAATACTCCTTGTCTTCCTTCCACATCCACTCCAAAATCTCTTTTTCGGAGTCTGAAAGTAATATTTCATTCATAGTTTGATCCTCCTTCTTTCCTATAGTACTACGCCAATGTAGTCTCGTCAACACAAATTGATCGTTCCACTGTCTAATGTTCGTTTTTCCGTTTATTACATTTCTCCATTCCTATTGACACCTTCCTTTCCCTCTGTTACACTTTATCTAACATATTTGGGATATCATCTTTTGTAGGAAGTCATTCCGGCTTCGCTTTGGCATTCCCCATGTATAAAACAAAATATGGAAAGCTGCAAAGCTGAAGCAACATCGATAAATCTTGGAGGAAGATGGATCATGGCATTTACACATATTGACTGTTTTAGCGGCCCTGGAGGAATCTGTACGGGGCTGCATGCAGCCGGATTTGATACAAAAATAGCTATTGAATATATTAAAAGTTGTGTAGATACATATGCAGCCAACCACCCATCGGTACATATCATTCACTCTGACATAAGAAATGTGACGTCTGAGCAGCTTTTACCTTATATTCCAGAAGGCGGGATTGATCTGGTGACATCCGGAATGCCCTGTGAAACCTTTTCCACTGCCGGAAATACCTCCCGCTCTTTTTATGACGACAGGCAGTTTCTTTTCCGTGAAGGTATCCGCATTGCCAAAATTGCCAATGCAAAAATGATCCTGTTTGAAAATGTACCAGCTATCACAACAAAAACAGCGGAGAAAAACTCAAGCCAGCTCATCGTAGACATACTGAAAAACGAATTGGAGGAATCCGGCTATACCAATTACGAAGAGTTCATTTTAAACGCTGTAGATTATGGAGTGCCCCAGAAAAGAAGCCGCTTTTTTATTCTTGCCACAAAGGATCAAAATCTCAAGCTGTCTCCCCCTGAGGCTACAAGCGATAAGGCCGTAACCGTAAAAGAAGCATTGTGCGGGCTCCCAAACGTTGTTCCAAATTCCGATGCGGAAAAGAAATCTTATACCCGTGCCAAATCAGATTATGCGGACTTGATGCGAGATAATGAATTCTGGAAAATTGACACCGGTACAGCCAATACGCTTACCTATCATATGCCAATGCGGCACAGGGCCTGCACGCTGGAGAGATTTGCTTTACTGAAACAGGGTGAAAGTTTAAAAAATTTGTTTGAACGCTATGTCGGTGCAGAGCGGGAGAAATTGCAGGAAAGACGCGTATTGCCCAAAAAAATGTTCATCAAACGCAATTACCGTCTAAAATCAAATGCTCCCTCCCCCACCGTTACAAGCCACTGTCTGGACGAGTTTGTCCATCCGAAATATGACAGGGCGCTGACCGTCAGGGAATGCGCCAGACTACAATCCTTTCCCGATGCCTATAATTTTGCCGGCGGCCCTTATCTCGTCCCGCATATCGACCGTGAAGTGCAGGATAAATATGAACAGATCGGCGATGCAGTCCCACCACTTTTAGCCTATGCCTGGGGGATAAAATTAAGTAAACTTTTAATGGAGTATTGCGATGAAAAATAATTCAGATTATCTGGCTTTTTGTAAAAATACTTATACCAGAACGTGGAATGAAGCTTATTTGATCGAGGGACAGAAGAAAAATCCGCAGGCGGCAAAACTGGCAGCTCAGAGAAAAGCCATTGATGTAACGCTTGTGGAATCACTGCTGCATTATGCGAGCACTGTTTCAGAAGACGAAATCTGGAAAAGCATATCCCTGATCCACAAACTTCATGTTGCCAGTTTATCTGATTTTGATATCTCCGAAAGCGTGCAGGCAGATGTTCTCGAGCGCTGTCTCTCTGCCCAGCAAAGCTGGAACAAGTCAAGCGGGCATTCATTTGAACGCTATATCGCCAGCATCGACAGCGTCAGTCTTCAGGAAAACGAAATCCAATTTATTCTGCAGTCTGATCTGACAAAAATGATCAAAAACGGCTCTCTGACCAATACGCCCGACGATATCAAAGGACTAAATTCCTGGGGAAAAGATTTCGATTTATATGCGATCCAGTCCATACACGGAGATGTTCATGTGTTTGGATGCATTCAGTCAAAAACAAGTATTCGTGACCGGGTAGGAAGAGACGTCACTTTTTCCAGAAATGCTATGGAAGGTTTATTCTGGTCTGCGGCAATTACACTGGACGGTTCTTTCCTGAATATGGATGAATTCAAGCACATGGTAAACGGCGGCGGTTCCTATTCCATGAATGGCTGGCATGGTATGTACGCTATGGCGGGTATTTCAGAAAACAATGGCAGAATATATAAAGTCAATGACACCCTCGATTTGTTTGTATTACATGCTGTAAAAGCTGCCAAACAGTTTATTGCCGACCGGCGGATGCTGACTGCTTCCTGGACGGCAGAATAAATGTGAAAATTTAAAACCCGCACACCCAGTCATATAGAGTGTGCGGGTTATTTGTTTCAGTTTAGAAAAGGAACACCGCGGCCGTATAAGGCGGCAGATCAAACGAAATACTGTAATCCTTGAAGTTGCAAGGCTCTTTCACTGCAGTGATTTCGGCGGGAATTACATTTCCGTTTCCGCCAAACCGCTTATCATCGCTGTTCAAAAGCAGCTTATACTTTTTCTTCTTCGGCACCCCGATCTTGTAGTTCTCCCATTTCATGGGGGTCATATTGAGCACAAACATGATATTGTTTTTGCCCGTCTTATCCTTGCGGTAAAAACTGTATGTACTGCGGTCCGCATCATCGGCGTTCAGCCACTCGAACCCTGTCCAGTCATTGTCGATCGTATGCATGGCCGGGTACTTATTATAAAGGGCAAGCAGTTCCTTCACATACTCGTGCATACCTTTATTCTGCTCTTCGCCGAGCAGATTCCAGTCTAACTCCCTGGTCTCGCTCCACTCTCTCTCCTGGCCGAAATCCTGTCCCATAAAGAGCAGCTTCTTGCCGGAATGTCCCATCATATAGCCGTAACCCACGCGCAGATTTGCGTATTTATCTACGGGATATCCGGGCATCTTGTTAACCATGGAGCATTTCAGATGCACCACCTCATCGTGGGAGAGGGGCAGAATATAGTTTTCGCTGTTGTTGTAGCTCATGGCGAAGGTCATGGCGTAGTGGTTATTCTTGCGGAAATAGGGATCGAGCTTCATATATTCGCAGAAGTCATGCATCCATCCCATGTTCCACTTAAAGCTGAAGCCAAGGCCGTCCTCCTCCACCTTGCCTGTCACCTTCGGCCATGCCGTAGACTCCTCCGCAATGGTGAGGAACCCGGGATATGCCCCGTGCACCACAGAATTTAAGTGCTTAAAGAACTCGATTGCATCCAGGTTTTCGTTTCCGCCGTACTTATTCGGTACCCACTGGCCTTCCTGCTTACTGTAGTCCAGATAGAGCATGGACGCCACCGCGTCAATTCTGATTCCGTCGATATGGTATTCTCTGATCCAATAGAGAACATTGGCAATCAGGAAATTTCTGACCTCATTCTTGGCGTAATTGAAAATCTTTGTGCCCCAGTCGGGATGCTCGCCGATTCTCGGATCGGGATGCTCAAAAATGCACTGTCCGTCAAAGCAGCCAAGGCCGTGGGCGTCAGTTGCGAAATGTGCCGGAACCCAGTCCAGAATAACGCCGATTTTATTTTTGTGCAGCGAGTTGATCAGATACATGAAATCGGACGGATCGCCGTGTCTGGAAGTAGGCGCGTAATAGCCTGTCACCTGGTATCCCCAGGAACCGTCAAAGGGATATTCGGCGATACCCATAAGCTCGATATGGGTGTAGTGCATCTCCTTCAGATACGTTACAATTCTGTCCGCAAACTCGCGGTAGTTATAAAACCCTTCCTCAGTGCCATCGGGATGTTTCATCCAGGAACCAATGTGGCACTCGTAGATTGCCATGGGCTCCTGATTGTAGTCTTTGCCTTCTCTGGCCGCCATCCATGTGCTGTCCGACCATTTGAACTTGCTGATATCAAAGGTTCTGGACGCATTGCCCGGACGCATCTCTGCGTAATTGGCAAAGGGATCCGCCTTATAGAGCTTTTCGCCCGCAGGCGTGCGAATCAGATACTTGTAAAGCTCATTTTCTCCCACACCCGGAATGAAAAGCTTGTAGATTCCGCCGGGCCCCAGCTTCTCCATCTCATGCTTTTCTTCATCCCAGCCGTTAAAGGTTCCTATCACATGAACGCTGGCGGCATTGGGCGCCCACACAGCAAAAAACATGCCCTTCTCGCCATTTTCCACGGAAGGATGCGCACCCAGTTTTTTGTAGATATCATAGTGCGTTCCCTGTGCAAACACATACTGGTCAGCCTCGGAAATAAATACTTCCTCCAGCGTCTGCTTTTCTACTTTTTTTTGCGTCGTCTTCTCCTGCTTTTTCTGCACCCCGGATGACTTAGCCGCTTTCTTTACTGCCATAACCTATCCCCCTGTTTTAAAATACATTAAGAATTCATGATGAGCTGCCTTCTTTTAGTAATGCATGAAGTCCTTCTCGCGCAGTATAATCATGTCCTCTTCATCATACCTCTTTGCAAGCAAAATATCCATAAAATGTTTCGGCGTTTTCTTGTTGGCGTACTCAATCGCCTCATCCACCAGATCCCGCACCTCGGCAATCGTCACTTCATGGTCGCTTGTCTGTCTGTCCGCAATTCTCGTATGCAGCGCCAGTATGCCAAATTCATCAATGGAGTACTCCATATCCTCCGCATACTGCTTCGCGTAGGCCACCAATGCCTCATTGTCCAGAGGCTCAATATCCACTCTCAGGTTAAAGCTGTTTGTGAGCGCGCTGTTTTTCGCGAGCAGATCGCCCACTTCCGTCTTTGTGCCTACAAGCAGCGCCAGAAGCCCCATATTCTCCTTCTCAAGCACCTTAATCATGGACGCCACGGTAGCCGTTTTCAGTCTGGCCGCCTCCACGATTATCAGCGCCCCGTTATCCAGCTTGGAAAATGTCGCCTCCACATCCTTCTTATTCAGGACATGTCCTTCAATCTTCGCCACTTTCCCGGAGAAATTGCTGTCGGTATACTGCATTTCCCGGATGAGCGCCTTTGCCAGGGACATCGCCGTATCTTCTTCCTCCCCGGTGATAATGATATTACCTGTACAGGACGCCAGGCTCATATTATCCAGCACATGAATCAGCTGTTTTTTAGATTTACGCTGATGGACAAACTTTCCGAAAAGCTCCTGTTCCTCCGGGCTGAGTTCTCTGTCCTTCGCGCCTCCCTCTTCTAAATCGGGCTCCTCCGCTTCCTGCACCGGGGCAGCTTCTTTCACCGGCTTCCTCGGTTTTTGCGAAGATGTCCTGCTCTCTGTTTCTGCAGCGCTTGTGTCTTCGGAAATTTCTGTATCTTCCGGCTCTTGTTCTGCCGTCTGCTCCTCTTCCAGCTCCCGGACTGCCGCCTGTTTTTCTCTTGCAGGAGGAATTTTCTGCTCCGGCATATCGTCCGGGAAAACCACCTTTTTCACATGGGGGTTCTTGCTGGATTCTTTCATAATAGCCGCCATAAAGGCTTTTTCCAGCTCTTCCAGAAGGCCGTTCTTCGTCGCCTCGTCAAAACTGGCAAACAGACTGCCCGTCTGCGCCATGATATGCTGACGGACGTCCTCCATCCGCTTTTCCTGGTTATTCTTTTTCAGTTGTTCCCACTCAGCCATAATGTCGTCGATGCTGAGCTGCCCGGTAATCTGTTTTTCCACCTTTTCCGCGTCAGGCAGTACAAAGCTGATCTGTCCGTCGTACTCCTGCGCCAGATACTTGTCGTATTCCGTAGGTCTGGAAGCCGCAAGCGCCTGCTCTCTGAGCGCCCTGGCCTGCAGTCTCTCGGCCTCCCTCGTCATTTCCTCTATAATTTTCTGCGCGTCAAAGACGGCTGTGTCTTCCTGCACAATCTCTTCACTGACTGTCTGGAGTTCTTCCTCATCTAGTGTGTTGAGATTAGGCAGTTTTGCCGTTTCCTCAAGAAGCGGCGCAATGATCGTGTCCGTGATGGACGGCTCCGGCTCCCGCTGTTTTGGTCTCTCAAAAGGTATGGGTTCCTTTGTTTCCGGGATCTCCGGCTCTGCCGTCTCCTCATCAGCCAGGCTCCCCCCGGCATCCTCAAACGCATCCTCCTGCGTTTCATAAGTATCCTGGAACGCCGGAACATCTGCGTCAGACTCCTCCAGCTCCTCCGGCATGTCAGTCAGGTCTTCTGGCTCCTGCATGTCAGCTGAATCATCATCCCCGTCGGACAGAACCTCTTTCATGCTCTCCGCCAACGCCATCTGCAGATTGATGGTGTTATACTGCCCCACATCCACCGTTTTGACTTCGGGCAGTTCTGTGGTGGGCGCCGCCAGCACTTCTTCCTCGTCCCCGTAAATCTCGGCCTCTCCGCGGCTGATCTCCTCCGCAACCTGTGTATCTCCCGGAACCTCATCCGGCTCTTCTTCCACCACAGGCTCATCGTCTACGTTTTCTCCCGCACTTCTTCCCTCTATGTAAGCATCATACTTTTCCTGCTGCTCCTGGGAGAGCGGCTGATGCAGCGCCTTCAACTCCAGCGCCTTGATCACATACCTTCCCTCTCCGAACCAGAGGAACATCTCGTCACATTCCTCCACGCATTTCGTGGTCAGACCGATGCGGTGATACAGATAAGCGAGCTCATACACCCACTTCTCTCTCGGCTCCCGCTTCTTAAACTCCTCCAGAATCGCTATCCGCTCCTCTATGCTGACGTCCAGCGCCTCATAGAGCCTGTACTGCAAAACATAGCGCCCTGTGTCTCTCGGCGCAATCTGCACAAATTCCTTATAGTATTCGCTTGCCTGGTCGTACTCCCCCATCTTGATACAAAGCTCACACAGAGAGTAGATGATCAGTCTGCCAGTCGGGTGCTTTTCATAAGCCAGGAGAAGAATATCCTTGCTCTCCTGAAAGCGTCTGTTAATTTTATAAAGATCACTGATTGTGCACAGCATCATCACGCTTCTGACCCTGCGCCAGTCAATTTTATCAGCAATCTTCGCTGCCTCCGCGTACTCTCCCTCTGCTATCAGCGCCTTGATCTCATCCGCGCTGGCTTTGTATTCAAACTTATCCAAGGTACTCACCTCATCAACGTACTTTCGCTATTTTATCCGTCTACACAATGACCCTATTATCTGTTTCAGTTTACCATAGTCCCTTATCAATGTAAACAAAATCCGTCGAAAAAAGTACCCTGGCTCCCAATATATGGCATGAATTTTGTATCAAATTACCTTATCTTGTATTTTTTAGAAATAGCCAGCTCACTTCCGCAGCCGCAGCAGCCGATCTGATAATTCGGCAAACTGTTCCAAAGTAAATGTTTCTCCGCGCACCATCGTGGAAATCCCCATCTCCTCCAGAACTGTCTCCACCTGTCCTCTGGTGACCCCAAGGCCGCCCGCATTGACAAGGCCGTTTACCAGTGTCTTGCGCCGTTGGTTGAAGGACGCCCGGATCACGGCAAACAGAAAAGCTTCGTCCGCCGCCTCCACAGGCGGCTTCTCATACTTCGTCAGCCGCACCACGGTGCTGTCCACATTGGGACGCGGCAGAAAGCAGGACGCCGGCACTCTCGCAACGATCTCCGGCTTCGCATAATACTGGACCGCCAGCGACAACGCCCCGTAATCCTTGGAACCCGGCCCGGTCTGCATGCGATCCGCCACCTCGCTCTGCACCATGACCGTTATACTCGCAAGCGGAATCCGGCTCTCAAAAAGCGCCATAATAATCGGTGTCGTTATATAATAGGGAAGGTTCGCCACCACCTTTATGGGACGCCCGCCATGTTCCTTTGCCAGCGCGGAAAGATCCACTTTCAGAATATCCCCGCACAGAACCTTGACATTATCGTAAGATGACAGGGTCTCTTCCAGAATCGGAATCAAGTCCCTGTCGATCTCCACTGCCGTCACCCAGCCGGCCGCCTCCGCAAGGTACTGCGTCATGGTGCCGATCCCCGGCCCGATCTCCAACACATGGTCCTCTTTCGTGATCTGTGCCGCCTCCACGATCTTTGCCAGAATATTGGCGTCAATCAGAAAATTCTGCCCATACTTTTTCTGCATGCGGAACTGATATTTTCTGAGTATTTCCGAAGTATTTGTAAAGTTTCCCAAATCAGCCATAAAGGTGCCTCTTTCCCTCCCGCCGCCAGCCGCTGTGCCATATTTCGACACAGAGGCCGCGCAGGCTCCTCTCTTAGAGTCCGAACAGTTTTCTCGCGTTGCGCTCTGTCATTTCCACCACTTCCTCACTTGAAATCCCCTTAAGTTCTGCAATCGCTTCCGCCACATAGGGAAGATTCAATGAGGAATTGCGTTCTCCCCGGTGGGGATCCGGCGAAAGATAGGGGCTGTCCGTCTCCAGAAGTATCTTGTCCATAGGAATATACTGCACAGCCTCCTTGAGCTTCTTCGCATTTTTAAAGGTGATAACGCCGCCGATGCCGAAATAGAAATCCATATTCAGATACTCCCTGGCCATCTCCTTCGCATAGGAAAAGCAGTGCACCACGCCGCCAATCTCCCCCGCGTGATGTGCCTGCATAATATCCAGCGTGTCTTTCGCCGCCTCTCTGGAATGGACGATCACGGGGAGCTTTACCTCCCTAGCCAGCACAAGCTGTCTGGCAAACCACTCCTTCTGCAAGGATACCGCAGGCTCCGGGTAATGGTAGTCAAGCCCTGTTTCGCCGACCGCCACAACCTTTTCATGTCCGCACAGCGCACGCAGCCGCTCCATGCCTTCCTCCGAAAGCTCTTCCACCTCGCTCGGATGCACGCCTGCCGCTCCATATATAAAAGGATACTGCTCCGCCAGTTTCACAGTCGCCTCGCTCCCGGAAAGACTGGCGCCTATATTGACCACCGTCCCGATCCCGTGTCTCTCAAAAGAGGCAAGCAGCTCCTCCCTGTCTTTGTCAAACACCTCATCGTCATAGTGTGCATGACTTTCAAAAATCATAAGACCATTCCTCCACCATTTAAATCTGTGAATAATGTATCATTTTGAACCGCCAAATGCAAATACTAAAAAATTTTGAAATTTTCTAAAAATTTCTTTAAAAAAAGACTTGCATTACAGAAAACATTATACTATAATAACTCTTGCGTTGATCGAGTACCACTCATTCAATGTACTGCCAAAGAAGGTATGCACCGCTAGCTCAGTTGGTAGAGCACCTGACTCTTAATCAGGGTGTCCAGGGTTCGAGCCCCTGGCGGTGCAGTTTGAAGAACTGTTTTTGGAGACGCAAGTGCTCTGGGGACGGTTCTTTTTACGTTTCCAGCCAAAACCCGGCACCTCGAACGGTGCAGATCCGACAAGTTCTCAGCGGTACAGATCCATCCACGGCGCCGCAATCGAGAGCGATCCGAACGCTTCCTTCTCCACCTCCTGTACAATCCCTTCCTTGCTCACACGGATCAGCCGGTCCGCAAGAGACATGGAATCCGCCAGATTAATCGTCAGAATTACCACCGCCATTCCCCTGTCCAGCAGCATTTCCATCATCTTCCATATAAATACGCGGTGCGCCAGATCCGCTCCTCTGAAGGGCTGCACGCACACTACCACCTTTGGCTTTTGCAGCAAAACTCTCGTGTACACAAGCTGGTATCTCTGCCTGTCCCCAAGCGCTTCCACCGGGGTCAGAAACACATCCTCTCCCAATATTTCCACGTATTCTCTTTTTACGCTGTTTTTCATGCGTGCATTTTTCCATATGCCCGGCACCCGGCGCGACAGTCCCATACACAGGTTATCAAGGTAGCTCATCCCCTGAAACACCATTGTCCTGGTCGGATCGGCAGAAATCAGCGCAAGATCCCTGCAGGAAGCGGGGCGAATCGGCTTGCCTTCCATACAAAGTTTCCCTTCCTTCGGTTTCCTGTCGCCATAGAGCACAGACAAAATATCCCTGAGCACCTGCTCGTCCAGATTCTGAACCACCAGGCACTCTCCCTCATATACTTCCATTGTAAAATCTGTGAGCACTTCCCCCGAAATGCGGGAGAGGGACAAAACCGCCTTTTTATCCTTTCCTACAGCGCTTCGACGTCCCATATGATATCGTATCATCTTATCAAACTCAATCGTGTAGCTCTGCACGATTTCACTCTTCATCTCCGCCCGGCCGGCCACCTTCTGGATTCTGCCGCTGGAAAAAAGCGCAACCCGGTCGCAGACCTCCATGATCTCCTCCAGATGCAGGCTGATATAGAGAAAAGAAAACCCCTGCCCCGCATAGTGGTGCATGATCTCATAGAGTTTCCCCAGCTCGCTGCCGTTTATGACCGTGCCAATCTCATGCAGCACAATCAGACGGTATCCTGCCACCACCGCCCGCAGCAGCTCCACCGTCACCCGCTCAAAGGCGGACAGCCTGTCCACATAGGCATCCGCCGGAATGTGCACGCCGATATCCTCCATAAAAGGCGCAAGCTGTCTCTGCAGCAGTCTGTTTTTGATCAGATTCTGGCGGAAACCCTGCCGGAGCACGAAAATATTGTCGGAAACCGTCATGTGCTCCACAAGCCTGCTGTGGGCGTCAATCACGCCGATCCTGTTCACCGATCTGCGCGTGCTCTTCCAGGAATTGACACGCTCGCCGCAATAGTATACATGGCCGTCATAGAGGGGCATATTGGTCTGCATGAGCTGCAAAAACGCCTGCAGGCCGTGCGCCCTTATAGGAACCATCCCCATAATCTCGCCTCTGTAAATCTGCAGGTTAAAATCCTCGAGCTGCTTACTTCCTTTATCCAAATAAGTTACCCGCTCCATGCGGAACACTTCCTGTCTCATATCTCTCTCCATACCGAAGCGACTGCACAACGGAAATCTCGAATGATAAGTTTCCTTTAATCCATCTGAAACGGAATGCTAACTTCCACGTCTGTCCCTTTCTGCGGCACAGAATACACATGCAGCCCATATTCCTCCCCAAAAAGCAGATGGATTCTGCTGTTCACATTTGCGAGTGCAATGCCGCCCTTGCGCTCCTCCCCGTGAATCAGCTCGTTCCCGTCACGTCCCAGCTTGCGGTTCAGCTTCGCCAGCGTTTCCTCATCCATCCCCACTCCGTCATCGGAAATTCTGATCAGAAGCCTGTCCTGGGTCCGCTCAAACTGGATCCTGAGATTGCCGGTGTCCACTTTCAGCTCCGTCCCATGAATGATGCTGTTCTCCAGAATCGGCTGCAAGGTCAGTTTGGGAATCCTGCAGCCCATGATATCCTCCCAGTCTTCCGCATCATAGTCAACATGAAGCTGCAGGCGCTCACCAAACCTGTATTTCTGGATCAGAAAATAAGTCTCGCAGTTGTCCAGTTCATCCTGCACCGTCACCAGATTCTCCACGTTGGTAATCGTGTAGCGGAAAAACTTGGCCAGCGCTTCCGTCATGTCTGCCACGCCGGAAAGGCCCGCAATCAAAGCCTCTCCCCGGATACTCTCCAGCGTATTATAGAGAAAATGAGGATTGATCTGGTTCTGCAGTGCCAGATACTGTGCCTGTCTTTTATTCAAGTCAATCATCTTTGGAGAACGCAGAATTTTTTCGATCTCATCCATCTGCCTTTTCATGGACGGGCTTTGAAACACTTCCGCAAAATCCCGGCTCTCTGTCAGATACCCTTCCAGAAAACGCCGCACCAGAAGCTCAGAACGCCTGTAGGGCAAAACCACGCCAAACCACACGGCCAGAAAATACAGCAGCGCAATCAGCACATGAATGCACGCCCGGAACATGGTCTCCTCCCCGCGCAGCTCAAGCAGTACGTTCCGAACGGCTTCCTCCGCAAAATAGAGAAATATGATAACCGCAATCAGAAAAACCCTGTTTGATATATACTTTAACCGATACTCTTCTCTCATCCGGCGTTTCTCCTATCCGTACATCTTCCGATATACCGTGGGCTTAACCCCTGTTGCCTTCTCAAAGGTGTGGGTAAAGTGTTTCAGGTCATTGTAACCTACCTGCTGGCAGATTTTCGACACCGGGATATTGGTTTCCCGCAGCAGGATTTTCGCCTGTTCCATGCGGACACCGATCAGATACTTGGCAAATCCCTCTCCCTCCACTTTCTTGAAAAGCACGCTGAAATAGGCGGCGCTCAGACCCACTGCGCCGCTCACCTCCTCCTGGGTGATGGGTTCGCTGTAATGGTTCTGGATATACTGCTTTGCCATGCGGATGGGGCGCACCGTGTCCGCCTCACGCTTCCGGCTCATTTCCTCCAGATATTCCTTCTGCAAAGCAGTCAGCCTGGCAAGCAGTTCATCCATACTGCCGCACACAGAGCTGCGCTCCTCAAAGTCCTTAAGCGTCTCCGCCCTGTTTTTGACGTCCACCTGGCTTAAGAAGAGACGCGCCGCGGAATAAATCAGCTCCCTCACCTCAAAGCCCTTGACGTCACGCACTTCCAGTATCGTCTGCCGCATCTGTACGGCCGCTTCCTCCGACTCCTCCACGCTCATCACCTCAATGGCGTGAACGATCTGTCTCACATATTTCTCCAGGATATTCTGCTCATGGATCGTAGACGCTGCCGGCACGCGCTCCAAAAGTTTTCCCGTCCCCCTAAGGAGCCTGTCTTCTATGATAAGGGCCGCCTGCGAGACAGACTCCGGCAGTCCGCCCGGATCTTTCGCCGCACTCCCCAGAGCCGCCGTAAACATGACCGGCCCGAAGATCCCTTTTTCGCTCTCAAGCTGGTTCAGACAGTCCCGGAAAATCCGCCGTATCTCTTCCGTCCTCTCACTCTCATAATTTAAAAAACCGATGCATCCCGTTCCCTTGATCCCCGCCACAAACTCGATACACCGGGAACGGAAACTGTTCTCCAAAAGGCCCTGCACTTTCCCAAGAATGAGATCCATGCCGGCCCTGCTGATTTCCCCGTCACAGTCCACCTTTACAAGGAACCCCTGAAAAATGCCCTCACCCGCATGAAGATAATATTTCTCCCGCAGATCTTCCAGGGAGGGGTTCCATGTGCTTTCCTCCGTCAGACGGTTTAAGAGATTCATTCGGAAAAGACGGATATCGGCCTCACTTTTCTGCCATATCCGCTGCCGGTCCTCCTCCATCCTTCTCCTGCCGCGTATCTTCTCTCCCAGCTTCCGCAGCGTTCCTGTCAACTCTTCCCTGTTAATCGGTTTTAACAGATAGTCCCCCACGCCGAATTTGATGGCTGTCTGCGCGTAGGCAAAATGGGCGTACCCGCTGATAATGACAATCTCCAGGTTTTCTTCGCTTTCCTTTACCTTCTCTATCAGCTCCAGACCACTGTAGCCCGGCATTCTGATGTCAGTGATCAGAATATCAGGCCTTAAGCTTTCTACAAGTTCGCAGGCTTCCAATCCGTTGTGGGCAACCCCCACAACCTCCATCTGGAGCGCATCACAGTCTATCAGCGCCTCAATGAGCTGACAGATGCGCTCCTCATCGTCCGCGATCATAACTTTTAACGTTTCTATCCCCATCTTCTATTCCTTCCCGCATCATACTGCCAAGAAAACCGCCGGAAACTCCGACGGTTTTCTCTGTGATATTGTATCACAATCATGTCTGCTTTCATATGACGAAGTCAGTTGTGAATTGTTTTTCTTTGGCGGTTTTATTTTGTGAGTACAGATACGCCTGTGTCCTGTACAGCCCCGCCGAGGCTTTCACCTTCCAGTGCTTTCACACACGCTTCTACGCCCATAGCGCCCATCTGATCCGGGTTCTGCGCCATCGTGCAGAGCAGGTGGCCGTCACCGATCAGGTTCATAATCGCATCGGACTTATCGAAGCCTACGCCGATGATATCCGCGTTTCCACCCGCTTTGATGGCATTGCCGGCACCCGTGGTAGAACCTTCGTTACATCCGAAAATACCAACTACGCCCTGGGTGATATAGTTTTCCGCAATGCTCTGGGACTTCGCCGCATCGCCTTCGCCGTACTGGGTCTCCATAAGAGTAAAGCCGGTTCCTTCAAATGCGGAACGGAAGCCTTCCTCACGCATCACGCAGGAGTCTGTCGCTGCATTCACGTTGATGATACCGATGTCGCCGGAGGTAGTTCCTGCCGCCTCAAGAGCTTTGATCATCTCTTCGCCCGCCGTCTTACCTGCCGCCTTATTGTCCGTGGAGAACGTTGCCTCTGCATCCACGTTTGCCGGGGAATCCACATATACAATCTTCACGCCTGCTGCCGCCGCCTCGTTCAATGCGGAGGAAATGGCGTCTGGACCGTTTGCCGCTACCATGATTGCATTGTAGCCGCCTGCCACTGCATTGTTTACACACTCAATCTGCTGTGCGTCATCCTTCGTGTTGGGAGCCATGAATGTCACGCTCACGCCAAGCTCCGCTGCCTTTGCCTGTGCACCCTCGTTCAGAGTTACCCAGTGCTGGTCGATAGAGTCCATTGTGATCAATGCAATCTTCCACTCCTGGCTTGCCGCCGCACTGCTGTTCATTGCGGGCTCCGCTCCGCCTGCGCCAAGAGCCGCCGCATTAATTACGGATACGCCCGTATCTGTCACCTTGCCGCCAAGGCCCTCGCCGTTTACTGCCGCAACTGCCGCTTTCACGCCTTCATATCCCATCACATCGGGATTCTGTGCCATCGTGCAGAGCAGATGACCGTCTTTGATCAGATTCTGGATCGCATCAGACTTGTCGAAACCTACGCCGACAATGCCGGAATTGCCCGCCGCCTTGATCGCATTTCCTGTACCGGTTGTGGAGCCTTCGTTACAGCCAAAGATTCCTACCACGCCCTGAGTGATATAGTTCTCTGCGATACTCTGAGATTTCGCAGCATCGCCTTCGCCGTACTGTGTCTCTAAGAGATTGAAGCCGCTGCCGTCAAATGCTGCACGGAAGCCTTCTTCACGCATCACGCAGGAGTCGGTTGCCGCGTTTACGTTGACGATACCGATATCGCCGGATGTCACGCCTGCTGCCTCCAGAGCCTTGATCATCTCCTGGCCCGCCGTTGTGCCGGCCGCTTTGTTATCTGTGGAGAAGGTCGCCTCTGCGTCCACGTTTGCCGGAGAATCCACATACACGATCTTCACGCCTGCGGAAGCTGCTTCCTTCAGAGCGGAAGAAATCGCATCAGGACCGTTTGCCGCTACGATGATCGCCTTGTAGCCGCCTGCCACCGCATTGTTCACGCACTCGATCTGCTGTGCGTCGTCCTTTGTGTTGGGGGCAAGAAAGTCCACCGTCACGCCAAGCTCAGATGCCGCCTGCTGTGCGCCCTCATTCAAGGTCACCCAGTGCTGGTCGATGGAATCCATCGTGATCAGAGCTACTTTTACATCACCGCCGGAAGCCGCAGGAGCTTCTTCTGCCGGTGCATCCGTTCCTGTTGTCTCCGCACCCGTCTCTTTCGCATTGCCGCCGCATCCTGTTAAGGAAGCCGCTGCCAGTGTCATACAGCAGAGCATAGCCAATAATTTCTTTTTCATACTTGATCCTCCTTTTTGATCTATCGCTATCCGCTTACGCGGTATCAGCCTTTTTTCTTCTTTGTAAACTGTCCGCTTCTGAGCACGATATCCAGAAGCACTGCCACCACTACGATGATACCGATCACAAGACGCTGGATACCTACCTGTGCGCCGATCATGTTAAGACCGTTCTCCAGTGTCTGCCATACTGCGGAACCCGCCAGCGTGCCGAGCAGAATGCCTGTGCCGCCCAGAGGCGATACGCCGCCGATTACGCCTGCGGCCACGCCGTACATCTCATACATGTTTCCGGCTTCCATATTACCCATGCCTGCCTGTGCACAAAGGATCAGTCCTACCACCCAGGAACACACCGCGCTGACCAGATAGGTCTTTGTCGTGGTCGCCACCACGTTGACGCCGGAGAGTTTCGCCGCGTCAATATTGGAACCGATGGCGTATATATGTCTTCCTGTCCTTGTCTTTGACAGCAGGAAGAAGAAAATGACAAACATGATAATTGCAATCCAGAAGGTGTTATAGATACCCGCGGTAGTTCCGTAGTAGAAGAAGTTCTGGAACGCATCGCCGGTCTCCTTGCCAACGCCGGTAGCAATGGCATCCGTGTTGCGGTTGTTGTTCACCATATATGCGATGCCGCGGCCAACGAACATGGTTCCCAGTGTCGCAATGAAGGGAGGCAGTTTGAACTTGCCTACCAGTATGCCGTTAATCACACCGATCACCAGACAGCAGAGCAGGGCAACCAGAACCGCCGCAAACGGGTTTACGCCAAATGTCATCAGCGTTGCCGAAATCATCGCGCTCATCGCCACCATAGAACCGATGGAAAGGTCAATGTTTCCCGTAATCAGCACATAACTCTGTGCGATACCGATGAGCAGATATTTTGACATGGAACGCAGCAGGTTCAGAATATTGTTGCTGGAAAAGACAGCCGAATTAATCAATCCGAACGCCACATAAATGATAATCAGCCCGACGAAAGCAGTGAGCGCCGCTCCCATGCCTTTGACCGCCAAAAGCTTTTTGATAGGACTTTTGTTATTCATCTTATACTTCCTCCTTGCCGCTGCGGCTGTTTATTTTCTTATCCTCAAAGGTGGTTGCCAGCGTCAGAATCTCGTTCTGTGTCGTATTCCTCGCCATAACCTCCCCCGTAATCCTGCCGTCGCACATCACAATGATCCGATCCGCAATGCCCATGACCTCAGGCATCTCCGAGGAGACAAACATCACGGCAATCCCCTGCTTTTTCAGCTCATTCATCAGGTTATAAATCTCCACCTTGGCGCCCACATCAATTCCTCTTGTCGGCTCATCAAAGATGACCACTCTGGAATCTCTGGCCAGCCATTTGCCAACCACGACCTTCTGCTGGTTTCCGCCGGAGAGATTGCCGGAATCCACTTCCACGTCCGGGGTTTTTATCTTCAGATCCGCCACCGCTTTTTCGCACAGCGCATCTTCCTTTCTGCCGTTCACCACGCCAAGCTTATTGCAGACAATATCCAGATTCGGCAGTGTCAGATTATGCCGGATGCTGAGCTTCGTGCACAGGCCGTCCTTTTTCCGATCCTCCGGCGCAAGCACAACCCCGTTTCTGATGGCATCCATAGGACATTTGATCTCGACTTTCTTATCATCCACATATATCTCGCCGCTCTCCTTCGGGTCTACCCCGAAGATCGCCCGTGTGGTCTCCGTCCGTCCCGCTCCCATCAGCCCGGCAAAACCTACGATTTCACCTTCATAAACCGTAAAGTTAATGTCCCGCACCATCCTTCCGGCGTTCAGATGTTTCACCTCAAACACCTTCTTCCCCTTTTTGCACTCCACGCGGGGAAATTTTTCCTTGATTTCGCGGCCTACCATGTGGCTGATGATCTGCTCCATAGAAACATCCCCGAAATTCATGCTGGTAATATACTGACCATCCCGCATGATGGTCACCCTGTCCACAATATGCTGCAGTTCTTCCAGACGGTGCGATATGTATACGATGCCTTTTCCCTCAGATTTCAGCTTCTTGATGATACGGAAAAGGTCCTCTATCTCTCTGGCTGTCAGGGAAGAAGTCGGTTCATCCATAATCAGGATTTTCGCGTTGATCGAGAGCGCTTTTGCGATCTCCACCATCTGCTGTTTCGACACAGGAAGCTCTCCCACCGTTTCTTTCGGATCAATATCAATCTTCAGATCATCCAGAATCCGTTTTGCCTCCTGCTCCATCTTTGCATTGTTTAGTGCAAAGCGGCCGCTGATCTCTCGTCCCAGAAACATGTTTTCCGCCACAGAAAGGTGCCGGCACATGTTAAGCTCCTGGTGAATGATCGCAACCCCCACTTCCTGGGCCTGTTTCGGCGTCAGATCCCCGTACTCTTTTCCGAAAATCTTCAGGGAACCGTCATCTCTCGTATAAACGCCGCTCAGGACTTTCATCAATGTTGATTTTCCCGCCCCGTTTTCTCCAAGCAGCGCCATAACTTCCCCTGAGCGCAATTCAAAGTTAACATGATCCAATGCTTTTACGCCTGGAAATGTTTTACATATGTTTTCCATAGAGACGATTACTTCATTCATGCTCTAACCCCCTGTTCCCTTCTATGTTATCAGTATAGCAGAATCCCGTTTTTGCAAAAGGGTGGTGGATTTTCGTTTTGTGGGGGGTTTTTTATGCAATTTTAGTATTTTGGATAAAAACGAAGAATTTAGACAAGAAGTATTGCACAGGAACTTAATGAATATTGCAATTTTGAGAGACACATTGCACAAATCCGTGCGCGGACACGGCGCTCCTTTCCGTTTGATCCGCGCCGGACCGGGGTTCACACCGCACAGGGGCGCCGCATCAGAAGCGCACCCCTAAAAGCTGTATCAGCGCGCCGCCGGACACGCCGAGCACATACAAAAGCCCGAATATGCGCAGGCTTTCCATCCTGTCCTCGTTCACTCTCAGCAGCACCAGAAATCCTACGCCCGATCCCGACAGCAGGCCGGCCATCAGCGCACCCGCGCCCAACACACCGCCCAGGTAAAGCTGGGTGAGCACCACGGAAGACGCACAGTTCGGAATCATACCCACAAGAGCCGAAATGAACAGGCTGAGTGCAGGCTTATTTAAAACCACAGCCGCAAGCGTCTCCTCCCCGGCCAGCGCGATCACAAAGTTCAGAACGAGCGAGACCAGTAATATATATAGGAAGATTTTCCATGTATGATTGAAAGCCGACCGCCAGATTCCTCTTTCACAGTGGCAGTGCTGCCGCTCGCACAGATGCTCAATCTGCGGTTCCTCCTTACGCTGAAACAGCGCATCCACAAGAAACCCGGCCGCAATCGCGAAAAGCACTTTGAGCAGAAGAATCTTTCCGATCATGGAAACGCCCACATTTTCGGAAATCATAATAGGCAGCATTTCGTCGGAAGTAGATAGAAACACCGCCGTCAGCGTCCCCACCGTCACAATCCTGCCCGCATAGAGATTCGCGGCCGCCGCAGAAAACCCGCACTGCGGAAAAACGCCAAGAATACCGCCGATGGCAGGCCCGGCCTTTCCCGATTTTCTGACAACCGCCTGCATTTTCCCTCCTGTCCAATGCTCCAGACATTCCATTGCCAGATAGGTCAGAAACAGAAACGGCAAAAGCCTGAGACCGTCTATACAGGTATCATATAGCACATCCAAAATCATTTTTGCTCTTTCCTCCATATTGTTTATGCTGCATTCCAAATGCACAGCGAGAGTTACCGAATTTATAATACCATTCTTTGAAAAAAAAGCAAGTGCGGGTAATTTTGCACAAAATCCACAATTTCTTCTCTTTTCACCAAATTTCCGCGAAATAGTAATTGATTCTTTGGAGAAAATGTACTAATATAGAATTGTGTATTTTAATGAGGGAGGTTCGGAATGGAAGGCTTAAAAAATATCATGGAGGATGCTGTGGAATACCAGTTGAATAAACTGCTGCCCACGATGCCCGAAGTTTGTTCCTGTGATAACTGCAAGTTGGACATGATGTCCTACGCGTTGAACAGACTTTCGCCACAGTATGTGCGTACAGATACAGGCGCTCTTTTCCAGAAGTTAAACAACTATCAGCCACAGGCTGAGGTAGAAATTCTGGCTACCGTGATGTCCGCGATCAATAAAATCGGCTCACATCCACAGCATGACTGATTTGATCTGGCCCATATGCCAAAAACCGGGTGTACATGCACCCGGTTTCTTTATGCCATCCATCCTTTAGTTTTCCATGATCTCAATCTCTACTTCTCTTTCTTCCCTTGTTTCATAATAATACATATTTAGTTCCACCTCTTCCCGAAGCCGCTCCTCATAGTCCTCCTTCGTCGTCACCGAGAAATCGTCCGCTTCCCCGTTCCATCTGCACGACACCAGATACGACGCGCCGTCCTCTCCGACAAACAGTACATCAACCAGTCTGCTCACCGTTTCATCCGTAACGTTCACCCTATAATAACTCTTTACTTCTTTATAGCTTCCCCGGATTTTCAGCTTTTCCTCCAAAAAGTCCTGCGCCTGCCTCTTGATACCGGCAATTTTTCCCGGCGCCTCTGAAACCGCAGGTCTGACCGCCTCGGCTTCCTGGATATCGTGGCTGTACGACAGGGAACGCAGTGTGCCGTCCGACGCGTCAATAAAGAAATAATAATATCGGTAATTTCCATAATCGCTCCAGTTCACGCAGTATGTGTCTGCAACGATGACCGGTTCCACGGCAGCCTCATTATAATAATGATTCAGCTCCATGCCGCTCCCGTCAACTCCGAACACCTGCTGCAAATATCTTGTCGCAGTCTCCACCGCCTGCTCTTCCGTGATGCCGCCGGCTGCAACCACCTCTTTGATCTGCTCTTTCTCCGCCGCCTCTCTCTCAGCCAGTTCTTCGGCCTGCTGCTCCTGCAAAGCATAATCCTGCTTTCTCTCAAAATCAATCTTTTGAAGAATCTCTTCGTCCGTCAACTCCCTGTTCGCCGGCAGATAGAATACCCCCGTAGTCGTCAGAAAACAAAACTCATGCTCTTCTGCCTCCTCCTCACTTTCCGCCAGTGTCAGCTCACCTTTCGGAAAAAGGCCGTTCATATACTGCGCATAGAGGCTGCCCCTGCGTTCCTTTTCCCCCTCTGTATACTCTCTTGTGGAACTGTTCGCCTCGGTCTGCTGATTCTGTATCTGCTCCGTAATCTCTGCGACCTCATCCTCCGGCAGACTCTCCATCCGTTCCTGCACCAGAGACTTTACCACTGCACGCACGGGCACGCTCAGAATTCCTACTGTCACAATGCAGACGGCCACGGCTGCGGCCAGCCGCAGGATTCCCGTATATCTGTGCGTCTTTTTCTTTGCCCGTATTTCCAGAATCATCTGCTCCTGTTTCTCTTTGTCAAAATCTATCCCGTTCACGGCATTCCTCAAATCAGTTATATTCATATACCCTCATCCTTTCTTTGCACTTGACCCTTTCCCTCCGCAGCGCACGTCACTCTTCCTCCAGCCGCAGGCGCAGCAGTTTCCGCCCTCTCTGCAAACGCTTTTTCACTGCATTGACAGAGATGCCGAGTATTTGCGCCGCCTCTGCGGTTTTATACCCTTCTATATAGTGCAGATACACCGCCGCCTTCACAGGAAGCGGCAAGGCAGCCAGTTCCGCCAGCGCCTGGCTGTATTCGGGATTTTCATAGCTTGCCGTGACCTCGTCAATCGCCACCTGCGGATGTCTCATCTGAAACCGCCGCATATCGCGGCAGCGGTTCTGCGCCACTTTAATCAGCCATGCCTTTTCATGTTCCCCGTCCCGAAATTCCTTTCTGCATTCCAGATATCTGCAGATCGTGTCCTGCACCGCATCCTGCGCATCCGCTTCATTGCCGAGCATAACCACGCAGATCCTGTAGAGCATGGGACTGTATTTTATCACTGCTTCCTCTATTGTCATAAAATTTCACCTTTCCCAATCCATGAATCGTTTCTGAGGCCTCTACTTATAACACGCTGCAGCCCTCCAAAAGGTGCCACGGAGTAAATTGCTGCGGAATTCACTCCCGAGACCAGCTTCGCGGTCTCGCACTTTCTCAATGAAATCAGGCAGGGGCTGACTATAAAGAAAGAGCAGAAAACTTTCGTCTTCTGCCCTTCTGCTTCTTAATCTTTATACGGTAACTTTCTGCTTGTCCACCTCTCTGGCAATGTAGGCTTCCACCTCGTCCTTAGGTATGGAGAGCGCCAGGGACATCTCACTGTAGAGAAGCTCCTCCGCCTTATGCAGATACTGCTCGTCGGAAGAAAGAACTTTCTTTCCCTCGTTAATGCGGCTTCTTTTCCGCTTGTACAGCGTCTTTATAATCTGCACCAGACTTCTGGAATCGTAAGTGCGGATCGCATCCTTATACGTCTGCTCCCTGCGCTTCTCCTCCTGAATCCACACAGTATCAATCTCTGTGATCTGCGCAATCAGCTTCTCCGCTTCTTCCCTGTTCATAATCCTGCGCATAACAATCTTATCGTTATCGACAGGCGTGTAAATCGTGCTCGCCTTCTCGAAAACAGGTTCCAGCACATAATACTTCTTGTTCTGATCCGACCGATCAATCGGATTCCCCGTAATGTCAATCACACGGCAGACTCCGTGTCCGCCGCACATGATCAGTTCACCCTTCTCAAACATAACGCCCTCCAAATTTTCTAACCCTCGTCAGTTGACAGCTCCAATTACGGCGGCTTGTCCAAACTTAAAACATGCGCCAGACCGCAGTACCCCTGCTTTCATTGTAACACTTCAAAACTTCCCTCGTAAGTACTTTCGGAATAGAAAATCATTTTCGGCACATTTTATGGCATAAGCCGTCTCTTCTGTTGTGAAAATTTGCTAATAAAAGATGTCTGAAAAAGCGATTCTTGAAAAATGCCCCTTACATTTTTGTTCTTAACTCTGGCTAACGCCGGTATTCCTCTGACCGGCCGTTAACGCGTCTTAAAATTATCACAGATAAATCTCGTCTCCGCCATTGGGAAAATACGGATCATAATGCCTTTCAACAGCTTCGCCGCTTCAAAGCGGGAAAGGATAATCACCATTTCGTCCCCGGGGAACGGAAGCATATCTATGCTTTCCACATCCTCCTTCGCGTTAACCAGCGTTGCCTTCGGCGGATTAATGTCCACCGTCTTGTGAATCATTTCTGTGAGCGAGATGGCGGAAGCCCCCATCATCTGGTTCATCACCTCAGACACACAGGACAGATGCATCTCATTGAGCTCGCCGGGAACTGCAGTTCCGGCTCCTCCCATCATCAGATCCATGATTATCTTGACATCATTTTCCTTAAGCATCAAGAGATTATTGCCGTGAAAATCGTCCTTGTAATCAATCTGAACCGTAACGCTGCCCATACCGAATGCCATCAGAATATTTTTAATATCCGCTCTGTTCACGACCTTAACCGAGGGCGGGCTGACAGTGATGACCTGCCTTGTAAGTGTATTCAGCGAAGTTGCGGAGTGCGACATACAAATATGCGCTACCTCCGCCATCTTATCTTGATCCAGTGGTTCTAGTTGTCCCATGTCTGCTACATCCTTCTCATAAATAATTGCACTATCCCGATGCTAGTCGTTCTACTATACTATACCTCATTTTTATCCCTCAGTGCAACCTCTTATTTGGAAAAATGTAGGGAAAAATAATATCTATTTTTATTCCGCCTCCCTCAGTCTCTCCACCACGGACCGTTTTGCCACATAATGATAGGAAAATAAGGGAATCACCGCTCCGATCGCGAGAAACACAGGCGCTACCACAAGGATCGGCGTCACAGTCAGATGATAGCTGAAAAACCAGAACATCCCCTCCAGCACATCGCTGGCCAGCGGTCCCAGGACAAGCGTCAAAATCAACGTAATCACCACGGAGCTTCCTGCGAACACCATACCCTCCGTAATCAGCATCTGGTTGAGCTGTTTTCCTGTCATGCCGACGGACTGCAGCACCGCAAACTCCCGCTTTCTCGCCATAATACCCGTGAGAATTGCGTTCAGGAAATTTAAGATGCCCACCATGCCGACAATCAGCGCCGCGCCGCTGCCCACCATCACAAACATATTGCGGAAACCATAAAACTCTTCCTCCTCACTCTTCCTGCTCTCATAGTCGTACATGGAGTCGTCCCCGCCCGCAAAGTCCTGCATCCACTGTTCCACCTGCGCCACCTTGTCGTCCTCGCAGTCAAAGGCGTAATAGAGAATATCCGATGTGCCGGAATCCCGTTTAAAAGTGTCCGCGCCCATCACGAACTCATCCGCCCCATAATAACGGTAAGAAATCTTTCCCGGCACAGTCACCAGAGCCGCTACCTCATATGCCTTATCCTCATATATCTTGGCTCTCGTCCGATACGGCTTATTGCTTTCGCTCAGGTCCTCGTCCTCCCCGTAAATCTCTCCGGTTTCCGGGTTAAAATACTCATACTCCTTCACATAGCGGATGGTTATTTTGTCCCCCAGCTTCGCCCAGTGGGAATCCTCATGGAGATTGCCGTAGTCATCGTCACTGTAAACAGCAGCCACATAATTGCCGCCCTCTTTTAACTTACTGAGGTCGCCTTCAATCACAGGAAGCTTATCCAGCACAAAGTCTTCCATCCCGTAAAGCTGCACCCGGTCGGCGCGCATGTCGCCTACCTTTTCCAGCATCTCCACATAGCCGTCCACTTGCTCCGGACTTCCATATTTTCCATTCACCTTCCGTATCCACTCCTCTGAGACAAACTCCTGCGCATCAAATGTTTTCTGATAAGTCCTGCCGCCTTTCACCCCGTCAAACGCCTCAATCTGCGAAACAACTTCCTCCGGCAAAATTCCTGTCTTGTCAAAGGTAGACGCCTGAAAATAAGGCGCTTGTGCAATGATAAAATCTGCTACCACCCGGTTTAAGTATTTATCCATATCAAAGCCGTTTGCCAGAATAAAAGTAATATTCAGAATCACCACCGCAAAGGACATGGAAATGACCGTAATCACGGTCTTACTCTTATTTCTGCCAAGGTTCGCCATCGCCATGCGCAGGATGGACGCACCCTTCTGTGGAATCTCAAATCCGCGTGAAAAACGCCTGTTTTTGGCGTTTTTCGGCGTGAAACATAGTACTTCTCCGCGAAATGCCCTCTGGCATGAGCGGCTAGAAGTACTTTTCACGCGATTTTCCGTGTAGCGCACCGCCTCCACAGGGGAAATCTTCGCCGCCATCCTGCGGGGTTTCCGGCAGGACAGCCAGACCGTCACAAATGAAAAAGCCGCCGCGCCCAAAAAGATTACGGGACTGACCGAATAAGTCAATTCTATGCCATCCAGCCGGGACACCACAATTCCAGTCATTAGCACGCCCACACCATAACCAAGGACAAGGCCGATGGGAATCCCAAGCGCCGACAGCAGAAACGCCTGCAAAGAAATGATCCTCTTGATCTGCCGACCCGTGGTACCGATGGTCTTTAACAGCCCGTAAAACCGCACATCGTTAGACACGGATATCTGAAAAATATTGTAGATGATCAGATAACCCGTAAAAATAATCAGCAGCATGACTGCAGCTAAGGCAAGCACCGTAGAAATATCAAGGGAATCCTCAAACTGTGCCGACATATAACCCCAGTTGACGCCGGTTCGAATATAGTTATCCCCTTGATCCAACCCTTCCGACTGATAGCCATGCCGCTCCAGAATGGTGTTCATATTTTCCTCTATGTTGGAGGCGTTTTTGAACATCACATTCAAATTTCGGAAACTGGTCATGCCATCCTCACCCTGCGTACCCAGCTTCTCAAAAATCTCCTGCGTCCGGCTTTCGGGAATCAGCACATGGTTCGCCACCGTGATATCGTCATAATCCCAATAACCGCACAGGGTAAAAGTTTCCGTCGTTTCCTCGCCGTCCACCAGAAACGTCATGGTGAACTCATTGCCGATGACAGGCTCCACTCCCAACAGGGAGAGGACTCTCAAATCCGTAGCCGCCTCGCCTGTGCCCTCTTTGGGGAACCGCCCTTCGATTGGTTCCAAAAACATCCATTTTGCCGTGTTTTCGTCGCAGTAACTGACCTCCACATGGCTTTTATGGAAAGGCTCCTCCTCCGGCATACCACAAAATATCCGATTTCCGTATTCCTTAATCAGCGGATCATCTTTTAATTCATCAAACTGCTCCTTTGTCAGATACTTAAACCCGCCGTGGCTGTAACCACCCACCTGCCGGAAATTTGACTGCTCAAAGCCGTGCTTCATGGACATGCCCACCGTAAAAAGTACCGTAAACAGTATCGTAGTCAGCGCAATCGCCGCCACCGTGATGATATTTCTGATCTTCGCCGCCTTGAAGCTGGCAATGCTGAGACGACGGATGATTTTTCGATTTGAAACGTTCATATTTTTCTCCATTTCTGCGCCGCTTTTTGCGCATCAACGAGTTTGTGGCAAGCAACGCGCAGACACAAATCTCGCGATTGAAAATTTTAATTTTCAATCTTTTACTCTCCTCTCTGTGCGAAACATAGAAATTCTTTGCGAAGCAGCCTCTGCTGCGAGCATTAAACTTTCTTTTCACACGCTTCACACCGTGATCTTTCCATCCTCAATGCGGATCACCCGGTCCGCCATCTGCGCGATCGCCTCATTGTGCGTGATCATAACAATCGTCTGCGAGAACTTCTGTCCTGTCACCTTCAAAAGGCTTAAGACGTCCTGACTGGTTTTGGAATCCAGATTTCCTGTCGGCTCATCCGCCAGAATAATGGCGGGCTTGGAAGCCAGCGCGCGGGCGATCGCCACCCTCTGCTGCTGTCCGCCGGAGAGATTGTTCGGCAGATTGCCCAGTTTTGACGAAAGTCCCAGCGTGTTAATAATATCTTTGATGTAAGTCTGATCCGGGCTTCCCCCGTCAAGCTGCACCGGGAGAAGAATATTCTCATAGACATTCAGCACCGGCACCAGATTATAATTCTGAAATACAAAGCCGATCTTCCTGCGACGGAAGATTGTCAGTTCCTCGTCCTTCAACGTAAAAATCTCCTTGCCGTCCACCGTGACGCCGCCAGAAGTCGGACGGTCGAGGCCTCCAAGCATGTGGAGAAGCGTGCTCTTCCCGCTGCCGGATGTACCCACAATGGCTACAAATTCCCCTTTTTCCACCTGAAAGTTTACCCCGGCCAGCGCGTGCACCTCATTCTCCCCTGAACCGTATACCTTCTTTAAGTCTTTCGTTGACAAAATCGCCATACTTTCCTCCATTCCGATCAAAAATAAGTCTCCGCACTTATTTTTCATCTTTTCTTACAAAATAAAATCTGTACCGTGAAGATTTTCTTACATCGTCCTCCACAATACAGATTATCTCATAGCATTCTTTCCACATTCTTTCTGGAATCCAATCAATTCTGTCAGTTTTGTAAGATTCATGCTCTCAAACTGACCAGGCCGGTCATGCACTCACTATCCTTTTTTCACATGACCCCGGGCTGCCGCTTCATTCCACAGGAAGATACAGGGAGAATGCCGTCCCCCTTCCCACCTCGGAATCCAGCTTTATATAACCCGACTGCTGTCTCAAAATCTCTCTGGCCAGATACAAACCGATGCCCACGCCCTGCTCATCAGAAACTGCCATCGAACGGTAAAAACGGCCGAAGATTTTGGCATGTTCTTCCTCCGCAATCCCGATCCCCGTGTCCGCCACCTCTATACAGGCAAAAAGTTCATAGGGCTTTACGCTCACGGTGATGCCTCCTGTCTGCGTGTATTTTATGGCATTATCAATCAGATTCCCCAGCGCTTCCAATGTCCACTTCGGGTCAAAGCAGGCTGTGACTCCTCCTGCTTCCCCGGTAAGCACATGCAGATACAGGCCTTTTTCCCGCGCGCGGACCGCATACTGTTTTTCCGCTTCCTCTAAAAGTGATGACACTGCATTTTTGTGCGGATAGAGCACAAGGACTCCCGTCTCCAGTCTGGAAAGCTTCACCAGCGACTGTATCAAAAAATCAAGCTTTTTCACCTGACTTTCCAACAGAGCAACCGTTTCGCTGCCCTTAACCCCTTCTTCCTCCTTCAGCAGTTCTGTGTAAAGGAGAAGATTTGCAATCGGCGTTTTCGTCTGGTGGGAAATATCCGCAATCAGCGTTTTCGTTGTCTCCTGTTCTGCTGCCGCTTTCCCCGCCCTGGTTTCCGATACAGACAGATACTCCGCCAGCTTATTCTCAACAGCCGCATGCAGAGACTCATCAAAAACGTCCGCCTGGAAGGCGCCGTCTATAGCTGACTGTATCATGTCATACATGCGGCGCAGGCTCCGTCTTCTGAAATAGAAATCTGTAATCATAGCCAAAATGGCCGCCAGTAAGCAAAACAGGCCGGCCGCAAACAGGATAACTACTGTTTTATTTTCCATGATGTATAACCCATTTTCCTTTTTTGGTAGGGCCGATATGTTCGAGAACGCCGGTGCGCTTCAGCATTTCGATGGAATATCTTGCTGTCCCGTTTGTCACTTGCAGTCTTTTCGCAATCTTTTCAATAGATAATTCTGGTTCGTCCTGTAAAATGTCTATAATTTTGCCGTTTATCTCATTGCTGTTTTCTTTGCTGTTTTCTTTGCTGTTTTCTTCTAATATTTTCTCCGGGCCTGTCTGCAATCCCGCAACATGTCCCATTGGAATCAGAATCTCAAACACTTCGCCTTCCACGAAAACAGGAGATTCTCCCGAATAAAGTTTTGTATATTTGTAAGTATTTCTCATACCTGAACCCAATTCATCCGCATAGCCAATCTCCCGAAACACTTTTGAAATAGGCGGATTCTTTGGAAATGGTTCAAATTTATTGAGCTGCAACTCTCCATGTCCGTGCGGCAGGTTGCTGTTCTTCGTAAATACCCTTTCCTTTTCAATAACAAACTGTGCCGTATATGCGTTTGCGTAATCTCTGTGCGCCAAAATATTAGAAATAACTTCCCGCAAAATTTTATCTCTTGCACTGACACTCTGGTCGCCATCAAGCACAAAAGTATCATTTAAGTGTTTCTTACCAAAATCCATCAGTCTGCGGTAACTGTCAATCAAATTCGTGATAATCACTTCTCTGTCGTCATAACGGTCCATATTTTTCACCCGATATATGGCATCGGTTTTATACTGCGGCAACACTGACATAATGGTGCTGTCTTTGCCAAACAGCAGTATAGCCGCAAGCGTAATGCCTTCCCGGCCCGTATCGGGATCCGTCAATATAAGGCCAGAACTTCTGAGAATTTCTTCCTCATACGTTCTATCTAAAATACGCCCGTTCAGACGCCTGACCTGCATCCCTTCCGGAACCCATATATAAATAATTTTTTTCCCATCCATTTCATAAACTTCTGGCACAAGATACATAGAAGGGTTAATCTTATTCGCATTATTTACGGATGTGGTAAAATCTTTCAGTATTTTATCCACTTTCTGTGGGTTAACCCCGACAATTTCCTTTGTCGTGTCTGCAATCCCCAGAATCAAATGCCCTCCATTTCTATTGTTGAAAGAACAGACCGATTCATAAATATCCTTATTTAGTCCATTCTCTGATTTTTTAAATTCAACATCCGTTTTCTCCCCCGAATGAATCAATTCTCTCAGTTCATCTACTGTCACGAAAGCACCCCTTTCACCTACTCCCACCGATACCCAATCCCGTACACTGTCCTGATTCGGTCCTGCGCACCCAGCTTGTCCCGCAGACGTTTCACCGTAACCGAAAGCGTATTCTCATCCACAAACTCTGCATCCACAGACCAGATACGCTCAAAAAGCTGTTCCCTCGTCAAGGTAATGCCTCGGTTTTCCACAAGAATACGAAGAAGTTTCTGTTCGCTCTTACTGAGCTCTATCTGCTCCTGCCCGTGATAAAACAGCATTTTCATAAAATGAAACCGATAGTCGCCATCTGTAATCCAGCCCTCTCCGTGTGAAAGTGCATCTGCACCCGATATAAAACCCTGCACCAGGGCGTCCGCCGTCATACCGTTCTCTGCATCGTGCACCGCCATATGTCCGGCGTCTGTCCCCGCTATGCTCTCTACGACTGCCGGCGAACCATTCCGTTCCCGAGCCTCCACCCGGCGAAGCTGAGTCGCCACCCGCGCCCGAAGCACTGCCAGGCTGAAAGGTTTGGTGATATAGTCGTCCGCGCCCAGCTCAAGCCCCGCCACAATGTCTGTCTCCATATCGTTTGCCGTCAGCATAACAATGCATATGTCATATTTTCTCTTCATTTTCTGCAGGAAGTCAAACCCGTTTCCATCCGGCAGGTTCACATCCAGCACCACAAGGTCGAAGTCCGGCCGTGTATCCGGCTCTGTTTTTCCGCCCCGTCCTCCCGGCTCTGCATCCGGCCTGACTCCGCCCAAAAGCTTCTCCGCCTCCTGCAAGGTATGGCAGCTCACCGTCTCCGTCTTTTCGTTTTGCAGGGCGCGGCACAGACCAGCAGCCAGAGGACGATCATCTTCCACAATCAAAACCCGTTGTTTTTCCATGTTGTCCGCGTCCATGCTGTCCTCCCTTATTTCAGCTCATTCGCCGTCACATAAAAATGGTGATAAATACCATTCTGCTTAAGCAGGCTCTCGTGGGTTCCCTCTTCCACAATGCCCTCCTCCGTCAGCACCAGAATCCTGTCGGAATTGCGGATGCTGGACAGCCTGTGCGCGATGGTGATAGTCGTCCGCCCTCTGGCAAGCGCTTCCAGTGACTTGGCCACTTGAAATTCACTCTCGTTATCCAGCGCAGAAGTGGCTTCATCCATGATCAAAATCGGCGGATTTTTCAAAAATACTCTGGCAATGCTGATGCGCTGTTTCTGTCCGCCGGAAAGCTTCACGCCCCGCTCTCCCACATAAGTGTCATATCCATCCTTTAAGGCCGTGATAAACTCATGCGCTCCGGCCCGCTTTGCCGCCTCCACGACCTCCTCTCTCGAAGCATTCTCTCTGCCGTAGGCAATATTCTCATAGACCGTGCCCGAGAAAAGATAAACGTCCTGCTGTACCATACCAATATTCTGCCGCAGGCTCTTGATCGTATACTTATGGATGTTTTTCCCGTCTAACAGAATTTCACCCTGATCAATATCATAAAACCGAGGAATCAAGTTGCACAGCGTGGTCTTTCCACCGCCGGAGGGCCCGACAATGGCAATCTTTTCCCCCTGGTGAATCTCCAGAGTTAAATCACGGAACACCACATTGTGATCATCGGGATACTCGAAGCTGACGTTTCTGAATGAAATATTACCCTTCGGATTGACGCATGCCTCCGCATCCGGCTCGTCAAAAATCTCGATGTCACTGTCCATGATCTGCACAAAACGTTCGATTCCCGTCATGCCCCTCTGGAACTGCTCCGCAAACTCAATAATCCTTCGGATGGTTGCAATCAAAGTCGTCACATACATCACATAAGCCACCAGATCACCCGGTGCAATCTTCCCTTCCACCATAAAAATGCCGCCCGCCACAAGGAGCACCAGATACATCAGACCATCGAAGGCCCTCGTGGTAGTATGGAACGCCGCCATAAATTTGTATGTTTCCTTTTTAATGCGAAGAAAGTTCTGATTATCCTGTTCGAACTTCTCCTTTTCTTTCTCCTCGTTTGTGAACGCCTTCACCACCTTCTGCCCGAGAAGGCTGTCCTCAATGCGGGCATTCAGCTCACCGATCTGCACACGCTGCTTCCGAAACGCCTCCCGCATCCGCAAATTGATCGCCGTACAGGTCACAGCCATAATCGGCACCACGATGAAAATAATAAGCGTCAGTCCCAGACTGATCTGTGCCAGAATAATAAAGGAAATGACCGCCTTGATGCCCGCAATGAAAAATTCCTCCGGGCAGTGGTGGGAAAATTCTGTCACATCGAAAAGATCGTTGGTGATACGCCCCATGATCTGACCGACCTTGGTATTATTATAGTAAGTGTCCGAAAGTTTTTGCAGATGCGCATAAGCGTCCCGCCGCATGTCTGTCTCAATGCGCGTGCCCATCACATGCCCCGTGTAAGCCATATAAAAATTCGCCACCAGATCTACTATCCGCAGGCACAGGTACAGCACGCTCAGACGTATGATGACTGATATGGTCAATGACGCCAGATCATTCATTCCCGCATTCGTGATAAACCTGATGATCATCGGAAGCACCAGCTCGCAGATCGTTGTGAGCCCCGCACACAGCAGATCCATCACCACAATTTTCCAATATTTTTTATAGTAGGGGAGAAACCTTTTCATCAATTCCCCGGATTTGTAAGTTCTTGTGTTTTCCTGTGTGTTCATACTCTGCTCCTCATATATACATAATAAAAATTATCTGCTTTTATAAATACAAACATATTTTATTTATGAGCGGATAAATATCTCCCTGAATATCCTCTCCACACACTCTCCCACAAAGTTCTCCATAATCTTTTTCGTGCAAAACCGATACCCGCTCACATCGACCGCCGCCTTTCCTGTAAACTGCTCATATAAGAGGGACTGCTTCTGCCGTGCGAGATCCTCTTTCAGAATATGTCCTTCCACCCCGCATACCTCTCCCTGCTCCAAAAGCCGCCAGATTTCCTGCGCCTCCTTATCGTTCTGATACAGCCACTGGTCGATGCCGTAAGCTTCCGCCGCATACTTCCTGTACACTTCGTCAAAATTTATGCCCTGCATCACTTTCTCCCGAAACGGCGTCCAAATGCATCTGTCGTTCTCCCAGTCCGTCAAAAGATGCGTACAATAGCCCACCATAAAATCCCTGTTTTCGACACTTTGATTTTCTTTCCAAAACCTACGGATCGCTTCCAGCCATCCCTCACTGTCGAGCGTTATGCCCCAGTGCGGTCCAAATTCCCACAAATGACTTTTCTCTTTCAAAGATACATCATATCTGTCGTGAAAGTGCACCGCGTCCGGCGCAATGGAACCGAGCAGGAAATCTCCCGGTCGTTCTATCCACCCGCCGCCATACCGCACAAGCAGCCCATATGCGACTTTTAAATGCACCATTGGGTATGACATCCTTTTTTCTCCGTTTCAAATTTACGTTACATTCCATTATATACTTCGCGCAAAACAGTGTCAAAACAAAAGGGCCATCCCTTTTCGGACAGCCCGCAAAAAAACATTTCCTTCTTTATCTTTGTACCAGCTACATAGCCCCAGCTTCTCCTGCCTTCTGCAGCAGCGTCTTAAATTTGGACGACAGTTTGCACAGCTTATCATATAAGTCAAACGTGATTTCCGTAGTCGGAGCAACCTGCAAATAGGAACATACCATGCATACCATGATATAGCTGTCCATTACGGAGAATTTAATGATCATCATAATCATTACCGTCAGCACCAGCGCCGCCAAAAGCCCCAGTATGCCGGGCACACCCAAAACACCAAGAATGCCGACGATACCAAACATTAGCAGGAACCATGCGATGCCTGAAATGACGACAACTATTACTGCTGTCTTAAGGGCATCCTTTAGAATGGTCTTCCAATTCTGAAAATAAATGACTACACCGTCAGCCGCGCTCTTAAAGGACGACTGATCCGCTTGATAGAAAGTGTATGCCATACAGCATTCATCCAGATTCCCAAGCGCAATGTCAATAAAGGTTCTGGCAAAAGAAACCAGAGACTCCATTCCGGGAATGTTTTCCAGAAAACCACCCACAATATTCAGCGTTCTGTTAATCTGCCTCACAGCTCCCGACACCAGGCGGTCCACCGCAAAATATGCCGCTGCCGTCGCAAACTTCTCCTTTACGACCTGCTTACCATATGCAAACTGGTCTTCCGGCAGGCTTCCTGTCTTCACCAGATGGGTAACCACCGCTATATGTCCCGCCTTCAGCAGATAACCTATGTAATATTGCGTAACGCCTACGCCCCCTGCTGAAGCTCCAATCCATAACATCAGAGATAATGTGATCACGCCTTCGTTTTGGGATAATGCCGATATTCCCAATAAAAGCAGCCCCAGCACAACGGAAAACAGAATAGCGCACGCTCCCAGAGCAAGTTTCATCCACACAAATTTGATGGTTTCCCTGTAAACATCATTTGCCTTCATTGAAATCCCCTCCTTAAGTAAAACTACTTATCATTTTTTCTTTCCTGTGTTAAAATCAATTGACTCATCCGAAAAAAGCATAGCATACCACCATCAATAGAGGTGAAAAATTACGCAGGCGCGCCAAATATCGGCGCAGGCGCAAAACACAAAAGGAGAGCGACATGAAAATTGCAATTTGTGAAGATGAAAAGATAATGGCAGATAAAATCTGGCGTTTTTTCTTTGACATGAAAGATATCAATGCAAAATGTTATCCCGACTCCGAGAGTCTGTTAGCGGATTACGAAAAAGGAGAGCGCTACGATATTGTATTCTGTGACATCGTGATGAAAGCCATGAACGGAATAGAACTATGCCGGGCAGTCCGAAAGCTGGATGAAAATGTATATTTCTGCATGATAACAAACTATGTGGAATACGCCCCGTCAGGCTATGAAGCGGGCGTCTTCAGATATTTACTGAAACCTGTTGTCAAGGAAGATGTATTGAAGGTTTTAGACGATTTGCAGAGTATTGCATCTTCTTCGCAAAAAATAATCATCAAATCTTTCCACGAAAGCGTTATCATCAAGTCAGAATCTTTGATCTATATTGAAGTGAAAGACAAATATTCTTTTGTCCATTATTGGACGGAAGAAACCCCGCGCAGGGAAGAGACGATTATTACTGCCAGCAGCCTGCACCATTTGGAGGAAACGCTGACCGGCAAAAACTTCTGCCGCATCCACAGAAAATATTATATCAATATGGAGCACATCGTAAGCTGCGGCAATATGTCAGTGCTGATGGACTGCGGGACTGCGCTTCCCATAAGCTATAGAAAATCAGCCGCATTTAAAGACGCTTTTGAGGCGTTTTTATAACGAAATAACAAGCCTGTGAAAGGAGGACTGCACGCAGATGACAGCAGAAAACATTTTAGTATCTGTATCAAATGTAATGGCATCACTGATCATATTATTTTATTATCTCTTATTTTTTGCCAAAGGATTTACCTCTCATACCAGAAAATTACTATCCATTATTCTTATTTTTCTTGTCATTCACGTTTTTGTTTTCATAACAGATGCCGATCATCTTGTCACAATCACTGTTTTGGGCATACTTCCGGCTGTTGATTTTTTTTGCTGCCGCAGCCGCATTTACAATCTTTTTATGATCATTCCCGCCTGTCTTTTTTATACGTTGACGGCGATATTTCCGATGTTTATGATCCCCCTGATCACAAGAAACGACTTCGATGAACTTTATGGCATCAGTTCTCTTACCCTTCCCGGTTTTATCGCCGATCTTAGCCTTACCGTATTACTGATAGGAACCTATGTATTATGCCGCATCAAAAAAATTGATTTGCGGCTGAAATTCCTTGAAGTCGCAGGATTTTTTGCCTTTTTTATCTTCGCCCTGTTTATGCTGCTGAGCATGGGGGTATATAATAACACGCTGGAATATGAATTGAGCATCGTATTTGATTTATTTGCTGCGTTTTCTATGCTGGCCGTTTTTCTTGCATACTGGAGTTATCTCATCATTGCGCGAGACCGGGCAAACAAGAAAAGAGATGCTGCTCACGCACAAAATTACATCGCCATGCAGCTGGAGAGCCTGGAGTTAGAAGAGACTAATCGCCGGGAAATCAAAATTCTGAAACATGATTTGCGCAATCACCTGCAGGTCATTCAGGAAATGTGCAATACGAAACAATATGCACAGATGGAAAGCTATATCAGCGAACTATCCGGGAATCCCATGCTTTCAAAAAGCTTCTGCATCACGGGAAACCATGCGGCGGATACTGTAATTTCCATCAAAAAGGCGTACGCGGACAGTGTCGGCATACGCCTTACATGTGAAGGCAGTTTTGCATGGCTTGCCAATCTATCCCCCATTGACGTATGCGCTGTTTTTTCAAATTTACTTGATAACGCGCTGGAAGGTTCAACAGGCACCGCCGATCCCTATATCACAATCAAAGGGAATGACCATGCGCATTTTTATACTCTGATTTTCTCCAATACGGTTCCCGAAAACATAAAAATCAAAAACAATTCAGTAAAAACAAGTAAAAAGGATGAAAAGCAACATGGTTTCGGGCTTTCCAGCATGGATTCAGTGATCCGCAAATATAACGGCAGCTATACACTGGAATGTAAAGAAATGGTATTTTGCATAAAGGCGGTCTTCCCCAAGAAATAACTTTTATCTTGTTGTTTCAATAATCGCCACCATTTCTGCCGGGGTAATAATGAAATTTCTAAATGGATAATGTTTCTGATTGCCTGTGACTAAATAGGCATCATCATCCCTCTTTTCCATAGCAACCTCATAAAATACAAGGTCATCCATATCAATCAGGACTGCCCCTGTGGGTTGCAGAAACACTTCGACCCCGTACTGCCTGACTGCACCAAGAACTATCTGTATTGTTTCTTCATGCAGGTGGAATTTTTCTCTATGAAGAACCTCATCATATTCGGCTAAAATGTCTTGATGATACAAAGGAATAATCTTTCCTTCAAAAACAGCATCTAATACCTTGACTGTAGCTGAATCTTCATTTTTAGAAAGCAACGCCGATAACAACACATTTGTATCAATCACTGCATAATATTCCATAAATATCTACCTTTTTCTTTCTGATCTTACTGCCATAATTTCAGCATTAATTTCATCAAGTGACATTTTCGGAACATCAGATGCCTGCTTTCGCAATTCATAAAAAGCATTTTTTGCTTCTGCTCTTGTTATCGTCTGTTCAGGCAGTTTCGCATCAAACGGAAGTCCTTTTTCCATTTTACTTCTGGCCATGAACATGCGGAATGCTGTAGGTAAATCCATTCCAAGCTTCTCATATATTTCCGTCACTTCTTGTTTTAGCGCCTTGTCTGCCCTGAATTGAATCAAAACCTGTTCTGCCATAAACGCCCTCCTGTAAACATATTGCAGTTGTTTTGCATGCTTTTGTAATTATATTATATTCCCCATATTAAAAATTAGCAATGCATTTTCATATTTCAGGTAAAGCCTTCGCCTTGCAAGTTTTTTCGGAAAACCCTTTCATCACAGCCAATTTCCCTTTATTTTCCTTTCCCGTTATATTCAACAACCCGGTAAAAGTCCTGCTCACGCAAATAACCCTCTATCTTCCGAAGCTCCTCATCCGAAAGCACATTTCCCAGGTCGATATAATAGCAGACGCATGTCGCGGCCTCCTCCTGCTTCTGCACAAAGGGCAGCACATGTTCCATCAGCCCTTCAAAGGACAACTGATCCTTGTCTAACGCCGTCACGATATCCGTCAAGGATCTGGTGGATACCCGAAAGCAGATCTGATCCAGAATCTGATCATTGAAACTGTCCGCCCCTCCTCTGCGAAGCGCCTCCGCCAGATACTGTGCCGACTTCTCCGAATCGGAATAAATAAAGATATCCTCCCAGTCCGACCCAGACACACCGCCTCGCTCCAAAAGGCATCGGAAGCACTCGCTCACGGTCTCCTCCTTCATATAAGGAGCAATGACGCGCAAAATGCCACTGTCAAATTCGCTGATCCTTCCGGCCTGCAGCTCCTCCAGCAGATACTGCGATGTCAGGTTCTCATCCGAATAAATCCACAGCTCCTGCCAGTTGTTCTTTGATAGAACAACCTCTTCCTGCCAGGCATACTGGCATAATCTGCTTATCTCTTCCTCCTTCAAATGAGGGAGTGCCTCTTTCACTCTGGATAAATGGAATGGCCGGCTCCCATTCAGAACCTGATAAGCATACTCCTCATTCTCATCCACATAAATGCTGTCAATGTCTCCCTTTTTGAGCGCCCGGTATGTTATGTCGAGTGCCTCCAGCTTCGCCTTCTGCCCGACCATCTTGATCACATTTCTTCCTTGAGGAAGCGTAATCTTCACAGTATTCTCCTCACCGCTCTCATTGAGCGTCTGCACCGTCTGATCCGGCTTGACACAAACAATTTTAAAGCGGCCGTCATAGAGGTTAAACGCAGAAGAAACCTGAACCGTCGTCTCCTTGTTGGTATAAAAAATCCATAACGTATCGGATCCGTTAAGCATAAACTTATTCACGTTCACACTGCTGTCACCGCCCATGTATGACCACGCACGCCAGCAGTCGCTTTTACTGTCTTCTGCAATCAAGGTGTCATCCTCATACATCCGATAAGCCTTTCCGCTGCTGCTCACCAGGATCGGCTGAGCCAGATCAAAGGAATCTCCCCACATCTGAGACCACATACTTTTTTCCCAGAAATGCTCCGTAAGCTCCATGAAACCCTTTCTATAACCCATAGCAAAAGTTTCCCCGAGACTGCGCTCGGTACCCGCCGCGCCACAGACGACAGACACCCCGAAAAACAAAATAAACGCCGCCGCCGAGCAGAGCCCGACTACGATTCCTCTCCTATGATAGCGCGCAATTCCATGCAGTCTCTCCTTTAGCGTGCTCTTTTCCTCCAGAAGGGTCATGGCCGGCACATTGCTGTACAGCCTTCCATCTTTCCCAGAAAGCGCATTCTCAGACCAATGTTTCTGTGCCACATCCAAAAGCACATTTCCGTATGCCCTGCGCCCTTCCTCCGACAAAAGCTTTAACACCGTTTCATCACAGGCAAGCTCACAGTCTACATGAAACCGGCGGCTAAACACATATACCAGCGGATTAAACCAATGCACGCACAGCACGGCCTGAAACAGCCATTTATACAGGATATCTTTCCTTTTATAATGAACAAACTCGTGATGCAGAACCAGACAAATATCGTTCTCCCGCCCAGTAAACTCCGCAAGCATTGCCTGCGGCAGATAAATACGCGGCCGCCAGAATCCGATCAGCATCGGACTGTTGATTGCCGTGCTCTCATAGAGCGGCACCCTTTTTCCAATTCCAAGTCTCGTCTGAATCTCCGCACTTTTATAAAGGGCTTTTTCCAAGGTGAGCGGCCCGCCTGCCGCATGAACCTCTTTGGCAAAACGTCGATAAACATAAAACCTCTTCAGCGCGGCAAAAAGAACCCCGCAAATCCACAGTATACTCACAACACGAAAAATCTGTGCCCATCTCTCGCCCGCCGTTTTTTCATCTGTGCCGCTGCCGGCTGTCCCAGCCGTTTCCCCGTTCGATACCGTTTGCACTGTCTCTGTATGGTCAGTCCCCGTCCCGGCAGACTTTTCCACCTTACTGTCAGTGCTTCTCTGCTCACTTTGCAGAACATCAGGCGCCGTTCCCTCATGTACACTCTCTCCTGCCTCTCCGTCCGCATCGGTCTGTCCAGCCACCGCCGCCGTCAGCTCCGCCGACAAATATCCCATCAAATTGATGTCCGCATGTAACGGTACAAGCAGCCTCACAATCACCAAAGGCCACAGATAATACGTCCATTTTTTTGCAAAAAACCGGCCGCTAAGCGGGCGAAACAGCAGAATCAACAATCCCACCAGCGCGCCGGATAACGATAATGATAAAACCACAGAAAATAATTGCGCCATAATTTCCTCCACTAAAAGCACGATACTCTTCTCTCACACACTTCACTCGTCAATCCGCAATTCTTTTACCTGAAATTCTCCCGAAAATAATCTCTCAGCTCCTCCACATCCTCCCTGCTCAAATTCTCATCCTCGATGAGAGCCGCCGCCAGATTTTTCGCATTGCCCTTAAAAAATTTATTAAGGAAGCTCTTCGTCTCCTCTTTCACATAATCACTCCGCGCCACGAGAGGTGAATAATAGTAAACTCCCTGTTTCTCCTGCGCGATTACGCCCTTATCCAGCAATCTGCGGATCAGCGTCAGCACCGTGGTGCGCTCCCAGTCTTTTTTCTCATTCAGACGCGCACGGATTTCATTGGCATTCAACGCCTCCCCTGCGGCCCAGAGCGTTTCCAGAATCTCCAGCTCCGCGTCGGATATCTTCGTTTCTTTCATAAACATCTCCCCCCTTGCAGTCTTTCTCTTAGCTTCATAATGTTTACACGCGTAGACTTTCTACCTATAGTCTACGCGTGTAAACACACTTTGTCAATACAAACCTTTATTTAAGTTTTCGATTCTGCAAACGCTCCTGTATCTGGCTTTGACAGGAGCTGGAAGCAGAATCGAAAAACATCTATACTTTATTCTGAAAGCGGTATCTCGACTTTCTCGTTTTCATACGATGTTAAAACGATTAGCGCAGCTATCTCGTCAACATCAACAACCCGGGCAAAACCTGCTATCTGATACGCATTTGACTTATTGTTGTCCGTATATCCCAATCTGCCGGGATTCGCTAAGTATGAAATTTTTGTTCCGTCTTTTAATACAACTCCTTTGACTTCGGGAATGCCAAGATCGTCTTCTTTCTCCGTCGGAGCTTCACTGACAGAATAATTTACCTGGATGGAAATCGGCGAGATACTAATATCTTCCATCGTGAAACCTGTTCCTTCCACTTTTTTCCCTACCTTAATATTCCGGGTTGAACTGACATCGGAAAGATTTAATTCAAAATTCCAGACCCCCTCCACTGCAGGAATAAATGTCCCTTTTGAAAAGGTTCCCAAATCTTTGAATGCAACATGCAGTGTTTTGCCGAGAAGTGAATCGTTCTTGTCCGCAGCGCTTGCCTGAATAATGTATTCCATATTTCCGTTATCATCCGTATAATGAGAAATAATGCTTCCATCTTCATAACTTTCCACAGACGTTCCATCTTCATATACCAATGCGCCGTTTTCATCAAGGACAGTTCCATCGTACATGGTTCCGCTCATATTAACCCATGCGCTTTCATCCTCAGGATGATCTCCCTGGTACACATTTACCATATCGAATCCCGACTCCGTCCGATCCGCCACGCTGTAGCCGGAAATACGAAATGACATATATACAAATCTCTCATCCACAATTACGGTATCCGGTTCTATTGTAACACCGTTAATTGTCACGGCAAGCGACGGACTGTCCGGCTCTTCACGATACACTTTTGCTATATTCTTTTCTGTAAGCACTTGCTGCTGCTCATCGGATGCCTGAATATTTCCGTTCATGCCTCTCCCCCAATAGTGATGAACTGCCGCAGCGGCGCTTATGCCGCTAACTGCCAATATGCAGACGCCTGCAGCAGCGGCAGCCTGTGTTTTAAACTTTCTTTTTCTGCTTTTATGTGTTTTTTTCATAGAAACAATATCCTCCTGCTTAATCATTTCAAAGGCCTGATTTGTTTTTTTCAACACAATTTCCGATAATTCTATTTCTTCAGAAAGTATAGTTTTCTTATTTGCCATTTCTATCCTCCTGACAATCGCTATAATACTTTTCCACTTGTTTTCTTCCTCTTGAAATCCACGTCTTTACGGTATTTAATGGTAATGACAACATTTCTGCAATCTCTCTCATCTTGAATCCCTGGCTGTAGTACAATTCCATGGGCAATCGGTATCGTTCGTCTATAGAGGCATATGCCTCCTTCAATTCAAGATTATACTCATCGCATTTTGACGGTTCCTCATAGGCTTCTGCATTCCTGTAAACTGCATTCGCTCTTATGATATCATAGCAATGGTTTATAAGTATTCTTGTCATCCATGTCTTAAAGAACTCCGGTTTTTTAAGTGTATATAACTTTTCCCAACAAGTGAGAATGGTATCCTGAAGTGCATCTGCGGCATCTTCTTCATTCATCAGAATTGCAATGGCCGTTCTATACATATCTTTCAGATATAACTGCATTAGTTCGGTAAATGCATCTTTATCATGCCTCTGCGCCTTCTTTACACAAGACTTTGTATCAATGCTTTTCATTCGTTTTCTCCTACGCGCGTATGATTATAAAACAAATATAAGCCTCCTTCCATTTGTTTTACGGTCATTAGACGTCAGATATTGACTTTTGGTTTCAAAATATTAGAAAATGATTTAAGGAAATATTTAAACGGAACAAACTTGCGCAAACAGGAACAGGATTTACCTTCTGCAATTTTGTACAATGATTTTACACGAGGAGAGCAATTGAAGACCAGACCCGCGCGGCAGGAAAGGAAGAAAACAATATGTCAATGCAGCTGATTCAACAGGCAATACACTATATGGAAGAACACATTTATGAGGACATTAACTATACCGACGTGGCAGCCAGCATACACATGTCCAACTATAACTTCCATCGGACATTCAGCTTTATCGCCGGAATGACCGCCAATGAATATCTCAGAAGCCGCCGTCTCACGCTCGCTGCGCAGGAGCTGCAGACAACGGATCTGTCCGTCATTGACGCCGCCTACAAGTACGGCTATGAATCGCCGGAGAGCTTTTCCAAGGCTTTTCTGCGCTTCCACGGCTCTACGCCGAAGCAGGCAAAAAAGCCGGGCGCAAAGCTTCATCTGTTCAATCCCCTTGTGATAAAAATCATAACGGAAGGTGGTAGTATTATGGATTACAGAATGGAACACAAAGAATCGCAGCAGTTTCTTGCAATGGTGAGGGCTTTTCCCAACGAAATCATCAATGATGACAGCGACCACAGCATTCCCGATTTCTGGACGGAATGCTTTGACAAAAATCTGGTCGAGCCCATGAAGCAGCTTCGGAAGGAAGGGAAGCGGGACGTATACGGCTTATGCAGCCCCACGAAAGAAAACGAAACGCACTTTAATTACGGTATTGGCATTATCGTTGACGACGATACGGATCGCGCCGGGTTAGATGCCCTCTTAAAAAGCGGTTATACCATTTGGAATACCGAACCCGCAGACTATGCCGTATTCAAATGCCTTGGCGATGACGGAGACTGCATCGGTGAAGTCTGGGGCAAGTTCCACAAAGAATTTTCCCCGCAGACGGGCTATGTGCAGACGGACGACACGGACTTTGAAATCTACTTTGAAAAAGGTGAAAAGGGTCTGTTCTGCGAATTATGGGTGCCTGTCACGAAGGGCTAATTCCCTGCATACTATAACGAAACCGATAGTAAAACCGTCCCTAATGCGGGGCGGTTTTTGCTTGCCGGATCACATCCTCAAATTTTTGTATGCAGTTCTCCGGCTCGCTACTCGCAGGAACAAACGGCCAGCGTCAAAGCCGTCCGCCTTCATAGTAAGCCAGAAAAGCCCGCCGCGTATATTCCATATCTGCCACTGCCCCAAACTCCCGGATGGAGTGCATCGCCAGAATCGGGGCCCCCATATCCACCGCAGGAATGGTAGTCAGCCCGGAAAGCGCAGGACCGATGGTGGAACCGCCTGCGATATCATTACGGTTCACAAACTTCTGATACGGAACACCCGCCCGCTCGCATGCCTCCATAAAATACGCGGCGCTGAACGCTGTGGTCGCGTACCGCTGGGACGCTGAATATTTGATCACAGGTCCGCCGCCTAACACGGGACGGCTTTCCGCATCATGTCTGTCGCTGTAATTGGGGTGCACCGCGTGGGCCAGATCCGCAGAAATCGAGGTCGAGCTGGCAACAGCCTGAAAATATGCCTCATCCGTCATCCCCAGATTCTTACAGATGCGGTTCAAAATATGCAGCAAAAGCCCGGAATTGGCTCCCTGGGCTGTGGTGCTCCCCACCTCCTCATTGTCAAAGGCCGCAAGCACCTGACAGCCTGCTCCTGCCTCCGCTTCCGTCAGTGCAGTCAATCCCGCGTAGACCATCGACAGATCGTCAATCCGGGATGCCGAGATAAACTCCTGCTTTTTCCCCGTAAAAATCCCTTTCTGGTACTCATACAGAAACAGTTCATAATCCACAAGATCCGCTTTCTTTATACCCGCCTCATCCTGCAGCAGAACCGGCAGATAATCGTCCTTCTCCATGTCTTCTTCCTTCATGGACAGAAGCGGCAGGATTTCGGTCTGTTTATTGCAGGAGCCTTTTTCATTCTTATCTCTGTTAAAATGAATGCAGAGATTCGGAATCATAAAAACAGGCTTGTCGATCTGAACCAGCTTTTCCCGCAATGTGCCGTTTTCCTTCACGATCACCCGTCCGGCCAGCGCCAGCGGTCTGTCAAACCATGTCTGCAGAATCGCCCCGCCGTATACCTCCACATTCACCTTCACATAGCCGTCCGGCGTAACGGTACAGGCACCCGGTTTGATCTTAAGCCCCGGTGAATCCGTGTGCGCACCGATGATGCGAAACCCTTCCTTCGCCAGATCGCCCTCTCCCACTGTAAAGGCAATCACCGCTGAACCATTTTTGACAACAAAATATCTGCCGTCTTTTTCCAGTGACCAGGCTTCTGTTTCTTTTAATTCCCTGAAACCGCTCTCTGTAAGAATGGCCGCCGCATTTTCCACAGCGTGAAAAGCGGTGGGGCTGTCGTTCAGATATTGTAATAAACCTTCTGCAAATTTCTGATAATTCTTACTCATGATTTCCTCCATTCCGAAACGCCGAACCGAAATTGACCCAGATCTGACGCAGCGTTTAATTTCTTCCGCACCAGATCATTTACCGTTATAAATGGTCTACATATGCCTTTAGCATATAGTAAAAAAGGGTCTGGTCTTTTTTTGAAATCTGCTCATATAAAGAAAGCAGGTCTTCTGACAGCTTGTCCCTGCAGTTTATGTGTGCACTGTCCAAAATATCTCCTGCGGAACAATCCAAAATATCACATAAATCAATCAGTGTGTCAAGACTCATCTTTGCAATGCCCCGCTCTACCTGGCTGATGAAACCGACAGACAATTCCAGACTTTCCGCCATCTGTTCCTGTGTCAAATTTTTCTGCTTTCTGTAATATTTTATGTTTTTCCCAAGAATTTTATAGTTTATTCCCACGCCCTGTTCTCTCCCATATATGGCATCAATCACATGTGGTATGTGCGGATTATTTCGGTTACACAGTTTTTGCTTACCTTAAGATTTTCCCTCGAAACAGAATTTATATACAGAAAGTAATATTGCTATTATTTTTATTAAATAAAGATATTAGTATTGTTAAAACAAATTTATAGTGTTATTATATAGAAAAATCGCACTAATACTGTTAGTATGTCCGATTCTTGATATGGGCTGTGGAAATGGGCGGCCATAATACGGATTGGGGCAAAAGTTTTTTCGGGGATGGTGACCAATCGTGAATTCATATATAGACATGCATGCCCACATCCTGCCCGGTCTGGATGATGGGGCTAAAAATTCTGCCATGACTTTGGAGATGCTGAGAAGAGCTCAGGCGGAGGGAATACAAGGAATCATTCTGACGCCCCACTATAAACCCATGCGACATAATGCGCGACCCGAAACCGTGAGACGGGCGTTATATCAACTGGAGAACCTGAAGGATGCCGCCGGGATTTCCACCCGTCTTTATCTGGGTAACGAAATTTATTACAGTTCGGATATGATCAACGCGCTCCGGGAAGAAAAGGCGTTTACGATGGCGGGATCAGCCTGTGTCCTGGTAGAATTCAGCCCGGCGGAGGATTATGCCTATATCCGTGAGGCGGCTTATCGTCTGCTCGCGGAAGGTTATGTTCCTATTTTGGCGCATGTGGAGCGGTACCGCTGTCTTATGGAAAAGAAAGTAAGAGCGGAAGAGCTGTACGACATGGGCTGTCATCTGCAGGTCAATGCCTCCAGCATCACTGGAGAAAACGGCATGACATGCAGACAACATGTAAAATGGCTGTTGGGACGGGAATATGTCAGCTTTGTAGGTACAGACTGCCATGATGACAAAAAAAGGACACCCAAAATAGCAAAAGCCGCCGCTTATGTGGCGAAAAAATATGGGGAATCATACAGTCGAGAAATTTTCAGAGACAATGCAGCTGCGCTCATACAGGGCAATTATGGATAGACGGAACCAAAGAAGGGTGTGAAAAACGGATGGAAGAGAATAGAGAGACAGGCACGGTAGAGATTGATCTGCTGGAAATGATAGCTGTCCTTCTTGGGAGGTTCTGGCTTATTCTGGGAGTCGGTATTCTTGCGGCGCTCGCAGCTTTTCTGATCAGCAGATACTTGATTACACCGACTTATGAATCCACCACAAAGATCTATATTCTAAATAAGAGCGAAAATACGGCAGTCACTTACTCGGATGTACAGTTGGGCAGCCAGCTTACGAAGGATTACAGAGAGCTGATCGGGAGCAGATATGTGCTCGAGGAGGTGATCCGAAATCTGGGACTTGCTCTGGAGTACAAGGAACTGCAGAAAAAGCTTTCTGTCAGCGCGCAGGAAGATACCCGTGTGATTTCCATCACAGTGAAAGATCACGATCCGTCAGTGGCAATGACTATAGCCGACAGCATAAGAGAAGCAGCCGGCAGACATATAGAGGATGTGATGGACATCGATGCAGTCAATATGGTGGAAGCCGCCAATTTCCCCACGGAGAAAGCATCGCCCAGCTGCGCACGTTGGACACTTTTGGGCGGCATACTCGGCTGTCTGGCGGTGAGCGGTGTGATTCTGGCAGGGTTCCTTCTGGATGATACGATTAAATCCTCCGAGGATATCGAAAAATATCTGGAACTTTCCACGCTGGCGTTAATTCCGATGCGGGAAAATCCGGGTAAAGGCGGGAGCCGCAGGAAAAAGAAGAAAAAGACTTCCGACAAAAATGCGAGAAAGGTCCAGATGCATGGAAAAGGGTAGGAGTATAGATCGCGGCGTTTCCGGGGAGCCTGATGCGAAAACGTTTACCGTGGCGCGGGAAATTACGCTCCGCTTTGAGACGCAGGACGATTACAGAACAAGAGAAGCTTATAAAACACTTCGCACAAACATAGAGCTTTGTGGTTCGGATATTCGGACGATTGTCATAACAAGCTGCACACCCAATGAAGGCAAAACCTCCGTGGCGGTAGAACTTGCCCAGGCGTTTGCAGAGGCTGGAAAGCAAGTGGTTCTGGTAGATGCCGATCTGCGTAAATCCGTACTGGTTGGAAGATATAAAACCGGTGCAGTGCATCATGGACTGATCCATGTACTGGCAGGTCAGGAAACACTGGAATCGGTCGTACATATGACCAACATCCAAAATCTGCACATGATTTTTGCCGGACCTGTGCCGCCCAATCCAAGTGAACTTCTGGGCGGAGAAAAATTCAAAGAGATGCTTTTAAGCCTGCGCAGGCAGTTTGATTACATAATCGTGGATACGCCGCCGCTTGGGAGTGTCATTGATGCTGCGGTAGTGGCGAGAGAATGTGACGGCGCCATGCTGGTGATTCAGAATAATGGCATCAGCAGGCGGTTTGCGAGAAAGGTTAAAGAGCAGCTCGAGAAAACGGGATGCAGAGTTCTCGGCGCGATACTGAATAAAGTAGACATGAGCGCCGGAAGTATTTACGGGCACTATGGCAGATACTACGGCAAGTATTATGGAAAATATTACGGGCAGTATTACGGAAGATACGGTGAAGAAAACGCTAATGGGCAGCAGACAGCAACGGAGGAAAGCAGACAGAACGCCCGGGAGACAGATAAGGCGCGGGATATCCTGCCAGAAAGCCCGGAACCAAAGAAAGTCTTTCCAGAGCTGGAAAAGCACAGACTTCAGCGAATAGAAGCATGTGGGCAGTCGATTAAGAAAGAATCAGAGGCGCTATTTAAAAACAGAGAAAAAATTTCCAGGAAAAAGAAATCGGATATACAGTTTTTAGACGAGAAGTATCTCTGGCCGGAGCTGGCACAGACGGCTCGCAAAGGAAAGAAAAATGCCGAAAAAGCAAAAAGTTCCGAAGCCAAAAAGAACGCCGCAGGCAGGGAAATTTCCCGTCATAAGGAAAAAAAGACCCGTAAGAAAAGAAAAGGCCTGAGAGCAGCTCTTTGGTGTGCAGGAATTTTGGCAGCCGTACCGATTACAGCCTGTGCGTGTGTTCTTGGTGCGGGAACCGTAGGGAAAGTCAGACTGCAGCAATCGGCGGACAAGTCTCCACGTCTTTCGGCGGCTGTGTCAGCTCAGCAGCCGACGGAAGCAGAGAAAAAAGTCTGGCAGGATGGCTGGGTCAAATATAAGAATCAGATTTACGTTTATAACGAAGATATTCTGACATTCCTCTTTATGGGGATTGATAAGCAGGAGGAGACCGTACAGGAAATGCCGGAAGGAACGGATGGCGGACAAGCAGATGCCCTGTTTTTGCTTGTACTGAATCCGCGCAGAAAAGAGACGAATCTTATCGGCATTAACCGCAATACGATGACACAGATCGACATGTACAGCGACACCGGCGCCTATATCAATACCATCACCGCTCAGATATGTGTCCAGCATGGTTTCGGAAACGGGATGGAAGAAAGCTGCGTCTATCAGAAGGAGGCGGTCAGCCGCCTGTTTTATGGATTGCCCATACACGGATACGCAGCGGTCAATTATAGCGCGGCCGCGCCCATAAACGATGCGGTGGGCGGGGTAGACGTCACGGTTTTAGAGGATATGACTTCCGTATCGCCACTTCTGAAGGAAGGAAAGCAGGTACATCTGGAAGGGGAGAACGCACTCACCTATGTGCGCTGGCGCGACACAAACGCCTTTGCATCCGCAGACAGAAGGCTGGAGCGGCAGATGCAGTATCTGGAAGGATTTGTCGAAAAGGCGAAAAGCAGCGCCAATGAGGACATCTTCCATATAGCACAGCTGTACCGGGCGGCTTCGCCGGCAATGGTCACGGATGTCACCATAGACAAAGCGGTATACCTGGCCTCCCAGGCCCTCGATTACAGGGGCGGATCAAGCAGCTTCTATGTGCTGGAGGGTGAGACAGTGATGGGGGACCAGTTCGAAGAGTATTACATAGACGAAACGGCGTTGTATGAGATGATACTGGAAATTTTTTATGATCCTGTCTCAGAGAGGAATTAAGAAGTGAGTAAGCGAAAAACGGTCTTTTATTTTGGCGTGCTGTCGCTTGCAGTCTGTGCAGCGGCCTGTGGCACGGCAGACAGCGGCGAGCAGAAATCGGTGCAGGAAACAGCCAGCATACAGGAATCAACAAAAGCAATGGAGACTGAGTCCCCAAAACCCGGACAACCTGCGGAGAAGACGGGTAATCTCGGAGAATCTGCTGCAGATGGCCAGATTGATTTTGCCATGCTGCAGGAACAAAATCCAGATATATTTGCGTGGCTGTATATTCCCGGTACAGGGATCGATCTTCCCGTCCTGCAAAGCCCTGTTTCGGATGAATATTACATAACACATGACATTTGGGGAGACGAGAGCGGCACAGGAGCGGTGTACACGGAGATGCCCAATCTAATGAACATGTGTGATTTCAATACGGTGATACACGGGAATGATCTGGAGGAAGATTCTCCTTTTAAGGAGCTTCACCGTTTTGAGGAGGCAGATTTCTTTGAGACGCATGAAACGTTTTATCTCTATCTGCCGGACAATGTGCTGATCTACGAAATCTTTGCGGCATACTATGACGAAAGCAGTGATATCCTGCGCAGATATGATTATACAACATATGCAGGCTGCGAAGCGTATCTTAAAGATGTCTGTATGGGAAGAAGCATGAACCGAAATTTCCGCGAAGGCTGGGAAGGGCTGACACCGTACCATTTTCTGGTGACCCTTGACGGAAACACCAGGGAAGACGGCACACAGTATGTGGTGGCCGGAGCGCTGATCCATGACGAGGCTGGAAAAATTGACCGCGTCATTTTGGATGAGTAGGGATATCTGCATCCCGGATTGCGGAGGATTTTTTCGCATATCTTTGGAATGCTGATATAGATCGGGAAATGACTCCTGTCATTTCCTAAAACAAAAAAGAAAGGAGGATGGTTCTCGTGAAAAGATTTATGGCTTTATTGACGGCTTCCCTGCTGTTTACATCCATGACGGTGTCAGCGTCAGGATCCCCTTCCACCTCTGAGGTGGCCAAAAAAGACAAAACTGAGGTTGTTACCCCAGCGCCATCGGAAGCTGTGGAGGCCTCCGGCACGCAGCCGTCTTATGCAGGTGAAGGATTTGCAAACGCAGCGGACGCACAGGCAGCTGCACAGAGAGGCTTAAGCGCCGGGGAGTATTACAACAACGCGGTCAGTTCTGCTCCGGGTGTACCGAATGCAATGCCCGTGGGACAGGGCGGCAGGATCCTGATTAACGGTGTACCCAGCAATCTGACAACAACCCTGTCCAGAGTAAGCAGCTCAGTTGCTGGCAGCGCGCAGAGTCTGGCTGCTGCACTTGGCGGAAGACTGCTTAATGTGGTGGGTGTGAAATTCCCCGCTGCGAATTTTAATGCGGCCACCGTGAATTTCTATGTGAAAGGACTTCCAAACGGCACAAGGATTGCGGCAAGGCAGTATGTAAACGGTCAATGGATCGAAGTGGATGTGGTTGAATCAAGAACGGATCATGTGATCCTGCTTGTCAGGGGAAACGGACCGATTGCATTCATTGCACTTCCGTAAGCAAAACATTTTGCAGTTATTCCGTATTTTTATAGTTACATATGGGCATCAACTCATGCAAAATTGCTTCGTGACTGGGTTGATGCCTTGCTTCCACCACGTTTTCATACTCTGAATACCCGTTTACAAAAAGACGAAAAGGAAGATGCGACATGGACGAACGACACAGGGAAAGCAGGATCAGAAAGGACAGCTTTTCGAGAAGATCCTCCGTCTCAATCATGGGAATCCAGCTTGCGCTTTTTTCCTGTGTCTGGATCGCATACTATAACCTTTATGCTTTCCGCACACACAGAGGATTGGGCGGAGCAGTTTCCTTACTGCTTTATCTTTTTATCTATACCAGACTGGTAAAAATTTACCGGGCGGATAAACCCGCGCAGTATTCGGTTGGCGAAACTGTATTTTCCCAGCTTCTGGCCTTCGGGATTACAGATTTGATTTTCTATGTGGAATGCTGTTTTATCGCAAGAAGATACGTTTCGATTCTGCCGGGACTTATGACCACAGTGGTGCAGCTTCTGGCAGCCTGCGTCTGGGCAGTGGTGGCAAAACGCTATTATATGAATCATATTACGCCACAGGAAACGACCATTGTTTATGGAGATGAAAGTGTAGGGACATTCCTGGCAAAAATACACAACAAGCCCTGGAGTCTCTTTAACATACACAGACAGATTTCTGCCAGTAAAAGCATGGAGGAGATAAAAGCGGCGATTGACGCTTCAGAGACGGTGATCCTCTACCAGGTGGATTACAGCCTGCGGGAAAAACTGATGTATTACTGCATGAATCAAAAAAAGGTTTTCTATGTGACGCCGACGATCACGGATATCATGGCTTACGGCTTTGAAAACCGACATTTTATCGACAGCCCGCTTATGAAATATAACGCCTACGAAGAATCCTTGACGATGACTGTATTAAAGAGGAGTATGGATATCACACTCTCACTGCTTGGATTGATTGTGACCCTGCCGCTTTCGCTGGCAACGATGCTTGCAATCAAGCTGGAGGACGGAGGAACTATTTTCTTCCGGCAGGAACGGTATACAAAAAATTGGAAAAAATTTCAAATTATTAAATTTCGCAGCATGGTGATGGATGCCGAGAAGAACGGCGCACTTGTATGCAGCGAATATGACAGCCGTGTCACACATGTGGGCGCGGTGATCAGACGTTTCCGTATTGATGAAATTCCGCAGCTTTTCAACGTGTTGAAAGGGGATATGGCGCTGGTGGGGCCACGGCCTGAGCGTGTGGAGAATGTTGCGCATTACACGGAGGAACTGCCCCAGTTTGCCTACCGTATGCAGGTAAAGAGCGGTCTTACCGGATATGCGCAGCTTTACGGAAAGTATAACACCAGCGCATATGATAAGCTGCGGCTTGATCTGATTTACATAGAAAACCGAAGCCTGTTTCTTGACCTGAAGCTGATTATGCTGACCTTGAAAATATTGTTTATTCCGGGGAGCACACAGGGATTTAGCGAGGAGACGGCGAGGCTGATGAAGGTGCGGGAATGAGCCTGTTGATAGGAATGGAGACAAAAAAAGAGGACTTGACGGTGAAAAGGATTGCAATTATTGCACCAGGCTATGCATGGCTGCCGGGGGAATTCGGCACAAGCAGATTCAGTTTCCTTGCCGGTCTTCTAAGTGACAGTGGATACGAGGTAGATTTGATTGGTTCTACTTTTCAACATTTTAAGAAAGAGCAAAGAGATATAGACAGACTAAAACAACTGGATCTCCCATATAAATTAGTTTTTATACCAGAACCCGGCTATAGAAAAAATGTAGATGTGAGAAGAATTTACAGCAATTATATTGAGACGCGGAACGTAATAAAGTTCTTAAATAAACATCGGGAAAGATATCATCTTATTTATTGTGTCATACCTCCGAATATTCTGTCTGCGAAAGTCGGGCAATGGTGTCAGCGACAGCAGATACCATACATAGTAGATGTGGAAGATCTATGGCCGGAAGCAATGAAAATGGTAGTGAAAACCCCCATTTTGAATGATATTCTGTTTATTCCATATTGGAAAGACGCAGAAAAAACGTACCGTTATGCTAACGGAGTAATAGGAACTTCAGATGAATATACATTACGGGCATTTAAAAAACGAAGGAAGAATATACCCTATACGACGGTTTATGTAGGAACAGATCTGGATATCTTTGATGAGGGCGTTCGGAAATATAGCCGGGATTTTTCAAAATCATCGAAAGAATTTCGTGTAACCTACGCCGGTTCTATTAGCGCAAGTTACGATGTTAAAACTTTGATTGACGCGGCAAAGATCCTTTGGGAGTGCGGCAGCAGAGATATTCGCTTCTGCATTCTGGGAACAGGCTCTTTAAAAAAAGACTTGGAGCATTATGCGAACGCTCTGGAATGCGAAAATGTGAAGTTCCTTGGCTATGTGGATTATCAAAAAATGGCGGCATTTTTGGTACAATCAGATGTGCTTGTTAATTCCTATATCAAAAAGGCGCCTCAAAGTATCGTGACGAAGATCGGAGACTATCTTGCGGCGGGGAAACCTGTGATTAATACACTTGCAAGCATAGAGTTTATGGAAATGGTCGATCGAGAAGGCTTTGGGGTGAACGTTGTCGCAGAGAATGCGAAAAAGCTTGCAAAAGCTGTCCTTCATCTATATAATGACGCGGCCCTGCGGACAGAAATGTCTCTGAATGCAAGACGATGTGCGGAGGAAAAATTTGATAGGAAAAAATCGTACGGGAAGGTTGTGAAGATGATCAGAGAACTGGTCGAATGAGAAGGAGGCCGGCTTGGGAGACCTAATCAGCGTAATCATTCCATGCTACAACGTGGAAAAATATATCGACCGATGCATGGAGTCAGTGTTGAATCAAACCTACAGGAAACTGGAAATTATTCTGGTGGACGATGGATCTACAGATGGAACAGGAAAGATATGTGATCGGTATTCCCAAACCGATGCAAGAGTGAAAGTGATCCATAAAGAAAACGGCGGATTAAGTTCCGCAAGAAATGCCGGGTTGGATATTTGCCAGGGAGAATATATTTTTTTTGTAGATTCTGATGATTGGATTACGATTGATGCTGTGCAGTATTTATATGATTTAAGAAAAAAATATAACGCAGATTTTTCTATGGCGGCATATGTACGAACACGAGCAGATGAAAAAAGGGACTGTCTTCGGCATGATTATATGGAATGTGAACTAACACAATTAGAATTCTTGTCAAAATTTTTTAAAATTGGTACGCAGGAAAATGTCCAGTTTGCTTGGGCAAAGCTATATAAAAGTGAGCTGTTTGATAATATCCAATATCCGACAGGCGTTATATTTGAAGATGTACCAACCACGTTTTACATTGCTGTTTGTTCGGGAAAAATAGCCTATTCCTCTCATGTTATTTATTATTATTACGTTAATCCGAATAGTATTACAGAAGAAAATTTCAATGATAGTAAATTTGATTTGATAAAAGTGTGGGACATGGTATGTGAAAAAGCCTGTCAGAATGCAAATGAATGGATTTTGGCACAGGCAATAATAAATAGAAAGCGGGCTGATTTTGGGGTCCTTATGAAATTGGCAATTTCAAATATTACACTTAAAGAAAAGCAAACATACCTTTTAAAGGCAAAAAAAAATATATCCGACCTTAAAAGGAATGCAGGAGAATTGCACAGAAGTAAAATCCCCTTTTCAAGAAAAATTTTTATTGCAGGCTTTTCTATAAATTATCCGATATGTTTGCGAATATTGCATTGCATTTCACTATTAAAATATAAACTCCAAAGATGTGGCACGGTAGTCTAAAATGAAGAATATTGATTCATATATATTGTATATGTTCTTCTTCCTTATCTCTATTTTGGGAAGCTGGCAATATAACAGGAAGAAATACAAGGTTATCAGTATACACGCCAAGACCTTATATTGTATTTTGATAACATTGCCCATTATTATATTACAGGGTCTGCGATATGCTGTCGGGACAGATTATTTTAGCTACCTTTCTTTGTACAAAGGTTTTGGACAAGGCAATACCATTTTCTTGAGCTGGTATCAGACAGAGCCTTTATTTGTTCTTTTTTGCAGGACAATATATATGATAACGGATGGGCATAATGCGGCATTCTTTCTTGCAGATGCCATTCTAATGAATATTTTGCTTTTTTTGACGTTCGATTACTATAAAGACCAAATTAATTTACCCATTATGTATTTTTTCTATTATATGCTTTGCCTGCCCTATTTCCTCAATACAGAAAGGCAGGGGCTGGCCGTGATTATTACATGGTATGCCACAAAATATTTACACGAAAACAAAACAATCAAATTTTTGGTTTATGTTTTAATCGCTACCCTGTTTCATAATACGGCAATTGTTGCATTGGTTTTCTACTCTGTTAAACTCTTCCGGGGAAAATATACTAAAAAACTATTTATTGGTTTTATGATGTGTCTTCCCTTTACATTAGATTTCATAATAAATTTTGCAAGTAAATACTTAAGTATCTTCCGTAAGTACAGAAAATTTCTCACAAACGATATAGGCAGGATAGAATATATAAATGTCAACTTGCTGTATATGGCATTTATGATAATGATATTATTTTTTTTTATTAACATGATCAAAACATCCAGAGTGGATCATTTCTGGATTTTGTTTTTATGGATTGCCCAGCTGATTTCTTATCTCCTAAATAATTATATTGAATGGGGATTTCGGATGTCATTTTACTTTGAATTTGGTATGATGTTTGCTTATAGCTTCGTATATGAGAGAATTAAAAGTCGTATTAATAAAATTGCTCTGCTGGCATTTCTTATGGCTACTCTCTTATTTTATTTTACATATAAATTTTATATTCAAGGGAATGGAGAGACTTTTCCATATCAGTTTATCGAGCTGCATAGATAAAGGCATGCGAAATTTTGAATGAATGAGCAAATGAACTCAACTTGAAGGAGAAACAGACCACATGTACATAAAACCAATATTGCGTACGGGAATCATGTTCCTTTTTAAAATGTTTCCTCTAAAAAACAGAGTGTTTTTTTCATCATTCGGAGGGAAACAGAAATCCGATTCTCCGCTGCAGATTTATCGGTATATGAAAAGGAAATACCCGGAAGCAGAAGTTATATTCCATTGGAAACAGAGAAATGGGGATCCCGTTTATTTCATATACTATAAAATGAAATTCCTGTTTTTGCAGGCAACCTCAAAGGTAGTTGTTGATAATCTCAGCGCCGGTAACATGTTTCCGATAAATGAGCGGTACAGTAGAAAGCTGGCAGAGGTTTGCAGCTATTTATCTGGTAGAAGGAACCAAAAATATGTCACGACGTGGCATGGAAGTCCGCTTAAAAGAATAGAAAGAGACACAAAAGGGAGCACAATATCTGACTGTATCATCCGCCAGCCAATGTATGCTATTTTGGGAAATACTTATACTGCAGATATTTTGAGGCATGTATGCTTTGACAAGACGCAGGTAGAATTACTGGGCAGTGCCAGAAACGATCTTTTGGTAAATAGAACAGAAAAAAGTATCATAGCTTACAAGAAAAAACTGAAATTACCACAGAATAAAATGGTTGCATTGTATGCACCGACCTTTCGCTCAAATATTGATATGACTGAGAAATATGTAGAATCCTCCGGCATTGAACAAATGGGCTTAATCCAGTTTGATAGACTGTTTCGTGTACTTACCGAAAAATTTGGCGGCGAATGGGTGTTTGTCTGCCGATTTCATCATATGTCTGCAGACAAGGTGGATTGGGAGCGTCTCGAGACAAAATATGCGGGACAATTTATTAATGGAAACCGTCATGCGGATATTGCTGAGTATCTTCTGTGCAGCGATATATTAATTACGGACTACAGTTCCTGTATGTTTGATTATGCTCTTTTAGACAGACCTGTGTTTCTGTTCTGCCATGACCTGGAACATTACAGAAACGAGGAAAGAGGCTTCTATATGGATATTAACTCGCTTCCTTTTCCCATTGCGGAAAACTTCGATGAACTGTGCAGCCATATCAGAGATTTTGACAGCGATGTGTACCTTGAAAAACTGGAGAAGATGAAACATGCAATGGGCTATTGTGAAAACGGGGATGCAGCGGCAAAAGCGGGAGATTTTATTTACAGACTGTTGAAAGATACCTAAAATCGCGGAAGAAGGGATTCCTGCAGACTATATGGGGAGGCGAAGTGGACGCAGTAAAAAAATTATTTGTAAAGTATAGAGAATTTCCTGTTCCAGTGAAAGCCTCTTTCTGGTTCCTTATCTGCGCTTTTTTACAGAAAGGCATTTCTGTCATCACAACGCCGATTTTTACAAGACTTTTTTCTGCAACAGAGTACGGAAAGTACAGCGTCTTTCAATCATGGCTTGGTATTGTAGAAATATTTGTGTCTTTAAGCCTGACAGGCGGTGTATACCAACAGGGGCTTGTAAAATTTGAGGCGGAAGAAAAGCTTTTTTCTTCTTCCCTTCAAGGTCTATCAATGGCACTGACAACGGCTTGGGCAGTGGTATATCTTGTGTTCCGCGGTTTTTGGAACAGACTGTTCTCTTTGTCTACGGTTCAGATGCTCACCATGTTGATCATAATCTGGGCATCTGCAGCATTTGGTTTTTGGGCCGCTGAACAGAGATTGCACTACCGATACAGGGCTTTGGCAGCCCTGACAATCGCCGTATCGTTTGCAAAGCCTGCCGTAGGGATCTTATTCGTCCTCCATGCCAAGGACAGAGTGACGGCACGGCTCCTGGGACTTGCCCTGGTGGAACTCATTTCATATACCGGCTTATTCTGGGCACAGATGCATCGAGGGAAAAAGTTCTACAGTCGTAAATTCTGGAACTACGCAATTCGGTTTAATTTGCCATTGGTTCCTCACTATTTGTCTCAGACAATACTAAATGGTGCAGATCGGATTATGATAGAACGTATAACGGGTGCTGATGAAGCGGGAATCTACAGCCTTGCCTACTCGGTGTCATTGGTTATGACCCTTTTCAATACGGCTCTCATGCAGACGCTCAGCCCGTGGATTTATGGAAAAATTAAAAAGAAAGAAATAGCCGATATTGCGCCGGTCGCATATAGCACACTCAGCTTGACAGCGTTTGCCAATTTGTTTTTAATAGCCTTTGCACCAGAGGTTGTTGCGCTTTTTGCGCCGTCTGAGTATTCTGAAGCGATATGGGTTATATCTCCCGTTGCAATGAGCGTATACTTCATGTACGGATATGATCTATTTGCCAAATTTGCTTTTTATTTTGAAAAAACCAGATTTATTATGGCGGCAAGTATAGTCGGAGCAATTCTAAACATTGTTTTGAATTATATGTTTATCAGAATTTTTGGATATCGGGCCGCTGGGTATACTACGTTAATATGTTATATTGCCTACTGCTCTGGACACTATTTCTTTATGAACAAAGTGTGCGATGAGTGCTGTGCCGGAATAAAGCCATATTCAGCTAGAATAATTATGCTGATTACTGTCTGTTTTATGAGCGCAGGGTTTGCTCTGATGTTCACATACAGGCATACGGCTGTACGATATGCTGCTCTTCTGACCATTGCTGTGGCTGCCTTTTTTAAAAGAAAAGATTTATACATAATTACAAAAGGAAATGGAAGTGAACGATGATAATGCGTGACCTAATAATAGGATATACGGCGGGTGTCTATGATCTGTTTCACATTGGGCATCTGAATCTGCTGAAAAATGCAAAAGGGATGTGCGATAAGCTGATAGTCGGCGTAACGACGGATGATCTGGTGACATATAAGGGAAAACACGCCATGATTCCGTTTGAGGACCGTCTGGAAATTGTTAGAAGTATTCGGTATGTTGATGCAGTCGTGCCACAAAGTGATATGGATAAGCTCAAAATGTGTAAAAAAGTCGGCGCATCTGTCATGTTTGTGGGTGATGACTGGTATGGGACAGAAAAATGGGAGAAATACGAGGAAGAATTAAAACTGGAAGGGGTCAAAATTGTTTATTTCCCTTATACAAAAGGAATTTCTTCCACATTGATTAATCAGGCATTGGCACAAGTGCGGGATAATCCGAAAACAGCGATAAAGAGAGATCACATGATTGCCGGAAAGGATTTGTGATTATGTGCGGAATCAACGGATTTATATGCAAAAGAAAAATAGAAAATGGTGAATATCGGATAAATAGGATGAATGATTCATTGATCCACAGAGGCCCGGATGCAGAAGGATACATAGAAATTGAGGGAGGATATATAGGACAAAGACGTCTTTCCATCATAGATATGGATTCGAGATCCAACCAGCCTATGTGGACAAATGAAAAGGACGCGGCAATCGTTTACAATGGAGAGATATATAATTATAAAGAACTAAAGGATGATTTGTGTTACAAATTCAAAACAAAATCAGACACAGAAGTCCTTTTAGCGGGAATAGAAGAATATGGAATAGATTGGGTCAAAAAGTGTAATGGCATGTTTGCGTTTGCTTTTGCTGACATTAGAGAAAATAGAATAATATTATGCAGGGACAGACTGGGCATCAAACCCTTATATTATTATATAGATAAGGAAAAGCTGATTTTTTCTTCCGAAATAAAAGGTATTTTAAACAGCGGCTTAATAGAGGCAAAATTCAATAACAATGCAATAGATGAGTATCTTGGAAACCGATATGTCAGAGAACCATATACGTTTTTTCAAGGTATTTATCAAGTTCCGGCAGGTCATTATTTGATTATAGACAGAAATTTCGAGATAAAATCAGTAAAGTATTGGGATTTGCCGGATGAGTTTAATATGGATACGATATATAATGAAAATGAGATTTTTGACAGGTTTAAAAGCGAGGTGTTGGATGCTATAAGGAGAAGAATGATTGCAGATGTGCCGATAGGAACTTATCTTAGCGGAGGAATTGATTCCGGCATTATATCTGCTGTTTGTGCAAAGCAAAGTAAAGCATCAATAAATACATATACAATAGGGTTTCCTGAAATAAATGAATTCCCATATGCACAAATGGTGGCACAGCAATATCAGACAAATCACCATGAACTTTTGTTGAACAGCAAAGATTACTTTGACAAATTAGAGGAACTGATATCATATAAGGATGGACCGCTGGGCGTTCCCAATGAGGTTCCGCTTGCAATCATGTCGAAAGAGCTAAAAACATTAATCACAGTAGTCCTTTCGGGGGAGGGTGCGGATGAGTTGATGGGCGGGTATGGGAAAATATACAGATCACCATTTGATTATGAAAATATAGATTTCTGCCATAGCGAAGACTTTTACGACTATTTCATCAATAAATACGAATATGTTCCCAGAGAGATCAGAGACAGATATTTGTTCACAAGCCATTTCATCAGAGACGAGAAGGACGAAGAGGTTAGAAAACAATTTGACGGACGGATTAACGAAGAAAATGTTTTTAGATTTTTCCATCAATACCATATAAAAGGGCTTTTACAAAGAGTGGACGCTATGACAATGTATGCAAGCATAGAAGCCAGAGTGCCATTTCTCGATCATACATTGATAGAATTTGTATATAAAGATGTTCCCTATGAATTAAAATTAAGATGGAATAGCAATAAAGTAAAGGAACAGGCAAGAAAAAGCCCATCGTCTTTCTATAGCGAAACATGGGACCAGCCTAAGTATCTGCTCAGAAGATTAGGGTCGGAACTGCTGCCTAAACATGTCGTGAATAGAAAAAAAATGGGATTCCCAGTGCCTTTAAATACATGGTTTGAAAAACTAAAAGAGATGGGTATAAATCATCTAACAGATTCAAACTGGTTTGATTATACGCAATTGGAAACGCTGTGCGAAGATTGTAAGAAAAATATTCGTTCTGGACAGCTTTTATGGATGTTCGTCAATGTTGAATTGTTTAGAAAAATGTATTTCGAAAAGGAATGGCGCTATTAAAAGATCTCTATTAAGGTGAAAAAGATGAATACCATACTGGAACTCGTAATCTTTCAGATAAGGGAAGCCTGCATGTATCTGCCAAACGCCTTCAGGCTGGCGGCAACGGTCTGTTTTGCTGCCGCTCTTGCAGGATTATCCGTGTGTCGGGCTTTTCACAAAAAGCTTACAGTGAAGTTTGTGTTTCGATTTCTGGTCTGTGTCATATGGCTGTTTACCTTCGTGACCTACAGCTACTGTGTGCTCCAGCTTACCATTTTGTCACGCACGCCGGTACCGTGGTATGATCATATAGACTGGGTGTTCCTTTCCAGATGGTTCGACAACAATGAGCAGAAGGCTTTTTACATCGCCAACATCGTCATGTTTATCCCGTTCGGCGTCCTCCTGCCCATGTCGGGAAAACCCATGCGGCATATTCTGATCGCAGCTCCCATCGCTACAGCCTGCAGTATCGGCATTGAAGCGGTGCAGCTGAAATATCGCCTTGGTGCATGCCAGCTGGATGATGTACTGTTAAATTCCCTTGGATTTCTGACCGGTTTTCTGATCCATCTGGCGCTGGCTGATGTATATGGACTTCTGTCTGCCACTGCAAAATTTCTATACAGACATAGAAAGATCTAAACATGCCGGATTGACTTGATATGCACATACATATGCAAAATATTATGGGGCTGTCTTTTTTGACAGCCCCTCTTCCTATCTTTATCAATTTCTCTCTCTTTAAGCTCACTGCGCTTACACAGTATAGCTGTTCAGATACTTCTCCTGCTCCGGCGTCAGCACATCAATCTCCTTGCCGAGGAATGCCAGCTTTCTCTTAGCCACATCCTTATCCACTTCCTCCGGCACATCGATCAGCTTTTCTTTCAGCTCACTTGCATGCTCCACCAGATACTTCGCGGAGAGCGCCTGAATCGCAAAGCTCATATCCATGATCTCCGCGGGATGTCCGTCGCCTGCTGCCAGATTCACGAGACGGCCTTCCGCCAGAACGAAAATCCACTGACCCGTAGGCAGCTTATAACCCATAATGTTCTTGCGCTGTTCCCTTGTCTCCACCGCGTTAGCTTTCAGCCACGCCATGTCGATCTCACAGTCAAAATGTCCTGCGTTGCAAAGGATTGCGCCCTCTTTCATCTCCGCAAAGTCCTCTTTGTCAATTACGCCGTCACAGCCCGTCACAGTGATGAAGAAATCACCCACTTTAGCCGCTTCCTTCATCGGCATCACGTCGAAGCCGTCCATCACTGCCTCAATCGCCTTGATCGGATCAATCTCTGTCACGATAACCCGCGCGCCCAGACCTTTTGCTCTCATAGCCGTGCCTTTACCGCACCAACCATAGCCTGCCACAACAACAATCTTTCCTGCCACAATCAGATTCGTGGTTCTGTTGATGCCGTCCCAGACGGACTGGCCTGTGCCGTATCTGTTATCAAAGAAGTGCTTACATGCCGCATTGTTGACGCGGACCATAGGGAATTTCAGCTCTCCCGCATTGTTCATCGCCTCCAGGCGGATGATTCCTGTGGTCGTCTCCTCACAGCCACCGATAATGTTCGGAATGAGGTGAGGCATCTGTGTATGCACCATCGTCACCAGATCACCGCCGTCATCAATAATAATGTTCGGCTCCGCCTCCAGCACATGGCGGATATGTGTCTCGTACTCTTCCGGCGTCGCATTATACCAGGCATGTACCTCAAGCCCAGCCTTTACAAGCGCTGCCGCCACATCGTCCTGCGTGGACAAAGGGTTTGATCCTGTCACATACATCTCCGCGCCGCCTGCGGCAAGCACCAGACAAAGATACGCCGTCTTCGCCTCCAGATGTACGGACAGCGTTACCTTCTTGCCCGCAAAGGGTTTGCTCTCGGAAAATTCCTTTTCCAAGGTGCGAAGCAGGTCGCAGTTCCTCTTCACCCACTCGATTTTTCTCTCACCGGATTCGGCAAGATTAATGTCTCTGATTTCACTGCCCATGATAGTGTCCTCCTAAAATATTAATCAGCCGAATTTTTATTATAGTGATGGTCGTCTGTCCTATCATCACTTATTATGTCTGCGAGACTGGCGTTCCTTATAAGCTCGTCTCGAAAAACATCTCTTTATACCAGCAGACGGTCTCGGTATACGCCTGATAGATTGTGTTGGTATCTACATTCAGCACGATAAGCTGTCTGCTGATCTCCTGCCAGTCCGCCGCCTCATAGTTTACCACAAAGGAGTAAATTCCTGCCAGATCTCCCGTGCCCCGCACAAGCGCATCCTCAATCTCCTTGGAGACCGTAACCATCTTCATCGCGTCTTCCATAGGCATATTTAAAATGATATTCAAAATGGAAAACAGACCCATCAGAAATACTTCTGCTGATTTCGTTCCCAATCCGAAGACAGGCGCCAGACTCTCCATAAATTTCGCGCGGAGCATGGAGGTTCTCGCCACTTCATTCGGTCTGTCCGCACACAGCTCCTTTGTAATCACGGTATTGATCCACTTTTTCAACTCCCGCTGTCCCAGAATTGCCGCCGCATGGCGGATGGAAGTTACCTGGGAATTGATCGCGATGTGGTTCACCATCTTGAGAAGCTCGACTACCAGCGCGGTATCTCTTCCGATGACATCCGCCGCCTTCGTCAGCTCGAAATCCGGGGCATTAACAATGTTCATAAGCTCCAGATAGTTGATTTTCAGCGGGGAAACCTCGTTCTCCCCCTTTGTGATCGGAATGCGGTAAAACTTACCCTCGAACCGATAAAAATCCTGATCCTCTTTCAAGCTGTCAAAAATATCCTGACTGTCGATATTTCCCACACATATCTTAATCTGCGGATACTGTCTTTTGAAATAAATCTTCGCTTTGGAGAGCTCCACCGCTTTTTGGTCTAAAATAACATAATCCATCAGCTTAAGCAGATCCCTGTTTTCCTCATACCGGCTTACAGGCAGTTTTGACATCGCCAGCATATATCCCTTTTCCTTCAGCTGTGCAAAACGCTTTCTGTAGGCTTCGCTGTTCTCCACCTCATTGTCAAACACAAGAACAACCCTGCCCCGGAACTCATCACATTTCGATTCAAGATCTGAAAATACTGCAATATGGCTTACCGGAATCAGCACAACTGTTCCCGGCGACAATGTGTCAATGCCAATATTATGTACAATTTCCAGACCTTCGATCTCAGCCAGACCATTCGGACTGCTCGATCCGAAAATCGGTGGATTCAAAAGGCTGTTTTCCCTCTGTGAAGCCAGCGCATAGGCTGAGACCTTCATGTCCTTGTCAAAATACGGTATCAATGTTGCCAGCATATCCGTTCCCCTCCCCCAAATACCTTTCTCTACTAAGCAGCGCAGCTCTACGACGCTGTTTTTCTCTTTCCCCGCAGTGCAAGCTCCCCAACGCTGTTTTTCTGAGGATGCGCACTGCTCAATGCTTATGTGTAGATTATAACAAAAAATTTTTGATAATTCCATCATTATTTAGTAAGTTTTCTTATCAAGTCCCATTCTGACGATAATATCCTGAATCTTTCCGTAGACAAGCTTCTCATCTATGGTCAGAAGTTTTCGGCCTTCCATCGTAATCTGTCCGTTGATGATAACTGTATCCACCTCGGAACCATTGGCGGAATAGGACAATCCGGCAATCAGATTATTTCTGGGGGTGAGGGATGGCGTATTCAGATCAAGAATTGCCAGGTCTGCCTTCTTGCCCACCTCGATAGAGCCAATCTCCTCCTCCAGGCCGAGCGCTTTCGCTCCGTTGATGGTGGCTATGCGGAAACCTTCCTTTGCGCTGACACACTGCGGGGTCTTTCCCGTACCCTTGTGGATCAGTGTCAGCAGACTCAGTTCATGGAACATGTTCAGACAGTTATTGCTGGCCGCGCCGTCCGTACCAAGACAGACATTGACGCCCGCATCAAGCATTTTTGCAATGGGTGCAAAGCCGTTTCCCAGCTTCATATTGCTGGCCGGGTTGGTCACAACACTCACGTTTTTCCGTTTCAGAATGGCAATATCTTCATCTGTCACCTGCACGCAGTGGGCCGCGATAGCCGGCACATCGAAAATGCCGCATTTCTCCGCCAGTGCAATGGGCGTACAGCCATACTTTTCCTGGATCTGCGAAATCTCACTTTCGCTCTCCGACAGATGTACATGGATGCCCATATTTTCCTTTTTGGCCTCAGCCGCTACAATCTTTAAGAACGCATCATCACAGGTGTAAGGCGCATGAGGCCCCAGCTTAAAGGTGAGCCGGTCGCAGTCCTTTGCGGCATCTCTCTCCTCGTAAGCCTGCCGCAGACGCATCTGCCCTGCCTCGTCGTTGCCGCTTCCCACAAGACCGCGGCAGATCACGGCGCGCATACCCGACTCCTTCACCGCACGGGTGGTCTGGTGAATGTTCATCTGCATATCGTTAAAACAGGTGGTTCCGCTCTTCATCATCTCGATGATCGCCAGATTCGCGCCCCAGTAAGTGTCTTCGTCCGTCATCTGCTGCTCGATCGGATCAATGGTTCCGAAAAGCCAGTCCATAAAGGAGAGATCATCCGCCACATTTCTCATAAAGGACATGTAAGAGTGTGTATGGCAGTTAACCAGCCCCGGAATTACAAGCTTATCCGTGCCGTCAATCACCTTATCGGCCGTAAAGCCTGCGGGCTTATCCCCGATCCCTGTTATTTTGTCCCCCTCAATGTAGAGTGTCGTCTCCCGGATGACGTCATCCGCCCCTTCCGGCAGCACTGCCAGAATGTTTTCAATGATCATTCCCATGTGATACCCCTTTTCTCCGCTGTTTTTTGATAGATGTCCTAAAATGGCGCATCCAGACGCTTACCCGGCTGTCCGTCTGCAGGTTTATTTTTACTTATTGACTATATTTCTGTCTTCTCCACCCAGAAATGCCTCTATGTTCTTTGAAACTTCACTCACCAGACGCTCTCTTGCTTCCGTGCTCGCCCAGGCCATATGGGGCGTGATGATCAGTTTCGTACTGTCTTTGATTGTTCCCAGAGGATTGTCCTTGCTGATCGGCTCTTTCTCCAGCACGTCAAGCCCTGCAGCCGCGATCTGTCCCTCTGTCAACGCCTCGTGGAGAGCCTGCGTGTCCACCACCGGGCCTCTCGCTACATTAACCAGAATGGCCGACTTCTTCATCCTGGCAAAAGCCTCCTTATTGATCAGCCCTCTTGTTCTGTCGCTCAGCGGACAGTGCAGGGAGAGGATATCCGACTGCGCAAGGAGTGTGTCAAGCTCCACTCTCTCATACTCCGTACAGGTGCTGTTGCCGGAAGCGGAATAAAAAATCACCTTACAGCCCAGAGCCTGCGCCACCCTGGCAACCCCGCGGCCGATATTTCCCATCCCCACGATACCCCATGTCTTTCCTTCAAACTCGCCAAACGGCCTGTCGAAATTGGAAAAACGGTCCTGATTTGCATAAGTGTCCGATTTCACATAGTCATCATAAAAGGCAAGCTTCTCCTCAAGCGCCAGCGCCAGCATAAGCGTGTGCTGTACCACCGCAGCCGTGCTGTAATTCACCACATTTGCAACCTTGATGCCGCGGCTTTTGCAATAGTCCAGATCCACATTGTCAAAACCTGTGGCAAACAGACAGATCAGTTTCACATCCGACGCGTCCTTCAGCGTGCTCTCATTCATGGGCGCTTTGTTTGCAATGACGATGTCTGCATCCTTCACCCGCTCCGCCGTATTTTCCGCCACTGTGTTTGGGTAATATTCCACCTCCCCAAACCGTTCAAAGCAGCTCACATCCACATCTGTTCCCACGCTGTTGCGCTCCAAAACCACCAGCTTCATAGACACCTCCTAAACATGTTTATTTTATTCGCTTCGAATAATATTACATACACTCTCAATACATTCATTCAGTTTTTGATCTGTTAAATGTCCAATTTTATATAAAATAAGCTGACTGTCCAAAGTGAAAATCTTGTTGGGACGCACATTGCTATCCGTTTTTAGAGAACCTGACTTAAAATCAGTCGCTGACAAAGAAATTGCATAGCTGTCCTTCACATTTTTAGACGTAATCTGCAGCATAATATAATCGTTGCCTTTAATATCAGCTAAAACGACGGCAGGTCGCCTTTTTGCAGAACTTAAATCAGTAAATGGAAAGGGGAGAACAATTACATCCCCCTTTATAAATCTTTCCATACCGTATTCTCCTCTTCAAGCATCCAGTCTTTCGAAAGACTTGATTCACTCAAAAGCATGTTATCAATATCTGTATTTTCTCTCAAAATGAACTCTACAAATGAAAGTATGATATCTAATTTGTTATCCGGCGCAGTAGAAATAAGCTTTGTAATCATCTGCTGTTTAGACATTACGACTCCCTCCGATCTTTCATTCCTATTCATTTCATCAAACTTTTCTTTCTGACTTCCTTATTATACTGTTATCCCACCTATATTACAACTTCATTTTCCTCTTTCATTTTATAAAATGATTGAGCGGGCAAAAGGCAGCCGCATGTCACGGCTGCCCTTATTCTCATCTGGTATCACACTGCAAAAACAACACATCATAATCCCAGATGTTTCCCCAGTTTTTATTAACTCACATAATTATCAAAATACCCCTGGATCAGGACCACAGGCGTGCCCTTGTCACCCGAACCGCTTGTCAGGTCACACAGGGAACCGATCAGATCCGTCAGCCGCCTCGGTGTTGTGCCCTGAGACACCATATCGCCTACCAGATTGTCCTTCTTCTCCCTGATACGCTCGGAGATCGCTTCCTTGAGCGCTTCGCCGGACAAATCCTTGAAATCATTGTCCGCCAGATATTTTAATTTCACTTCGTTGGGCGTTCCCTCCAGCCCTGGCGTACTGGTAGGGGAAACGCAGGGATCTGCAAGCTCCCAGATTTTTCCTACCGGGTCTTTAAACGCACCGTCACCGTACACCATAACTTCCACATGTTTGCCGGTTTTGTCCAAAACAGCCTGCTGGATATCCAGCACCAGATCGGTACACTCTCTCGGGAACAGCTTGATTGTGTCTTCGGTGGACTTGTTAGAGCCAAGCAGGCCGTATTTTTCGTTGCATCCGCTTCCGTTCACGGGCTGGTTGAGAATATCATCCAACCCTGCCACAACTTCCGCGCCCGCTTCCTTAAGAATCCTCTTCGTGCGTACCCTCGTGTGAATGTCGCAGTTTATCACCTTTTTGGTATGAGGAAGAATGCTGCGGCAGTCATTGGCAAAGAGAATCTCCACCTCCGCACCCGCTTCTTTGATCAGCTCTTCATAATATGCCACATAATCCACCCCTGTAAAAGGATGTTTATTCTCTCCAAAAAGCTCACGGTATTTTTCCAATGTCAGCACATCGCTGTAAGGATTGATCCCCGCCTGGTCCAGCTGATCCAGTGACACAAGTTCATTTCCCACTTCATCGCTGGGATAGCTGAGCATCAGCACGACCTTTTTCGCCCCCATTGCGATGCCTCTTAAGCAGATCGCAAAGCGGTTTCTCGATAAAATAGGAAAAATAATGCCAATAGTCTCGCCGCCGAGCTTTTCCCTCACATCCTCGGCAATCGCCTCCACCGATGCATAGTTACCCTGTGCCCTCGCCACGACGGACTCCGTCACCGCGATCACATCCCTGTCGCGGATCTCAAATCCTTCCTCGCTGGAGGCGTCTATAACACTGTCCACAACAATCTTCGCTAAATCATCTCCCTGTCTGATAATCGGGCAGCGTATACCTCTCGATACAGTTCCAACTTTTCTTTCCATCTGTTAATCCCTTCTCTCTTGCAGCATAATTTTTACGAACAGCTGGCCGGCTGTTCTCCATCCTTTCTTATTTTTACAAAAAGAATCGAAAAAATCAATAAAATACTGCAATAAAATATAAAAAGATATGACAGATATCAGCTTACGCGCTTTCCATGTCCGCCAACAGGCGCAGAAATCCCAGAAACCGTTCCACTCCCCCGCCGCAATGTACCACGCCTTCCGGCCTTTCGCCTTCTACCTGCGAAACATCAAAAAAGGCCCCCTCTCTTGTCAGCTCCGTCCTCATAAAGCTGTCACTTCCAAAGATGCCTTCTCCGATGCCCACAAATTCATCTCCCCAGAATGCACAGTCCCCGGCCGTCAGCCCGGCTGTCCCGGCCGCTGCCTCACCCGCTTCCTGCATATCATCCTCCCGGAGTTTTTCGAAAATGGCATCCACATTGTCACTCTTGCTGCTGATGCCGACTTCCAGATATTTGGCGTCACAGGTAGGCAAAACCTCCAATCCGTACTGCCCGCCAATGCGCAGGGCAAGTTCCATAAGTCCCCTAAGCCCGTCCCCTATTCCATGATGGCTAAGCTTTTCTTTCAGCAGATCCAGTTCATTCTCCTGCATGAACAGATTGTCTCCCCGCTGCGCTTCCGGCATCAGGTCTATCTTACAGTAATTGGGTCTGCTGAACACAATGTCCGTATCAAAATCGTACTTTCCTTTCAGTTCCAGATGAATTTCAAAACAGGCGCGGTGAATTTTCTCAAGGCATGCCGCATCTGGAAGCATATCCCGGAACACATAGGGCTTCCCCTCCCGGAACGCATAATTGAAGGCGCCTCTTCCAAGCCCCAGATACAGATTTCCAAGCTCCTCCTTCGTAAAATATTTCTCAATCTCGCCGCCCGCTATGTTCTCAATGGTTGTGCCGCTGACGATCACAAGCCTGACACCCTGCTTAAGCAGCGGCTTCATTGCCGCCACCGCCTCCCCCACAGGCGCTTTCCGGGACAGCACAGCTGTCCCGTCCCAGTCAAAAAATACTGCTCTATACTTTTGATATTTCATATTTGCCTCCTTCTTCCAGTTCCACCTGCTCTCCGTATACGGTAAAACTGATCTTCTTTTCCACACCGCCGCACTTTAACAGGGAAAATACCGACTTTTCACTTGTCACAGTCACGCCCAGCAGATTCCCCTGATACTTCACCTTGAAAGAATAGCTTTTCCAGGCTTGCGGCAGTACCGGCGCAAAGCGCAGCACGCCTTCCTGACAGCGCATCCCGCCAAACCCGTTTACCACGGCCTGCCAGGTTCCCGCCATATTGGCCGCATGGATTCCCGCATAAAAATTGTTGTGGTAATCATCCAGATCCATCCGCGCCGACTGCATAAAATATTTGTAAGCTTCTTCCACATAGCCGATGCCGCAGGCTACGATCCCAAAGATACAGGTGGAGAGGGACGAGTGATGCAGCGTCACCTCTTTATAGAAATCATAATTCCTTTGAATCTCTTCCCGCGTAAACAGATGGCTGTGCAGATACAGTCCCAGCACAGCGTCCGCCTGCTTGGACATGCGATGGCGCATGATAAACAGTGGGTGGTAATTCTCATAAAGCCAGGCCCGCTTTTCCGCAGGAATCCGCTCCTCATCCCACGGTTTTCTCATCAGGAATCCGTCATCCATAGGGTATATCCCCCGCTTTTCCTCATAGGGAAAATACATCTTCTCCACAATCTCATCCCACAGATCCAGTTCCTGCTCCGCAAAGCCTGTCTTTTCTTTCAGCCTTTCGTACGCTGCCGGTTCCTCCTTCATCAGCCACCGCAGAGCCGCCGCCGCATCACGCAGATGCTCCCTTGCCATCAGATTGGTATAAAAGTTGTTGTCCACCAGCACATTATATTCATCCGGCCCTGTGACACAGCAGATGCAGTATCTGCCGCCCCTGCACTCCGCAAAGCTTCCCACATCCGCCCAGATCCTGGCGGTCTCAGCCAACAGCTCTGCGCCTTTCTCCTTCAGATATTCCCGATTCCCGGTCACCTGTAAATAGAGAGAGAGGGCATAGGCAATGTCCGCATTGATATGATACTGGGCTGTCCCCAGAGGATAATAGGTGGACGCCTCCTCCCCGTTGATGGTGCGCCAGGGAAACAGGGCCCCCTTTTCGTGGCCCAGCACCCGCGCCCGCGCCCTGGCCTGATCCAGGGTATGATACCTGTAGTCCAGTAGTTTTTGCGCCGTCTCTGGTTCCGTATAGACAAACATCGGCAGCACATACATCTCCGTATCCCAGAAGTAGTGGCCCTCGTAGCCTTCCCCGGATAACCCTTTGGCTCCCATGCCCGTCCTGCTGTTCCTGCCCGCCGACTGAAAAATATGAAACTGGTTGAAGCGAAGCCCCTGTACCAGGGCGCTTCCCCCCGCTCCCGCTATGGCAATGTCCGCCGTCTCCCAAAAACGGCCAAGATACTCTTCCTGCTGTCTTTTCAGCGCTTCAAAGCCTGTCTCTTCCGCTTTCTCAAGTTCACTGCGCACAAAGCATTCCAGCGTTTCCCGGCTCCTATCCAGGGAAGTGGCGTAGCAGATCATCTTATCCAGAACGACCCTCTCCCCTCTGGCCGCCTCTGTTTCCAGCACACAGACCGCTTCCAGCTCCCCGGCCTGCATACCGCAGGCCGCTTCTCCTCCTCCGGCCCTCTGTTCTGTCCCCCCGCAGGCCCTTTCTCCTCCTGCAGCCATCCCGGAAATTTCCTGCACATACAGCCTGTGACTGCTGCCGCACGCTGCCGTGAGGCGGCTGGTCTGGGTTGTGCCCTCATAATAGAGCGTTTGTCCATCCTGTTCTAACCGCTCCACATCCAGTTTCCGCCCGAAAGGGCCGTAATCCACAATGGGGTTCGTCTTTCTCGTATGGTTTTCCACATCCGCCTGCAGTTTTGACACAAACCGCACTTTTCCCGTAAAATTTAGCGGCGTCACCTCGTACCGGGCCGCCATGATATGTTCCATGACAAAGGACACCAGCCTCTGTGTCCGTATCCGCACTGCCTTCCCGGAAGGGGACGTCCACACCAGTCCCCTTTCCAGAAATCCCTCCTTCATGTGTAGTACCCGGGCATACTCCGTGACCTGCCCTCTCTCCATATGAAACTCTTCCCCGTCAATGCAGAGCTTCGTCTCCTTTAAATTGGGCAGATTCAGCAGGGACTGACTGTACATCGGGGAACCGAAATTGGCTTCCCCGTATCGGATTTTCTCACTCTCATAAAACCCGTTCACAAAATTCCCCTCAAGCCCTGTATCCACGTCAAAGTCATAGGCTTCCTCAAAGGTTCCCCTGGTTCCGATATACCCGTTGGACAAAGAAAACGTCGTCTCATTGCGATAGTTTGTCTTCCTGTCAAAAACTTCCTCCGTAACCGTCCACTCCTCAATCGGATAAATCGGTTTTTTTTCTGTCATCATCTTCTCCATTTCTGCGCTGCTTGTTGCGCATATCGAGTTTGTGGCAAGCAGCGCGCAGCTACAAATCTCGCGATTGAAAATTTTAATTTTCAATCTTTTCCCTCCGTTTCTGCACTAACCTTTTACGGCTCCTGCCGTCAGACTCTCCACCACCTGTTTCTGCAGGATAATAAACAGGAGAATGGTGGGCAGCACCGTCATCACCACCGCCGCAAACAACGCCGAATAGTTGTTTGCGAAGGTTCCCATGTAATAATTGAGGGCAATTGGCACAGTTCTTGCCGAATCCCCGCTGGTCAGCATGAGTGCAAAATAGAACTCATTCCAGGTATTGATAAACTGCAGCAGCGCTATCGTCACAAGCCCCGGTTTGGCCAGCGGCAGAATGATGCAGAGAAAGGTCTGTAAAAAGGAGGCCCCGTCAATATAGGCCGATTCCTCCAACGCCGTGGAAATTGTCTTATAGTAACTGACCATCACAAAAAACGACATAGGGATTCCCATAGCCGAATACACGATAATCAGCCCCGCCTTGGTATCAAAAATATGAAGCTTTTGGAAAATGGCAAACAGCGGCTGCGATATGGCCTGGGCAGGCAGCATCAAAGATGCTGAAATCAGCAGCACAATCAAGGTTTTCAGCTTAAACCGAAATCTGGAGATAATATAGGCGCACATCGCTACCAGTATCACCGTCACCAGCACACTGATTCCCACAATAATGACACTGTTCAGAAAATACCTGGCAATGGGGGCAAACTGAAATGCCGCCCTGTAGTTATCCAGGTTAAAAGAGGATGGCCAGGAAAGTGCGGAAGAATTGATCTCCGCGTAGGTCTTAAAAGAGCTGATTCCCGCCCACAGAATCGGCCCTACAGCGATCAGTGTAAAAAATATCAAAAACAGATATTTTGCAGTTTTAGCGGCATAAATAACGCCCTGTGGTGTCTTTTTCATCTATCTTCCATCCTCCTCCCCGGCTTTTGTCATAAACAGTCTCTGTATGAGCAGCACCAATGAAATGCCGATTACAATCTGAACCACGCCCACGGCGTTGGCTTTGCCGTAGTTGTTTTCCAGGGTTGCCGCCTTATACAGGTAAATCGGCAGGTTTAAGGTACTGCTGCCCGGCCCGCCCTTCGTAGTCATATAGATAATGTCAAACTGGGACACCATTGCCACGGAAGCGAGGGTGACACAGGTGCCGAAAATGTTTTTCATCAGCGGCAACGTGATATACCGATCCACCTGCCAGGGCTTTGCCCCGTCCACCCGGGCGGCCTCATAAATTTCCTGATCCACAGCCCCCATTTCCGCCAGAAAAATAATCGTGTTAAAGCCGGAATACAGGATCCATGTGAAGGTGACTGTCCAGAATGCATATCTGGAATTGCCAAACAGATTGGGCACCTGCCCCATATCAAGGCCAAGCTTTTCCCACAGCGGCTTTACCACCCCAAAGCTTGGGTTTAACAGCAGGGTAAACATCACACCCGTCGCCGCCGTTGGCACAATATTGGGAATCATATAGGCCGTGCGCACAACCTTCCAGCCCTTCGGCTTCCTTCTGAGCACCAGCGCCATCGCAAGACCCAGCGTCACATGGAATGTGGATTGCAGAACCACCCACAACAACGTATTTTTAATGGAAACCCGAAACCCCTCATCCCCGAAAATTGTCACAAAATTCTTAAGTCCCGCAAACTCCGGCGGGGAAAAAGTGGTGTAATTACACAGAGAGGTATACAGTACCGTCACAATGGGCGCTGCGTAGACAAGGGCAAACAGCAGCATACACGGTGCGGTAAACAGGGTAATCCACAGCCCCTTATTTTTTATTCTCATGGTCTTCCTCCTCCCGACCTGTTATTTTTCTAAAAAGGAGAGGGCTGTCAAAGCAGCCCCCGCCATACCTTATTCCTGATTTTTCTTCGCTGATTCAGACAGCTTTTCGCAAAACTCTTCCGGCGTGATATTTCCGTAAGCAAGTTCGGGAAGTTCTGTGGAAAACGTATCTATTGTGTTCTGATACCAGTAAGCCTGATTCTGTCCGTAAGTGACTTCCGCCTTGTCCTGAATCTCCAGCACCTGCGCCATTAACGGATCGCTCTCTATCAAAGTAGCCGGAATCTCCAGACCATTGGATACCGGCTGTAAACCTGTCATCTCCAGCGCCTTGATCTGGTTCTCGGGCTTTGTCTCAAATTTCAGGAAATCGACTGCCGCCTTGATCTTCTCCTCCTCGGAAGCGCCCACCATATCACCGGGTGTGGGTACCATCTCCATACCGTTTCCGGGCATCAGCATAATGCCAACCTTATCATAAAATCCTTCCGGCGCTTTCTCTGTCTCAGAGAAATCCGGAATCATCCACGGGCCGTTGGGGAACATTGCCACCTCACCGTTGAAGAAATGGGTCGCCATCGGGTCATATTTACCGCCCACTGCATCCGCCGTGGTATATTCCTGGAACATTTTCTGCACCGTTTCTGCCGCCGCAACGACCTCGGGGGTATTAAAGTCCGTCGGATACATGCTGTTCATCCACTGGTTTCCCGCGTCTCCGTTTGTACCGATCAGCGCGCTCATCCACAGATTGGTCAGCCAGCCCGAATCCGCCGTGTCCATACCTATCGGCGTGATCCCGGCAGCCTTCAGTTTGTCGCAGGCTTCAAAAAACGCATTCCAGTCCGCATAGGCCACTTCCGGCGCCTCAATGCCCGCCTGTGCAAACAAGTCCTTGTTGTAGTAGATATAAGAGATTTCCTTGGAAACCGGCACGCCGTAAATCTTTCCATCCACCATATTGAACTCCAGCGACGTCTCATCGAATAAGGCTTCCCACTCCGGATCCGCATCAAAATACGGTGTCAGATCCGCAACCTTGCCAGATTTCGCAGCCAGCTCTGTGATATTGTTGCCGCCGTTGAACACGATGTCCGGGAGATCCCCGCTGGAGATCAGCAGTTTGATTTTCTGGTTAAAAGCGTCTGTGGTCGGTATCTCCTCAAAATGAAATTCCACGTTTTTGCCTTCTTCTGTCTGCTGGAAGGCCTCAAAGAGATACGAATAATACTCCGCCGCATAATCTGTACCCACATGATAATTGATCACATCCAGCACAATCTTTTCATCGGAGGACGCCTCTGTGCTCTGCGCCGTCTCTTCCGGCTTGGTCTGATCTGCAGCAGCGCTTTCACCGCCCCCGGTGTTTCCGCAGGCCGTCAGCCCCAGCGCCATCAGGCCGCTCATTGCCAGACCTAACATTCTGTTTCCTGTCTTCTTTTTCATATGTTTTCCCTCATTTCTGCACTGCCTTTTTCTCCAGTCTGTGCCCGGCAGCGCGCTGACACAAATCCCTTGTATGCATTACTGTGTTGTGATAAGGAAATTGTATCCCGGCCAGCCTGTTATTTGAATAAAATGCCTTGCTGCAATATTCCATTATTTTATCATTTTCTCTCCCGTTTTGATCCAAAAACAGCAGTTCAAAAGGCATTCTTTTACTATGATGCTTTCTTCTTTAAAAATCTTGCTGACTCATACAAAGCGCATTGAAGGGGCACCATAAATGTGAGATGATAAGCACATGAAAAAGAAACAGCAGACCACACACAAGATCATATCCCTTCGCATGTTCATTACCATGACAATCTGTTTGACCGTAACGGTCATTCTGATATTTTCGGGAGTCCTGTATTACAGCAAAACTGCGGACATCCTGATGGAGCACTATGAAAAGTCCTTTACTTCCCAGCTCAGCCAGGTTAACCAGAAGATTTCCGACCAGATTGCGGCCGTGGACTCTGTGGCACCGCTGTTTTTGTCCGACACGCTTCTTCTAAATACGCTGGAGGCCCCCGACTCCTCCCAGATCGGTTACGACACAAAACTGGCCATTGAAAAGCAGATGTCCTCCATGTATCACAGGACTTCCATTGCCAGCCACAATTTCACAGATTCCATCTTTATTATCAGTAAGGATGACACCCTGTTTCATATCTATACCTCCGGCTCCTTTGCGCCCTACGAGGAGCAGAATGAGGCCCTGCTTGCCGGCCTTGACAAAACACGCACCAATTTTATGTGCCGGATGCTGCCCTCCGATGAAAACAGCGTTTATTTTATCCGTAATCTCTTTAACGGCAACAGCGGCTGCTATATGGGAACCTTCTTTATTAAGATTAACCGCCAGAAATGGATGCAGTATTGCGTGGAAGGCCTTGACCCCTCCTGGTTCATCAGCCTCTATAATGATGAAATGACGCTTGTATCAAACGATGACCTGAAGGAAGAGTGCCTGGAACTGGCTGCCCGCTCTTTTGCCCCCGCTTCCCGGCACACCGCTTTCCATGAGGAGATTCTTAATGGGGAACACTACTTTGCGGCCTCAGAGCGTCTCTCGGGTCTGGGACTCACCTCCGCTGTCATCGCGCCTAAAGACCTTTTGCTGGAAGACCTGAACAGCACACTGGAAACCTATCTGCTGTTTCTGGTTCTCACCATTTTGATCGCTCTTGCCGCAGCCATATTTATCAGCCAGATGATCACCGCCCCGATCAGGCGGATGATCTACCATATCAACCAGATTTCTGCCGGGACAAGCTCGAAGCTTCCACCCATGAAAATGTACCACGAATTTAAGATATGGGCAGATTCCTTTAACCAGATGCTGCAGCAGCTCGACACTTATTATACAGATAATTTTCAGAAACAGCTGTCGCTCAAAAATGCGGAAATCCGGGCGCTGCAGTCCCAGATGAATCCACATTTTCTCTTTAATGTGCTCAATACCATCGCGTGGAAGGCCCAGATCATTCATAACGAAGAAATCTACCAGATGGTTATTTCCCTCGGGGAACTTTTAAAGGCGAATACCCTGTCGAAGGAAACCGATTTTATAGAGCTGGAAAAGGAAATGGATTATGTGAAATTTTATATTTATCTGCAGCAGCGCCGTTTTGAAGACCGCATCGACTGCGTCATACAGATTCCAGATGAGCTGATGAAATGTCCGGTTCCCTGCTTCTGCATCCAGCCTCTTGTGGAAAATGCCATCATCCACGGCTTAGAGCCCAAGAAGGGAAAGGGAAAGCTGATCATACAGATCGTTCCCCTCACACCCACAGACGGTCAGGAATCGGAAATGGAAATCGCCATCATTGATAACGGCATCGGTTTCACCGAGATTCCCGATGTCCGCACGATCTCCTCCTCTGCGGAGGATTCACACACCCACATTGGACTGCGGAATCTGGATAAGCGGCTGGAACTGCTCTTCGGAGAAAAAGCCCGGATTCAAATAGAAAGTGTACCCAATTTATGCACCACTATTTCGTTCCGGCTTCCAAGAATGGAGAAATTATGACATTTAAACTTCTGATTGTGGATGACGAATCCACCATGCGCAAGGGAATCGCTGAATTTATGAACTGGAATACCATAGACTGTGAGGTGGCAGGCACTGCCAGCGACGGTCTGGAAGCCATTGCCTTTTTGAAGAAACACGAGGCAGATATCATCATAACGGATATCCGAATGCCCGAAGCGGACGGATTGGAAGTCGCAAAATATGTATTTGAAAACTGTCCCGAAAAGAAAGTGATCCTGTTAACCGGCTATGCGGATTTTGAGTACGCCAAAACCGCCATCCGCTATAATGTGTCTGCCTTTATCCTGAAACCCACCAACAAAAAGGAACTGTTTGAAGCCGTACAGGCGGCGCAGAGCCAGCTTGCCACCTCCAGGCATACAGACAGCATCGCCAGAGAAGAAACTGCTTTTTTGAAAGAACAGTTTCTGCTGGAAATGACCGACCATCCCTATCAGCCGCAGTTCGCAGAAAAACTGCACAAATACGGCCTCACTCTGACAGGCTATTATGTCGCGGCCTTTCGGCTGATTCCTTACCATGAGGACATCCGCTCTTTAAAAAAGATCATAATGGATGAGAAAAAAGAAGCCTGCTGTTACAGATACAACAATTTAATTATTGTCATCTATCTTTACAACGATTTGGAATCCGTTCTCCAGAACTGCTGCGAGATCGAAGCCATTACGAGAATGCTGGATTCCAGGGAAATTTCTGTCGGCATCAGCCGTTTCCACGATACCCCGGCCTGTTTCCAGCAGGCTGTCACAGAAGCCATCCGCGCGCTGACTCTGAACTTCTATGCGGAGAACAATGTGTCCTTCTTTTCAGAAGAGCTGAATGAGGGCTGCGATCTGACCGCAGAAAATTCACTGGATCTGTTCCAGTTTGAAAATCTGCTGTTAGACTGGCAGTTCCGGGACGCGGAAACTCTGCTGATGAACCTATTTGCTAAATTCAAGCAGAACTTTGTCAACGCACAGGATGTCAAGACGATCTGCGCCCAGATCTATTACATCTGTTCCCGCATTACGATCAAAAAATCGGGCAGTCTCGACGCGGAATATCTGAATACCATCCGTCTGGCTAACGATATCTTCACGCTGGAGCAGGCCGTCACGGAAATGTTCCATACGCTGAAGCTGAGCCTCCAGGACGCTGCCGGCATACAGGGCCAGCTCGCGGAAAAGGCCATGAAATATATTGAAGAAAACATTGCCACGGACCTGTCCCTGGAACAGATCGCAGATGCACTGCATATATCTGCCTCCCACTTAAGCCGCACCTTTAAAAAAGCGGCCGGCATTTCCCTCACCGACTATATCAACCAGTTCCGCATCAACAGAGCGAAGGAACTGCTGCGCAGCACGGATATCTATATCTATGCCGTCTCGGAAATGGTCGGATACCATGACGCTACCTATTTTTCTTCTATGTTCAAGAAGCTTGTGGGCGTCAGTCCTTCCGAATACCGCAATCCAGAGGGCTGAGACGATTAAAGAGGCAGGGTAAACTGTGTTTCTTTTAATGAGGTAACCTTCCTCAGATGAATCCTGTCCTCCGTTTCCACATGACTGCACAGGAGCGGCGATGAAGGATCATATTTAGATGCATTCCGCTCTACCCTTTTTGCACTGGCATTTGCATAACAATATGCACATCCATTTTTGCATGTATGATATGCACCGATCTCAATACTTTCCATACACCCGCATTCCATGCGCTGATTTTTATCTTTGCCGCCTTTCATTCTATACCCTGTTATTTTTTCAATCAGCGGCTTATCAATACAACAATTATGTGCAATTTTGCAGTCCTCCAAATCTATCTTTTCCGCACAGCTGCCAATTGCCATATGATTATCATCCGCAATCCTGCTCAGTTCTCCTGCAAACTTTCTCAGTTCGATTTCATCCAGATCGTAATATGATAAGCGCTCCATCTGTTTTCTGTTCTTAGAATACATGTCCAAAAAGCTGATCACACATTTTTCGGTGTATCCACTTAACGCCTCTGCAATATTTCTGAATGCTTTCAAGTGATACTGCGCCGTATACCTGCCTGTAAAGAAAATCGGATCGTACCGCCAGATCACTTTTTCCCTGCCGATTCTTTCTGATAATTCCCGAAATGCCGGAATGATGGATGTCTTTTTGTCCGGCAGATTTATCTCCACATCGTTCCCGTACCCTGTAAGCGTAAACTGAAAATAGTAGGGGTATGCCTTTAGCTCTTCCAGCCTGTCCATCATCGGCAGGGGATTTTTTGTCCAAAACACAATACAGTCTACCAAGTCCGGCGTTATTCTGATTTCGCTGACCTGATGGAAATTCATCGGATTGCGGACATATAGGAATCCCTCTTTGATTCTGTTATAAAACCATTCCGAATAATAATTGGGAATATCGGTCCGCCTGCTTGCACTTATAATCATGTGATTGCTTCTTTCCTTTTTTCTTTATTTTACCATAAATTTTTATATAAATGCTTGCTCGTGACGCAGCGTAATAAGATATAATGTTCAAAGAGGTGAGACATGAATAAGTATAAAGCGATACCACAAGGTTATATGACTGTCGGTGAAATTGCAAGAAAAATGGACGTCACTGTGCGGGCCTTACAGCATTACGACAAAGAGGGCCTGCTTTCCCCGTCCGCCATGAGTGAAGGAGGCCGCAGGTTATATACCGATAAGGACATCATAAAACTTCATCAGATTTTGTCTCTGAAACATTTAGGCTTCTCTCTGGGCGATATTAAGAACCGGCTTATTTCCCTTGATACACCAGCCGAAATAGCTGAAGTTCTGACGGAACAGGCAAATGCTGTCAAACAAAAAATAGAAAGCCTGTCTGAATCATTGCGGGAATTGGAAGCGCTGCGGGAGGAAGTCCTTCAAATGCAGTCCGTTGATTTCAAAAAATATGCTGATATTATTGTTAATTTGCAGATGAAAAATGATTTCTATTGGCTGATTAAATATTTTGACGACCAGACGCTTGACCATATTCGCAGCCGCTTTGATAAAGATAGCGGAATGGCTTTTATAAACACTTTCATGCAGCTTCAAGATGAAGCAATAAGGCTTCAAAATGCAGGTGTGCCCCCAGATAGTGATGCAGGGCAGACTTTTGCAAAAACCTATTGGGATATGATAACAGATTTTACCGGCGGTGATATGAGTATGCTTCCCAAACTGATTGAATTAGGACAATTTGAAAATACAGATCAGGAATGGAAGGAAAAACAGGAAATCGCCAACGGATATATTGGACAGGCATTGGATTTTTATTTTTCACATTTAGGCGTTGACCCATTTCAGGAGGAAACCGAATGAATGAAGCTATAAAAATTAGTCATTTAACAAAGAGTTATGGAACTCATGTTGTTCTGAACGGTTTAGATTTTTGCGTACAGCAAGGAGAAATTTTTGCTCTGCTCGGCATAAATGGTGCAGGAAAAACCACGTCTCTTGAATGCATTGAGGGTTTACGAAAATATGACAGCGGAAGCATTGTCATAAATGGAATCATGGGTATTCAGTTACAGTCGGCTTCTTTACCAGAGCATATAAAAGCGCTGGAAGCTGTCAAGCTGTTTGCTAAATGGAATAAGACTTCTCTTGATAAAGAAACGCTTGACGCTCTCGGTATTTATGCATTTTCTAAAAAACAGTATTATCAATTATCAACGGGCCAAAAACGCCGGCTCCATTTAGCGCTTGCTTTAACACGAAATCCAGACATTCTGTTTCTCGATGAACCAACCGCAGGGCTTGATGTTGAGGGACGCATATCTTTACATGAGCAAATCCGGCAGTTAAAAGCAATGGGAAAGACAATTATATTAGCAAGCCATGACATGACAGAAGTTGAAAATTTATGTGATCGGATCGCCATTCTTTCCAGTGGCAAAATTGCCTTTATTGGGACAGTCGAACAGTTAGGCAAAACAATCGGAAAACATTATAATATCGCCATCCAAACCGAATACGGAACGAAAACATATGAATCTGAAAATATCGGTGACTCTTTACTGCCGCTGCTTATGCAGTATAAAGAAAAAGGAGAAACCATACTGGATATTCAGATAGACCGCGGTTCACTGGAACAACACTTTATGAAAATTGCAAAGGGGGCATAACAATGGGCGCATTTTTGTACGGAGTTTCCTTACAATGGAAATTAGATATAAGGAGTAAGACATTACTTATAACCTGCTATATCGTACCACTTTTGTTTTTTGCAATTATGGGCGGTATCTTTACATCAGTTATGCCGGAAGCAAAATACACGCTTATCCAGTCAATGACTGTATTTGGTGTGACAATGGGAGCGTTGATTGGTCTGCCTCCCTCTCTTGTTGAAATTTATAGCAGCGATATTAAAAAAGTCTATAAAGCAAACGGTGTTCCATTATATCTCGGTCTTGCTTTAAACAACATTTCAGCGTATATTCATTTGTTCATTATGAGCATCATTTTATATATTGCTGCACCGTTGGCTTTTCATGCTGAAATACCAGAAAATCCGGGTATGTACTTCATCAGCCTCGCTGTTTTTATTGCGGTGTCCCTTAGTATTGCCAGCATAATCGGCCTGGCAGTAAAAGACCCGGCAAAAACTCCTATGTTTTCTATTATTGTTTTTTTACCGTCTATCATGCTTTCTGGAATTATGTTCCCGATAGAACTGCTTCCTAAAGCGTTTGAAACAATAGGAAAACTATTTCCGGCTGCATGGGGATATCAATTAATGGCAGAAAATGCTTTTAAATTTGAAAGCCTTTTGCCACTACTCCTGATTCTTGTTTTAGCTGTTGTTATGTGCAGCATTCTGTTGCAAAAAATTGATAAGTAGCCAAAAGCGGCAGGGTAATCTCGTGTACCCGCTAAAAACAGGCTTATCAATATACATTGCAGGCAGCATACAAATATTTTATAATCAAACATATAAATCAAAAATTCAGAGGAGAACTTTATGAAACCAAGTAATGAGGACAATGGCTGGTTAATGGGAAGACTATATTTCAACATAAAAGATAAAAGAGTAATTATCAAGAGACCGAGCAGTGGGTTTGGCTATACCATGAATTTAGGAAATAAGTGGACATGGATATTTACTATTATTTTTGTCATTATTACAGTTATATTAGTCAGTGCTCTTGGTTAAACATTCTTCTCCTCTATTTTCTCCACTATATAAGTTATATCAGGCAGCGTCCACGGTAATATAATGCTACGGCCCGTAAAATCTTCTGTTACTCCTCAGCTAATATGGACGAGTGTGCCACTTTCTGCCTAAAAGTTACCCGTTGTGTACATTAGGTATAAAAAATGACGGTATCCTATTGCCTTTCAATCCTATAGAATACCGCCGATTTTTTTCTCCTAATTTAAATGATTATATTCTCATCGTATTAATCTGGAATATTCATAAGTAACTCCATTAACTGCACAACCGCGTCACAAGTATCCTCAAACGCAATATCTGTCGCATATTCAAAATCATTTTGATAATTATACCACCGTTTCTGCATAACCTCGCTGATCTTAACAGTATCCATAATTTTACGATAATCTTTAATCGCTGCATTTGAACCACGCTTATCTGCAGTTGCAATCAATGCTGCCTTTAACGAAGCGGGAGCCATATTTGAATATTGCAATTTAGCCAATATGTATATATCATAATAATCTCTTAGTCTAGTATTTTGATTTCCTCTGGATATTACCGTTTCTAATTTCTCTGACATAATTGTTTCTAAATTGTAAGCAAGAACTGAAATATTTCTGTCTTCCAAAAGAAGTTTGAACTGATATTGGATTTCTTTGGGAGTTATCTTATCACCGGTGGTAATATCTAATTTCAAAGGAACTGCCATCGGCGGAAAATTTGCAGATAATGAAACACGATACCCTGTATATTCATCTCCTTCACGAATTTCCCCAATACTCCGAAAACTAAATGTAACATCATCACTTAATTGTATGTTACAGATTTCCTGGAACATTTCTCTGACAGATTGTTCATTTACAGGCAAACCTTTTATTGTTACATCCATATCCATAGTTGCTCTGGTATCAAGCCCCACCATTGCAGCAATTAAAAATCCACCTTTCAAAATAAAATTCTGTTGATATTTTGAGATAGATATTCGTTCCAGCAACCTCTCCAGCATGAAATTTTGTATTACAAGCTGGGCCGATATATGTTTTTCTTTTGCAATTTTTTTAATTACTGCCTTCAATTGCATTGCATTCTTCATAACAGCACCTCCAGATATGATCGGAGCCTTGCTTCAACCTTTAATATAGCTGCATACTCTGACAAGATAGGAATATCCTTATCACATCTTGTTATATAATGTTTAAACGCCTCCGTCACTATCTGAATATCCGAATGGCTATGTTTTCTTAAAATATCGCAAAGCGTGCGCTCCATACTATATACTCTTACTGTATTTCCTCCCGGCGTCTTTACTTCTGTTATTCCCAAATCATATAATGCTTTCTTACACTGCACACATCGGATGTTTTCTTCCTTTGGTTTTGACAAATTGTAATTTACAGGAAAAGTCATATGATATCTATTTGGTGTTCTATCTGTTAAGTCCCATAGAAACAATGCTGTTTCATGGGAATAAATCCCTCTCTTAAATCTATTTTGCAAATTGAAGATCTCATCGTCCCAGATCTCAGGCAAAATGTAAACACCTCTGGCAGATTTCTCAATCATGCCTTTATCAACAAGATATTTGATATTCCCACGAGAAAAACCTGCTGCAACTACCATTGCAGTAGTGACTGTACCATTATTCTCTTTGGCTATCTTGATAATCGCATCAGTTGCTCCCATAATTATCATCTACTCTCTATTGACTTTTATGCTTACTATTATATATATGTGCGGCATAAAAGTCAAATTGCATCTCCGCTTGGTCAAATTGGGCAGACATAATCTGCTCAATATACATCAACACTCACCCGCCATCCACCACATAATCGCTTTCACAAACCGCCCCTCTATGTCGTGAAAGTGTCCACCCTCATTCCATTCAAAAAATACTTTCCCGTCTGTTTCCCCAAGCTGTGCCGCCAGAATCTCCTCTGCCCGCTTCGTACACGCGGCTACCCGGTTCATGCGCGGATTTTTGCTGCGGCTTTCCTTTTTCCCGAGGGAAAGGTATATGCGCAAATCCGTCCGAAGAGGCTTTTCACGCTCCATAAACGCACAGAAACCATCAAACCAGAGTGACCCGGAAAGACTGGCAGCCACACCAAACACATCCGTTTTGTAGAGCGCATAAACCGCCGTAAGCCCGCCCAGGGAATAGCCGAACAGTGCCGTATGCGCCGGCTCCGGCTTCGTTCGGTAATGCGCGTCCATATACGGTTTTATTTCTTCTGCCAGACAGGACAAATAGGCGTCCGCCCTGCCCTGCGGGGCTTCCTCCTCCACCCGGAAAGCAGGGGCCATCCACGGTGTGAAGTCGTTGTTCCAGCTTTTCGGCTTTATAGATAGAAGAAGGAAATCTGCCCGCACGCCTATATTGACCAATGCAGTCATTATTCCCTCTATCGGAATTTTCCCATTAACATAGATCACCGGGTAATGTTCCTTTCCCTCCTCATAACCGGGCGGCAGATATAAGCGGCAGTTCATGCCGGAAATTGACAATTCTTTTAGCATAAAATCACCCTTTTAGCAATTCCGCAATCTCCTCTTTATATGGCGGAAGCGTTTTCTCCTTACTCCCCTCTTCGCAAAGCCAGGGCGTCTCCAAAATTTTCGGCACCTGCGCAAATCTTTCGTCATGGACAATCCGACATAAAACGTCAAATCCGATACAGCCTTTCCCAATATTGGCATGGCGGTCCTTGTGGGCTCCACAGGGATTCATGCTGTCATTGACATGGATCACGGCGATCTGCGAAAGTCCGATCACCTCGTCAAACTGCCGCAGCATCCCTTCATAGTCTTCGGCCAGACGATACCCTGCGTCATTCACATGACAGGTGTCAAAGCAGACGCGCAGTCTGTCTCTTTTGTGAACGCCGTCATAAATCGCTCTTATTTCCTCGAAGGCCGCGCCCAGCTCACTTCCCTTCCCCGCCATCGTCTCCAGTGCGATGTAAACATCATCCTCATTCTCATCCAGCACGAGGTTGAGACCTTTTATGATCTGCTTCATTCCGGCTTCTTCTCCCGCTCCCACATGAGCGCCCGGATGCAGTACCAGGATCCTGCTGCGCATGGCGGCCGTTCTTTTTATCTCCTTTTCAAGAAAAGTCACGCCCAGTTCAAAGGTCTCAGGCTTCACAGTATTTCCAAGGTTAATGATATACGGCGCGTGAACTACGATCTCTTCAATCCCCGTTTCTTTGGCATACTCCCATCCAGCTTCTATATTTAATGCCGCAATTTCTTTTCTTACGGTGTTTTGCGGCGCCCCCGTGTAAAGCATCAGGACATTGGCTCCATAGGACGCCGCCTCCTTTACCGATCCAAGAAACATTTCCTTACCCGCCATTTTCACATGAGATCCAATTTTAATCTTTTGCATTTTGTTCTCCTTTCCCTTTCCCTAATTATTTATGATATAATGTGCGCAAGAGAAAAACAAGCGGGAGTGGAGCATATGGGAACATTCATCGTGTTAATGCTTGTGGCGGGTGCAGCTGCGCTTGCCATAAGGCAGATGATTAAGGATAAGAAAGCAGGAAAATCCCTTTCCTGCGGCGGTGACTGCAGCCGGTGCAGGGGATGCCGCCCGGACCAGAAGCCGGCGGCAGATGACACAGAAAAATAATTGCCCTGAAATGGAGGTTCTTATGGAAATGGAGATGAAACCCGGTGATAAGATAGGGATTGTATGCTGTTCTAACGGCTGGGAAAAGCGGAAGGAAACGAAGATAAGACGGCTGGAATCGCTGCTTCTGGGCATGCGCCTTGTACCGGTGTTTTCTCCCTGCATTTTCGAGCGGGGAAGTGTGGAGAGCGGCAGCGCCCAGGAGCGCGCGCAGGCATTGATGGATTTTTACAGGGATCATGCCATCAAGGGGATTTTTGATATTTCCGGCGGAGATATCGCCAATGGAATTCTGCCCTATCTGGATTTTGAGGCGATTGCTGATACCGATAAAAAATTTTGGGGATACAGCGATCTGACAACCGTGTTAAACGCCATCTACACAAAGACAGGCAAGCCTTCCGTACTGTATCAGATCTGTAACCTGATATACGACCATGCCGAAGAACAACAGGAAAATTTCAGAAATGCTGTTTTGGGAAAAAATGGGACGCTCTTTCAATTTCCCTTTACTTTCTTGCAGGGAAACGCAATGGAAGGAATTGTCGTGGGCGGAAATATCCGCTGCTTTTTAAAGCTGGCAGGCACGCCGTACTTTCCAATGCTGGCAGACAGGATTCTGCTTCTGGAATCGCTGGGCGGCACGGTACCCCAGATGCTCACCTATTTCAGTCAGTTACGCCAGCTTGGGGCATTTGAACAGGTGCGCGGGATCATGCTTGGCACGTTCAGTCAGATGGAGCAGGAAAAATGTCAGCCGGATGTATGGACACTGCTGAAAGGATTTGTCAGCCCGGAACTTCCTGTTGCGAGGACAGCGTTAGTCGGACATGGAACGGATTCCCGGGCGGCGCTGATCGGAGAATATAAGAAGTTTGCCGCATAAGAAATTGATCTCATACTGTAAAACAAGCATAAACAGGCAGCTGCAACCAACAGTTGACAAATTTCCAAGCAGCCTGTATAGCCTTTTTTCCAGACTTTTTTATAATCATATTTAGCTGTAAGGACACATTATAAAAAACAAGAAAGAGGAATCAGCTATGACGCTTGGAGAAAAGATTTTCAGATTAAGGACAGAACAGGGATTTTCACAGGAAACTTTTGGGGAGAAGCTGGGGGTTTCGAGGCAGTCCGTGTCAAAATGGGAAACCGACCAATCGGTCCCAGAGTTAGATAAGATCGTGGCAATCAGCCAGATTTTTGGAGTCAGCACAGATTATCTTCTGAAAGAAACGGAAGAAATGGATCGGACAGCGGCAGAAACGTGCCCCCGCGCAGAGACAGTCAGGCGGGGAGAATACCGCGCCGGACGAAGACCCCACTATGAATATAAGAGCAAAAAAATGATCGGGAATCTGCCCCTTGTGCACATCAATCTGGGCGCCGGCATTCATCGGGCAAAAGGCGTAATCGCCATCGGCACTGTCGCGCAGGGTTGGCTTGCCATCGGTCTTGCCTCAATGGGCGGATGCTCCATCGGCCTTGTCTCTCTGGGCCTTCTGTCCCTTGCCAATCTTGCTTTCGGACTGATCGCTCTTGGCACTGTCGCCGTGGGCGTGATCAGCATGGGCTCCATTTCGTTCGGCATTTTTTCTCTGGGCGCTGTGGTTTTCGGCCAATTTGCCTTCGGCGCCTCCGCGCACGGTGCGCAGGTGGCAATAGGCGATGTGGCAAGCGGAAAAATCGCGCTCGGATATTCCCGGGCCACCGGCGTTTATACACAGATCAGCAACAGGCAGCCCTTTGACTATGAAAGCGCCTGCCGCATGATCGATGAACATGTGTCGTCAAACTGGCTCTTTTTCAAGACATGGGCAAAGGGAATGGTGAAGTGGTTTTAGGCAGCCAGGCTGCCTCCGTCAGACCCTTTCCCATGTCACGCATACAGCCCCGCCTGAATCTTCCACATGGCCGCATACTTTCCGTCTCTGGAAAGCAGCTCCCTGTGTGTCCCGGATTCCACAATCCGGCCGTTTTCCATCATATAAATACAGTCCGCGTCCCGCACCGTGGACAGCCTGTGGGAAATAAAAATTACCGTCTTATCCTTCGCGATCTCATTCAGCTCCTGATTCAGCCGGTATTCCGCCAGCGGGTCGAGAGCGCTGCTCGGCTCGTCCATGATAATCAGATTCTGCCTACGGTAGAGCGTGCGGGCGATCGCCACCTTCTGTGCCTCCCCGCCCGACAGATTCACCCCGTCTTTCTCAAACTCGGTTGTCAGCGGCGTCTCAATCTGATAGGAAAGCTGGTTATTTTCCAGCGTAAAGTGGGCATCATACAACGCTTTCTCCACCACATAGTTCTCCTCCCGGCTTCCATTTTCTACATCCATCAGCACATTTTCCTTGAGGGTGGCCGCGTATATTTTAAAATCCTGGAACACAGAACCGATGCTGCGCCGATATGCCATGACCTGATATTCCCGGATATCGTTTCCATGATAACAAATATTTCCGCTGTCTGGATCGTACAGCCTCAGCAATAACTTAACCAGCGTGGTCTTGCCGGAGCCGTTGTAACCGACAAGCGCAACTTTCTGTTCCGGCTTGACCGTGAACGTCACATCCTTTAACACCGATTGCCCCGGAAGATACCCAAAATCCACATGCTCCACCGAAAGAGCGCCGCTACCCTCCGGCACAGGCTTTTCCGCCGTTGAGACAATCGTCGGCTCCATCTGTAAAAACTCCCTGATTCGATAAATGTACGCCGCATTTTTCGCCGCCGTTTTGCAGCTGTGTATCAAAGATTTCGTGCTATTGCCTATTCGGAATATGCAGGAACGGCTTGTGACAAGCTGCGCTCCCGACAGCACACGCGAAACGAGCATCTGATAGAGAAGAATGAACCAGACCGCGCCCTCCTTCACAACGCGCGACAGGAGAACCCTGTGAATCAGACCATATATAAATAATTGTCTTCCATATTTTTTATTTACCGAACGTATATTATAGTTTGATTCTTCATAATCTCCCCGGCACTTGCTTTTCATTGGCTGATACAGCCGCAGTTCCCCGGCATAGTCAGACAGATAGAATACACGGTTTCCATATTCCCGTTTCTGCTCATAGGACAGCCGCTCCATCCGCGCCGCCACCGACTTTTTGCTTTCCTGTGCCGCGCAGAACAGTTCATGGGGCAGCAAAAACACCGCCACAAGCAGCGCAATCGGGTTGACATAGACACAGAAAAACACCGAACACAATATGCTGACCAGCGATCCCGCAGCAATATAGATAAAATTCAAATATCTGTCTATGCAGCGGTCCGTCTCCTCCGTCGCCAGAATAAATGTCTCATAAAAATCTTTGTCATCATAGCAGGACAAGTCAATCTCTTTTGCCTTCTCATATATTTCCATGCGGAATGCCTGATATAATACCTGCTTATTTCTAGGAAGCGCATAGTGGTGGTAAAGTCCGTAAGGAATCGTGAAAAATCCGAAAAATGCGATTAAATACCCCATACAAGTCAGAATTTTTCCAAAACCTGCGCCCTGTTCCACAGCCGTCAGCACATAGTTGACCATCCATACAAACTCTATAAAAATGGAAATCTGTATCTCGATGCTCTCAAACAGATGGAACGCGATAAATCCCGGCGTTTTTTTGAAACAGAATTTTGTCAGATACCACTGCTGCGCCGCCGTCTGCCGCCATGTGAGTTTTGTCATATTCCGCATATTCTTTTCCCCTCATCTCATTTCACCGCAGAGAATACCGTTATGATAAATAATTCTCCGCCTGCAGCCGATACAGCGAAGCATACTCCCCGTTCTGCTCCATCAGTTCAAGGTGCGACCCTTTCTCCCGTATCCTGCCGTTTTTCATATAGAAAACGATATCCGCGTCGCGCACGGACGACAGTCTGTGTGATATAAAAAACAAAATCCTGTCTTTTCCGTACTCTTTTATATTTTCAAACAAATGGTACTCCGCAAGGGGGTCGAGCGCGCTGCTCGGTTCGTCAAACACCGCAACCGGACTGTCCTTCGCGAAAGCTCTCGCCGCCAGTATCTTCTGATTCTGTCCGCCGGAAAGCACCGCGCCCTCCTTGGAAAACTCACGGGTAAGAATTGTCTTTTCCCGCAAAGCCCGGCTTTCTATCTCCTCACTTATATCCGCCAGTTTTAGTGCCTGCCACACCCTTCTTTTGTCTTCCTCCGGCGTCGTATGCTGTCCCATCAGCACATTCTCCTCCACGGTGTCCGCAAAAATTTTCCCGTTCTGGAAAGCCGTGGCAAACAGGTTCCGATACGCCTTCACCTGATATTCCCGGATATCAATGCCGTTTACCAGAATCCGCCCCTCAGCCGGGTCATAAAGCCGCATCAGCAGCTTCACAAGGGTACTTTTCCCCGCGCCATTATACCCTGCCAGCGCCACACTCTGATTTCCTTCTATCTTAAAATGAATGTCCTTCAGCACATAACCGTCCTCTTTGTAGCCGAAGGACACATGCTCAAACTCCACCGTGCGGATGGGAAGCTCCGGCATCAGCCCTTTCTGGTCCTCCGGGATGGCGGGCACATATTCCAGAAAGTGTCTCGTCTGCTCGATATACAATCCATTTTTCACAATAACCATCACCGCATCCACAAATTCGTTCAAAATCCATGTATTTTCATTCATAACCGTCAGAATGACCGCCATCTCCGCAAAAACCATCGTCTCTGTGACCGATACGCGGTAGCCGGAGTAGAGAACCGCCCCCTCCTGCGGCAGCAAAAAGATAAAATACTGGAACATGCAGAAAAGAATGATATTTCCCAGAGAGTACCGGGCAATCACCTTCTGTATGGAAGCGACAACCCCATCGTACTGTTTTTTCAACAGGCGAAAAACGTTTGTCATCCGAATTTCCTTCGCGTACTCGCCGAGGTGAAGCGTCCTGTTCACATAGTCCGCCATTCTCTGAAAAACGATGTTCTCCTTTTCCATACGGAAGATTCTGCCGTTTAAGACGCCGTAAAAGACAAAGTTGCCCACAATTGGAAACGCGGCAAAGAGAACGGCATAATGGTCAATCTGCCAGATAATGACTGCCGCCGCGATCATAGCGGCAAATCTCGCCACAACCTGACAGACGCCCTGCAGCATATCCGACAGCTTCACATGCGCCTGACTGACCGCCATCATATATTCGTTGTAAAAATCACTGTCCTCAAAGCATCGCAAATCGACCTGACACGCTTTGTCATACAGCATTTTGTTCACGCCGTCATACAGCTCCACGTCCGTAATCGGCTTGACGTACACATCAAAGAACAGGCTGAACAGCTCAAGCAAGGCTTCCAACGCTACAACGCTGCCGACATACAGCATCATTTTCTCAAAAGCCACCCGCTTCATTGCCAGATCAAGAATAAAGCGGATCAGCACACAGGAAACCAGCAGCCAGTCCACATACATGAAAATCCAATACAAAAATTCCAAAAGAACCCGCTTTTTGCTGATTGTCCACGCTGTATTCAGCACGAATTTGCAGGATGAAACTGTTCTGTATAGAAAGTTTTCTTTCATATCTGCCTCCAAACTCATCCGTATTTTGGGCATTCTCCTATGCGAAACTTAGTACTTCCAAGTCAGCTTGCTGACTTTGCGTCTCCGTCCTATGGCGGGACGTCTTTAGAAGTACTTTTCGCATTTCTCCTGCTATCTGTACAGCCCCGCCTGTATCTTCCACATCGCCGCATACTTTCCGCCCCTTGCAAGCAGCTCCCCGTGCGTGCCGGACTCCACAATCCGCCCGTTTTCCATCATATAAATGCAGTCTGCATCCCGCACCGTGGACAACCTGTGGGATATAAAAATAACTGTCTTATCCTTTGCGATCTCATTTAATTCCTGATTCAGTCTGTACTCCGCCAGCGGGTCGAGGGCGCTGCTCGGCTCGTCCATGATAATCAGATTCTGCCTACAGTAGAGCGTGCGGGCAATGGCAACCTTCTGTGCCTCCCCACCCGACAGATTCACCCCGTCTTTCTCAAACTCGGTTGTCAGCGGCGTCTCAATCTGATAGGAAAGCTGGTTATTTTCCAGCGTAAAGTGGGCATCATACAACGCTTTCTCCACCACATAGTTCTCCTCCCGGCTTCCATTTTCTACATCCATCAGCACATTTTCCTTGAGGGTGGCCGCGTATATTTTAAAATCCTGGAACACAGAACCGATGCTGCGCCGATATGCCATGACCTGATATTCCCGGATATCGTTTCCATGATAACAAATATTTCCGCTGTCTGGATCGTACAGCCTCAGCAATAACTTAACCAGCGTGGTCTTGCCGGAGCCGTTGTAACCGACAAGCGCAACTTTCTGTTCCGGCTTGACCGTGAACGTCACATCCTTTAACACCGATTGCCCCGGAAGATACCCAAAATCCACATGCTCTGCCGAAAGGCTGCCGCTTCCCTCCGGCACGGGCTTCTCCGCCCTTGAAACAACCGTTGGCTCCATCTGAAGAAATTCCCTGATCCGATAAATATAGGCCGAATTTTCCGCCACCGTCCGCAGGCTGGCAATCACGATCTCGATGTAGTTCGTGGCCCGCCATATACATGCCCGGCTCGTGACAAGCTGTGCCCCGGTCAGCGCCTGCAAAACAAGCATTTGATACAGGAGTAACGTCCAGACCGCCCCTTCTTTGATAAACCGTCCTAAGATACCTTCCCGGAACACACCATAAACGAACAACGATTTGCCGTATTTCTTATTGACAGACTCTATTTTGGCGTTTTCTTCCGCGTACTCCATCCGGCATTCCTCCTTCATATGCGGATACAGACGAAGCTCCCCTGCATAGTCGGACAGATAGAATACCCGGTTCCCGTACTCCCGCTGCTGTTCATGGGGAAGCCGCTCCAAACGCGACTTTACCACCCTTTTATTTTCCTGCACGACACAGAACAGCTCGAACGGAAAGGCTGCTGCCATGACGATCAGCGCCACCGGGTTGATAAAGGCGCAAAAGACAATCGTACACAGAAAGCCGACTGTACGCGCAATGATAGAAGTTTCAAAAAGCAGAAACCGATCCAGGCAGCGGTCCGTCTCCTCCGTGGCCAGAATAAAATTCTCATAGAAATCTTTGTCATCATAGCAGGAAAGATCAATTTCCTTCGCCTTTTCATAAATCTCCAGCCGCAGCGCCTGGTACAGTGTCTGTTTTCCTCTCGGAAGCACATAGTGCTTGTAGATGGCAAAGGTCACCGTGGACACCGCAATAGCCGCCATCAGAATGCCCATGCACACAAGAATCTTCCGAAAATCCCCTCCTTCTTCCGCCACAGTCAGGACATAATTTACCGCAAAAGTAAATTCAAAAAAGATCGACACCTGCAGCTTGACCGCCTCAAACAGATGATACACCATAAATCCTGGCGCATGCTTAAAACAAAACTTTGTCAAAAACCACTGCTGTGCAATCGTCTGCCGCCATGTAAGCATTTCCTTCATTATTGTATAGGTTCCTTTCCCTGTTTTTCCTGGAACAGCCGGCCGTGAGCATTTCCGGCCAGCGTATCATCCGCTCACTATGTCAGATAATTCTCCGCCTGCAGCCGATACAGGGAAGCGTACTCCCCGTCCCGCCTCATCAGCTCACCGTGCGATCCTCTCTCCTGAATCCGTCCGTTTTTCAGATAAAGGACGACATCCGCATCCCGAACGGAAGATAACCTGTGGGAAATAAAAAATAAAATTCTGTCCTTCCCATACTCTCTGATATTTTCAAACAGATGGTGTTCCGCCACCGGGTCAAGCGCACTGCTCGGCTCGTCAAACACCGCGATCGGACTGTCCTTCGCGAAAGCTCTGGCTGCCAGTATCTTCTGATTCTGACCGCCTGAAAATACCACCCCATCCTTGGAGAACTCGCGGGTGAGAATCGTCTTTTCCCGCAAAGGCTGACGCTCCACCTCCTCAAACATATCTGCAAGCTTAAGCGCCCGATCCACTGTTTTTCGATCCTTTTCGGCATCCGTGTGCCGTCCCATCAAGATATTTTCTTCAATGGTATTTGCAAATATCTTCCCGTTTTGAAAAGCTGTGGCGAACAAATCCCGGTATGCCTTCACTTGATATTCCCGGATATCAACTCCATTCACCAGAATCCGCCCTTTATCCGGGTCATAGAGACGCATCAGGAGCTTCATCAGCGTACTCTTCCCTGCGCCGTTATATCCCGCCAAGGCTATACTCTGGTTTCCCTCAATCTTAAAATGAATATCTTTTAGGACTCCCTCCCCCTCTTTGTACCCGAAAAACACATGCTCAAATTCCACGCTGCGGATCGGCAGCTCCGGCATAAGTCCTTCCTGGTTCTCCGGGATTGCAGGCTCATACTGCAAAAAATGACGGGTCTGTTCCAGATACAGCCCATTTTTTATAATAACCATCACGGAATCCGCAAACCCGATCAGCGTCCATGTGTTGCAGTTCATGGTTGTCTGAATTACCGCCATCTGGGCAAACACCATCGTACCGCTTACTAACACCCGGTATCCGGCGTAGAGCACCGCCCCCTCCTGTAATAAGGTAAAGGTAAAATACTGGAACAGCCAGAAAAGAATCATATTCCCCAGAGAATAATTTCCGATCACTCTGTGAATGGCCGTGACCGCTCTGCTATACTGCTTTTTCAGAAGACGGAACACATTTGTCATCCGTATTTCCTTGGCATATTCGCCCAGATGAATCGTTCGGTTCACATAGTCCGCCATTCTCTGGAATACGATGTTCTCCCTCTCCATACGAAAAATCCGGCTGTTTAATACGCCGTAAAAAACGAAGTTTCCGAGAATCGGAAAAATAATAAACAGCGCAGCCAGACGGTCAATCTGATAGATAATCACCATCCCTGCGATCATCGCAGCAAATCTGGCCAGTATCTGGCACACTCCCTCCAAAGTCTCCGGCAGCTTCACATGCGCCTGACTGACCGCCATCATGTATTCATTATAAAATTCGCTGTCCTCAAAGCATCGCATATCCACCTGGCATGCCTTGTCATACAACATTCTGTTGATACCATCGTACAGCTTTACATCCGTAACCGGCTTGACGTAGGTCTCAAAATACCGGCTGTATATTTTAAACAGCGCCTCCAGCGCCACAACGCTCCAGACATACACCATCATTTTTGCAAAGGAAGTCCGTTTCATTGCCATATCCAGAATAAAGCGGATCAGAACACAGGAGATGATCAGCCAGTCCACATATATAAATCCCCAGTGCAGAAATTCCAAAATAACCCGCTTTCTGCTGATTTTCCATCCGACCTTCAGCGCGAATCTGCAGGATATAAATGTTCGGTATAAAAAGTTTTCCTTCATAGCGTTCTCCCCCGCCTGAAATCTCTGTTTCTTTCTCTGTCTGTATGTTATGCCTTACCGCCCAAATGCATTGTCTGTCTCTTTGCAGTATAAGCCCGGAAGGCTTCATACCTTCCAGGCTTGCGGGCAGTGCCCTGCACACTGCGATTGGCTACAGACATAATATACCACAAAAAACAGGCATCCGTTTTAAATGTCCTCCAATACGCCTGTTTTGTCCTTCAATTCCCATTGCATATGCCGGGGATATTATCTATACTAAATGAGGGAAAGAATATCACCTTGCCAGGACTCCATAATATATGGATGGAAGGGATTAGGAGAAGACTATGCTGCAAATCGCAATCTGTGATGACGAAACGCTTCTTTTAGATGAAATCAGAAAAATAACAGAAAGCTGCATGCAGCGCCAGCAGACCTTTTGCATCCTGTCCACATACTCGGACAGTCAAAGCCTCTTCTACGACATTCAGGATGGAAAGCGGTTTGACCTTCTGCTCCTCGACATTGAGATGCCCAGACTTTCCGGGATGGAACTGGCCAGACGTGTCCACGAACTCCTGCCGGACGCCTTAATGCTCTTTGTGACCGCCCATTATAAGTATGCAGTGGATGCCTATGAACTTCACATCTTCCGCTATATTCCCAAAAATCAATTGAAAGAGCGGCTGCCCCACGCGTTGAAAGACGCGGTTTCCCTTCTGGAAATCCAGAACACGGATTCCTATATTATCAGCAGCCAGAACCGCCTCGAGCGGATTCCTTACAAGGAAATTCTATATATTGAAAAGGATGGCAAAAACGCCCTCTTTCATATTGCCGCGCCTTCCAGAAAAGACGAGGCTTCCACCGGCCGGAGCAGACGTATCCGCAAAACGCTGAGCGGGGTGTTTGATGAACTGCACTCTGAAGAATTTTATTTTATTGATCGGGGGTATATTGTGAATCTGCGGCATGTGACAGGGATTTCCCACACTGACTGTGTTCTGACAGATCAGACACGTCTGCCTGTTTCACAGAGCCGCCTGTCAGAATTAAAAAAACGACTGAATACCTACTGGAAGGATAAAATATAGTGTATCTTATGCTGCACACACGCAAAAACAAAATCCGCTTTCTCGAGCGCAAAAACCAGGTATTGGAAGAAAACTACCATCTTCTCACCGACCTGTATCAGAAAAATGAACACCTTTACCATGACATGAATCATCACCTGCAGATGATTTATCACCTTGCAAAAAAGAACGAAATTCTTGAAATTGCGCAGTACGTCAACTCCATCAGCGCACCGATCAACGAGCTGTCCGACACCACATGGAGCGGCGTAGATATCGTGGATGCCATTTTGAACCATGCTGTACTCGATGCAAAAAAGCAGGGCATTGAGATAGACGTAAACGCAGAATTTCCGAAAGACTGTAACATTACATCCGACGATCTGTGCGTGGTTCTGTTTAATTTGCTGGACAATGCGATGGAAGCCTGCCAGAAATTTATGCGGCAGACAAAAACAACGCCCCGTGTACAGGTGACGCTTCGCAGAATCCATCAGTTTCTCATCATTAAAATCCAGAATCCCTGTGTCTTGCCCCGAAAGCTGTTCGGGATTTTTCCCACCACCAAGGCGGACGCCGGACACCACGGAATCGGTTTGCGCAATGTCCGGGAAAAAGTAGAAAAATACAACGGCAGTCTGGAATTTGAAGTGGAGGGAGGTATGTTTACTGTGACGGCGCTGCTATTTTTTGAGTAGATAAATCTCCTTGAGATTCTCAATGGCAAGAGCCGGGTCCATTGTATGAAACATCATGTAATTCCGTTTCATTGTTGCCGCCGAAGCCTGTTTATATATTTTTATGCTGTCTTCACCACTGTAATAATGCCAATAACGGTATACATATCCAATCCAGTAAAGAATATCCCTTGTATAAATTTCCCCGTCTTTCTCAAGAACCGTGTCCATACCTGCAATTATTTCCTCGAGCAGATATTCTTCACCTGCCCACTGCATGCGATTGTATCTGGAATCAAGCCCCTTTGCCGTCGCTGATGTCATAAATGACTTAATGAAAGCAGCGCTGTCAAACTTTCTGTCCGCAGACAATTCAAACAGCCGTCCTTGCACATCACACATTTTTAACTGCAGTCCGTCCATCATTCCCCTCCTGCCTGATTCAGTATTTCATCAAAAAACAAACCTTCACGGCGATATTTTTTACAAATATCACTCGCAAGAGAAATCCCTTTTTCCCGGTTTTTTTCGGCAATCTCCATGATAAACTGCCTTTCCAGATAAGAGAGAAAAACCTCTTTTTCAACACGAACGGCATCGCATCCTTTCTGTGAAACTGCCACATACTGTCTGCCAAGCTGCAGCGCAGAAAGACTGTTGACAAGCGCCTGATCGGTAATATTTCCTACAAAGAAATTATCAATCACATAAAACATACGGTCGTCTGCAATACTGCCGATGACTAAATCCTTTTTATCCGCCATATTGCTGTACTTACTATGAAAAGGCGTACCCTTTATATTTTCCATTTTTCCCCTGTGATATGCCACCAGCATTGCCCAATCGATATTAGCAGGCACATCCAAATAATCCAGTTCTTCCATATTGATAGAAACCATATAAAATTTTGACTTCTCAAAATCACAAATCAGGGTTAGCGCCTGCCCAGGGTCAGTCCCCATATAAAACCCACTGCCAAAATCACACTGTTTCCTGCTCTTCGGCTCAATGGGGCCTTCTATTCCAAACTTGGAACCATGATATAAAAGTATTCTGCCCGGTTCAAGCTGTATCTGCTGACCCATTTCCGCAATCTTTTCTAAAATCATATCATAAACTGTAACCGACTTTTCTTTGCACAGTTCACACAATCTTGACTGCGCCAGCTTATTGGGCACGGCCCGTCCGTTTTCCCAACGGTTTATCGTTGCGAAAGAGACATTTAAACACGCCGCAAGTTCGGTCTGGCTCATATTCAGATGTGTTCTTATCTTTTTTAACAGTTTCTGCATGATCTTATCCTCTTCTATAACATATTATATATATAATACTATATCAAATGTTATAAAACGAATCAATAGAAACACGCACCTTCATACGATTCCACCTACCATTTCACAATCTCTCCGTCCCCATTCTCGTCCCACACAATCAGAAATTTTGCAAATCCCAGGCCATGCGAAACCCCGCCTTCCCCATAAAGGATTTCCGACACCTCCAGCGCATCTCTTCCCTCATACTCTCTGCGGCATAAATTGAAATATCCTCTGGAGTTGCCGCCGCATTCCTTTCGTCCCTCCGGCTCCCACAAATGCTTGGCTTCAAATACGATCGTATCATCCAGATATGCGCAGTATGCGCTGTAAGTGTCCGCCTCTGTTTCCTGCGTGATCGTGATACGCACTCCCCGCCAGTTCGGATCATACCAGTCATCGTATGCTTCGTAAGGAAATTCCATCGATTCCAGGATATGATCTTTGTATTTTAAGATTCTGGGATGCCAGTCCCCCGCACCACCCACTCCCGTTCCGATTGATTCAAACGCAATTTCCGTATACCCGTCACCGTCAAAATCCCCGGGTGTTACATGGAACCCAAAGGAGAACGGATAATTTTCATCCTGGAAGCAGTATGACACATCCTCATTCATATAGAAATAAATACTGCCCTCTCCATAATCACTGTATTCGTCATTCTTTACCATAACCACCATGTCCTGCTGCCCGTTTTGATCCAGATCCTCGAGAACTGCCCAAACCAGCCATGCTGTCTGATCCCGGAAAATATTGTCTTCACACAGTCTCTGGTAACGTCTTTTTGCTTCCTCCCGGTCTGCCTCTGACATATCCGTACATTCATAAAACCGCTCTTCATTGTACTTTTCCATGTCTACAGCTTCTTCCGGCTCTTCTTCCGCACTGTTTTCTGTCTCCTGCAATGCCTGATCCTCATCCGTGGCATCCTCAATATCTTCCCATTTGTGCCCCGGTTCCGATAAATCTTTCCGGGCAGTCTGCGCCTCTTCGCCGGATACTTCCCCCTCTTTCGCGCTATCCGGCGCTACGGTATTCACCCCGCCCTTTTCTCCGCATGAGGTAAGTATCATTCCACCGCCTACTATGAGAAACAACCCGACTATGTATGCATATATCTTTATCTGCCGCTCCCGCATAGTGATTCCAGCCTCCTCTGCTGTCCATAAAAGTTCTATTTTTATCATATCTGATTCCTGTCAACGCCGCAACACATGGTTCCTACAAGAAAAAAGCGCACGGATCAGTTCCCTCTGTCCGTGCGCACTTATTTTCAATTCCGGCTTCATCATCGCCTTCACTACTTAAGCATTTTTGTCAGAATCGCTTAAACACATTTTTTTGATATGTTCTAAATCGCTGATCAGCGTCCCCGAGTATTGCTTTGCCTCCCGGTAAATACTCTCCGCTTTGCTGTAATCTTCCCCAAACAATGCATCGATAACCCGTCTGCCGTAGGAGTGGAATTTCTTATGCTTTTCTCCCAGCTCTTTCCATAGCTTCATAACCTCTGGCCTGGTCGGATCTACCGCATAGTAGAAATGACCGAACCCGCATTTTTTATCGTTCACTTGTAAAGGCAGGATGGTGCGCTCTTTCACAATCCGCTCCAGATTTGCCAGCCAGTTTTTGTGTGCGTTAATTGCCTTTTCAATGTATTCCGCAAAATTCTCATCTTCCAGTCTGTAAAACGCGTCCTTCGACATAGCGCCCATAGCCTTGACGGACTCATCCAGCGTTACCTCAATCGTTTGCAGCGGCTTGACAATATCATTAATGCTTTTCCCATGCTCCCGCAGATTTGTGGTATCTTCATGGAGCACGCTGCACTGCTCGTTGATGTCCGAGGAGCGGGACTCCAGCTCAATAATCGAACTGCTGATCTCCTCACTGAGACTTGCCAGAGATGAAATATTGTTGGTAATTTTTTCTACATGCTCCCGATTATCTTCATTTAACTCCCAGACATGGCTGATCTTCTGTGTAACAGTTTCCAGCGATTCTATGGTATTATCCACGCTCTCGACACTCTTGGCTGACGCGCTGTGAATGTCCGCCACAAAACGTCCCATGCTTGCAGTCAGCTTTTTGGTTTCATCTGCCAGTTCCCGAATCTCATCCGCGACAACCGCAAACCCTTTGCCGGCTTCCCCTGCCCTTGCCGCCTCAATGGATGCATTCAATGCGAGGAGATTTGTCTGTGACGAAATGGCATTAATCCCCTCAATCACATTATTCATCTGGCTGATAATCTCCGAAAGCTGGTTCATATCCTGCTGCATCTCTTTTGATGCGGTGATTGTACTGCCGGACAGTTCCTTCGTTGCTGTCAGCTCCTTCTGGCTCTCATCAATGCGCTGGTAAACCAGATTGGACTCCTCGGAGATATCAATAATGGTATTGGTCAGTTCCTCGTGCTGTACGGAAACCATTTTGGAGATGGACGCCGCCTCATCTGAGGCCGTATGGATCACTCCCGTTGCGCCGGAAACGCTGTCAGACACCTTCTGTAAGATCTCAGAGTAGTGATTCAAAGACAGATCCAGTGAGCTGATCTGCATCACAGAATCCAGAATATTCGCCATCACTCCCTCAAACTGGGTGCGCCCTGTAAGCAGGCGGCGGTACATCTGCTCCAGTTCAACAGACTTTTTTCCGTAATCCGCCTCTGCAAGCTCTGACATTGACAATAACAGATTTTCCTTTTTTGGTCTCATTAAGATTCCCATAACTGTCCCTTCCTTACATCAATTTTCGCTGTTTAAACATCAGACCCCTTTTCCCGGCACGCCGGACATATGTAAAAGACCTTCAAATCATAAAACAAAAACGCTTCTCCCATCTGCTCGCGAAGAGAAGCCGACAAATCTTCAAACGAGATATCCGTCAGTTTACCGCACTTCTGACACACCAAATGGTCATGTTTGATAACCTTGTCATATCTGTCCGCCATATTTTCGACAGATATTTTGCGGATCAACCCTGCTTTCCATAGTTTATTTACATTGTTATAAACCGTTGCCATAACAACTTTAGGACAGTTCTTCTTAAGCTCCAGATAGATCTGTTCTACGGTGGGATGTTCTGTGGATGTGGTGATTATGTTATAGATTTCTTCCTCATATTTCGTCATATATCGCGCTTTCTCCACTATGTATTAGAATTAGAATTATTCTAAATTTCATTCATTCTAGCACTCTGGTTCTATATTGTCAAGAAATTATTGCCAGGCTATTTTCCAATTTTTCTCAATAACTTTATAATCAATAATTCCCGTCCATTTACCTGCATCATTTTTTCCATCACTCTGCCGCCTCGATTCCTGCAGCATTTTTCTTTTTCCAACGGATCCACATACCGACAGCGCGAAGGCACTCGTCCATCCCCTGTGCCAGCCAGACTCCGAAAAGCCCCAAGTGCATAACAATTCCCAAAATATAACTGCCTCCCACCGCAACACACCACATAGAAATGACACCCAGATAAAAAGGAAACTTTACGTCCCCCACCGCGCGGAGGGAAGCTACATAGACCAGGTTCTGACTGCGCCCGGCTTCCAACAGAAAATTGGCAAGAAAAACAGTGCCGGCTAACGTCAGGATCTCCTGGTCAGAAGTAAACAGGGAAAACATCTGATTTCTGAAAAGAAACATAACTGCCATCATAAACATACTGAAAGCAAAGGTACACCTTCCAGCAAAGCGGCACTCCTGCTCTGCTTTCCGATGCTCTCCGGCGCCCACGCTCCATCCAATCATAATCGCCGTTCCCTGCCCCAGTGACACAGAAAAAATATAGATAAAGCGCACACAGGTATTCACGTATGACTGTGCCGTAACCGCTTTCATTCCCAACATGGTTACAAAAAACATCACAAAAAACTGGGCTAAATTATAAGAAATCTGCTCACCTGCCGCCGGAATCCCGTATGTAATGACCTTGCGCATATTTGTCACAATTTTTTCCCGGCATATCTTCCATTTTGACTGTTTACTCCTCATAGCAAACAAAATCCATGCAAGTACCAGGAATCCCAGAAGCCTTCCCAGGACAGTCGCAGCTGCCGCTCCCCGGATACCCATAGCGGGCATCCCAAATCTGCCAAAAATCAGCAGATAATTCAGTACAATGTTACAGACATTCATGCCCATAGAAACGTACATACATTGTTTTGTCCTGCCATAAGACCTGAGTATCGCAGAAAAAACGGCGGCGCTCAACTGAATCCACAGACACCAGCTGATCACTTGAAGATACTCCCCAGCATAAGCTCTCACCGTCTCTGACAGATTCAAAAAACGTAAAATCACCGGGTAAAACAGAGACATCAGAATTGTGAGCGCAATTCCCATGCCCGCATTCAACAGTATGGAGGCTGTTATCAGATCATTCTGTTCCTCTTCCGCTTTTTTCGCGCCAATATACTGGGCGCACAAAATACTCGTGCCAGTAGTCACAATACAGGCAAGCACCTGGATTAAAAAGAGAATCTGATTCGCTATGCTGACCGCCGCCACTGCATTATCACTATAAAAAGAAAGCATAATGGTGTCAATGCTTCCTATAATCGTACCCATGATGGATTCCACAAAAATCGGTACACTCAGCTGAAACACTTGTTTTTTCACTGATAAGTCACCTTCTTCATCCGTTTTTAATTCTGTTACACTTGCATTATATTCTTAATTTCTATATAATTCTTGTAATATATTCCTTGTTTTCTAACACAAAACTCTTAAAACGGAGAAAGAAGAATCATAAAATGTATCATAAAATCCCGCCGGAAGCCAAAACACACGGCCAGCTTTCTTTTCCATACACTGTCTATAAGGGAAATATTCCTGCCTTTTTTCCCTCATACCCGCTGCACTGGCACGATGAAATGGAATTAATCTATATTTCAGGCGGACAGGGCATGATTACCATACAATCCCATCCCTATCTTGTGAAGACAGATGACATGATCATCATACCCCCTCAGATGATTCACTCCATAGAACAATATTCGGATTCCCAGATGGAGTATTTTAATATCCTTTTCCAGTTCTCGCTGTTGAATTATTCGGTTAATGACGCCTGCTATGAAAAATATTTTAAACCTTTATACTGTCACACCAGACTGCCTTCCCTGTACCTCGATGTGGAAACGGATTTAAACCGTCTTCTGCGTCCCCATATCATGTATCTGATAGAAAACCGTAAAAAATGCGATGCAGGAGATGAACTGATGGTAAAATCAAATCTTTTTGCCATCATGCATTATATAAACCAGTACAGCACGCCGGCAAGCGGCGCTGCGCTTTCTTTAAAAAACAATTATGACAAACTGAAAAACCTTCTTTTATATATGCAGTCAAACTACAATCATCTAATTACTGTTAAAGATGCTGCCGCAGTCTGTGGTTTTTCATCAAGCCACTTTATGAAGTTGTTTAAGGAATTGGCCGGAAAAAGTTTTTCACAATATTTAATAGATTACCGCCTTGAAATCGCTGCCAGACAATTGATAGAAACCTCAGACAAGATAATAGACCTTGCAGAAAATGTAGGTTTTCACAATGCGTCCTATTTTTCAAGGGCGTTCCATTCCAAATACGGGGAAACGCCCTCAGCTTACAGAAACCACCATATAACAAATATTACTGTTTCTCACCCTTAAGTTTTCTGGCACACACGAAAACCACTGCCGCCGTAGCCGCTAAAAACCCTGCTATCGCTATGCCAAAACCCCACATTTTCGACTCCCAGAAAATGTATTCCCAAAAAAGAGCGCGCCCCAGAAAATATAAGGCAAAAAAGATCAGATAAATGACAATGCCATATAAGACGCATTCTCTGATTTTCTGCTGCCGCCGCTCTCTGGCAAGCATCTGTTCCTGCTGTTTTTCCAGCATTTCCGTCTTCACAGACAAGTCATCAATCTCCGATGACTTTAACAGATAATCGGTGGTTACGTCAAAAACCAGACTGATCGCCACGATCTTATCCAATTCCGGGACCGCCTGGCCGCTCTCCCATTTGGAGACAGACTGCCTCGATACATTCAGCTTTTCGGCAAGTTCCTCCTGTGTCAGATTCTTAGCCTTGCGCAGGGTTAAAAGTTTTTCTGAAAAATCCATGCTTCTTTCCTCCTTTTGTTTTGATATCTGCATCCTACCAAAACACTGGGTTGCACTCCATACAGACCTCTGTATATTTGCGCAACCTGTGGTGGAAAAAGCTTACTTTTCATTATATTCTAAAAGCAATTCTTCCACTAAATATTCATCACTCATACAATGCATGTCGGAGACCCCTTCGCTTATCAGCCGGTAACACTCCGAATGATAGAAAAAAGAAAGTGCGTCATCCAGAGAAAGTCCCGTCCGTTTAGACAGGCGCTCAACCAAACGCGCATATTTCTTTTGCAGCAGAATCGGATTCGCATTCATACCTGCTCACTCCTCTTAAAATGTAAATAGTTTTTCAAAATATCTTCTGTTCTAAAACAAATCTGTAAATTTGGCTGTTCATATCGCAATCTGTTAATAGCTTCCGCTTTATCAATCAGATGATCTAAATATAATTCTACTGTATTAAATACCTTATCGTTTGCCACTCCGCCTATTACCATATCATAGTCGGAAGTATCATTACCGCTGCGGCAGTTTAAAATGAAATCAAGCCATTCTTCTGAATAAGTGTCAAACACCATCACCTTATATTTATCATAAGCATTTTCATCAAAGTCATAGCAGGAAACAATTCCTTCTGCACCGCGCCGCTTAAATCTACCACACCAGTTCACCGCCTGCTTATAAATAGGTGTCGTGTAAAATCCACATCCAAAATCTACGTTTAATCTGGAATGCCTCAAATCAGGCACCTGAATCTCCATATAAGAACCGTGGTACAGAATCATCCTTCCACACCTCTCTCTTTCATAACCTCAATTATATCATTCACAATATATTCTTTGCCCTGTGTGTGAAGCATTTCATATTCCGGCACGATATAGTCATTTAAAATATTACTTTTTTCCGCCAGCGCCACATATATCTGGTCTGCTGTTTTTTTCAATTTTTCCGCAATATTTTCTATACAAAAAATTGCAAACTCCAATTCCCGCATATTCCTGATTTTTCCTTCAGATAACAAATTTCCTGCCCCCTCTGCCAAATCAATTAAAAACGGCGCATACCCCGCATGGAGATATGCGCCCTGATATCATTACAGTCTCTTAAGCAGCTCTTCCCTCTGCGCCTCATACCCCGGCTTGCCGAGAAGTGCAAACATGTTCTTCTTGTAGCTCTCCACACCCGGCTGGTTGAACGGATTCACACCGAGGAGATATCCGCTGACGCCGCAGGCAAACTCGAAGAAGTAGAACAACTCGCCCAGATAAAACTCATTCACTTCGGGCACATTGATCATAAAGTTCGGAACCTGTCCATCCGTATGCGCCAGAATTGTGCCGTTCATCGCGCTCTTGTTGACGAAATCCACATTCTTGCCCGCCAGATAGTTGAGGCCGTCCAGATCCACCGGCTCCTCCCCAATGATGATCTCTTCCCTGCTTGTCTCAATGTTGAGAACCGTCTCAAACATGGTCCGGGAGCCGTCCTGGATAAACTGTCCCATCGAATGCAGATCGGTGGTAAGATCTACGCTTGCCGGGAAGATACCTTTCTGGTCCTTGCCCTCGGACTCGCCGTAGAGCTGCTTCCACCATTCGGAAACATAGTGCGCGCTCGGCTCATAGTTGGCAAGAATCTCAATCACCTTACCTTTTCTCAACAGGATATTGCGAAGCGCCGCATATTTTACCGCATCATTTTCCTCAAAAGGAGCTTCCAGAGCCATCTTTCTGCCTTCTGCCGCGCCTTCCATCAGCTTATCAATATCCGCGCCGGATACCGCGATGGGAAGTAATCCTACCGCTGTCAGCACGGAGAAACGTCCGCCCACATCATCGGGAACAACAAAGCTCTCGTAACCTTCCTCATTCGCCAGATTCTTAAGAGATCCTCTCGCCTTGTCGGTGGTGGCGTAAATTCTCTTCGCCGCACCCTCTTTGCCGTACTTCTTCTCCGCCATTTCCTTAAACACACGGAACGCAATCGCAGGCTCCGTGGTAGTGCCGGACTTGGAAATCATGTTGATGGAGAAGTCCCTGTCGCCGATCACGTCAACCAGATGTTTAATATAGGTAGAACTGATGGAGTTACCTACAAAATAAATCTCGGGCGTTTTTCTGACAGACTTGTCCACCACATTGTAGAAGCTGTGGCGCAAAAATTCGATCGCCGCGCGCGCGCCCAGATAGGAACCGCCGATACCGATTACCACAAGCACTTCGGAATCGCCCTGAATCTTCTCTGCAGCCTTCTTGATCCGCGCAAACTCCTCCTTGTCATAGTCCACAGGCAGATCGATCCATCCAAGAAAGTCGTTGCCCGCTCCCGATTTGCTCACAAGCACCTCTTTTGCGTCAAGAGCCAGCTTCTTCATGGACTCCACTTCATTCTCCCCGATAAAGGATGCTGCTTTTGAATAGTCAAACGTAACTTTGCTCATCTCGTCCTCCTTTTTTCAGGCACATCTGCGTGCCGTTTTCTTACTTTTCTTTCTATCACAAGTGTACCGCCGTACACAATGACATCTGTTACTTCCGTCCTCTTATTTTTCTTTTACTGCTTCCTCAATCAGCCCGACAATGGTGCCGATCGCATCCCGCTGACTGCTCTTCTTCATGGCATCAATGTAGGTAAACCTGTTGAAATAAAGTTCCTGTATTTTCTCAAGAAGCAGCTTCTTGGTCAGATCATCCTCGTCAATCACAATACTGAATCCCTGGGATTCGTAGGATTTCGCGTTCAGAAGCTGATCCCCCCTGCTGCTGGATGCAGGCAGCGGAATGAGAATATTCGGTTTTTTCAACGCCAGAATCTCGCTGATCGCATTGGCGCCGGCCCGGGAGATCACAATGTCCGCCATGGCGAAAATATCCTTCAACTCGGACTTTACATATTCAAACTGCTTATATCCCTGTGTGGTGAGCAGAAGGTTATCCACCTTCTCTTTGCCGCACAGATGCACCACCTGAAAATCTTTCAGAAGCTCCGGCAGGACATCCCTGACCGCCTGGTTGACCGCTGCCGATCCAAGACTTCCGCCCACTACCATAATGACAGGCTTCGTATTGTCAAAACCGCACAGTTTGTACGCTTCCTCCTTATTCCCGGTGGCAAGTTCCTTGCGGATGGGCGAACCCGTCAGCACCGCCTTTGCCGGAGGTAACTGGCTAAATGTCTCCGGGAAATTGCAGCAGACCTTTTTCGCCACAGGAATGCAGAGCTTATTGGCCAGTCCGGGCGTCATGTCAGACTCATGGATGATACAGGGAATCCCCAAAGATGCCGCCGCACGCACCACGGGTACACTGACAAAACCACCCTTGGAAAAGAGCACATCGGGTTTGATCTCTTTCAGATACTTCCTGGCCTCGCGCATTCCCTTAATGACACGAAACGGATCAGAAAAGTTTTTCGGATCAAAATACCTTCTGAATTTTCCCGTTGCAATGCCATAGTAAGGGATATCAAAGTCCTCCATCAGCTTCTTTTCAATCCCGTCGTAAGAACCCATATATATGATGTCATATTCCAACTCCCGAAGCCTCGGAATCAGCGCCATATTCGGCGTCACATGTCCGGCGGTGCCGCCGCCTGTCAGTACAATCTTTTTGCCCATAGTAACATCCAAGCCTTTCACGCGTTTTCTAGCATCTGTTCCAGTGCACAGGCAAGCTGATCCGGGCAGGATGTGCTTTTAAAACCGCATTTAATCCCTTTCAGCCTGTCGATCGCATCTTCCGCCTTCATTCCGACAACCAGTCTGGAAATACCCTGTGTGTTGCCGTTGCATCCGCCTGTAAATTTCACAGATTTGATAATACCTTCTTCCATCTCCACGTCTATCGCATTGGAGCAGACGCCCTTTGGCTGATAAATCATATCCGTTTCCTCCTTACTTTTCCCGCGCTATTTATTACCTACCATAGAGTATATATCATCAATCCACATAGTGCAAGAAAATGCGTCCCGTCTTCTCACGCGATCTTTCGCGGAATTTGTCAGCGCCTTACATCTTTCTTCCCGAAAAAAACCTAATATAATATAAGTATGCACTCTATATTACGGAGGTAACCATGTTTGCACTTTTTTTTCGTCATAAATATTTTATGTTTGTTATTCTGACATTGTTCTTTTGCAGTATTTTATGCCAGATTCTGCCCGGCGTGATTTACCGCAGGCTGATCCGGGAAACGGAAAACATGTCCGCCACCAAAAATAAATCCCTGCAGCAGCTGAAGCTGAAATTTGCCAGCTGCAGACAGCTTCACGAAAGCATCCCCAATGTTTCCGTTTTTGTGGACAAGTTTTTGAACCAGATCAGCCTCGGAAAAATTCCCGTGTCCTTTTTCCGGCACCTTTCGGGACAGCTTACGCTGCTCTCTGTGCTGGTAGCCGGAATCGGCGCCTGTATCGCTATCATTCAGGGGGAAAGTTTTCTGATGATTGCGCCTTTTTATCTGGTCAGCTTTCTCGGCCTGTACCTCTATTTTGCGGCCGCCTCACTGATCGATCTGCCCGGCAAAACAGGCATACTTCGCACCAATCTGGTGGATTATCTGGAAAACCATCTGGCTAACCGTCTGGAACAGACCCGCCTCGACATGCGCATGGTGGGCATGGAGGATTCCGCACAGAAGTCCAAAAATGCGGCAGCCGGTCTGGACAAGCCTGTCAACAAAAATGCCGCCGCAGAAAAGGAACCTCTCTTTGAGAAAAATGCGGAGCACAAAAAAAGTTCCCCGGCTTTTACCCCTTCCGAGGCCGAGGAACTGGAAATGCTTTTACGTGAATTTTTAGCTTAATTTATACTGCTTTTTCAGTTTCTCCAATTTTTCCAGAACTTCTGTTTCTATTCCGCCGTCTATGCCATCGTTCATGTACGCCGCATAGGACAGAATCGTTTCTACATGCTCAGATTCTAATGTTGTAACCTCATACGTCATACAGTCATCATACAAGGCACAGAGTCTCCATTTTCTGCTGTCTGCCTTCTGCAGTGGTATCCAACGCATTATAAAACCTACCTTTCGATTACATTTTATCATCAAAAAAATGTTTTATGTAAGCGAAATAATTATGCGTTCCGTTAACTGCTGCAGAATATTTATTGATAAATGGTAATTGACGGTCCCACATAATACGCATCGGGACTCTTTGTAAACAGGTCAAAATACCCGATTCGGTATTTCCACTCTCCGCCATAGGAGACGCCCTGCCAGCTTTCCACGACGGCATACGCTCCCGTCTTCTGATCATACGCCGCTTTTTTGTCCGGGTACATATCCCCTCCCAGGAAAAACAAATAATCTTTTTTCTGGGAAAAGTACCCGGTGGCGTATTCCACATCTATAAAATATTCGTTTTTCGTAAGTTTTTCCGGCAGAAGGGAAAGATCCTCCCCGATCTCCACAATCTCATATTTCTGTTCGTCTATAACCGGCATGTAGGACGTACTGTAAATCTTTGCGCCGGCAGGTATCTTTTCCTCAATATAGGCCGCCGCATGATCGTAAGTCAGATCATAGCGGTAATTTCCAAGAACCGTGACTGCATTGCAAAATACCAAAACCGCCGCAACAGCTGCCGCTGTCCAGCCGATATTCCACGCCACACGCCTTTTGGCCGCTTTCCCCGAAGATTTCCTCTGTTCCTTTGTACCATGCTTTTTCTTCCATCTCTCCAAAAGCGTCTCCATCTCCATCAGCCCGTAACTCATAAACAGGAAAGAAAAAGGCAGCACGAGGGACATATTTCTGCCGAGAACAATACGATACTTCGACAAAAGCACTAAAATAATGAGCGGCATCAGAGAAAAGATAACCAGCTCTCCCCACTCTTTTCTCCGCATCACATACACAAGTCCCAAAAGAAGCAGCAGACCGCCGAAAATCCCATAAGAAGACAGCGCATACGCCTCCAGATACCCGAGAAACGGCAGGTTATGCTCGATGCCGGGATGCCCCCATGCATAGTGGTTCAGATTGTACAGATTATCCCCGATAAAAGTCTTAAAATGAAAGAAAAGCGAGTAGTTGCAGAGCGCAAAGGTCAGCGCCAGCACGATACAGTCCAGGAAAAAGAGATAATTGTTCCTGTGCCGCTTCCAGTATTTTTTCCCGATATGCAGAGCCAGCCAGAATACCCCGAAAACAACGCCGTGATACTTAGCCGCCATCGCGAGACCGATACATACCGCAAGCATCGGGTACCAGAGATAAACGGCCCTCTCCTCGTCCCTCTCCCGCCAGATCAGACAGCCCAGAAGCACAATGAGATTGGCAACCGCGTACAGGAGTGTGTCCGGCCCCGTGTAATACAGATAAGCATAGCCATACAGGGAAAACACAGATAAAAGGAAACCAAGATACGCATACTTGCGATTTCCCGTTATAATCTTGATGCTAAAATAGATACATACGTTTGAGAGAAGCGCCGTGGCACAGATCACATAACGCAAAACCACCACAGTGTCCACACCGGCAAGAAATTTACCCAGAACGCGCGCGCCAGCTGCCGCATAGTAAAAGGTCAGATGAGGGTAGCGGAAAAAGTCGAGCACATAGATGTCTCCCGCATAGAGATGCTGGCCCAGCAGTTCATAAATACAGCCCAGCGAAAGCTGTTCATCCACATTCGGATATAAGGGCAGTTCAAACTGCCAGTGTCTGTAAAATAGAAGCAGGCCAGCCGCCAGCGTGAATAAAACTGCCGCCGCCATACCGGCCTTCTTCTGCCATTCTTTTTGTAATCGAAACATCCCTTCCTCCATGCCAAAACCTTAAACCTGCATCCAATCCTTAATATGATAACTCTTGGTGCACACAGCGTCAAAAATAATGCCCTGCTCCTCTATATACTTCTTATATTCGGAAATCTTCTCCTCCTGCCCTTCCAGCTCAGGGGATACAAAACAGAGCTTATAGCCAAGCGCCTTTAACTGCGCAAAACTTTCCCTGTCGATAGGCACCTTTGTAAAACAATCCACCCAGACCCACTCTGCCCGCCCCGCCATATTGCGGATGGTATCCAGTCCCTCCAGTTCGCTGAAACGCAGCGCCACCTGCTTCACGCCCATATCCGTGAGCAGCTTGATCATCGGAAAAGAGGAATCCAGGAAAAAATAATTTTTGATCTGATATTTTTCCATATATTCCAGCGCCTTATGCTCAATGCGCTCACTCTTGATGTTTAAGATCATGGTACCGTGATGATATACCTTACAGTATTCCTCGAAATCTTCTCCCGGCTCAAAAGGATTGTGGCAGATATAAATCCGCCCGTTGAGATCATCCCGCAGATCCAGTTCAACCCCGTATTCCTCCGGCAGCTTTAAAAGTTCTTCTTTCGTGTTAATTCTGTGTGCTATGTATTCTGTAGACATTGTTTCCCCCTCGCCTTTTCTTACAGGCTCTTCTCAATTTTGCAGACTCCCGCTTTTCTTCAGTTTCACGCTGAAATCTATGGTCCGTCTGATAAACTTCCACTTGGACGCAAGCCCCGTATTCCATTTCGATGTGCCGTGCACTCTCTCGGGAAAAATCACAGGAAACCGCAATACCTTCAAACCCTTTTTTCTGGCCATATACAGCGCGTACAGATCCAGCGAAAAATCGTGGGGCGGCTCCTGCCATTCGTCATAAAAAACCTTCGGGAAAATATTGGGCTGGGCGTTGATATCATACAGCTTCTCACGCAGGTAACAAGTTTCAAACACACTCATACCCACAGTAAAAAATACATCAAAGAGCGGCCTGCCTTTTCTATTCCCTTTCACGAAGACAAGCCCTCTCTCCTTTTCGATCAGCTCCAGGGCCCGCACAATATCCCCGGGATCTGTCTGCAGATCCGCATGAGTCCAGCCGATGTATTCCCCCCGGCATTCCTTCAATCCCTGTAAGATCCCGTAGCCGTAGCCCTGGTTTACCTCAATAGACACCGTTCTGGCAAAAGCATAACCAGGAACCAGCTCACTCAGAACCCGCGCGCTTCCATCCGTGGATCCGTTGTCCACCAGAATGACCTCCATATCATCCCGCTTTATCACTTCCTCAAACCGCTTCAAAAGAAGCGGTATATTCTCTTCCTCATTATAACATGGAACTACAATTGAAAGTTTCATGCGTTCCTCTCTTTCCCACACACAATCCGCCCGTCTGACAAAGCTTTACACATTATAAGCCGCCCTCAATTCGGCCTGCCAACAGTTGATACAGCTCCTCATAGTTTGACACAACGTCAATATCATCCTGGGCCGTCTCCTCCTGCGCACAATCTTTTCTCTCCGGGTGAAACCAGACCGCCTGCAGGCCTGCCGCCATTGCACCTATCACATCCCTCTCCAGATTGTCCCCAATGAAGCAGACTTCTTCAGCCGGAATCCGAAGCTTCTCAAGGCAGAGCTGAAAAATTCCCGGAGACGGTTTCTCCACACCTGCCTCCTCACTTGTCACCATACAATCCACGTCATCCATCATTCCCAGCCGGCGCAGTTTCCTGTGCTGGATATGGGCCAGCAGATCCGTGCAGACACCCACGCGGATATATTTCTCATGCAGAGCTTCCAAAAGCTCTCTTGCCCCGGGATACAGGAGCATATTGTCCAGAAAAAATCCCCAGTAAGTCTCATACATTTCAAGGGCCAGATACAGCGGCCTGATGTCCAGATATTCCAGGGTTTTTTGAAAATACAACATTCTGCTGTGGGAGGTGGCCGTCTCACCGAGCATGTCCTTGGTCGCCTGTCTGGCCCGCATAAATGCCTCCTCATACTGCTCCACACTCACGCCGAGCCGCTCACGCACAAGCCCTCCCACGCACTCAAAGGCGGCCCGCTCCAGCGCTTTGTAATCATACAAAGTGTCATCCAGATCAAAAATTACTGCCTTAATCATCCGTTTTCCCTCTCATCTTCTACCATTTCTTTATTTTAATCCCTCTTCATAATCTCACCGATTACAAGAAGAAGCATTAACTGTACCAGTCCACCGGCACCCTCTTCCCAGAGAATACGGCCGCCCGTCAGATCCTCTATCTGCGGAATCACTGCCGCCGCTGTTTTCGCCCAGACGCCTCTGCCCGCATCCAGATCCTCCCCGCGGAAAGAAACTTTCTGATGCAGAAGATCATCATAGGACAGCTCCCCCGGAACGCCGCGGTCACGCAAAAGCGAAAGCAAGGGTTCCACATTAATCCCCGCGTCAAGCACAAACTCCACATTCAGCGAAATCTCCTGCATTTTTCCGGCCTTCTCCGGGTTTTTTAAGAGCGTCTCATCAAAATAACGTATCACCAGATCGGCATACTGCTTCTGTGGGTAAATATATTTCTCAGCGTCCTTATGCCTGGCTCTGATCTGCTCGAGAACCGCGGCCCGGTCATGTCCCCGCTCACCCTGATCCCTGCACAGCTTCCAGTGACAGCGCAGTGCATCGTCCGTGTCCAGATACACTTTCATGTCAAGCACCTGCCTCATCTGCGGCAGATACAGGGAATGCAGACCACATAAAACGACATAGGGTTTTGGCGACAGCCTTCTCTTCCGCGTAAAAGTACCCGTTTCATGGTCGTAATCTACACGTTTTATCGTATTATTTCCTCGTAACACCTTCAAATCCTCCGCCTGTCTGTAGAGGTAGTTTGCCCGTGGATTCAGATGTGTTATTTCCTCCCAGTTCCGATCGCCCCTCTCCCATTTGTGGTCGCCGTCCCCCTCCAGCGCAAGCACCCGCTCCTTCGACAAAAGCGCCTCCAATATTTGCAGGAGTCTGGTTTTTCCCGCGCCGCTGTCCCCGGCGATCCCTATGGTAAAGGGGCGGTTCCTTCTGCGGTAATAGGAATTGCTGCCCACACCGTAAAGATACATGCAGATTACCAGAATCAGAAAAACGCCAACCATCAGCGAAAAGACGACATCTCTGACTCCCTCATCAGTCCGCTTTAAAAAGGCAAGACTGCTGCCAAGAAAATACAGATCTACAAACTGTGTGGTATGGAAAAAGACATAATACAAAAGATATAACACATTAAATCCACCGTAGACCAGAACCATCTTCCCACGGTTCTCGCTCTGTCTCGCCAGATACAGCATAAAAAACGGCACAATCCAGATAAACCATGCCGGCATCGCCGGAACAAAGGCGAGAAATACCGAAAACAGAAGCCCCGTCATACTGATCAAAAGATCCCTGTTCATCTGGTTAACCTGAAAGGCCTGGAAATAGAGAAAAAGCAAAACCAGCACAGTCAGAAGCAGATGCGCATTCCCATAATCGAGATACACCCTGTTAACTGCCTGCTGCTCTCTGTTTAGCAGTACCATGTTGACAAAACCGCTGCCCCAGAAAGGAAGCACTGCTGCCACCGTCAAAACAACAGGAATCCCTGTCATGCATACGGCCTTTTTCCAGCCTTTTCTCTTATAAATGTAGAGAAAAAAGAGAGGCAGCGCCGCCGCAATGTGAAGCTTAGAGGCAAGGGCGAGCGTGAGAAAAAGAGTAAACCGCCACTCATATGCCCGCTCTCTTTTCGCCGCCAGACCCATATCACTCAGATAATAAACCGCTCCCACCAAAAATACAGTAGGAATCAGATCAAGCTGTCCATGCATGTAAGACGCATACAAAATAATCGGTGATAAAAAGTACAAAGCTAATATGTATTTTCTCTTATCTCTGGAAATGCAAAACAGATAATATAGGCCGAGAAGATCCGCAAGAAGAATAGGCAGCTTGAATACCAGATTTTGGAAAAATACCGGCATGCCGCCAAAAAAGGTGACAAAAACACCGCCGATGCACTCCACCAGAAGCATGACAGGCGGATAGGGAAACGAGGGGAGCAGTCCATTGTCATAATAAACCTGATACGGATTTTCCCCGTTTAAAAAAAGATCAACAAAAGGAATGAACATCTGATCCTGATAATCGGAAGAAAAAAGCCCCATCAAAAGTAACTTAAACAAGACTCCCACAAGAATGGCAGCTTTTAGGTACTTTTGATAGTTTTTCTCCATGTCGAGCGTATGTAACATCTTACAGCCCATATCCTTCTGTATTACATCATTTCAGATTACTGCTTATTGACGAGCATCAGACCTTCCCGTTCAAGAAACGCCCTGAAATAGGCATAAATATTCTGGTAATCTTCATAATCCGCAGGCGTCCCCCAGCCCACATAACGGTCAATGTCAAAAATCTTTGCGCGATACCCTAAGTCTAACACATGTTTTACCGTCTGGTCTACATAGAATTCCCCATTTATCCTGTCATTCTCCCGGATCATTTTCTCCGTGGCCTCCAAAAAGACTTTCGCCTTCTTAAACCAGAAGGTTGCCACCACCGCCGGATCTTCCATAGGTGTTTCGGAAATCGCCTTTTTGATGGACGTGCCCGTGATCGTTCCCTCCTCATCGGTGAGCATCCAGCCATAGGCATTGGGATTTTGCAGTACCGCCTCATTGTGGCTGTAAGTGAAGACAATACAGTCACATGCCTGCTTCCTCTCCTCAAATGCCGCCTGGTCAATATCCATCCCGTTGTCGCAGCCCGCGATCAGAAGCTCCTCCTCCGGGTTCAAATATTTTTCTGCCAGCATGCAGGTGCAGGCCTGCCCCTCCGTGAGACTGTCAATTGTGATAAACTGCGCCTTTTCATAATACTTCCTGATGGCGTCCTCCACGCCGTCCTCCCGGTGGAACGTGCGGTCCACATAGATCACATTGCTTCCATCCTCAGAAACCCCGGGCAGATCCTTTGTTGCGCAGACCACCATAGGCTTCTTAGTCCCGTCCTTTCGGTCAAACGTAGGAATGGCCGGTTTATGTACACGGTAACCCGCATCGGCAAAACGCTGTCCCGCGCCTGCCATTGGAATCAGAACCTTATTTTCCGCACTTTGGCTCCGTTTCTCTGCCTCTTCCGGCAAACTCTTACCAGTCAGCAGATCTGTCCAATACACAAACTCCCGCAGATCCTCCGGCGTCCCCCACTGGCAGAAGTAATCCACATTCGTGGGCACCCACACCTTAAGCCCGTCTTTCACCATAAAATTGTAGGGAAGGCTCGCATAATACTCACCGTTGATGGCACATTCCTCATGCTCCGTCAGAATCTGACAGTATTTTTCCATAACCGGGCCGTTTTTAAAATAATAGACGCCGGGCGAATGTTTCGCCTTTGTCTTATCCTTCTCAAAGGAATACTTTTCCCGTATTTCTATTAAATGATCTTCCTCATCCGTCAGACAGGACGCATAGAAATTTTTCTGCGGCAGAAGATTCGGGTGAAATCCTGTATAACACGGCACCGCGCCGTCGCAGTCACGCGCTTTCGCCTCCTTTGCAAAGCCATGAAAATCCCATGTCATATAAAAATCACAGTAATTGATGATACAGCCGTCCTCTTTATGAAAGTCTTCCGCTGACACATTTTCCTCAATCCGCACACCATCGTTATTTTCACTCGCTTCCCCATGATCCTGCGCCGCGCACAAAGTCCTGTATGCCCGGAGCACATCGTACACAGGCCCCTTTTTCACCCAGTCGTCTATTGCTACAACAATAGCTCCCGGCGCAAGAGCGAGCAGTCTTTCTTTCATGGAAGGGTCTTTTTGCAGGTGTTCTCCCCGGCACACAAAAATGAAATGCACATCAGCCGGGTACATGTCCTTCACAATCCATTCAATGACCGGCTTTCCCATCACTGGAATAAAAGGTTTCAGTTCTCTATAACCTGCCGCCACAAAACGGGAACCGTAGCCCGTCATAGGTATGATAATGTTCATACTTTTCATCCCCCATCTGAAAATCTACGCCTATGCGCCATCACACATTCTCTTTCGTTCCAACCGCCGCAGCTCACAGTTTCCTGCGGTACTTCTCCGCATCCCAGTTTAAAAGTGCGTCCTGCTGCCCTTCGCTCAGATAATGCATTTCATGGCCGCGGTTCGCCGCCTGCACCTGTGCTGCAAAACTCATCACATTCTCAATCTCCTGCGCCTTTTTCACACTCTCAGCCAGAATATAAAAACGCCCTTTATAACGGATCATCGCCGGTATGCCGTTTTTCTCTATGTACACAGCAATCTCTGCCGCTTTGAAATCATCCGCCAGAAACAGCGGCTTTTTCGACCCATAGACGATGCAGTCCGGGCAGAAGGCATGATTCCATTTTTCCGCCTCCAGAACCGTCCCTTCCGCCGTCTCCGGGAAGAGGAAACGGTTTTCGGATAAGTAAACAATTCTGTCAGCCACCGCCGGAATTTCGCAAAAAGCATCCCACAGCTTTGTCGCGTTTGGATACGCCTCGTAGGAAACCTGCAGATACCCCGCAATCTTTTCCAGTACCTCCTCCGTCCGGTCAATTACCGTTTCCGCCGAACTGCCGCTCACTACGAGCCCGTGATTCGCCAGAAAAATCACCGATCCGTCCGCTCCCCGCTCTCTCTGTTCCTGATACAGCCTATAATACGTCTCTGCAAGGGCTGCCCCCGGTTTCCTGTAAGGAACAAATACTGCTTCGGGAAAAAGTGTGCACAGCGCGTCCATGCCTCCTGCCCTTGCTGTCATCACGTTCACCAGCGTCGGGTGTGAGTGCAGTGTATACTTTCCTGTCACCGCGTGAAGAAATGTCTCGATAGAAGCGCGGCCGCCTGCCATCTGCGCCTTTGCAAGGAGCGCGTTCCCCGCGTCTTCCGTCAGTACGGACTGCCCGCCCGCCTGTATATTCTCTTTAAAATATTCTTCTATCAGACGGTAGTCTATTTTAGAATACCCGGTGTTCTCGTTCACATCCGCAAGCTGAAATCCAGAGCTTTTCACCAGCATAATCTGTCCATCGAGCTTTACGGAGGTGTTGCCGCCCCCGGCCTGGGCCAGATCGTTACGCATTCCCGCATATTTAGAAATTCTGATAAAATCCTGCATATGATACTCCATTCTGCCTTTTTCCTATTTTTCAGTTACTGTCTGGGCTGCCCAAAAAATCCCCCATATCAAAACTTTTTATTGTCAATACCTGCTTTCAGAACTTATACTGCATAAAGTTCCCGTTCTTTACAAACCCGAAATCCGTGTACAAAAGCACTCCCATATCCGAGGCCGTAATCTGCACACAGCCGCAGCCATACACCCTCGCTTCCTCCACCACGCGCGTCAGCAGAGCTTTCGCAATGCCCTGTCTGCGGTATTCGTCAGAAGTATACATGCTGGAAAGAATACCGATTTTCCCGTTGGGACAACTGAAATAGGGAGGCTTTTCGACAAAGGACATCCCACTTGTGCCAACGATCTTATCCCCGTCAACAGCCAGCCAGGAAACAAACGTGCCGTCAGCCATATGCCTTCGGTAATAGTCCGATAAGGCGGGCTTTAAATCTATTTCCTCAGTTGCCCCTTCCTCCCGTAGCTGGCAGATTCTCATTTCTATGAAGGTATCCAGTTCTTTTTCGGTCAATTTTATGTACTGTATGTCCATGAATTTGCTCCCAGATTTCCATTGCTGGCAAATCCGTCCGCTGCAGCCAGCCTGTTCTCTCTGTTATTATATGACATTCAAGGCAGGCAGACAAGAACCCGACAGACACAAAACAACAAATAGTGACTGTGTACGCCGGATTTTACATCAATAAATTACTGCAAAATTGCCTGTTCCAGCACATACAACGCCTTCTCATTCTCCTCCAGGCAATGTGCCATCACCGCCTCATTCCCCCGGTCTGCCAGCGCGGTAGTGTCCGCCCCCAGCTGGACGAAACAAATATAGTCATTAATCGTCTCAATGCGGGAAGCCCGGGCTTTACTCAGATTTTGCGGATAATTTTTGTTCTGCTCTATGAGGCCGCTGCGGTAAGTCTCAATCGCCTGTTCAATTGTTCCCACATAATCATCTTTCGCGTGAATGATAATCAGAGTATCTATGTGCGCATCAAGAATCTGCCGCTCCGCCAGAAAATCTACATACATATCCTCCGTGATTCCTGTCAGCTTTTCCAATTCTGCTGCGGACAGATTGACTTCCGGCCAGTAATTATCCCCGAGAAGCTCTTTCACTTCCTCCTCCAATTCGGGCAGGGTATAAAACTGCCGCTCTCCCTCACCCGTACTCTCCCAAAAAAGTGGAAAGTTTCCCGCTTCTACTTCCTCCATATTCTGTTGTCCGGCCATTTCCCGGCCATCTACCAGATCCTCTTCCGCCAATTTTTTCTCACCGCATCCGCATAAAAGAATAAGACTACAGATTAACATGAATATCTTTATTTTACATATACTATTTTTCATCGAATCCTCCGTTTTTGATGTCCGGGGCAATGACAGCGCCACGACTTGTAAGCCTAAGCCGGATTTGCTATACTATAGCAGAAACAGGGACTGTCCTGCTGTGCACTCTTATTTTTTACCTGTTTTACAAAATTATGTATTTTTCAGAGAGGAATTTTGTGATTATATGCTGTTTAATTCCTATATTTTTATTTTCATATTCCTTCCCATTGCGCTGATCGGGTGGTACGGACTGAACAGACTCGGACGCTATAAGCTGGCAGGCTTCTTTCTGTCCGCCATGTCCCTGTGGTTTTACGCCTATTTCAATGTCAGTTATCTGGCCATTATCCTGTGCAGTATCGGACTGAACTATCTGCTGAGTCTCGGTCTGGCGTGGGCACAAAAAAAGCAGCTATCCAAGGCATCCGGCAAAATCGGCCTTCTGGCCGGGCTGATTCTGAACCTTGGCATTTTATTTTATTTCAAATATTATGACTTCTTTATCGAAAATATTAACCTGGCCTTTCACGCAGATTTCAATCTAAAACACATTCTGCTGCCCCTGGGTATCAGTTTCTTTACCTTCCAGCAGATGTCTTTCATCATTGACCGGGCTCTCGGCAGATGCAGACACTACGATTTTATCAACTATCTGACTTTTGTGACCTTTTTCCCACAGTTGATTGCGGGACCCATTGTGCTGCACAGTGAAATCATTCCACAGTTTGAAGACCCGGCGAACCGCCGTTTTGACAGCGCTTCCTTCTCCCGCGGCATTTATCTGTTTGTTCTGGGACTTGCCAAAAAAGTGTTGCTGGCGGACACCTTTGGTCTGATGGCAAACTTTGGCTTTGCGCAGACTTTTTCACTGGACGCGGTGTCCACCGTTATTGTGATTCTCGCTTACAGCTTTGAACTGTATTTTGATTTCAGCGGTTATTCTGATATGGCAATCGGCCTGGGCAGAATGTTCCATGTGGAACTGCCCTTAAACTTCGATTCTCCCTACCGTTCCTGCAGCATCAAGGAATTTTGGCAGCGGTGGCACATTACGCTGTCGCGTTTTTTCATCACTTATGTATATATTCCGCTGGGAGGTAGCCGGAAGGGAAAGGTGCGCATGCTCCTCAATACTTTCCTTGTCTTTCTGCTGAGCGGACTCTGGCACGGGGCGGCATGGACTTATGTGGCCTGGGGCGCAATGCAGGGACTGCTTGTGGTATTGGACAGCCTTGGTATTGTGGGCATTCGCGGCAGGGAAGAAAAACGCCCTTCCCGCTTTCACATCCCCGCGCCCCTCGGATGGATCATTACCTTTACGCTTTTTAATCTCTCGCTTTTCTTTTTCAGGAGCAGCAGTATGCTGGCGGCGGGACAGCTTTTCAAAAACCTTCTATCCCTGCAATGGAACGGCAAACTTTTCGAAATTGCCGCCCAGCTTGACATTTCGGAAATATATGTGCTCAGACAGGCTCTGGAGCTGGCCGCTCCGGCAGCGGTGAATTACCTTTACCTGTTCGTTATGCTTCTCCTGTTTGTTCTGGCATTTTATCTGATTTTCCACAAAAATGCCTACGAACGCGCTACCCACAACGAACTGACCTCCGGCAGATGCTGGGGAATCAGCATTTTATTTATCTGGTGCGTGATTTCCCTGTCGCAGGTGAGTACCTTTTTATACTTCAATTTTTAGCAGCAGTCTGCCACAGCCAGACCATAGAAAGGCATAAAAATGAGTTCAGACAAACAATTTATCCGATCGTTTTTTATAAGAGCGCTTATTCTGCTCGCGGCAGTCATCGGCGCGGTTGTGCTTTTTGACCCGTTTTACCAGTATCACAAACCCCTGCCCGGATTAAAGGCAGTGCTGACGGACAAGGAATACCAGTGCGTAGGCACTCTCAGAAACTTTGATTACAATGCGCTGATCGTGGGTTCCTCAGTTTGTGAAAATTATAACAATGGCTGGTTTGACGAAGGTTTTGACTGCCAGACCATCAAAGCAATCCGTTCCTATGGCGCCACAGCAGATTTGAAGGTGCTTTTGGATATCGCTTACGAGAACCATGAGATGGACTATGTCTTTTACAACATAGATCCTTCCTCCCTCTCCGCCAGCGACGAACCCACCTATGTTTCCACGGGCTGTCCGATGTATCTCTATGACAAGAACCATTTCAATGATTATCAATATACCTTGAACAAGGATGTGCTGATGGAAAAACTGCCCTATATGCTTGCCTTTTCCTTCATTGGAGATTATGACGAGGGCGATTCCTACAACTGGGCACAGTGGAAATATTTCGGAGCGGATCTGGCCACGGGTATGTATGCCAGAAAACCTTCTGTTGCAAAGATGCAGGCGGAAACTGTAAACGCGGAGGCACTCGCAAAAAATATTGCCCTTCTCACGGAAACGGTGGAGGCCCACCCGGACACCACTTTCAAATTTTTCTTCTCCCCCTACTCTATGCTCTGGTGGGATAACGCCTATCGGACGGGAGAACTTGATTCCGTAATTTACAATGAGAAACAGGCAATAAAGGCACTGCTTGCCTACGATAATGTAGAAATTTATTATTACCAGGATACCAAAGAGATCATTACGAATCTGGATCTTTATATGGACATGATCCACTTCTCCAAGGATATTAATTATTGGGTTTATGATAAGCTTGCCAAGGGAGAAGAGCGGCTGACGGAAGACAATTATGAAGAGCGGCTGGACGGTATGCGCGCATTATCGGATGAGATTGTGGAGAAGGAAATCCTTAAATACTATAAAAATTAACAATCAAATGTTACAACAGAAAGGAATCGGACAGACAATGAAATTTATTTCCTGGAATGTGAACGGATTAAGAGCCTGCGTGGGAAAGGGATTTTTAGATTTTTTCAAGGAAGCGGACGCGGATATTTTCTGCTTACAGGAAACCAAGCTGCAGGCGGGGCAGATTGACCTCGAACTGCCGGGTTATCATCAATACTGGAATTATGCCGAAAAGAAAGGCTACTCCGGCACCGCCATTTTTGCAAAGGAGGAAGCCCTTCGGGTGACTTGCGGCATTGGTATGGAGGAGCACGACCATGAGGGCCGCGTGCTTACCTTGGAATATCCAGATTTCTATTTTGTTACCGTTTATACGCCCAATTCCCAAAATGAACTGGCGCGCCTGGATTACCGCATGAAATGGGAGGATGATTTTCTATCCTATCTGAAAAAACTGGAAGAGACCAAACCTGTCATCTTCTGCGGCGACCTGAATGTGGCACATAAAGAAATCGACTTAAAGAATCCCAAATCCAACCGTAAAAATGCCGGATTCACGGACGAGGAGCGCGGGAAATTCACGGCTCTTGTCGAGGCAGGATTTATTGACACTTTCCGCCATTTTTATCCTGATCTGGAAGGCGTTTATTCGTGGTGGTCTTACCGCTTCAGCGCGCGGGCAAAAAATGCGGGATGGCGTATCGACTACTTCCTCACCTCCGCATCCCTAAAAGACAGACTGGAAGACGCCATGATTTACAGTGAAGTGATGGGATCTGATCATTGCCCGGTGGGGCTGATAATACAGTAGATTTTCGATTTTTATAGATATTCTTTTATTTTAAATTTTGTCTGCTCACCGATCTTTTCGCTCACCAATTCAAACAGATTTTCTTTGGTGGTAAAAAAATTTTTAGGATTTCTGCCGATGATTAGATACTGGTTCTTATCATCAAGAGAAATATATTTTCTCGTATCATCATTTAACAAAATATCTGCATTATCAACTACAATCAGTTTTCCTTCCACTTTACAGATAATTTCTTTAATGTCTTTCTGATAATCCAGATAATTCAAACATAAGATTTGAGGGTTAACGGCCATGCATTCTCTGATAAATGAAAATGCCGCCGTTTTCCCTATTCCAGAATCTCCCATCAATACTGTTATGTTATTCTTAAATGCAAAATCCACAACAAAGGAGGAATGAACTGTAGAAAAATGTTCCATTACAATCGGCTTACTTCTCATTATCCCACCACTCCTTTAATGTTTCATAATCACTTATAACCATTCTATCAGTTTTCCCTTGTACCATGACAGAATCCATACCAAACGGAATCAATGCATATTCACTGCAGACATTTCCTTTTTCAAATCCATATAGCACCTCTAATGCATTATTACCACATTCCTTGAGACAAAATACCTTGTCTGGATAATACATGACATTCAATACAGTTTTGCATCCTGCTGAAAGCTTATCAATGTCTATTGCGACATCATTAAATCTTGACTTGATCTTGTATTTACTAATTAACTTTGCATCGTCAATGATTTCAATAATTTTTTCTGCCTGTCCATCTATCATCATTGCTGTATTTTGATTGAAAAATAAATCATTTAACTCTACATATTCCATAGTCTTTGGAATATCCTGTCTGTCCTTAAAAATCGTAATCATAACGACACCTCCAATCCTGCTGTGAGGAATTGTTCTTTCAGACATGTCCCTTCATATATATTTTTCATTTTATCATATATGGATAATCTGTTATGATCCAAACCACATACATCATTTTCTTCCCGATCAGTCCATTCACAACACGATTTTATCCAGCAATCTCCGATACTGCCCTTCGAAACCTCGAATCCTGTATTTCTGGTCAAATCAAATAAAAGCTTTGTTGCAAGCTGTTCTATATTGTATTCACCAGTATGTTTTATATATGCAACAATCTCTTTTATATCTTTATAATTCATCATACCATTATTGATAGAATTAATTAATTTTTCTCTTGCTGCTATTGCGCCTGCCCTCTTCTCCAGATATTCATCGTCAGCTTCATAAATCCAATTAATTAAATTTTTAAATTCCAGCAAAATATACTCAAAACATATGATATCTATCATTGTAACGTTTTCCTTTTGATCTGCATAATGACTCAATAATTTTAGCTCCATCACCACCTGCAGATTATCAAAAGAATGATCAAATACAATCACATATTGATTGTTCGTGTCATCTAAATTCATAACTGCTTTCACAAGCTCACTGTTATTCTTTTTACTCACCACTTCAACATCAGGACACAATTCTTTCAAAAGGCTTTCCCAAAACCTGTAACTCGCTTTATCTTTTCTATCTTCAATCCATAAAAATGTCTTTGATGGCATTTATTCGCTTCCTTCCGTTATCAGATTCCATAATTCAATAAAGCAAAGTCATATCACAGAAAATCCACCGACTCCACCTTGTCCGACTTTGTGATAATTTCATAAATTTCCGTTTTTTCTATGGCTTTTTTGGTATGCAGAATCAAATATGCCGAAATACTGTCCCCAATTTTGGAAGTGCTGATCTCCATAGAATCCACAGAAATATCAGCCGCTTTCAAATCCTGGATAATCACATGCAGATACCGGCTTTCTTCCAGATCAATGATGACATTGCAATAGCGGGAGTTTCTGGTGGCAAAACGCTCCACGAAAGGAAGCACATGCAGGGAAAACAGCATGACAAGAGTAATCAGAACGCCGCCTTCCACAAATCCGATTCCTACCGCCAGCCCGATCGTGGCGCTGGCCCAGAGAGTAGCCGCTGTCGTTAATCCCCTCACACGATGATTGGAAATGATAATCGTGCCTACCCCGAGAAAACCGACGCCGCTTATGACCTGCGCCGCCATACGGTCCATATTGGCAAGGCCCGGAAAATGGATCTGGATATACTGCTCCGTCAACATCACCAGCGTGGCGCCCAGACAGACTACAGTCATCGTCTTCGTGCCCGCGCCCCGGTGTTTCATTCCCCGGTCCAGACCAATAATGCCGCCGAGAATCATAGATGCAATGATTCTTATGATAAGATTCTGTGTTGTCCAATCTGAAAAATCCCCGAATATCATATGTATTTCCTCCATGCTGTCATTCAATCCGCACCCATCAGCAGGCGGCCCTTAGCGAAATAAATTTCTAATGGGATTTACACCCTTTGCCTGCTGTAAAATCATCTCCTGCTCTCCTGCAAGATAGGCCTCCAGCTTCTCAATCTCTTCCCCGCTGAACCCTTCCGATTTTTCAATCCGGCCGCCCGGCACAATCCCTTCCGCCCAGTCCCTGTCCCGCAGAAAAGAAACTCTTGCGAAAGCCTTTCCATCCTGATGAATCATGCTTGTGACCAGCATTCTGACATCTTCTGAAAGAGCGGGCGCCGCCGCTTCTTTCCTGGATATTGTATCTTCCTCCTCTGTATCCGCAATCACAATCTTCTTCAAAATTACTTTTCCATCATCCATATCAGCCATTTCTTTTACCCTTTACACTCTTTTAAAAAATTACGTCCGCCTCTCGAGGACGTTCTATATACAGATTCAGTGTAACATATATTGCAGAAAATGTGTAACAATACACAGCTAAATCCTGCTTACACGCTTATAAAAACCAACGCCTTACTTCTCGGCCGCCTTTTTTTTTCGTTGACACCAAAATTTAGTCCATTCACAACATTTTTTAGGAAAAGAAGGGGCATCTTAGGAAATATCATGTATACTTATTTTATGATAAATGGAGAAAAGCACATGAAAACAGTGAAAATTGCTATATGTGACGATGAAAAAGCTGTGCGTGAGATACTGCGGCAAAAAATTGATAAACATTGTAAAAATTCCGAATTTATTTGTCAGATTTACGACATTGAAACAGGAGACGGACTGCTTGCCCTGCCTGATGAGAAAATCCCTGACATTCTTTTTCTGGATATCCAGATGCCTGGCAAAAACGGGATGCAGACCGCCAGAGAACTGCGTCGTAAAAATCAGGATATGATCCTGATATTTGTGACAGCATTATCGGAATATGTCTACGAAGCTTTCGATGTAAACGCTTTTCATTATCTGGTAAAACCTTTTGAAGACGAAAAGCTGGGTGAGGTACTCGACAAAGCATTACAACAATTTAATAAACAGGAAAAAAAACAGATTCCAGCGCAGCAGGAACAGACTCGATATCCGGCAGATGAAAACCAGCGAAAGGATCAGACCCAGCCTTTGGCAATTCTCGTCAAGCGGGGCAGCCTTTCCACTAAGGTACTGCTTGCAGATATCATTTACGCGGAAGTATTTAACCGAAAGATCATACTGCACACCACAAACGGCGAAATCGAATACTACGGAAAACTGACAGATCTTTGCAGGCAGACTGGAATGGACTTCTACCGCACCCACCGGGCTTATCTGGTAAATCTGAAATATGTGGAAAGATACAATGCGACCACAATCTGGCTGAATAAGGGATCTGTTCCTGTATCTAAAAAGCAGTTTGCCGGATTTGTGAAGCAATATATGCAGTATATCAACCGAAACCGAAGCAAAGGAGCCTATAAGTGAACGATTTTGAGCTATACTATAAAATATCATCCGAACTTTATTTCCTTAGTACCACGCTGCTGTCGGCTTACTGTCTGGTATACTGGATAAAACCTTTTTTCCCGCCAAAGTCAGGAATGTGGAAAATTGGAATCGTATACTTCTGTACCATGATCATTTTAAACTACATGCCCTTATTCATCCCTTCCGTAGCTGCTTACTCATTTGGCGCTTGTATGGCCTTTTTTGCAATGTGTCTGGTTGACCGTTCCTATATCAGCCAGAAGCTGTTTCTTGCCATTACCTTCTTCTGCCTGCGCTGGCAGGCCTGGCGGGTTGTTATTCATATCGTCAATATCACATTCCGATTTAGTATTTTGCTCTTCAAAGATCAAGGGGAACTTTTCTGGTTTTGCTTTTCTGCGATAGAATGCGTCCTGGATGCTTTGACAGGTTTTTTATTGCTCTACGGATGCGTCCGTCTTCTTCTGCGGATCTATGGCAGAAAACGGGAAAATATGGAAACCCGGGAATTTTTAATCCTGTTAATACCTGCTGTGTCAAGTATATATGCATACGGTGCCACCCAGTTTCTAAATAACGCATATGTAAGGGATTCCGGAAAACATTTGTCAGACACCTATACATCTTACGATTTCCTGATGATATTTTATCCTGTAATCTGCTATATCACCATTTTGACTACCGTTTATGTGTTCCGCCAGTGGAAAAAGGAGCATGAAGAAGATAAGCGCAGAGAAGTATTTTCTAAACAAATACAGGATTTGGAATCCCATATCACAGAAACAGAGAAACTCTACAAGGATATGCGGAATCTTCGTCATGACATGGGAAATCACCTGATGACCCTAAAACAGCTCTATACAAAGGGAGAGTATGTGGAAGCAGAAAAATATGCGGATTCTCTTACCTGCGAGATGCAGAAAACTGCATCGGGAACACAGAGCGGCAATCCCGTGACAGATGTCATTCTTTCAGAGCGCAAAAAGGAAATGGACGAAAAGGGAATTGATTTTTCCTGTGATTTTCACTATCCGGCGGACGGTAAGATCAATGCCTTTGACATCAGCATTATTTTGAATAACGGTCTTTCTAACGCCATTGAATCCATAGAGCGGGAATGCCATTGTGCACCTCATATTTTCCTCTGCTCCTACCGCATGAAGAATATGTTTGTAGTCGAAATTGCCAACAGCTTTACGGGAGAACTGGTAACAGACGACCAGAGCGGACTGCCTGTCACTGCAAAAAACGGAGAGGGGCATGGATTTGGCCTGAGCTCCATCCGTCACACGGCGCGAAAGTATCTGGGTGACATCGAGATTGGCCAGGAGATTTATAAACAGGAAAGATGCTGTGTACTGCGGGTCATGCTGCAAACTATGTAACCGTAAAAACAATGCCAGCGACTATAGAATCCCTCTCATTCCCCGTTTTATAACCTGTTTTTATCACCCCATTCACACATTCCGTCTAAAATAGGAATTAAAGATTTT